>JAVBOL010000012.1:0-16528 GCA_031550615.1 Rikenellaceae bacterium | reverse complement strand
CGAGGGCGGCCAGCTGACCGAGGCCGTGCGGCGCAAGCCATACTCGGTGGTGCTGCTCGACGAGATAGAAAAGGCGCACCCCGACGTGTTCAACATACTGTTGCAGATGTTGGACGACGGTCGCCTGACCGACAACAAAGGGCGCACGGTCGATTTCCGCAACACGATAATCATCATGACCTCGAACATGGGCTCGGGAGTGATAATGGAGAACTTTTCGGCAATGGACTCCGACGGGGTGGTCAGCGCCGAAGTGATCGAAAATACGCGCGACCAGGTGGTCGACCTGATGAAGCAGACCCTCAAACCGGAGTTCATCAACCGCATCGACGAGATCGTGATGTTCACCCCCCTCACGCGCGGCGACGTGCTGAGCATTGTGTCCATCCAGGTGGAAAAGATCCGCGAGATGCTCTCCGCTGGCGGGGTGACGCTCGAAGTGACTCCCTCGGCGATGGAATGGATCGCCTCTGCGGGCTTCGACCCGATGTACGGGGCACGGCCCGTGAAGCGCACCCTGCAGCGCGAGGTGGTCAACGAGCTCTCCAAGCAGATTCTCGGGGGCAAGGTAGACAAGCAATTCCCGATACGCATCGACGCCGGACCTGCCGGGTTGACGTTCAGTAACGGGAAGTGAACGAAAGAGGGCTGCACGACGTGCAGCCCTCTTTCGTTAGAATTTCGTTAGAACGTAACCGAGACCCCGCCCAGGGCGTTGATCCCCTGTCCCCGGTAGTGCGCGTAGGGGTAGAGCTCCATGTTGAGCAGGTTGCGTGCGCGCAAAAACAGATTCCACGTCCCTGCCACACGGTAATCGGCCTGGAAATGCAGGTCGGCCACCGGATCGATCCTGCTGTCGACATAGATCATCCCCGCCGAGAATGCCCTGCCGCCGAGGCAGTAGCGATTGCCGGTCACGTCCAGCCCCGCCTGGAGGGTCAGCCTCTCGCGCCACGTGTAGCGCGCCCCGAGGCCAATTTCGAGGTCGGGCAGGTCGGCGACCTTCGTCGAGGATGTATTCTCGGGGTATACGTGCATGCACAGTGAGGCCAGCGCCTCGAGGCCGCCGGGTATGCGAGCCGATATCTCGCCGCCCACGGTCACCTGCACCGCGTCCTGCGCCGCCGGCAGGAAGCTGCCGGTGTTGCCCTCGTCGTAGAAGTAGACCATGGCGATATGCGAACGGTAGAAGCTCGCCCCGGCAAATGCCTTGTATGAGAATGACGATGAGAAACTTCCCGAAATACCCCCGTGCATATCATACCGCGCCGTGTTGTCTGGCGAGGCCATGCCCGGCGCCATGTAGGGACAGCGCTCGGCAAGGCTGCGCATGCCGTTGTTGGTAAGGTGTCCGTCCACGTCGATGAAGGGGACGATATAGCCGTTGGAGATATCCCAGCTCAGGCGCACGCGCGGGAAGACCCATGCCTTGCTCTCCGCCATGTTGTCGTCCCACGCGAAATTGAAACCTGCGGCGAGGCGGAAACGGCTGTTCTGCATTTCGTATAGCGGCTCGGCCCTCCAGATCGTATTTTTATAGCCGTCCAAATTGCCGCCGCCCTTCCAGCCCTCGACGCCGGCCATGAGTGAGAGTTTCCCGAAGCTGAATTTGCGCGCCGCCTCGCCTGTCAAACCCCATTCTCTCTGGCTGTTGTCGTTTCGGTCGGCGAAGTGGCCTCCCCTGAGCCCGAGGCGGAAGTTGACCGCGTCCAGGTCGGTGAAGTCGTTGCCGAAGGTGACCGACGCCTGTGGTGACGAGTAGCTCTGCGCCCTGGCGCTCCCGGTATCCATCGCGGGGAAGGAGGAGGGCGCTGCCAGCCCGTAGAGGGTGTAGTAATCCCAGCTGTAGCCCAGGCGTGCGTCGATGGAGGTGCGCAGCCCCGCCGGGGCTATGCAATATACGCCCATGGCGTTGGTGCTCTGCTTGGCGGGTTGCTCGGCACCCGCGTCGTCTTTCAGGTCGGCATACCACCCTTCATGGTTGAAGTACCCGCCCAGTTGCGCGCCGCTGATTTTTTTGTGCACATAGACGTCGGCGGCGCTCTGGAATGGTGCGCCGAGTCCCGCGCGCAGATATATCGCGGGTTGCTTTTCGTAATAGGTGGCGTTTATGCCGGCGGCGGCTATCGGTTTGACAGCGAATGCGGTGGCCCAGCCTGTCGGACGTATCGAATAACTTATCTCGGGACGCAGCGCCACGGTGTCGAACATGCGCGGGACGGTGGGCAGTTTAAGGGCCGCATCGGCCTCGGGGCGGTAGGCTTTGGTCACCTCCACGCTGCGGGATATTTCCGCTTGCTGCGCCATTCCCTGGGCGGTGAGCAGCAACGCCGATATGGTCGCAATATAGCTGAGTGTCTTCATTTTCAATTATGAATTATGAGTCATGAATTATGAATTACGAATTTGGCAAGCCGTCTGATCGCTTCGGGTAGACGCCGTGTTTTAATTCATGATCCATAATTTATAATTCATCATTTATTTAAGTTTTTTGATATTCGCGCGCGCCTGTTCCACCACTCCGTCCGTCTGGTCGGGGTAGCCGTCCACGATGCTCTGCCATGTGGCGCGGGCCTGGAACGTGTCGCCTTCGCGGGCGTATATGTCACCCAGCAGCAGGAACGAGCGTCCCACCCAAAGGCTGTGCGGCGAGTTCTGAGACGAGAGGGCGAACACCCGCTTGCGCGCCTCGTCCAACTGCCCGGACTGTACCCGGGCGGCGATCACGCGGTAGGCCGACTCCGCGCCCTCGGCTGTGAGGCTCTCGACCGAGAGTTTTTCGTATATGGGCAATGCCTCTGCCGCGGGAAGCGTTCCAGCACGGAGGAATTCTGCCTGGCGCACCGCGTCCTTACCCGCGTAGGGCGAGTCGAGCACTTCGGCGGCCACGGCGGCCATATCCGCGCCCGGGGTCAGGCGGGAACAGCGCAGGTAGCCCTCCAGCGCGCGGTTGACCGTCACGGCGGTCGATGCCGTGCGGCTCATTTCGCGGTAGGATACCGCGGCTGCGGGGTACTCCTTGTCGGCCTCCTGCAGCCGGGCGAGGTTTTCCAGTCCGCGCACCGTGTAGTCGTTGAAGTAGAGCCCGGAAAGCGCTTTTAAAGCCTCCTTCGCCCCTGCTTTGTCGTTGGCGTTTTCAAGTGCCGAGGCCATGCTGTAAAGCGCCTGAGGGCGGTAAGCGCCCTTGGGATAGTTGTCCAGGTAGCCCTTGAGCGCCTTCGCGCCTCGCGCGTCGGGTGAGTGCATGAACTGCCTTTCCGCCGAGGCGTAGGCCAGGGAGTCGCGCTGCACGGCGGTCATATCGGTCTCTACGCCCGCTGCGGCGGCGTAGGCGAAGTAGCCCTCCACGTCGTTACGCTCGACGTATATGCTGCGGATCCCCGCCAGCGCGTCTTTCGAAGCCGCGGAGTTGGGCGCTGCGGCAACCATGCGCTTGTAGTATCCCAGCGCGTCGTCGCTGCGTCCGAGGTTTTGGTATATCAGCGCCAGATCGCCGAGCGCATCCATCGCCGAAGGGCCGGCGGGATATGACTCGACGTATTTGCCGAGTGTTGAGGCGGCCTGTGAGAACTGCTCCTGCGACATGTAGGTGCGCCCCAGCTCGTATAGCGCCTCGGGGACGTATGCGCCCTGGCCCTTGTCGACGATCTGTTGCAGGGATTCTATCTTGCGCGGCACGCGGTCCACCATGCCCAGCACCATCGCCCTGCGCCACTCGGCGTAGTGGCGTTGCGGGGTGTCGAGTTTTATCGCGCGGTCGTACTCCTCCATCGCCGGCCAGAAAGATCGCGACGAATACCTCACGTCGCCCAGGCGGTTGTAGGTGTCGGCAAGCAACTGCCTGTCCACCGGGCCCAGCGCGAGGTATTTACCCAGCCACGTCGAGGCTTCGCCCCATTGCTTGAGGTTGAAGTAGCAGTAGCCCAGCGCATAGTGCGCCATCGGGTGCTCGGGTTCGCTGGCCGGCGAGAGCGAGATGTATTCTTTGTAGAACGGTATCGCCCCGTTGTAGTCCCCGCGCCCGAAGGCCATCTCACCCCTCCAGAATGAGCTGAGGGCCGTGTATTTGGCGTTGTAGCGGTTTGCGGCGGATATGCGCAGCAGACGGTCTGCCTCGGCGTCGTCACCCGCGGCGTGATATTCCAGCGCGCGGAAATAGGTTATCTTCTGCAACGCCGCCTTGATGTTGTTGTCCGGGTTGGGGATCAGCATGATGGCGTCGAGCGCCGCCTCGTAGTTGCGCGAGTTGTAGTACGCCGACAGCAGGTATTCGCGGGCCTGGGGCACGCGTGGCGAGGCCGGGTACTCCTTTATATAGCGCGTGAGCACGTTGATGGCCTCATTGAACACGCCCCCGCCGAGCTCATATTGCAGCTTGCCGTAGTTGAACAGCGCATCTTCGCGCACCTGTTCGTCATAGTGTCCGGCGCCGGCGATGGAGAAGGACTGCATCGCCTCGCGCTTTTTGCCAAGCTGCAGGTAGCATCCTGCGAGGTGGTAGGCGGCATTCTGCGAGAGCGCGTCCTCCGGTCCCACTACCTGCCCCAATGCGGCGGCGGCGTCTGTGCAGTCCTGCTGCATGTACAGGCAGTAGCCCTCGATATAGTTTTCGTTGCGCTGCATCACGCCGCCCAACTGGCGGAAAAGGTCCATGTAGCGCAGCGCCTGGCGGTTATCGCCCAGGTGGTACCACGATTCGGCGGTGATGCGTGCGGTTTCCATAGCGCGCGGCCTGGTCGAACGGGCGATCAGCTCATCGGCGCGCGAGGTGACGTAGGTGTAGTTGTTTTGCAGGAACTCTATCTGTATCAGGTAGAAGGGTACGATACTGCCGTAGGCCGGGTCGGCGGCTATGCTTTGGAAACCGGCCTTCGCCTGTGCATAGCGCCCGGCGGCGTAGTCCATATAGGCGGTATAATAGGTGGCCGCGGAGGAATATCTGCCATTTTTGCTAACTTGCGACATGGCGTGCGCGGCCTGGGCGTCGTTGCCGCTGCAAAAGTAGCAGTGTCCGAGCTTGAAATAATATTCGTCGTGCATCCCCGGGGCGAGATCCGAGGGGGCGACGGCCAGCAACGCCGGCAGGGCGCGCCCGTAGTCGCCCTCGCGGTAGAGTTCGCAAGCCAGGACCATAAGCACGTCGTTGTGGTAGACCGTGTGGGGGTTGTCCTGCAGGAACCGCTCCGCCCTAAGGCGCGCGTCGGGGTCCCCGGCCAGCCATGCGCACATCGTGAGCATGTAGTCGCACTGCAGCCCGCAGGGGCTCAGGGGCTGGTCGATTGCCTCACGGGCTTTGGTGAATTCCTTTCCCGCCGCGCTCCACATCTTGCTGCGGTACAGCGACATCGCCCTGTCAAAATGCGCCTGGGAGCCGCCTTCCGCCGTTGCGGTCGCGCAGCACAGGGTCAAAAACAACGAAAAAAACAAAAGTTTCCGCATATATCCCTTTTTATACTCTGCAAAGCTACTAAAACCTCTTTAAAGTCTAACCCTGCGAGGGTACGATTATTGCAACGGATAAACCAAACTTATCAACATTATGAGAACAATCGTCTATACGCTGATACCGGGCGAACCCTCGCGCCTCGAAGGGGTCGAGTTGCGCGACCTGACCCCGAAGGAGTTGATGCTGGCCGCGCTGGGCAAGTGCACCCTGCTGACCGCAGTCGCGCTGCTGGCTAAAATGAGGGTCACAGTCTCGCACATAAGGGTCGAAACGGGCGGCGGGATCACGGGCGACGAGGCGAAAGCCACATCGGTGATCGATTCATTTGCGCAGAGGGTCGAACTTTCGTGCCCCGTCGAGAGGGACCGCCCGGCAGCCGAAAGGGCGTTGAGGATGACCCACGAGAAATATTGCGGGGTGGGGCTGATGATGGAAAAGATAGCGCCCCTGGAGTTCACTTTTGAAATAACGGGGTGACCCCCGGGCGGATCACCGCACCGCGTGCGGGTTGTCCAGGGGCAGGTTGAGCCAGCTTCCCATCAGCGCGTCTGTGTCGTCGGGCTTGAGCATGGCGAATCCGGCGGCGGGGGTGAAGGTCAGCTCCCCGAAATAGATCTTCCCGCCCACGTAGTACAGGTCGACCCTCACGTGAAGGAAATCGGCGCTCAGGGCGCGGGCCACGTCGAGCATCTCATCCAGGTTTTCCGGCTTCGGCATGGGCGAGGGATGCCTGTCGTGCCTCATGGTGCGAATATCGGTGAGGTTCCACTCGGGGTCGAAGTAGTCGCGCATGGGCTTTTCGTGGTCGAAGTAACCGACCAGGATCAGTTTGGGCTCCCCGTGGAAGCAGAATATCCTGATATCGGTCAACCTGCGCAAACCCGGCTGCTCGATAAACTTTTCGCATACCATGCGGGGCGGAATGTCCGTGTAGTGGTTTTCGCGGCAGACGATCGAGTAATCCTGTTCCAGCCACCTGTTTATCAGCTTACGGGTGTCCGTCCATTGCGCCCGCTCGGCGGCCTTGTCCGTGCACTCCACATTCCAGTCACATGCGTGGTTGGCCTTGAGGATGAATTTCTCGGGCAGGGCTTCGAAATCTATATCCTCGGCACGCTCGTAAACTCCCAGCAGGGGGATCAGCAGATGGGCGTATCCCTTCTGCTCGACATACTCGCGCACGCGCCATTTGTCGGCGCATTTCGCGTAAAGCGGATCTTTGTAATTCAACTTGATCCACTGTATCTTTTCCGTGTACAGCGTGGGATTGTCCAAATCGGGCGTACGGCCGAATACCTTGCGGTACCGTTTTACGATGTATTCCCTGTCGGAAAGCCTTCTCTTTCGGCGCGACAGCTTTTTGTATTTGGCTACGGTCTTCCGGTACTTTTCCAGGGATTCGCTCTCCTGCTTTTTCTTACAAAGGAACATGTTACCTATCGTTGGGTTAGTGGGGGTGTCGCGCCAGGCCCTTAAGCGCAAGCCGCAGGGATAAGGTCCGTGCGCTTGCGGGCATACTCTGCCGTGACGACGAATTTCCTCTCGTTGCCCGACGGAAGTTCGAACATCAGGTCGGCCATGACCCGTTCGCATATCGAGCGAAGCCCGCGCGCCCCGAGCCCGAATTCCACCGCCTTGTCGACGATGTAGTCGAGCGCCCCCTCGTCGAAACTCAACTCGATGCCCTCGATCTCCAACAGGCGCACATACTGCTTGATTATGGCGTTGCGCGGTTTGGTCAGGATCGAACGCAGGGCGTCGCGGCCCAGCGCTTCGAGGTGCGTGATAACCGGCAGACGGCCTATCAGCTCGGGGATAAGCCCGAAAGAGCGCAAATCCTGCGGGGTGATGTGGTTCATCAGGCTGCCGTGGTCGATACCGGCTTTCTCGGGTTTGGTGTAGCCTACCACCGAGGTGTTCATGCGTCGGGCGACCTTCTTTTCGATGCCGTCGAACGCCCCACCGCAGATAAACAGTATGTTGCGGGTGTCTACCTGTATGAATTTCTGCTCGGGGTGCTTGCGTCCCCCCTGGGGCGGCACGTTGACCACGGTGCCTTCCAATATCTTTAAAAGCGCCTGTTGCACGCCCTCGCCCGACACGTCGCGGGTGATGGAGGTACTCTCGCTTTTGCGCGCTATCTTGTCTATTTCGTCGATGAAGACGATGCCCCGCTGTGCCGCCTCGACGTTGTAGTCGGCGACCTGTAACAGGCGCGAGAGTATGCTCTCCACGTCTTCGCCCACGTAGCCGGCCTCGGTCAGCGTCGTGGCGTCGGCCATGGCGAAGGGTACGTTCAGAAGGCGGGCTATCGAGCGCGCCATGAGCGTCTTGCCCGTCCCGGTCGGGCCGACCAGGATGATGTTTGATTTGTCCAGCTCGATGTCGTCAGCCCCGCCGCGCTCGGCGTGCACCAGGCGCTTGTAGTGGTTGTAGACGGCTACCGACATAGAGCGTTTGGCCTGTTCCTGCCCGATGACGTACTGGTCTAAAAATGCCTTTATCTGTGCGGGCTTTTGCAGCTCGTCCATGCGGATAGGCTCGGGGGAGGGATGCATAGGATCGTCGCCCATCCCCTCTTCCGAGAGCATCGAGTGGCCGCGCTCTATGCAGCCGTCGCAGATGTGCGCCCCGTCGGGCGCGTCGAACAGTACGCCGGCCTCCGAACGCGGAGTGCCGCAGAAAGAACAGGCGTCCTTGCCGTTTTGGTTCTTGGCCATTATTTTTTCTTAGCTTTTGCCGCTTTGGGTGCGCGGCTGGCGAGCACCTGATCGATAAGGCCGTATTCGGCGGCCTCGGCTGCGGTCATCCAGTAATCGCGGTCGGCGTCGCGCTCTATCTTCTTGTATGACTGCCCGGTGTGCGCCGAGAGAATATCATAAAGTTCCTTTCGGGTGCGCACGATCTCGCGGGCGGTGATCTCGATGTCCGAGGCCTGTCCCTGCGCGCCGCCGAGCGGCTGGTGGATCATTACGCGTGAGTGGGGCAGCGCCGAGCGTCGTCCCGCCTCACCTGCCGCCAGCAATACCGCGCCCATGCTGGCCGCCATGCCGGTGCAGATCGTCGCCACGGGCGAGGAGATCAGCTGCATCGTGTCGTAGATGCCCAGTCCGGCGGATACCGACCCGCCGGGCGAGTTGATATACAGCTGGATGTCCTTCTTCGGGTCCGCCGATTCCAGGAACAGCAGCTGCGCCTGGATGATATTGGCCGCGTCATCGTAGACGGGCACGCCCATGAAGATGATGCGGTCCATCATCAGGCGCGAGAAAACGTCCATCGCTGCGACGTTCATCTGGCGCTCCTCGATGATGGTGGGCGATATGTAATTAGAGGCAATAGCCTGAAAATTATGCAATTTCAGGCTACTGATCCCCTGGTGCCCCAGGGCGTATTTTTCGAATTCGGTCTTTTTCATCGCGTTAGTTTTTAACTAAACGATCATTGGGGCGCGAAAAGTATTATTTGTTGAGTTCTTCGACTTTCTTGCCGAACTCCTCGGGGCTGACGCTCTTCTCCACGATCTTTATCATGGGCGTAACGGCCTCGATGACTTTGCTTTCGAAGAGTTTCTCCTGCACTTTTTTGGCCTCCTGCTTATTTTCGAGCATCGATTTGGCGTAGTTTTCGAGCATCTCCTCGCCCACGGACGGCATGCCGTACTGTGCGAACTGCTGCAGGGCCGAACGCTTGGCCTCGGCGATCATATCTTCCTCGGTTATGGCGATATTCAGAAGGGTCACGTAGTGTTTCTGGATGATGTTCCATTTCATCATGGCCTGGAACGCGGGGAAGTCGCGGTCGATCTCCTCCTGCGTGAAGCGGCCTTCGTTAATGGCGAAGAGCCAGTTGCGCAGGAACGTTTCGGGCAGGGTCAGCGAAGCCTTCTCGACGAGCATCCTCTGCACCGAGCGCTCGAACATCTCTTCGGTGTGCGAGGAGAGCTCCTTGCCGATCTGCGCGTCGATATACGCGTCGAACTCCTTGGCGCTGCTCACGTCGCCCTCGGGGAAAGCCATCTTGAAGAACTCCTCGTTGATCTCGGGTTCGGCGAATTTTCGTATCTTTGTGATGGTCAGTTCCATTACGGGATTCACGGCGGCCAGCTCCTCTTCGGTCATCTGCAGGATCGAGGCGCGCTGCTTGGGGTTGGCGTAGAGTTCGTTGATGTTGACGGTCATCTTGTCGCCCTCTTTCTTGCCGACGAAAGGCTTGCGCTCCTCGTCGCTCATACCGATCAGGCCCACGTAGGCCTCCTCGATGTGCACGGCGTCGTTATCGAGCGTAACGTTGATGGCCTCGTCCTTTTCGACCTTCTCGACGTCCACCAGGCGACCGAAACGGCGCAGGAAGTTGCTGCGGTATCCATCGAGCATCTCTTTGCCGGGCTTGATGGTGTAGCGCTCGACTTTATCCTTGTCCGAGAGGGCGATCTCGACCTGGGGCGCAAGGCCGATCTCGAAGATGAATTCGTGCTCGGTGTCGTTATCGAAATCGAGCGGTTTCTGCGCCTCGCTGGGCATAACGTCGCCGATGTAGTCTATCTTGTTCTTCTCGATATAATCGAAGCACGCCTTGGATGCGATGCGGTAAGCCTCCTCGGCGGTAACTCCCTTGCGGTACATTTTGTTTATCACGCCCATCGGGACCATACCCGGGCGGAATCCCGGTACGTTGGCCTTGCGTTTGTAGTCGCGCAGGGCTTTTTCGACGGCTTCGTTGTAGTCGGCTGCCGCAACGCTCACTGTGAGTTGGGCGGTCTGGTCTGCAAGGTCTTTCTTCGTAACTTTCATCTCTTTTTTTCTGTTTTTTGACTTCGGTGCGGATAAAGGGACTCGAACCCCCACGCCTCTCGGCACCAGATCCTAAGTCTGGCGCGGCTACCAATTACGCCATATCCGCGAGCGGTCGGCAAAGATAGCGCTTTTTTCAGTTTTATACAAAAAAAATAAGAACCTTTCAGAAAATGGCAAAATCAGGAGAGAATCGGGTTAAGTGTTTAGTGAGTAAGTAAGTTAAAGGTTGTTACGCTGAAATCTTCAACTTCGATAGAATTGAAGAATATATTTGAATTTGCGGTAAACACTTAGTTTTTTAGGCTGATTTTATAAATCGAGTAGTTTACTCTCCAGTTCAATGAATTTCGCCTCTCTGAGGATGACACTTTTATTTCGGTTCAGCAGGTATATGGTCGGCAGGTTCATTAAATCGTAAAGGCAGTCGCTTACCAGATTATTAGGGTCGATGGCATTTATCCACATGATTGGCATATCATATATATTCTTGCGCCACCTGTGGCGGTCTGCGAAAGGATATAGCGACATTATCTTTACACGCCGCTCGGCTAACAGCGTCTTTATCAGGGGCGAGAACTCCAACTGCCGTTTCATCTTTTGGCTCTCGTGGCAGTCGGTGTCATAAAAATAGAGGATCAGGTATTCCGCGTTGATCGCCGCCAGCCGCGAGCGTTCGCCGCTGGGCAACTCGAATACGAAATCATTCGCCAGTGCACCGACTTCGTTCTGGCATGTCGTGGCGAGTGATGTGCACAAACTGTTTTTGTCTATCAGGCTGGCCTGTTTGAGCTTTCCCACTGCCTGGATAATGACCTCGTCACCGAATTTGCCGCACGCCCTGAGATGGGCCATCGTGAGGCGTTCGCCACGCTGGTTGGCCTTGGTCTGCTCGCTCAGTATATGGAGGGCGCAGGAAGTCATTGACGGGGACATACGGGAGTTCTGTTAATGTGCGGAAAGATGGTTTAGTTGAGCTCTGCCGCATTTTCGCAAACGGCCCTGGAGGGTGCGTCCCCCGATGGGTTTACGGCAGGTGCTACGGGTGCGGTGTACCCGAATCGGTAAAGCGCGACGTCGGGGTACTTACGGGCGAATTCGTTGGCGCTGTCCCCGGCGCGGAAACTCGTTACTATCATCGGATAACGGCGCAGCATCTCACGGCAGATTTCGGGGTCTGAATCCTGCAAAAGCGTGAATGGGTGGTAAATATTGCCAGTTATGGCCTTGCGTGTGCTTATTGCGACTAATATTATTCCCGATACGAGATATATCAGATAACCGACCAGGTATTTCATATCGTTGTTTTTTTCGAAGTTTCCATGCAGTGCACCTGCGCAAATAGCTCGTCTATGTATTGGCAAGCGACCGTTTCCGTTGCCGGTTGCCGCTCGGTCACTTCCTGCCGCCGCCCCTTTTTCCATTTTCGGGCCAGCCATATTGGCCAGAACGGGAGTGTAAGGATATTGATAGCAACCATTATCCACACATCCACATGTCGGGCGGTCCATTCCGCATCCAGCGAGCTGGCATGCGTCCCCGCATCTGGTTGCAGAAGCAAGGCGGCCATGAACAGCGCGGAGATGAAGTATATGGTTATTACAGTTTTCATATAATTGCGCTGTTGTCGGCTTCGGGAGAAGCCCCCGCCAGCAGATGTTGTTCTATCTTATCGAGCGAGGCGTCTCTCAGTATCACCGTCTTGTCTTTGTCGAGCAGGTACAGTGACGGCATCGTGTGTATATCGTACAGTCTGGTTCTCACTACGCCCCGCGGATCGCGTGCGTTGATCCACCCGGCGGGCATGTTTGCCTGATGCTCTTTCCATACCGCCATATCGTCTTCGGGGTACATGGCGAGGATCTTCAGCGTACCCTCGCTCTGCATGGCCGTTATCACGGGCGAATACTCCATAATGCCGCGCACCCCGGAGCAGCCGTCACACCCGGGATTGTAGAAATATACCAGCGTGTACTCGGCGTATATCGCCGAGAGCAGCGACCGCTTGCCCGTTGGCGTTTCGTAGGCGAAGTCGGCGGCCAGCGTGCCGGGACGGTTCATGGCCAGGCGTTGGCGCTGGCTGCGGGGTATCGCACACTCATAATCCTCAAGCCAGGGTGAGGATTCCATACGGCCTAAAATGTGGTCGTATGTGTCTTCATCGAGCTGCCTGGTTTCGGGTTCCATAGAATACTTATCTATGAACCCGGCGATGCGGTAGTACATATCTTTGTTGTTTGCCGTTTTCTCAGTAAGTGCATCAACGGCCATATCTGCGCTCGTTGTCAGCAAGGCGACGTACCCTACCCGGCATATTATGCTTTCAGTATATCTCATTGCCCGACCGCTTGCGTCCATTGCAGATGACCGTATGCGGCATTGAGTCCGGGTAATGCGGCTTGCGGAATGTATGTCGTCAGGCCGGAGTGATTGACGATGTGAAACCCGTTATAGCTTGCCGATTGGGTCATAAAACTGTCTGTTGCGGCTTTCCAGGTCACGCAGTCAGCGACAAGGCGCGCGAGTTCGGCCCGCTTGGCGTCGGTGTCCAAAAGGTGGGCGTAGTAGTCTTCGAAATCGAAGAACAGCGTGGCGACTTTCAGCCGGTCGAAACGCTGGACGTCGGCAATGTCCACCGCGTGCCCGAAGTCGCAATTCTGTCTGACAAAGGCCGCGAGCGCGTCGAGGGCTAAGGTGGAAATTACAGAATATGTCGCCGAGCGCTGCGGATTGCTCTCTGCATAGGTCAGTGTGTGGTTGAATACCCGCTGACCGAAACCGCCCAGATCATGCCCGAAGATCCGGGCCGTCGCCGAAGAGTAAGTAGGTGCAAAGCCCGGATCGACTATCTCGGCGCTCGACGCGAATATGTATGGCGTTTTGCCGCGCAGTTCATAGGCGACTTCTATACCTGCCATGAAGCACGCCTCGAACACGATATAATCGAACACGCCGTTCGGAATGGCAGCCGCAAAGTCCTGTAGGTCCATTTCTTCAGAGCCGTCTACGATGATCGACCGGGAGGAGAATATGGAACGGGGAAGCTCCGCGGTCGTGTAGGCTGCCATTGTTGTGACTTGGGCGGGGATCGTCCCTGAATTGAGTTGATTGTAAAGACCTGGCGGCAGCCATCCCGAGGCATGACTGAACACCAACAGCCCGAAGCTGACGGCGTGTGGATACATCCCGACCACGTCGGTGATTACCCGGTTGAGGGTTTGGGTTGACGCGCTGTTTTCGGTGCCGTAGACGGCTATCTCGCGCGGCTGGTCGCCGGGGGCGAGGTTGGAGATTTCTATCAGGCGTGCATCCGCGCCGCGCCCTTTGTCGATGTATGCGATAATGTGGTCGCCCGCGCGTCCTGTCCACCCGTCGCGAAGGCCTTGCAGCTTTGTCTGCTCATAGCCCGACAGATTGCTGTCCGTAGCCACATACACCAGCAGCACACGCTCGACACACGGCGTATGGTCATGGTCGTCCGCGATGCACGAGCAGAGTGCCAACGCGAGCGAAAACAGTGGTATGTAAAGGCGACGGAGCATGGGTTCTCTATAACTTACGGTTGGGCGTGGAGCCACCCGCCCTCGTCCCATTCCAGGATGTCGGCGACGGCATAGGGCACGGTGAACGGCAGATCGATCTCGTAGACGTGGTTGCGTTCGAGCACACAGCGATCCCCTGCCGTGGGGCACGTCACCTCGATGCCCGAGAAGCCGTATTCATACGGTTCGTCCTTGTTGGGGCGGTATTTGAAAATGACGTAGAGCAGCAGCGGCTCGGCTTCGTCGCCGGTCATTTCGTAGAAGTAATAGTCGTTCTGCATGCCCGTGTAGGGGATGGCGTTGAAGCGCTCGTACTGCGGGATGGCGGTGATCTCTGCCGTCGAGCGCAGGTCGGGCAGCAGGTAGCTGGCGCTCTTGGGGTTGTAGACCACCAGCGACTCGAATCGCAGCACGGCGTTGCCGTAAGGGTCGCCATTGGCGTAACGATCCTGCAGCGCCTCCCAATTCTGAACCAGGGTCGTGGTACCGTCGTCGGCTTTCAGTTCCAGCACCGGGTTGATGCGGATGCAGGCGCAAGTGCGTCTGAGCACCACGTCGGTCTTGTCGGTCGTGGCCAGGGCCGCGATCTCGGCCGGGGTGAATACCTTGTAGGCCAGGTGCCCCAGGTTGAGGAACACACCCCGCGCTGCGGCGGGCACCTGGAATGCCGTAAGGTCGGCCCATGAAGTGAGGGCCAACAGTTCGGCGGTGACGTTCACGTCGCGGTGGAAGTAGTTGCCGATCACGGCCAGGTTGGTGATTGCCAGCGCCGGCAGTTCAATGGTGCCGCTGATCAGGTAGGTGTTCTCCTGCTCGATTTTCTCGAAGCCCGTGTTGAGCAGTTCCTTCGTGTCGTTGCAGTAGAGGTACTTATGCAGGGTGCCGTCCTCGGTTTCGATGAAGATAGCCACCGAGCGGATGCGCTTTTCCATCGGATAGGTCACCGCGGCGTAGGTCTGCACCCCGCCGAAGTCGAAGGTGAGCGTGTTGGGGGCGCTCCCGCCCGGGGCCTGGGGCGTCGCCTCTTCGCCGCCGATGAGCGTTTCGCCCGAGCAGGCGGCCAGGGCGAGGGACAGCAGGACGGCGGGCAGTATGTGGGACAATCGTTTCATAATTTTCATTTTTTTAGACTCTCTTGGCCTTTTGGTGGCCGGAAAGGGTATCACCCCCGTCCGGCCTGTGATCAAAATAGCAATGATATTATTCTGATCTCGCTATTTTGGTTATCCGGCGGGACGATGAGCCCCGCCGGATTGTGGTTATAAATCCTATTTTGGATTATTCAGCGTCTTTTACGCAGCGGATAGGCATTGCAGCGGCCATTCCATATGTGCTAACATCGATTGTCGAGGATCCCATTCTCATGCAATAGGCTGCAGATGGTGTCAATTCTTCAGTTCCAATGCTACTCATTGTGCCTGTCCACAAATAACACTCGCTTCCGCCTGCAACCCCAGAAGTTCTTCCTGCAATTCCCGCCCCAGGAAAATATAACTTTTCACCAGCTACATCTCCAAGATAAACATAGTAATAACCGCTTACTGTCTTGTTGGTCAGATAATTAGAGGCAATTTGATCGCATTCTTCCTTGCTTGGCAGCCTCCATCCAGCGGGACAGGGTATATCTGTGGCGTTAGCCCAAGCATTATGAACTGCATCGGCATTGGGATCATCGTGGTTGAGCCAATAACCTTTATCCGATAGGGAAAGAATGAAGGTGTTATCACTTGCATAATTATCTATATCTTCATAAGTTATACCACCCTGAACTTTGACAGTGGGAATAGTTTGAACAATACCATAATTACGTGCCCATTGAAAACTATAACCGGAAAATTCTAAGTTACGTGCTTCGGTGGCAAGAAGTGCTGATTCTTTTATTTGTGTCGCACCAACATTAACTGGCGCCCACCAAAGTCCATTTGCTTTAACAGCCCTCAGTAATCCAGCACCCGTGTTGTAAAACACTATATCTGTTTGAGAGTCTTCATCAACGACATTCGCTCCTCCATAATAAATCGTCACATCGACCGTGGCGCCCGAAGCCTTATCGGTCATGCGAACGATGGTGGTGAAGTTTTTGTCAGCGGCGATCTTGTCTGCGTCGAACGATATGGTCACGTTGTAGCCGAAGTACGGGGTTGCGTAGGTTACGCCTGCTCCGTCATACACGGCCGTTGCGGTGATGACATCCGAACCAACTTCGATCAGGCCGACGCCGGTTGTCGAGATAACCTGTGCGCTCACGCCGTTGGTGCTGCTGCCTTTAACGGTCAGGGCGGCGGAGAATGCAGCGGTCGGATCGGTAACGCTGAATGCATTGTAGGTGGCGTTGAACGTACCGTTGGTGATCGCGCTGGCTGCGGCGATACCGAAGTTGCTGCCGTTCTTGCGTCCGATCAGCGCTTCGCCCTCGTTCCATTCTGCGACGGTGATGGTGAAGGTGTGCGTCAGCACGTCGATGGCCGAGATGATGTAGCGGGTGTTGGCCAGGATTTCGCAGTCCGTTACCAGGTCGCTGGCCTCCTTGTTCAGGGTGTAGATGGCTTCCACGCCGTTCACCTCGCCGACCAGCAGGATTTCGGTACCGGCGGCGTTGTTGGCCTTCAGTTTGGTGGGATAGAGGTAGAACACGCTCTCCTGCTTCTGGAAGGTGTGGTCCACGCCAGCCACGTCTTCCACGACTGTGGTCTGGCTGACGGCGATGTTGTTCAGGTCGCCTTTGGTGAGACCCGAGGTCTTCACGC
>JAVBOL010000039.1:0-11462 GCA_031550615.1 Rikenellaceae bacterium | reverse complement strand
CCGTTCCTCGCCGGCGCTCGGCGGCTCGCCCGCCCTGGCCGGCCGGTCCCCCCCCATGTCGTGGGTCCCAGGGGAGAAATGACTATCGTATTGCCATTTATACGATATGTGAATTTACCGCCCAGCGTCGCGCGGAGCAGTTCGTTGAGTTCCATCGAGGTCGAGGGCAGCGTCACCCGCGTGTCGACGGACAGTTCGTCGTTGCTGTAGAAGAAATTGTATTGTTTCTGCCGGGTGATCTCGGCAAAGATAGACTTGATGGTCATTGTTTTGGACGGCAGGACGATCTTATCCTGCGAAGCGGCGGACTGGGCCGCCGCCCGTCCCGGCAGCAGCAACAGCCCCATCAAAACCAGCGCCGCGCCGTACATGACGGCACCGGAAAACTTGTGTAACAAACTCTCGGGGTAATGTGTCCTCATAAATTCTCGTTTAGGCGTTCTCTTCTCTTTCTCTTCCTTTCAGTGTCCCTCTACGCTCGGTGTGTTATCCGGGCGTCGTGCTTGCCGTGATCACCCTACCTTCGACGGTAAACTTCAGGTCGGTCGTAGATTCCATTCTCGAAAGCATCCTGGAGATGTTTTCATGCTTGTCCACCAGGCCCGTGAAACGCATCTGGCGGATCCTCTCGTCGGTATAGACGATCTGGAAATCGTACCACCGCTCCAGTTTCTTCATGACCGATTCGAAGGTCGACGACTCGAAATGATACAGCCCTTCCACCCATGCCGTGATATCCGAGACGCCCTCCTCGATCCGCTGTTTCTGCCTGGCCCCTGTACTGCGGTTCAGGGTCAGTTGCTCGTTAGGCGCCAGGCGGATGTCGTCGCCGAACATGATGCTGCCTTCGACCAGGGTAGTTTGCCAGAGTGTCTCATCCCCGTAGGCGCACAGGTTGAAAGACGTGCCGAGCACCTTGATCCGCTCCTCCCCTATCCGCACCACGAATGGCCGCGATGCGTCGTGGGCCACCTTGAAGTAGGCCTCTCCGTCGAGGTAGACCTCCCTTACCGGGCCGTCGAAACGCTCGGGAAACCGCAACGTCGTCTCGGAGTTGAGCCAGATGTGGGTCCCGTCCGCCAGTTCGAGGTGGTATTCGCCGCACTTGGGTACGACCAGCATGCTGTACTTCTGCCCGGCAGCGGACTTTTGCCCCGCGTCCTGCGTCTGGCGCAGCGAACCCTCGGCGTTCTCGAACGATGCGCCGGCCATGCGCAGTTGGTCGTTGGCGTCACCGCCAGCGAGCGCTATGGACTTGCCGTCGGAAAGCACGAGTTTAGCCTGTTGGAATCCTGGGGCGATCTGTATGGTTTCAGCCGTCTGCAGCGAGGAGCTCTCGCCGTCCAGCAACAGCCACACGGACCATCCTGCCAGTATTAACGCCACCACGGCGGCATAGCGGACCACCCGACGGAAGATCGCCCTGCGGCGACGCGCCACGATCCGCCTCCATGCATCGCCCAGGTCGTATTCATGTTCGCCGGCACGCATGGCGCGGCTGAAAATAAACTGTTCACGCAACATCTGCTGCGTTTCCGCGTTTTTTTCAATATCGGGCTGCGACGGCATATCGTTCCGTCCGCGCCACAACCCGGCGATGTATTCCCACGACTGGATTTTATTCAAATGCATAAGATTTCCGCCCTTTTATCTGCAAGGCTATAATTAAAACACGCAATAGTGGAAAATGGATAGGGGGACCGAATAATATTTTTTTCACATTTACATAAAAAATTCAACAACACGTGTGTGAAAATTAGGCTTTTTAGTATTTTTGCAGCGATGACGAATCAAGGGAACGGTAAAAAAAGGACTGACAACAAGGAGGTTGCGACCGATCTGGAGTCGCTTTTCAGGACAAATTACGTCCAGTTGTGCGATTACGCATACTCCTTTCTGGGGGATTACGTCCTTGCCGAGGACGTCACCCAGGATATCTTCGTCAACCTGATGGAAAATGCGCGCGACTCTTCGCTGGTCCTGTCCCGTTACTACCTTTTCGCTTCGGTGCGCTACCGCGCCCTGAACGTGCTGCGCCACCAGGCCGTACAGCGCCGTAACAGCAAGGCCCTGACCGAATTCATAGAATATACCATGAACGAGCCTCCCTGGGACGTGGAAGAGGAGGAGCGCAAAGTCAGAAAGGTGCGCGAGGCGCTTTCAGACCTCTCCCCGCAATGCCGCGCCGTATTCACCATGAGCTGCCTGGAGGGGAAGCGCTACAAGGAGATCGCCGAGGAGATGGCCATTTCGGTCAACACCGTCAAATTCCATGTGGTGCGGGCATACCGCGAACTGCGCAAAAAATTAGAGGATTAGCCCGGGGCACCTACCTTTTCGGGAGGGATCGGTGTATTTTAGTATCATCCGTAATGTGGCGTGGCCATTGATCGTTGAGAAAAACTAAAACCAAACCCACGATGACCCAACCGAACAAAAGAACCCTGCTATTGATCTCAATGGCCGTTTTACTGGCTTTCCAGCCGGTTATGGCAAAAAAGCAAAAGGAAGAACCGGCCAAGCCGGCGGCGGCAGCCCCACAGGCCCCGGCACCCGGCGCGACGCAAGGCAGACAGGCTATGCCGACCGGCCCCATGCCCTACAGCCAACTTATCACAAAAGACACCAAGACGATGTCGGGGCTTATCACGGTACACGTGATTCGCGACCGCTACTATTTCGAGATACCCGACACGCTCACCGGGCGCGACCTGCTGACCGTCACACGCATCCGTCGCTCACCCGCCGAGATCACAAAAGCCAGGACCGGCTATCCGGGCGACCAGGTCAACGAACAGGTCATACAGTTCCTTCTCGCCCCCAACCACAAACTCTTCATCTGCGAGCCTTATTACGGCGACTACGCCTCGGACAGTTCGCAAATGTCCAAAGCTGTCAGCAAGGCCAATATGACTCCCGTGGTGATGTCTTTCGACATTAAGGCCTATAACAGGGATACGGTCAGCAAGCACCTCAACGTGGTGATCGACGTGACCGACTATATCATGAAATCCGACCGGGGCATGTTCGCTTTCGACGAGACCTACAAAAAGAATGCGAGGACGGGGCCCGTGATCGCCGACGCCTCGGTGGTGATAGGGATCAAAAGCTTCCCGGAAAACGTCGAGATACGGTTTCTGAAGACTTTCGCCCGCAGCGCACCGCCAGCCAACGACCAACGCGCGATAGCAGAGTACAACGCCTCGTCGCCCTCGCTGACCTATGAGCTCAACACCTCGTTGGTGCTGCTGCCCAATGAGCCCATGAAGGCACGCCTGGCCGACGGGCGCGTAGGCTACTTCGCCTACGGCTACACCGATTACAGCGCCAATCCGCAGGGCATCGAACGATGCGGCCGCATCACGCGCTGGAGGATGGAGCCCAAGCCCGGGGACGAGGAGAAATACCTGGCCGGAGAGCTGGTCGAGCCGCGCAAACCTATCGTGATCTATATCGACCCGGCCACCCCGAAGCAATGGGTGCCCTACCTTATCCAGGGCATCAACGACTGGCAGACGGCATTCGAACATGCCGGTTTCAAAAACGCCATAAGGGGCGAGGTGGTTCCGCAAAACGCGCCCTGGAGCCTGGAGGACGCACGCCATTCGGTGCTGGTCTACAAGCCCTCGGAGATCGCCAACGCCAGCGGCCCCCATATCCACGACCCCCGCAGCGGCGAGATCATCGAAACGCACATCAACTGGTACCACAACGTGATGGAAACGCTGCGCCACTGGTACACCGTACAGGCCGGGGCAGTCGATCCACGTACCCACCAGGCCATGCTGCCAGACTCGCTGATGGGCGAGCTGATCCGTTTCGTCTCCTCGCACGAGGTTGGCCACACGCTCGGGCTGAGGCATAACTTCGGCTCCTCGGCCACCGTCCCCGTAGAGAAACTGCGCGACAAGGAATGGGTCGAAGCAAACGGCCACACCCCCTCGATAATGGATTACGCCCGTTTCAATTACGTGGCGCAACCCGAGGACAATATCGGCGATGCCGGCATATTCCCCCGCATAGGCATTTACGACAAATGGGCCATCGAATGGGGCTACCGCTGGCTGCCCCAGTTCAAGACCCCCGAAGAGGAGGAGACCTACCTCGGGAAACTTATCGAGGATAAACTCGCCGAAGACAAGCGCTACACTTTCGGCGGGGAGAGCGACCCGTACGATCCACGCAACCAGAATGAAGACCTCGGCGACAACGCCATGACAGCCGGCGCATACGGCATACTCAACCTGCAACGCATCGTGCCGAATATCATCGACTGGATGAAGCAGCCCAACAAGGACCACTCCAACGCACGCGACCTCTACTCGCAGGTCGTTTCGCAATACGCCCGCTATATGGGCCATGCGGCCACCAACATAGGCGGCGTATACACCACGCCGGTAGCCTCCGATTCGGAGGGGAAAGCCAAGGTTTTCGTGCCCGCCGCTTTGCAGCGACAGGCGGTTGATTTCCTCGGCAAGCAGCTTTTCACCACCCCGAAATGGCTCGTCGACCCGCGGCTGATAGACGCCGGGGCCAAAGACCCCGTAATGGGTATCGCGTCCATACAGGCTTCGATCCTTAACAAAATACTCAACCGCAGAACGATAGACTGCCTGTCCAACTACGAGGCCTTCGAGGGTAAAAACGCCTATACCGCCGGCGAGTTGTTCGCCTCGCTGCGCAAGTCGATCATGACAGAGCTCACGACCGGGGCCACTCCCGACCTCTACCGCCGCAACCTCCAGGAGGTATACGTCAAGGCGCTGATCTCCATGGTCGTCGCCGATCCCGCCGCCATGCCCGGGATGAAGTCCGTGAACTCGGCCCCGCCCTCAGACGCGCCCCGCCTGGCCCGCGCACAACTCATCGACCTGAACCGAGAGATCAAATCCAGGGCCGCAGCCTCAGGTGCGACCACGCGCGCCCACTACCTGGCCCTGTCGGCATTGATCGACAACAGCCTCGACCCGCGGTAGACGAGGAATCGGACCGAATAAATAAACCGACACCCGGAAAGTTAAACAAAACTTTCCGGGTGTCGGTTTATTCAAAATATTTATATTAAATAGCAAAATAATCAAATTTAGCCAAGGCAGAATTTGCGTATATTTGTCGCGATAAACCCACGAAAATTAGCCTGTAATTATGATAAGAACGGCATTTACAATATTAGCGTGCGCCGCAATGCTGGCGTCATGCATAAAAAACGAAAGCGGCGACTACAATGAGCTCGAGATAGTCGACCGATACCTAACCACGACCAGCTATGATGTGCAGGTCGACGGTAACGGCGCGGTCACCGAAGTGTTTTACGTGGATGCCGACGGCGTGCAAACGCTGCTCGCGCGCACCGCCGTACCGCTGACCATCCAGGTTCCGGCTTGGCTCGAAGGCGAAACCGTCACCCGGGCGGGCGGACCGCAGGGCTTAAGCCACCTCGAAATAGCCAAGCACGCCGCCGGCTATGACAATTTCGCCAGCGACGGCTGGGTCAAGGAGTCCAGCTCGGTGCTGATGTTCGAAGACAGCCGCTTCGGCGACTTCGACTATAACGACCTGGTGCTCTACGTGAAACACCAGATACGCGGCAACGGCACCACGACCCCGGGCATGATGACGATGTGGGTCAAACCCATCGCCCTGGGCGGGTATAACGACATCGCTTTCGGCTGGGAAGACGGCAACGGTGAGCACATATTGACCGACAACGTGCGCCGCGACTACTTCAACGGTCGCTCGGGCATCATAAACACATATAATACCGACGACGGCTACATCCCCTCGATACCTGTCGTCGACGGCGGCGGCAACACCGTGTGCAACGGCTACACCATCGTCAGCGACCGCACCCTCATGGAGAGGGTCATCACGGGCAATGCCCACGCCGACCACATCGTCGGAGGCTACTTCAAGTACGACGCCGTGCCGACAACCGCCAACACGACCAGCAACGACGCCAAAGCCATCAAATATTTCATCAAAACGGGACGCTATAAGTTCTACGTGGCTTCGGTGGACAAGAACGCGCCCGAGGGTCAGTTCCCCTACGGACTCTCGATCACCAACGGTCTATACCACGCCACTGAAACCACTCCGCTCGACCAAACATATCCAGGGTTTTACAACTGGATCGTCGACGGGACGCCGGGCGACTGGACCAAAAACCGCGTGACCGGACTCATATACACAAAACACACCGACTACGCACGCTGGTAAACGACACAGTGGAATAAAACAGGCCGGAATCCGATGGGTTCCGGCTTTTTTACGCCTTGTTTTGTAATTCCGGAATTATGGCTACATTTGATAAAACATTTAACCTTATTCTAATAAGCCATGAAAAAAATTCTACTGTCATTCGCTATGCTCATTGCCGCCATCTGGGTTTCGGCCCAAAACAAGGGAACGCTGTGGGTGTCCTCAATGGCGGACTTCTCACAACAGGAAACGAACGGTCTGAAAACCACCAATTTAGAATTCCTCCCTTATTTAGAGTACTATGTGGCCGAAACGTGGTCATTGTCCGCCGGTGTGGATATCTACACATTCAAGAACAAGGGCGGCGACAACTTCAGCTTTTTCGACATGGGCCCTTACGTAGCGGTAAACAAATACTTCCCCCTGACCGACAAATTCTCGTTATTTACGGAAATCTACGCCGTCGGGACCTGGGGAAACGGGAAGGACGACAATGCAAGGTATAAAGTCTCCTACTACTCTTTCGGAATCAGCCCGGGCCTGAGCTACTGCATCAAGGACAACCTTGCCATGTTCGTAAAACTGGGCGACGTGGGATACTACAACGCCACGTACAAGGACAAGAAGGATTCGTCCAATAAGATCTTCGACAAAAGTTCCTATGTGAAATGGTTCGGCGAAGGGGCCATGATCGGACTGCAACTCAAACTGGGCAAGTAAACCCCGGAGCACGACAATCGAAAGGGCGCCCGGCAAAGGCGCCCTTTTTTGCTGTCATGAAACATTTTATCGCCCGCATTTTGGGAATAGTCCCAAAATCTTTAATTTTGCCTCCCTGCAATCACCCCGCCGATGGAAAGCATGCCCCTTATAGTAGCCCTTCTGCTCATGCTGGCCTTCGCCAAGATGCTGGGCGAGGTGTTCGAGCGATTCCACCAACCATCGATGGTCGGCGAGATACTCGCGGGGGTCCTGCTGGGCCCCTCGATCCTGGGCTGGGTGGGCTACACCAACGACATACGCGCCATATCGGACCTGGCGGTGCTGCTGCTGATAATCCACGCGGGCCTGGAGATCAAGGTCGACGACATACGCGAATCGGTACGCGGTCGCAAGGCGTGGATCGCCATACTCGGCTTTTTCATACCCTTCGGGGCGGGGGTGCTCCTCGGCTACCTTTTCGGGCTGGGGCACATCATATCCATATTCCTGGGGCTGTGCATCAGCATCACGGCGCTGCCTGTGAGCGTGCGCATACTTATCGACCTGGGCAAACTCAACAGCCAGGTGGGACGCCACATACTCTCGGCGGCGGTATTCAACGACGTGCTTTCGCTGCTTATCCTGGGCGTGGTGCTCAACTTCAACAACACCTCGGTCGACTACTCGATGGGCCAGTTGATGCTCCGCATCGGGCTTACGGTGCTCAAACTCATTGGCTTCGCCGTCGTGCTGCTGGCGACCTACAAGCTCATCTCGTATATCACCACCCACTATATCAACCGCAAATACCTGCTCTCGCATTACCTCGATTTCTTCAAGGGCAAAGAGTCGGCATTCGCCATCGTGATGATCTTCGTGATGATCTTCGCCTCCCTGGCCGAATTGGGCGGGTTGCACTTTATAGTTGGCGCGTTCTTCGGCGCGGTGCTCATACCGGGCGAGCTGATAAGCGACAAACGCATGCGCAGCGTTATCACCAGCACATCGACCATCACGATGGGCTTCCTCGCGCCTATCTTCTTCGCCGGCATAGGGCTCGAGTTCAACCTGCACGCGATAAGCGAAATATGGCTCATGGTGTGCGTGATAGCGGTTTCGTTCGCCTCGAAGATATTCGGCGGTTACGTCGCCGGGCGCATCGCAGGCTACTCTCAGTGCAAGTCGACAACGCTTGGCATCGGCCTGAACGCCAGGGGAATAATCGAACTTGTGATCGCCAACATAGCCCTGAGCGCCGGGCTTATCGACATCGCATTCTTCTCTATCCTTGTGCTTATGGGATTGCTGACCACCCTGGCCACGCCCCTGCTGCTAAAGCGCGGATTCGACCGCATGGAACGCAACGGGGAAAAGTGCTGATCCATTGTTGATAAAATTTCCCCACAAGGGGGCGCCAAACGGTTTAAAATATTACTTTTGTGCTGTCAATCGAAAAACCCTGAGCGAAATAAGGGGGTTTCGGTTGTGTGTATATTGCTGTAACCTAATAACACTTTAACCATAAACTATGAGCGATTCCGCTTTATTTTTGGTCGTATTCATCACCGCGCTGGTACTCGTCGGGGCTGCGCTGGTGATCGCATGGTGGCTTGCGCCCCGTTCGACCAATCCGTTGAAAGGAGAGCCGTATGAGTGCGGCATCCCCACGCGAGGCACCTCGTGGATGCAGTTCAGGGTGGGCTACTACCTCTTCGCGCTGCTTTATCTGGTGTTCGACGTGGAAACGGTCCTGCTTTTCCCCTGGGCGACCATCACCAAAAGCCTGGGGATCGACGGCCTCGTCTGTGTGTCGTTCTTCCTTATTGTACTCACCCTCGGTCTGGCTTACGCCTGGAAGAAAGGAGCGCTCAAATGGAAATAAAGAACAAGAAACACACCGGCGTCCCCAACATGCGCTACGAGGATTTCAGGGAGAATGAATACCTCGAAGGGTACGTCAACGAGTTGCGCGAGAATGGCGTCAACGTCTTCGTGGGCAAGATCAGCGATTTTATAAACTGGGGGCGTTCCAACTCGGTTTGGCCGCTGACTTTCGCCACGAGCTGCTGCGGCATCGAGTTCATGTGCGTGGGCGCCGCCCGCGCCGACTTCGCCCGTTTCGGCTGGGAGGTGACGCGCAACAGCCCCCGCCAGGCCGACGTGATCTTCGTGTGCGGCACTATCGTGCACAAGATGGCCCCGGTGCTCAAGCGCCTCTACGACCAGATGGCCGAGCCGCGCTACGTGATGGCTATCGGCAGCTGCGCGATCAGCGGAGGACCTTTCAAAAGTTCCTACCACACGGTGATGGGCGTGGACAAGATCATCCCGGTCGACGTGTTCATCCCCGGCTGCCCGCCCCGTCCGGACGCGGTGCTCTACGGCATGATGCAGCTCTCGCGCAAGATCAAGGTCGAGAATTTCTTCGCATTACCCGAAACGATAAAGTACGATGGAAAAGATAAAAAATAAACTCTCGGGGATCCCCGGCGTCGAGGTTACGCAGCGGGAAGAGAGGGTGGCCATCGTCGCCCCCGCGGATAAATTCCGTGAAGTGGCCGAGGCTATGCGCGCCGAAGGTTACGACTACCTTATAGACATAGTGGGCATGGACTTCGGGGCGGAGTTAGGCGCACTCTATTACATTTCGCCCTCGTGGCAGCCCGAAACGGTCGTCGTGCTCGAAACGCGCACCGCGGACCGCGAGAACCCGCTGCTGCCCTCGGTACACGATCTTTGGGCGTCGGGCGACGTCTATGAGCGTGAGGTGCACGATTTCCTGGGCATACGCTTTACCGGCCACCCCGACATGCGCCGCATCTTCCTGCGCCAAGACTGGAAAGGTTTCCCCCTGCGCAAGGACTATGACGCAAGCCCCGAGGTGAATCCCGTACCGCTCGAGAACGAGCTGATCGAGGATATGGAAACTGTCAAGAGCGTCGATTTGATGATGGGCCAGCCCACCGAAAAGACCGCCGAGCTCTTCGACCAGGAGGATTACGGGGTCAACTTCGGCCCCCAGCACCCTGCGATGCACGGCGTGCTGCACCGGAGGGTGGCGCTGGACGGCGAACAGATCAAAAAGATCGACCCCGTGTTCGGATATATCCACCGCGGGATCGAGAAGATGTGCGAGGCGTACACCTACCCGCAGATACTCCACCTCACCGACCGGTTGGACTACCTCTCGGGCACGATCAACCGCCACGGCACCTGCCTTGCCATCGAAAAGGCCCTGCAACTCGAAGTCCCCGACCGCGCCGTGGTGGTGCGCACCATCATGGACGAGTTGACCCGTATCGCCTCGCACCTGCTGGGCTGGGGCTGCATGTGCATGGACATGGGTTCGATCACGGCATTCGTCTACGGCATGCGTGACCGCGAGAAGATCATGGACATCTTCGAGGAAACGGCCGGAGGCCGTCTTATGGCCAACTACAACGTTATAGGCGGCGTGGCCAACGATATACACCCCAATTTCCAGAAGCGCGTAAAGGAGTTGATCCCCTACCTGCGAGGGATGCTTAAAGAGCACCACATGCTCTTCACGGGCAACCCCATCGCACGCGGACGTATGGACGGAATCGGCTACCTCGACAAGAACGTGGCCATCGGACTGGGCGCCACGGGCCCCACCGGACGCGCCTCGGGTTGGCACAACGACATCCGCAAGATAGAGCCCTACGCGGCCTACTCGCGTGTGGACTTCCAGGAGGTGCTGCGCCCCGGGGGTATGACATTCGACCGCTATATCATCCGCCTGGACGAGATCGAGCAGTCGCTGCGCATCCTCGAACAACTGGTGGACAACATCCCCGACGGGCCCTTCGCCGCCAAGACCAAAGCGATCATCCGGCTGCCCGAGGGCGAGTACTTCCAGCGTGTGGAGAACGCGCGCGGTCAGTTCGGGGTGCACATCACCTCGACGGGTGACAAAACCCCCTACCGCATCCATTTCCGCTCACCCTCGCTCACGCTGGTGGGTGCGCTCAAGGCGATAGCCACCGATACCAAGGTCGCCGACCTTATCATGCTGGGCGCATCGCTCGACTACGTCATACCCTGCATAGACCGTTGATATGATAACATTCCAAGAGATAACGACCTGGATCGACGCGCTCCTTCGCGGGGTGATGCCCGAAGGATGGGCGCTTTTCGTCGAATTCCTGCTGATCGGGGTGGCCGTGCTGGCCGCCTACGCCGTCCTGGCGCTGATCCTGATCTGGATGGAGCGCAAAGTCTGCGCCTTCTTCCAGTGCCGCATAGGCCCCAACCGCGTGGGCAAATGGGGCGTGCTGCAATCCGTCGCCGACATGATAAAGATCCTGCTCAAGGAGCTGATCTCGATCTCGCGCGCAGACCACTTCCTGTTCCGCCTGGCCTCGTTCGTGGTGATAATCGGCTCGATATGCACCTTCGCGGCGCTGCCATTCGCAAACGGCATGCACGCCATCGACTTCAACATCGGCGTATTCTACCTTCTGGCGGTTTCGTCGCTGGGCGTGGTCGGCATCCTGCTGGCCGGATGGTCCTCCAACAACAAGTACACGATGATCGGCGCC
>JAVBOL010000008.1:0-48434 GCA_031550615.1 Rikenellaceae bacterium | reverse complement strand
GAACTGTTTTAGGATGTCGTTCTGGATCGTCCCGGACAGCTGGTCGAGCGTTGCTCCATGCTCCTTTCCGGCGACGATGTAGAAAGCCAGGATGGGCAGCACCGCGCCGTTCATGGTCATCGACACCGACATTTTGTCGAGCGGGATGCCGTCGAATAGCACCTTCATGTCCTCGACCGAGCAGATCGACACGCCGGCCTTACCCACGTCGCCCACCACGCGGGGGTGGTCGGCGTTGTAGCCGCGGTGCGTAGCCAGGTCGAAGGCCACCGAGAGGCCCTTCTGCCCCGACGCGAGGTTGCGGCGGTAGAATGCGTTACTCTCTTCGGCGGTCGAGAAACCTGCGTACTGGCGGATGGTCCAGGGACGCATCACGTACATGGTGCTGTAGGGGCCGCGCAGGAACGGCGCTATACCGGCTGCGTAGTTGAGGTGTTCCATACCCTCAAGGTCGAAGGCGGTGTAGTCGCCCTTGACGGGTATCTGCTCGGCGGTGAGCCATACGCCCTGCCCGCAAGCCTTCTGTTGGGTACCACAAGCCTCCGCTGAGTCACCCTTATATGAAATGTCTGAAAATTTTGCTCTCATAACTGTTCTTTTTACAGGCCGAGTTGCTTAACGTAATTGCGCAGCGTTTCGAGCACGTTGCTGCGTACGCTGATGAAGTTGGTGATACCCTTTTCTTCGAGCTCGGGTTGCGAGGCGGGAGCGCCGGCCACCACGAGGATCGCCTTGTCGCCCAGCAGCGCTTTGGCCTGGGGCGCGAGGATTGCGTAGTCGTCGTCCGCGGCGCAGATGACCACGATCTCGGCTTTCGAGGCCAGGGCCGCTTTGGCGCCCTCCTCTACCGAGGCGAAATAGGTGTTGTCGACCACCTCTATCCCTGCGCATGCGAAGAAGTTGCATGCGAACTGCGCACGTGCGCGGGCGAAAGCCAGCGCGCCGCAGGTGAGCATGAACGCCCTGGGCTTTTTACCCGAGCGGTCGACCTGCAGACGAAGCTGCTCGAAGGCCATCGCCCCGCGGAAGGGGCGCAGGGGATTGAGCCCCTCTTTCTTCTCGGTGCATTTGCAGCTGCATGCGCCTGGGGTAACCGTTTCGGCGGTTATCGCTGCGTCGGCCTTTTCAGAGAAATTAGGGAACTGGTTGGTGCCCAGCAGTGTGAGGCGGCGCGTGGCGATCTGCTGCTCTTTTTTGGCAGCCGAAGCGCCTACCTGCTCCTGGATCCAGCCGGCTTTGAATGCGGCCATGTAGCCGCCCTTCTCCTCGACCTGCTTGAAGAGCGCCCACGCCTGGTCGGCGATGCTTTGGGTGAGGTTTTCGATATAGTACGATCCGCCGGCGGGGTCTACGACCTGGTCGATGTGCGATTCGTGCTTGAGTAGCAGCTGCACGTTGCGCGCTATGCGCGAACTGAAATCGGTCGCGGGACGGAAAGGCGCGTCGAAAGGCAGCACTTCGAGCGAGTGCACCCCGGCGATGGCGGCGCTCATGCCCTCGGTCGTGCCGCGCAGCATATTAACGTAGGGGTCGTAGGCGGTCATGTTCCAGCGCGAGGTCACGGCGTGCAGGTTCATCTTTTCGCTGCACGAGCATTTGGGAGCGTAAGCCTTGACTATCGAAGCCCACAGCATGCGCGCCGCGCGGACTTTGGCTATCTCCATGAAGTAGTTGGCGCCCACCGACATAGAAAAGCGGATAGCCTGTGCGGCCTGGTCCACGGTCAGTCCGGCGTCCATCAGGCGCACGAGATATTCATGGCCCACGGAGATCGTAAATGCCAGCTCCTGGACGATGGTCGAGCCGCAGCTGTTGAACTGGTGGCCGTTGACCCCGGCCACACGAACGTGCAGCCCTTCGGCGGCTTTGGCCAGGGCGGCGATCTTGTCGATGCACTTGCCGCCGTCCTCAGAGCAGCCGAAAGCCCCCTTCAGGGTCAGGCAGTTGATATAGGGGTCGACGATAAAGGCGGCGCGGACCTCTTTGCCCTTTTCGCCCATCGCCTTGATCTTTTCGATCATTACAGCTGCCACCTCGGCGGCGGCATGGTTGCCGCAGAAAACCACGGGGGTCTTTGTCAGGTCGATGCCCTTGAGCAGGGTGTCCAACTCGGCGGCGCTTACCTCTTTCGAAGTGAAATTGAAACCCAGCGACTCGGTGCCCGAGGCGAGTGCCCTGAGCGCCTCGGCGTTGGCGGCGGCGTAGTCCGTTACTTTGAGTGTCTGGTGGATCTTCCAGGCGTTGCAGGCCTTCGTGCCGCGCACGTATGGGAATTCACCTGCGCCCGCACCCATGAATGTGAGGCCTTTAAGGTCTTCGGCGCGGTAGTAGGGGCGCACTTCGAAGCCCTCGCCGGTCTGCCACACGAGTTTCTTGTGGTAGTCGGCGCCTTTAAGGTCGGCTGCGATCACCTCTTCCCATTTTTCGGTCGGAACCGGGGGAAACTGCGAAAACAGCTTTGACTGCTTTTGATTTGCCATAATTATTTATGTGATTTGTAGTTTGTTTGTCGCTTTGGGCAAATAATTCCGCAAATTTACTGTTTTTATATTAACAATCCTTAATTTTGTTGACAAATAATAATCATGTATCGTAATCTCACGCAATATATCAGTGCATTGGAGGCCGCCGGCGAACTTTGCCGCATAACCGTCCCGGTCGACCCCGTGCTGGAGATCGCCGAGCTGACCGACCGCGAGTCTAAGCGTCCCGGCGGGGGGCGCGCCCTGCTGTTCGAGAATACCGGCACAGGATTTTCTGTGCTGACCAACCAGATGGGGTCCGAGAAGCGCATCGCGATGGCGCTCGGGGTCGGATCGCTCGACGAGATAGGCGCGCGCATCAGAACGCTCTTTAAAGAGTTGACCTCCCCGCACGAGGGCGTGGTCGACAAGTTGCGCATGCTGCCAACCCTGGCGGGCATGTCGCGCTGGCTGCCCACCACATCCTCTTCGCGCGGGGAGTGCCAGCAGGTCGTCCTGCGCGGGGAAGACGCGCGGCTTTCGGCGCTGCCGATACTCAAATGCTGGCCGCACGACGGGGGGCGCTTCGTGACCCTGCCGATAGTCTGCACCGTCGACCCCCTCACCGGGGTGCGCAACGCCGGAATGTACCGCATGCAGGTCTTGTCCGAAAACGCCACCGGGATGCATTGGCACATGCACAAGACGGGTGAGCGCCACTACCGCGAATATAAACGACTCGGTCGGCGCATGCCCGTGAGCGTCTGCCTGGGGGGCGACCCGGCCTACACATACGCCGCCACGGCGCCCATGCCGGACAATATGGACGAGTGGCTGCTGGCGGGGTTTTTAAGGGGTAAACCTGTCAGGCTGGTAAAGTGCCTGACCAACGATCTGATGGTGCCCGCCGACTGCGATTTCGTCCTTGAAGGGTGGGTCGACCCCACAGAAGAGAAGGTAGCGGAAGGGCCTTTCGGCGACCACACCGGATTCTATTCCCTGGAGGACAGCTACCCGGTGTTCCACCTCGAAGCGATCACCCACCGGCGCGGCGCGGTCTACCCGGCGACCATAGTGGGCATCCCGCCCCAGGAGGACGCCTACATCGCCCGGGCGACCGAAAAGATATTTTTAGAACCGATCCGCCTGGCTTTGCAGCCCGAGATATGTGATCTGTGGATGCCAGATGCCGGTGTGGCGCACAACATAGCCGTCGCCTCGATCGAGGTCAGCTATCCGGGCCAGCCCTTCAAGGTCGCGGGTGCGCTGTGGGGCGCGGGGCAGATGATGTTCAATAAAATGCTGGTGCTGGCCCCCGCGTGCGCCGATGTGCGGGACCCCTCTGCGATAGCCGCGCTTTTGCGCAGCGTCGATCCCGCGCGCGACGTTACATTCTCGAAAGGTGTGCTGGACGTGCTCGACCACACCACGCCCACGATGGGGCAGGGCGGCAAAGTGGCGTTGGACGCCACTCGCGGCGGCGAACCGCGGACGGTTGCCGTGCCCGACAGGCTCGAATTTTGCGGCGGGGTGCTCTCCGCCGACGCTTCCGCAGCCGCGCAGTGGAGCGCGCTGATAGTGCACGCGAACCCCGTCGAGGCGCTCGACATTCCGGCCTTCATCGGGGCCAACGGGCTGGAGGTAAATTTTATCGTTGTGGTGGATAAGGCCGCCGCCGGGCTCACCCCCGTCGAGGCGCTGTGGCTTGCGGCGGGCGACTGCGACCCTGCGCGCGACATGCGCGTGGCAGGGCGGACGCTCATCGCCGACGGGCGCAGCAAACTGCCCGGGCAGGGCGAAGGTTATCCCGTGCGCTGGCCCAACGTTGTGACCTCATCTCCGGAAACCATCGCCCTGGTCGATGGCCGGTGGAGGGAATACGGCCTCGGGGAGTTCATCCCCTCGCCCTCGTTGAGGTATGCGCCGATGGTGTTTCCCGGCGGGGCGCAATACTCCAAAGGCTAAGAGCTTCGGTAAAGTTTCAAAATTAGCTCTAAAATATATCCATCGAAAGGTAGCGTTCGCCGCTGTCGGGCAATATGACCACTATCATTTTGTCGCGATTTTCTGGGCGTGCCGCGACCCGTGCCGCAGCGCATAGCGCCGCTCCGGACGAGATGCCGATCAGCAGCCCCTCGGTGCGGGCCACCTCGCGCATGACCTGTTTCGCCTCCTCTGTGGTCACCGTCTCCACGGCGTCCACCACCGTAGCGTCGTAGTTGCCCGGCACGAACCCTGCGCCTATGCCCTGTATGCCGTGCGGGGAGGGTTTGCCGCCCGATAGCACGGGCGATTCCGCGGGCTCGACTCCCACAGCCCGTATGGCGGGATTAAGCTCCTTGAGCCTTGCGCTGCATCCGCAGAGCGTGCCCCCCGTGCCCACCCCGGCGACCAGTATGTCTATCCCGCCCGCGGTGTCTTCCCATATCTCGACGGCTGTTGTCAGGCGGTGCGCCAGCGGGTTGGCCGGATTGTCGAACTGGCCGGGCATCAGCGCCCCCGGCGTCGAGGCCACGATCTGCCCGGCGCGCTTTATAGAACCGGCCATGCCCTCCGCCCCCGGCGTGAGCACTATTTGGGCCCCCAGCGCGGCGAGTAGGCGGCGGCGCTCGACGCTCATCGTCTCGGGCATGGTCAACACCAGCTTATAGCCCCGCGCGGCGGCGACCACGGCCAGCCCTATGCCCGTGTTGCCGCTCGTTGGCTCGACGATGGTGGCCCCGGGGGTTAACGCGCCGCATTTTTCCGCCGCGTCGACCATCGAGAGGGCTATGCGGTCCTTGACGCTGCCGCCAGGGTTGGTGCGTTCGGTTTTGGCTATTATGGCGCGGTCGAGCCCCCGGCTGCGGCTCCAGGCGGCAAGTTCGACGAGCGGCGTATTCCCGATGGTAAGGGTGATGTCGTTGGCTGTTTTCATCATAAAAAGATATTAACAGGGTGAAATTACAAAAATTTGCACAGTAATTGATAGTAATGAGGGCAAACCAATATATTTAAAACTTACAGTTATGAAAAAATTATCCGTTTTGATCGCCGCCGCCGCGATTGCGCTGGCATCCTGCACTCCCCTGACGGTCAATGTAGACTATGACCACTCGAAGGATTTTTCCGCAATGAAGACTTTCGCCCTCTACCAGCACGCCAACCGCAGCGTGAGCGAACTTAACCAGGAGCGCCTGGTCGCCGCAGTGCGTGACCAGCTCAAGGCCAAAGGTTATGCCGAAGTGGCCGAGAACCCTGATTTCCTGATAAATATCAACACTATCGTGAAAGATAAGAAGTCCGTTTCGGCCAACACCGACATATACGGTTACGGCGGATTCTACCGTCCCTACGGCTATTGGGGCGGAGGTATGGGAATGGCCTCGGCTAATACCACATTCAACGTCGAGGACTATAAGGACGGTTCGGTGATCGTCGACATGGTGGATGCCAAGACCAACCAGCTGTTCTGGGAAGGCGTGGGCAACAGCGAGATAGACTCGCCGCTCTCCGACCCCGACAAGCAGATCGCCGCCGCCGTGGCCAAGATACTGGCGACGTATCCCGCCGCCGGGACGCCAATAGGCGCCAAGAAGTAACAGAAAAAGCCCCGAGGGGCTTTTTTTATTCGATGAATTCGAGGTAGACGACCGGAACGCCGCGGGTTTTGCCCGTGGCATCCGCGAGGGTGGCTTGCAGACGGTGGCTGCCGGCTTTGATCTCTATGGTCATCATCGCCTCGCGGTCGCCGGGATCGCACTCTGCTTCCCATTTCCCGTCTGCGGCCACGACGCTTACTTTGCATGCGTCCAGCGTATCAGGCTGTCCGTAGGGGCATGCGCGCAGGGTGACTTTGTAGCTCCCCGTGCGCAGGACATTCACCGCCCACCAGCCGTTTCCCTGGCGGCGGGAGCGGACGGTTCCCACATCCCATGTGTCGGCTGACGCCTCGCGCCAATCGTTGCAGGTCAGGCGTGTGAGGGGCTCGGCGGGATCGCCCACGGCGATCTCGCTGCCTCGCGCGATGCCTGGCGAAATATGGTCCCACCACTGCCCGTAGGCCGCTTGCATAGACCTTAGGCGCTGGGGTTGCGACCGGGACAGGTCGTGTTCCATGCCGGGATCGGCGTCCATGTCATAGAGCGCGCCTCCGGTCATGCGCCATTGTCCGTCTATCACGCAGTAATCCTTGTACCTCTCGGGTATGTCGACCCTCTGGTCGTGCACCACTATCGTCCTGTGCGAGGGGAAACGCAGTATCGCCGGATTGTAGATCGCACGAAACTCTTTCACGAGGCTTATCCCGTCGTGGCTGTCCGCCGGGTCGACCGTTATGCCGCACAGCTCGGCCAGCGTTGGCAGCAGGTCTATGTGCGCCGAGGGCTCCTGGAAGGCCATACCCCCGTCCAACTGCCCGTCGCGATAGTATATCAGGCACGGCACGCGGTGGCGCTGCCCGAACGTGCCGCGACCGTTGCTGCCCGTCAGGACAATTATAGTGTTGTCTTCCAGGCCCATGCCGTTGATCATGGAACGCAGCGAGCCCAACCCCCCATCGACGCTGCGTTGCGCCATGCCGTCCCATCCGCAGGGGGCTATCATACAGAAAAACGGCTGGTCGCGATACTCCTTTATGAAACTTCCCGCCCATTCCATCCAAACGTCGTTGCAATAGCCTGTAAATTGCGCGGGGATGCCGTTAAGCAGGTAATTGTCGTCCATCCCGTCGTTGGCCCAGTCGTCGGGCGTCTGCCCGGGCAGCCTTCCGTTGAAAGTGAGCGTCTGCCCGAAGCCCCTTTGCCCGGGGGCGTATCCTGCCCCACAGCCCAGGTCCCACTTGCCCGACAGGGCAGTGGCGTAGCCCTCCTCGGAGAATAGCTGCGCGATGGTCGCCTCGTCGGGATTGAGCATCGAGCGTCCCGCGAAATCGTGCCACACGCCCACGCGAGAGGCGTATTTGCCTGTCAGTACAGAGGCGATCCCCGCCGCGTCTATGGGGTCGGTGTGGTGGTCGGCCAGGTGTAGCGCCTGGCTGTAAAGGCGGTCTATGTTGGGCGTCGCACCCCCCGCGGACATATCCTGCCATGAGAGTCCGTCGATAACGACCATCACCACGTTTGGCTTGCGCTGTTGCGCCGTGGCGGCGAGGGCCAGCAGTAAGGCGGCGAGTGTTATTCGTAGCCTCATCCCTGCCGGTTTATCAGCCACTGCTCGACCTGTCCCGCGTCGACGTCCTTGAGTATCACTCTCTTGTCGCCGTCCAGCAGGTAGATGGTCGGCAGCGCGCGCAGGTCGTAAAGCTGTTCGCTGTCTATCATGCGCGAGAAGTCGTAGGCGTTGATCCACCGGGCCGGGATCTGCGGCGAGTAATCCAGCCACACCTGCCGCTCACCGTCCACCAGTACGGCCAGCAGCTTGAGTTTGCCGTCGGCCAGGGCGGCGTTTATCGGAGGGCTCTGTTCGAGCTGCGTGCGCACCTCGGTGCAGCCGTGGCACCCGGGGTTGTAGAGCAGCAGCAGGGTCAGCGGCGAACGCAGAGCACTGAGTTTTTGCCGTCCGCCGACGGTCTCATACGTAAAATCCGCCGCCACCATACCGGGGCGGTTCTTCTGTGCCTTTTCCAGTTGGAACGCCGGACGCAGCTTTTCGAGCGAGTCGAGCGCTGGCGAGGCGATCAGTCCTTCGAGCACATTTATAAAGGTCGCCTCGTCGCGCATGGGGGAGTTTGGGTCGTCGAGGTATTTTTCGAGCATCGTGGTCACCGAGTCGAACATGGGCCGCGATGCGGCGGCGCGCTCCAGCAGCCTGTCCGTCGAGGCGCGTGAGGCGCTCCGGTCGAGCACCCGCAGGATCACCAGGTAGTCGGGCAACGCCTTTTCGATCTTATCGGTGGACTGCAGCCATAGCGAATCGGCGAAATCGACAGAGTCCCAATAGTGCCCGGCGAGATATGCCGCCCGCGCCTCTGCCCCCGAGTATACGGCGGGCACCTCGGGCATGACAAAATGCACTTCGCGCTGTTTCTGTCCGCGGGGTGAGCAGCACACGCACGCGGCGGCGAATATTATGACGGTAAAGTATCTCATCGCAGTAGCTTTTAACAGCGCGAAACTACAAAAACTTTGTCACCCCGCCAAAATCGCTTACCTTTGATCCCGGAATGGTAAAGGATAAAAACGACAAGCAGCGCCTGATCGTGCGCGCCTCATGGATCAGCGTGGGGGGCAACGCCGTGCTCTCTGCCGCCAAGATCGTGGTCGGTGCGCTGGCCGGTTCGCTTGCGGTGCTGGGCGACGGTATCGACTCAGCCACAGACGTGGTAATATCGCTGGTCACACTCTACACGGCGCGCATCGCCTCGCGTCCGCCCGACGCGCGTTACGCCTACGGCTACGAGCGCGCCGACAGCATCGCCACCAAGATACTCTCGTTTATCATCTTCATGGCCGGTGCGCAGATGCTAATCACCTCGTGCCGCAGCATCTTCGCGGGCTCTGAGCGCGAGTTGCCCGGTATGGTCGCCATCTGGGTGACTGTGATCTCGATGGGAGGCAAGGCGCTGCTGGCGTGGTACCAGTTCGCTGCGGGACGCCGTGCCGGAAGCCAGATGTTGGTGGCCAACGCGAAGAACCTGCGCAACGACGTGCTCATTTCTGCCGGCGTGCTCGTGGGGCTTGTCTTTACTTTCGTGTTGGGTCTGCCGATCCTGGATGCCGTAACGAGCCTTGTTATCAGCCTGTTCATCATAAAAACCGCCGTCGGGATATTCAAAGAGACGAGCGTGGTGCTTATGGACGGGGTGCAGGACGGGGATATCTACCGCCGCATATTCGATGCCGTGGAGAGCGTGCCCGAGGCCTCCAACCCCCACCGCGTGCGCGCACGCCAGATCGGCAACGCCTATATGATAGACATGGACCTTGAGATGGACGGCGATCTGCCCCTGATCGAGGCGCACCGCATAGCCCAGAGGGCCGAAGACGTGATCCGCCAGAGGATCGACAATATTTACGACATCGTGATCCACGTCGAACCGTGCGGAGTGCGGCACAAGACCGAGGAGTGGGGGATGGATAAGAGTAAGCTCGAGGGTTGAGGCCGCACTCTGCGCACAACGAGGTTTGCGGCCCTCCATTCCGGCGTTTTCTTAAAAAAATCCTTATATTTGCACGATTATCGCCCCGCCGGGCGATGCTATGATTATGGAAGAAAAGAAACTACATTTCGAAACGTTGCAGGTGCACGCCGGACACACGCCCGACGCGGTGACCCGTTCGCGCGCCGTGCCCATATACCAGACCACGGCATACACTTTCGAAAGCGCCGAGCACGGTGCGCAGCTCTTCGCCCTCCAGGCGGCGGGCAACATCTACACCCGTCTGCAAAACCCCACCACGGACGTGCTCGAAAAGCGCATCGCGGCCCTTGAGGGCGGCGTGGCCGCCGTGGCCACCGCCTCGGGACACTCCGCCGAGGTGGTCGTTATGACCTCGCTGGCGCAGTGCGGCGACAATTTCGTATCGAGCCCCTACCTCTACGGAGGGACTTACAATATGTTCACCAACACGCTCGCCTCGATGGGCATAGAGTGCCGTATGGCCGCCGGGCTGAGCCCCGAGGATATGCTGCCCCTTATCGACGAACGCACCAAGGCGGTATACGTCGAGAGCATCGGCAACTCGAACTTCGCCGTGCCCGACCTGGAGGCGCTGGCCGAAATGGCCCACGGCTGCGGCATCCCGCTGGTGGTGGACAACACTTTCGGCGCGGGGGGATACCTCTGCCGCCCGATAGACCACGGCGCGGACATAGTCGTGGAGTCGGTCACCAAATGGGTCGGTGGGCACGGCAACTCGATGGGGGGCATTATCGTCGACGCCGGGCGTTTCGACTGGAAGAACGGTAAATTCCCGCTGATCGGCGCCGCGTCGAAAAGCTACCACGGGCTGAATTACGTCGACAGTTTCGGACCTGCGGCCTTCGCCGTGCGTTGCCGCACCGAGGGGCTGCGCGATTTGGGCCCCTGCATCTCGCCCTTCAACTCGTTTTTGCTGTTGCAGGGCTGCGAAACCCTTTCGCTCAGGGTAGAACGCGAGGCTGCCAACGCGCTGGAGCTGGCGCGCTGGTTCAAGTCCCACCCCGCCGTGGCGTCGGTGAGCTACCCCGGACTGGAGGGGGATCCGCACCACGCGATGGCCAGTAAATATCTGCGCGGCGGCTTCGGCTGCGTGCTCTCCATAGTGCTCAAAGGCAGCAAAGAGCAAGCGGTGAAATTCGTGGAGTCGCTCGAATTGGTATCGCACCTGGCCAACGTCGGCGACACGCGCACGCTGATAATCCAGCCCGCCGCCACGACCCACAGCCAACTCGACCCGGCGGCCCTGAAAGCCTCGGGCGTGGAGCCTACCACGCTGCGCATTTCGGCGGGGATAGAGCATATAGACGACCTTAAAAACGACTTTGCGGCAGCTTTCGCGGCCATCAGCTAAAATATGCCGGTACGCTATTTCGAATACGACAAGCCGTTCAAACTCGAGAACGGGGAAGAGCTGCCCTCGCTGCGGATAGCCTACCACACCTTCGGGGTGCGCAACGGCGATAACGTCGTGTGGGTGTGCCACGCCCTGACGGCCAACTCCGACGTGGCCGACTGGTGGCCCAACTCTGTCGAGAAGGGGCGTTTCCTCGACCCGGCGCGTTACTTTACCGTTTGCGCCAACATCATAGGGTCGCACTACGGCTCTACGGGTCCCCTGTCTGTGAATCCCGCGACCGGCAAGCCGTGGTACGGGTCTTTCCCGTTTATCTCGGTGCGCGATATGGTAAACGCCCATTTCCTGCTGGCCGAACACCTGGGCATCGACCATTGCCGCGCGGTGGTGGGCAGCTCGATAGGCGGCTTCCAGGCCATGGAGATGGCGATCATGCGTCCCGAATTCACCTCGCGGCTGGTGCTGATCGCCACCGCGGCGCGCAGCCAGCCCTGGGCCATCGCCCTGAACGAATCGCAGCGCATGGCCATCGAAACAGACCCCACATGGGGCGAACAGCACGAGGACGGCGGCAAAAAAGGCATGCGTTGCTCACGCTCGGTAGGGCTTATGAGCTACCGCGGCGCCCCGGCCTACAACGCCACACAGCAGGAGAACGACACGATGTACAAGCTCTCGGGATTCCGCGCCACGACCTACCAGCAGTACCAGGGCGAGAAACTCGCCCGCCGCTTCGACGCATATTCGTATTACCGCCTCACGCAAGCCTTCGACTCGCACAACGTGGGGCGTTACCGCGGCGGGGTGGAGAGCGCGCTGGGGCAGATCCGCGCCCGCACGATGGTCGTGGGCATATCGTCCGACATACTTTTCCCGGTGAGCGAACAGATCTTCCTCTACCGGCATATCCCCGACTGCCGGCTCGAACTGCTCAGTTCGGAATTCGGCCACGACGGTTTTCTGGTCGAATATGAAAAACTCAACTCGATATTAATTCCATTCCTCAGATAAGCATGAAACTCCCCAAAGTAGTAAACGTACTTCTGCTCGGTTCGGGCGGCCGTGAACACGCTTTCGCAAGCAGCATAGCCCGCAGCCCTCGCCTGGGCAAACTGTATATCGCCCCCGGCAACGCGGGCACTTCGGCCATCGGCGTGAACGTCGAGCTGCAACCCACTAATTTCGCCGGCATCAAGCAATTCGTGCTGACCAACAACATCAATATGGTGGTCGTGGGTCCCGAAGAGCCGCTGGTGAAGGGCATAAGCGACTTTTTCGAAGACGACTCGGATGTATGCCACGTGCCCGTGATAGGTCCTTCCGCCGCAGGTGCGCGCCTGGAGGGGAGCAAAGATTTCGCCAAGGCCTTCATGACGCGCCACGGCATTCCTACGGCGCGTTACGCCAGCTTTACGCAGCAAACCCTCGCCGAGGGGAAGGATTTCCTGCACAGCCTAACTGCGCCCTACGTGCTCAAGGCCGACGGACTGGCCGCCGGCAAAGGGGTGCTAATCATCGATGACCTTCAGCAAGCCAAGGCCGAGTTGGAGAGCATGCTCGACGGCAAATTCGGCGCTGCGAGCGAAACGGTCGTGATCGAGGAGTTCCTCACGGGGGTGGAGTGCTCGGTATTCATAGCCACGGACGGCGTCAATTACAAGACCCTGCCGGTGGCCAAGGACTACAAACGCATCGGCGAAGGCGACACGGGCCTCAATACCGGAGGAATGGGCGCGGTGTCGCCCCCGCCGTTCGCCGACGAGGCTTTCATGAAGCTGGTCGACGAGCGTGTGACCCGTCCCACGGTGGAGGGCTTGCGCTCCGAGAAGATCTCCTATAAAGGATTCATTTTCATAGGGCTTATCAACGACGGCGGCAACCCCAAGGTCATAGAGTACAACGTGCGCATGGGCGACCCCGAAACGGAGGTCGTGCTGCCGCGCATCACCTCTGACCTGCTCGAAATGTTCGCCGGGATCGCCCACGGCACGCTGGACAGATACAGGCTCGAAGTGTCGGAGCAGGTTGCCGCGACGGTGGTCGCCACTTCGGCTGGTTACCCGGGCGACTACCCCAAGGGGCTGCCCGTAAGCGGGTTGGAGGGCCAGTTCCAAAGCACGGTGTTTCACGCCGGGACTGTCGTCAGGGCCGGCCAGGTGCTCACCGCCGGGGGCCGCGTGCTGGCCGTGACCTCGCTGGGGGCGACGCTCACCGAGGCGCTCAAAAAGAGTTACGCCACACTTAAAGGCATAGGTTTCGAGGGTATATACTACCGCCGCGACATAGGCAAGGACGTAGGGGCGTAACACCGCCCGCCGCCCGCTTTTAACAGCACATGAAGGCAGACGTAGCAAGACAATCTTTCCCGTCGGTGTTCACCACATACCTGTTGCTGCTCATCCTGGGCGGCATCAGGGCTTTTGTCGCCGCACCCGCACCCGGGGCCGGGGACGAGTTGCCGGGTGGTGGCGAGTTGCTGGGCGGGGTGGTCGATGCCGTGCTCGGTGCGCCCGGAGAGTGGTTCGCGGCGCTTGCGGCGCTCTGCGTAGCGTTCATCACGGGGCTGCGCGTCACGCGCATCGCGACCGGCAGTCTGCTCTATGTGGTGCGCACGTTCCTGCCGATGGTCTTTTTCGCCGTAGTGGCCGTAGGGTTCTATTTCTCCGGCGCTTCGGCCAACGCCATGATATGCTCGCTGCTCTTTACCTCGGCCTCGGCCTGTTTCGTATTCTCTTTTAGCCGCTCATACTGTTTCGGGCTGGTGTTCCAGGGTGGCGCTTCGATAGGCGTGATGCCCCTGCTGATCCCCTCGATGGCGATGATGTGGCTGGCCGTGCCCGCCGCACTGGTCATCTTCCGCCGCTCGGGGCGAGAAGCGATAGTTTGCCTTGTCGGACTGTTCGCCCCCCTCGCGCTATACTCTTATGTCGCGTGGATAGCTGGCGGCGATTTTTTGGGCGCTGCGATGACGATAGTCCGCGCCCTGGCCGGAAACCCGGGCTTCGACCTGCACGCGATGGGTGCGCCAAGGCTCGTGCTCTCGTGTCTGCTCATCCTGCTGATGTTCCTCTCCGTGGGGGTCTACGCCGCGATGAATATGCGCACGCGCCCCTCGCGCATCACGGCATATTTCATAACCGCCGCCGTGATCGCCGTGGCTTACCTGCTGCTGCCGTGCCGCAGCCAGGAGGTCTATCCGCTTCTGGCGCCCTCGGTCGCCCTGGTCGCACCCCTGTATATGATAAAGCGAAAGGGGATGGTGCCGGCCCTGCTCTACGGGGCGATCCTTTTGGCCGCCTTGGCGGTGTTTGTCATAAACTAAAGAAGGCGACCTTTTAAAGGCCGCCTTCTTTGGTTTATAAGTAGGGTTTAGAACCTGAATCCCACGATAAAGCGCGTAGCGGGAAGTTTCACGTTGTGTTTCTCGCCGAAGAGGTCCCCAACACTTTCCAGGTCGCCGTCGATGGCGCCTTCGTCGGTCTTGACCTCGCTGAGTTGAGCTTTACAGTTGCGCAGTTCCACACCCAGGGTCAGCACCTTGAACGATGCGTGGATACCGGCGGTAAGGTGACCGGCATATCCGCCGAGTATGTTTTCGAATTTCTCGTCGCCGAATGCCGCGAAAGAGGGTGCGTAGTGCCCGTAGACCTTAATGTTGAGGCCTTTGAGCGGGGTTACGGTCACCGAAGGGCCGACCTGCATGCCGATGTTGGCGAAGTGCGAGTTGAAGCTCTCTCCGTCCCCTATCGGGGTTTTGTAGCTGGCGTATTGCAGGTCGATGTAGCTCCAGTCCAGGCCGATGCGGACCATGCCCAGGATGGGGCTCTTCTTGTTGAAGAAATAGGTGCGACCGCGTTCGAGCGAGGCGCCCCATTCATATCCGTCCACGTCCTGATACTCACCATCGAACTGAATCTGCACATCCTGCTGGACGTAGCCGATGTTGAAGTATTTCCTGGGGGGGATGTAGCCGTCCTCGGCCGATGCGGTAACGGTTGCGAATGCTGCGAGCAGCATAAGGGTAAAGAGTTTTTTCATATTTTTAAGAGTTTTTGGTTAGTCGGCAACTTCGTGCGGTGTGCGCATTGTACACCATGCTACAAATATGGCAAAAACAAGCCATTAAAATTTACACTTTTTTAATTTTTTATATACTTCAATTGAAAAAACGTTAATTTCACGAATTTATTACAACTTGTCGCCGTAAGCCAGATCTCCCGCGTCGCCCAGCCCGGGGACGATGTACGATTTTACGGTCAGTTCGGCGTCCACCGCACCTGCCCAGACCGTCGTGGTGGTTTTGGGCATGTATTTGCGCACGTATTCCACCCCCTCTTCGCTGGCTATCACGGCGGCGACGTGGGTGTGTTTGGGCTTGCCCCCCTTTTCGAGCAGCGCCTTGTAGGTGAGCACCAGCGACGCCCCGGTGGCCAGCATCGGGTCGACCAGTATGAGCACCTTGTCCTGCAGGTCGCAGCACGAAATATACTCGACCTTGATATTGAACTTGCCGTCCTTGCTGTACTTGCGGTAGGCCGAAACGAAGGCGTTGTCGGCGTCGTCGAAGTAATTCAGGAATCCCTGGTGGTAGGGCACCCCGGCGCGCAATACGGTGGCTATGACCACTTTTTGATCGGGCAGCGCTATTTCGGCCACGCCTAACGGGGTTTCCACCGACGTGGGGACGTATTCGAGTGTCTTGCTGATCTCGTATGCCATTATTTCGCCTACGCGTTCCAGGTTGCGGCGAAAACGCATGCGGTCGCCCTGGATGCGCACGTCGCGCAATTCGGCGATGAAACGGCTGAGCAGGGTGTTCTGTTTGTCGAGGATATTGACCATAAGAGGGTTTAGTTTGACCAAATATAGATTATTTTTCCCGGTTTTGCAATAACCCTGTAAAAAAGCGCCCCGGGAATGGGGGCGCAGGTGGAAACTTGTGTTAAAGCGGGTTAGTCCCTTCGGGCAAAACCGAGGAAGTATATAAGCGTGGCGATGGCGCTCAACGCCGCCACAAGGTAGGTCGACGCCGCCCAGTTGAGGGCCTCGCGCGCCTGTGAGGCTTCCCTGTCCTGCAGCACGCGGCTGCGGGTGAGCCACTCCATCGCCCTTGCCGAGGCGTTGTACTCAACGGGCAGGGTCACGATAGAGAAGATGGCCGAGGCGGCGACCATGGCGATGCCGCCCCAGAAAAGGAAGTCCATATTGGGGCTCGCCGCCATCATGATGATACCGGCCATGATGACCCAAGTCGAAAAACGCGAGGTCACGCTGATCACCGGCACCAGCGCCGAGCGCATCACCAGGGGGCCGTATGAGGTGGCGTGCTGCACGGCGTGCCCGCACTCGTGGGCGGCCACGGCGGCGGCTGATACGCTGTTGGAGTTGTAGACGCTCTCGCTCAGGTTGACCGTGTTGTTGCGCGGGTCGTAGTGGTCGGTCAGGTGGCCTTTTGTGGCGGTGACCGTCACATTGTGTATGCCGTTGTCACGCAGCATTTTCTCGGCCACTTCACGGCCTGTCATGCCGCCCGCGAAGGGCACGCGCGAGTATTTGGCGAAGACGCTTTGCAGTTTGCCCTGCACGATCATGCCGATCACGCCGATAGCTATAAGAAGGATCCACTGAATGCTCATTTCTTTAGTTTTTCTGTTTTTATGGATTAAACGTTGTTTGGGTCGCTTTATTGTTTGCGCACGGTGTAGTAGGCGTTGGCCTGGTTGACGCACGTGAGCATGATCTCGTCTATGTTGACGTGAGCGGGCTGCGAGAGCGCCCACGACACGGCCTCGGCCACGTCTTCGCCCGTGAGGGGCGTAACGCCTTTGTAGACGTCTGCCGCTTTTTGCTCGTCGCCGTGGAAGCGCACCGTCGAGAATTCGGTTTCGGCCATTCCCGGGCGGATCTCGGTCACCTTGATCCCCGCGGAGAGGAAATCCATGCGCATGCCCTGCGAAAGGGCGTGCACGGCGTGCTTGGTGGCGGCATATACCGCGCCGTTCTCATAGGGCTGCGTGCCGGCGATGGAGCCGATGTTGACGATATGCCCCGAGCCGCGCTCGACCATCCCGCGCGCCACGCAGCGGGTGATGTAGAGCAGCCCCTTTACGTTGGTGTCCACCATGGCGTCCCAGTCGGCGGGATCGCCCGCGTCGATATGCTCCAGTCCCGCGGCCAGTCCGGCGTTGTTGACCAGCACGTCGATCTCGCGGAACTCCTCTGGCAGCGAACATAGCGCAGCCTCGGTGCGCGCACGTTCGCGTATGTCGAAGTTAAGGGGCAGTACAGGGGCGCAGAACTGCTCCCTGAGCTCTTTTTTCAGGTCGCGCAGCCTCTCGGCGCGCCGGCCCGTGATTATCAGGCGGTAGCCCTCTTCTGCCAACTGGCGGGCTATGGCAAGCCCGAAACCTGAGGTCGCACCCGTTATAAGCGCTGTCTTTTGCATGGCGTAAGATTTATGGGGCAAAAGTACGAAAAATTTGCGTTACTTTGCAGTCTTTGGCAAAAAGCGTAACATGGCAAGATTCCACATAGAAAGGTTCATATCCTCACGCATGGGCGCAGCGAAAGGCGGCCAGGGCGAGGTGATGACCCGTGTGGCCGTGGCCGCGGTGGCGATAAGCGTGGCCGTGATGGTGGTTTCGCTGGCCGTGATAGGCGGATTCCGCAAGCAGATCACCGCTTCGCTGACCGGCTTCGCGGCGCACGTTCAGATCGTCAACCCGCTGAACGCCAACGCCCTCGAAACCACACCCATAGAGCGCGATCCGCAGCTCGAGGCGCAGATCGCCTCACTGCCCCAATGCAGCCGCATATATCCATTTGCCGTCAAGGGAGGGATAATGAAGACCGCCGACGCGATACAGGGCATAATGCTCAAGGGGCTCGACGCGGACTACGATTGGTCGTTTTTCCAGAAAAACCTCACGGAAGGACGTCTTCCCGTGGTCAGCGATACGGCGTCCGCCCGCGAAATACTCATTTCACGCTCTTTGGCCGACGCTATGGGCCTGGCGGTGGACGACCGCGTGGAGATGCTCTTTATCCGCGATGGCGACGCCCCGCGTCGCGACCGCTTTAAAATAACCGGCATTTACAGCACCGGATTCGAGGAGCTCGACCGTACCGTCGTGCCCACTTCGCTGCGCAACGTGCAGAGGCTCGGCAATTGGAACCGCGCGCAGGTGTCTGGTTACGAGGCTGTGGCCGACGATATGGACCACATCGCCGACCTGCAGCGCGGGATCGCCGACGCGATACGCGAGGGCGAGCGGCGCGGGGGGCAGATGATGGTCTGCTTCGATCTGCGCAGCCGTTTCCCGGGGCTTTTCGACTGGTTACAGGCGCATAACGTCAACGCGGCGGTGATAATAACCATAATGTTGCTCGTGGCGCTGCTCAATATGATCTCGGCGTTGCTCATCATACTGCTATCGCGTACGCAGATGATAGGGGTGCTCAAGTCGCTCGGCATGCGCAACGCCCCCCTGCAACGTATTTTTATGCTGCGCTCGGCGCGCATTGTGCTAAAGGGCATGGCCTGGGGCAACGCCGCCGGGCTTGCCTTGTGCGCCGTACAGGCCATCTGGCATCCTGTAAAGCTGGACCGCACGGGCTATTTCCTCTCCGAGGTGCCCATTGCCTTAGGGTGGCAGTGGTGGACGGTCCTGAACGTGGGCGCATTCGGCGTGATCCTGGCCGCGATGGCGCTGCCGACGATGATAATTTCATATATGCGTCCCGACACGACGCTAAGATTCAGATAATGAAACCATACAACCACCAGGAGGCCAAAGCGAGCCAGGTGAGGCGGATGTTCGACGCGATTGCCCCAAGGTACGACCTGCTGAACCACCTGCTCTCGTTGGGCATAGACCGCGGTTGGCGCCGCCGCACGGTAAAGGCCGTCGGCGATGCCGCTCCGCAGCTGATACTGGACGTGGCCACAGGGACGGGCGACCTGGCCATAGCACTCGCCAAAGCGATACCACAGGCGCGGATCACAGGGGCCGACATATCCGAAGGGATGATCGAGGTAGGCCGCCAAAAGGTCGAAAGGCTTGGGCTCGGGGCGAAGGTGGCCCTGACCCCGGGCGACGCCTCGGACCTGCCCTTCGGGGAAGGGAGTTACGACGCGGTGACAGCCGCCTTCGGGGTGCGCAACTTCGAAGACCTGCAAGCCGGGATCGCGGGTATGCACCGCGTGATGCGCCGCGGCGGGACGCTGGCGATACTCGAATTCTCGACTCCGAGGTCAAAGGTTTTCGGGGCGCTCTACAATTTCTATTTCCATAAGATACTGCCCCTTGTGGGCGGCTGGATCTCGGGAGACAAAAGGGCCTACGCCTACCTGCCCTCGTCGGTCAGGGAATTTCCCTCCCCCGGAGAATTCTCGGAGCTGATCGCCCGCACCGGATTTACGAACGTCCGCGCCAGGAGCCTGACCGGGGGCGTGGCGTATCTTTATACGGCCATTAAAGAGTAGTTTTATGCTGTAAAGTATGCGGCAATTGAAATTTGGTGTTATTCTGTCGTGTAATATTGTGAATATCAGTAGGAAGATGTAAATTTGCGGGAAATTTCAAACAATTTTCCCTATGAAGAAAATCTTTACCATCCTGGCGACCCTCGCCGCACTCGTCTGTTTTTCGAACGCCGCAAAGGCCGGCATCCCTGTGATTTACGGCAACGGAGTGGAGATAGCCACCCTGCACACCCTGCCCGACAGCGTAACACTCTCGACGTTCGATGAGGACCTCGACGACGTACACGTCGATCTTGGCGTGTCGTTCAAGGAGTTCCACATCTTCTGGATACCGATGTGGACCTACGGGGATGTGCAGTACGCCCTTATAGACAACCAGAACGACGTATACTACGACATAAGCCAGGAATTCGCCGAAGAGATAGGACCGGAATTCGGCATACAGATCGCAGGTCCCGCCAGAATACCCTTCTGGCACCGCATAGGAGGCAAACTGATATGGGGCGCATTGATAGTGGCCGCAGCATGGGGCGCTTTTAAAGGCAAAGACGACCAGGACGAGGCTGTGACCGGGTCGGAGCCGGCGGAAGAGTAGCCGCTCCTTATATTATTACCCGCGCCATCCGCCCGTAGAGGGTGGATGGCGCCGTTTTTTTGTGCTTTACGGCGTTCTTTCAAAATAAAATTTTACCTTTGCCGCGCAATCGGTACCCCGCGAGGGGTTGAAAGAGGGAACCGGGTGAGAATCCCGGACAGTTCCCGCTGCTGTGAGTTCCATTTTTGGCTGCGCATTCTTTGCCACTGTTCCTTGACGGAATGGGAAGGCGCGCCGCCAGGGACGAGTCAGAAGACCTGCCGCCTTGCTTTTGGAATTCAAGCTTTCGGGATGAAAAGCGACAATTTGAACGGTCACGGCAGCGCGCGCCGGGGAGTTTTCCGATTGTTACCTTAATTTTCTTGATGCTTGATTTTGATTGTTTTAACAATTAAAAACAAGTTATGATTAAACGTTTGTTCTTTTGTGCGGGGCTTTTGGCTACCGCATTGACCGTGTCCGCCGATCCGGCAGATACGTTGCGCAACCGCCGCATCGACGCGGTGGTGGTCACTGCACTGCGCAGTCCGATGATCAAAGAGAATGTGCCTTATGTGGTCGAAACGGTGGGCCAGGCGGACATCCGCCAATCTTCGGCCATGTCACTATCCGAGATCGTTAAAACCTTCACCCCGACGGAGAGCGCCGATTTGCAGGGGCTTACGGGCGGTTTCGAATTCCGCTCCTTCGGGGTGCGCTCGGCGGGACGCAACACCTATACGCTTATGTTGCTGGACGGTATGCGTACCGGCACAGCCAACGGCGCGACCTCTTTCCCCAACCGTTACAGCTCGGTCGAGATGCTCAAAGGGCCTTTCTCTGCCCTTTACGGCAGCGGGGCCATGGGCGGGGTGGTGAATGCCACCACGCCGCAGTCCAGGGGTAAACTCTCGGGCGACGCGGCAGTGGGCTACGGCAGCTGGCAGACCTTCTCGGCGGGAGCTTCCGTAGGAGGCTCGATCACCGATAGGCTGGATTTCGACCTGTCGCTGGACTACGCGCGCCGCGGCGAGGATTATAGAACGGGAGGACATAACGTTCTGAATATGACCTCATACGAAAAGGCTATCTATGACCCGGCCTCGCGCGACACCACTTACCAACGCACCACATGGGACAAGACCCAGGGCGTGGTCCGCGTGGGTTGGGATATAAACCGCTACTGGCGGCTTAACCTCTATAACAGCCTCTATTACACCGGCGACGCCAGATCGAACGGGAACCTGTGGGGCGTTAGCGACAAGATGGACATGCGTGTGCTGCGCGGACTGCACCGCCTCGATGTGACGGGCTCGGCGGGACGCCACGCGTTGCGCATTTCACCTTTTATAACATACGAGGACAGCCACTACACCGACATCAGCCAATGGGCGCCCGGCAAACGCGACGAGGATTACAACACGTGGGGCGTGCTGGTCCAGGACGCCATTTCGATGGGTTGGGGCACGCTGACCGTGGGGGTGGACAACCTCTCGGAGCGTTTTATCACCCGCCGCACCACCATGGACGGCGATCAGGACGTGCCCTGGCGTCCCGACTACACCAATATACAGACTGGGGTGTTCGCACAGCTCTCTTTCTCGCTGCTCGAAGACCACCTGCAAGGCATCGCGGGACTGCGTTACGACAATATAGCGATGCGCACGCGCCACACGCCCGGGCTTGACAACGACCCGGCCTCGCGCGACTACAACACGCTTAACCCCAATGCGTCGCTGCAATACCGCCTGTTGGATAACAGATTGCGCATACACACCGGTGTCGGGCGCGCTTTCCTCGCCCCGGCGGCCTTCAGCATAACGGGCGAATATACCGACAGCTGGGGCTACACCTACACCGGAAACCCCGACCTGAAACCCGAAACCTCCTTCACGTGGGAGAGCGGCGTGGGCTATGCCTCGCCCTCGCGTGTGCTGGAGGCCGACCTGTCGCTGTTCTTCACGCGTCACAACGACATTTGCGAAACCACCTGGGTGTCGGACTATGACTACACTTACACAAATACGGACAGCGGGAAATACCGCGGCGTGGAGGCCTCGGCGGCTTACGACCTGGGCGCAGCGCTCGGTAAGGGATATTCGCTGCGTTTCTCCGGGGCATGGATGCGCATTTTCCGCGACGAGATGACCCGCGATGGGGTGACAACGCATGCCAACTATCTGAGCCGTACGAAGATCACTTTCGGCACCGACTTCTCGATGGGACGGTTGACGCTGGCCGCACAGGCGCGCTACATCGGCGGCAAGATCGAGAAGAACTACCTGAATAATTACGCGCCCTTCTACACCCCCTCTGGCACGCGCGTACGTGAAGCCACCGAAGGGGTGCAACTGCTCACCACGCCCGATTACCTGGTCGCCGACCTCTCCGCCTCGGTGCGCGTGGCTAAAAACGTGAGCGTGGGCGCAAAGGCCGCCAACCTGCTCGACGAGCGCTATATGGAGCGCGACGGATATTTCATGCCGGGACGCAACTTCAACGTCAACGTGAGGGTGACGTTCTAAAAAAGAAGGCCGCTTATCAAAAAGCGGCCTTCTTTTATTTTACGGCTATCGTTTCTATTTCGACCAGCGCGTCTTTCGGCAATTTCGCCACCTGGTAGCATACCCGGGCGGGCATGTCCACCGTGTAGTATTTCGCGTAGACCTCATTCATCGCCCCGAAGTCGGCCATGTCGGCCAGCAGGACGGTGCTCTTTACCACGTCGGCGAAGGTGTAGCCCGCCGCGGCGAGTATCGCGCCGGTGTTTTCGAGGCTCTGGCGGGTCTGCTCGGCGGCTGAGGCGGGCATTGCTCCGGTCGCGGGGTCGATGGGCAGCTGTCCCGAAACATAGAGGGTGCCGCCGGCAAGCACGGCTTGCGAGTAGGGCCCCACGGCGCCGGGGGCCTTATCGGTCGAAATGATTTTTTTCACGTTATTTCAATTATTTAGGTCCTTAATGGTGTAAAATTACGGAAATTTATGGAAATTTGCGCCACCTAACCTTTTTTCATCGTGATGAAACTCCTTCGCACCCTCTTTTTCGCCCTTTCGGTGGCCGTTCTTTCGGGCTGCTGCTACTGCCAGAAATACCAACGCCTCTACGGTCGCCCGCTTCACGAAACCAAATGGACGCTGGTACAGGCCGCCGGTCGCCCGGTGGAGAAGACCTATGTGCTGGTTATGCACAAGGGCGGCGATATGGAGATCACCGGCGAAGGATCGACTATCGCGGCACGCTACCTCGACAACAAGAGCGGCGGGATAACGATAGACAACCTGAAGCTGACACACGGCGAGGGCGGTGACCAGCAGCTTGAGGAGATGCTGGTCAGCCAACTGGGCACGACCACCAATTACAAGATGGACGGCAAGTTCGTCATGATGATACGTAACGGCGAGATGTGGGCGCTCTACGAGGCCAAAGAGCCGCGCGGCACCAAACGCTATAAACCCGAACCGGAGGAGGAACCCGAATCTGAGTGGTAGGCATAAAAAAACCGGGATCGAAAGATCCCGGTTTTTTATTGTCCCTTGCAGTCGCTTATTTCAGCGTACCTGCTTTGGCTTGTTGGATCATCTCTTCGTTGGCGGTGATGTAGATCTCCACGCGGCGGTTCTTGGCGCGACCGTCGGCGGTGGCGTTGTCGGCAACGGGCTGGTCGTCGGCGAAACCTTTGGTGGTCATGCGGGTGGCGGCTACGCCTTTACCCGAGAGGAAGGTCTTCACCGAAGCGGCGCGTGCGGCCGAGAGTTTCTCGTTGGTCGCGCGGGCACCGGTGTTGTCGGTGTGGCCGTAGATCGTAACGTCGGTGTCGGGGGTCGCGAGCAGCGAAGTGGCGAAAGAGGCCAGCGCAGACTGCGACGAAGCGGTCAGGGCCGAAGAACCGGTAGCGAACAGGATGCCTCCGTCGAAGGTAACCTTGATGGCCTGCAGGCCGTTGGCGTCGGTGATCGTTTCAACCTTCGCATTGTTGATCTTTTCGAGTTCGGCCTGTTGCTTGTCCATTTTCTTGCCGATCAGCGCGCCGGCTCCGGCACCTACGCCGGCACCAACGGCTGCGCCTATCGCTGCGCCTTTGCCGCCGCCGGCCAATGCGCCGATACCTGCGCCGAGGGCTGCGCCCGCGCCGGTTCCGAACAGTGCGCCTTTGCCGGTGTTGCTCATGTCAGAGCAGCCTGAAATCAGGAGGGCGGCTACGAGGGTCGCCAGGATGGAGATCTTAGTCTTTTTCATAATGTTTGTCGAGTTTAAAATTTATCTGATTATGGTCGCCTCGCGATCGGGGCCGACCGAAATTATGCTTACAGGCACTCCGCACTCCGCTTCGATGAATTCGATGTAGCGGCGCAACTCCTCGGGGAAGTCGGCGTATGCGCGGATGTCGTTGATGTCGCAGTTCCAGCCGCGGAAGATGCGGTATACGGGCTGCATGTCGTCGGTGTACTCGTAGGGGTAGCCCGGGAGCATATGTCCGTCCCTGGCGTAGGCCACGGCCACTTTGATCTGGTCGAAAGTGTTCAGCACGTCGGCCTTCATCATAATGAGCGAGGTCACGCCGTTGATCTTGACGGCATATTTTAGGGCTACCATATCGAGCCATCCGCAGCGGCGCGGACGTCCCGTTGTCGATCCGAATTCCTTGCCTATCTCGCCCATTTTCTTGCCGTCGGTATCCGTAAGCTCGGTGGGGAAGGGGCCCGAGCCCACGCGGGTGCAGTAGGCCTTGAAGATGCCGTAGACCTCGCCGATACGGTTGGGGGCCACGCCCAGGCCCGTGCAGACGCCGGCGCAGGTGGTATTCGACGAGGTTACGAAGGGGTACGTGCCGAAGTCTATGTCCAGCATAGCGCCCTGAGCGCCTTCGGCCAGCACCGGGCGGTCGTGCTCGATGTAGTCGTTGACGACCATCTCGCTGTCGATGAAGGGGAAGCGGCGCAGGGCCTCGATGCCAGCGAACCACTCTTTTTCATATTCGGTGATGTCGTATTCGAAACCGTACTGGCGCAGCTGCTCTTCGTGCCTCGCCTTGAGTTTTTCGTAGCGCTGCATGAACTCAGAAGAGGAGAGATCGCCCACGCGCAGACCGTTGCGTCCCGTCTTGTCCATGTAGGTGGGGCCGATGCCCTTGAGGGTCGAGCCTATTTTCGAGGCGCCTTTGGCTGCTTCGCTGGCCGCGTCGAGCGTGCGGTGCGTGGGCAGGATCAGGTGCGCCTTGTTGGATATCACGAGTTTGCCGTCGAGTTGGGTGCCGGCGGCTTCCAGTTTGGCTATCTCGGCGGCCAGGATCACCGGGTCGATAACCACGCCGTTGCCGATCACGTTGATGGTGCCGTCGCGGAAGATGCCAGAGGGGATCGTGTGTAGCACGAATTTCTGTCCGTTGAAGTGGAGCGAGTGCCCCGCGTTGGGACCGCCCTGAAAACGGGCCACCACGCTGTAGCGCGGAGTGAGCACGTCGACGATCTTACCTTTGCCTTCGTCGCCCCATTGGAGGCCTAAAACTACGTCTGCTTTTTTCATTTTTCGTTTAAAAACCAGCGTCAAAGATACCCTTTTTTTTGGTTATGCTCAAAAACGCCGGGTATTTTTTGTCATTGCGCCGCCCCGCGCGCCACAATAATCCGCAGTTTGCCAAGTTTATTACTATATTAGCAGCCTCAACTTATTTTTAAGATGCGAAAACTCCTTACCGCGGCACTCTTTGCGCTGGCCCTGCTTTCTGCGCCCCGGGCCGAAGCCCAATTGAATAAATCCTATTTCTACTACGTAGGACGCGAATTCCTGATAGACAGCCGCTACCGCGAGGCTATCGAAACGCTCAACATACTTCTGAAGGTCGATCCCGAGGCCTATGAGGGCTACTGGCTGCGCGGTATCGCAAAATACAACCTCGAAGACCTGCTGGGCGCCGAGGCCGATTTCACACGCGCCATAGAGAAGAACCCGGTCTTTACGATGGCCTACCAATACCGCGCCATAGTGCGCTCACAGCTTGGTAATTACGACGATGCGCTGGGCGACTTCCGCGAAGCCATAGAGCTGCGCCCCGACATGGCCGGGCCATATTACAGCCGCGGGGTGACCTACCTGCTGAGCCAGCAGTTCGAGCCGGCCATCGCCGATTTCAACATGTTCATCCGCCGCGAACCCCGCGTGGCCGACGCGTACATCAACCGCGGCACGTGCTACCTTTATTTAAAGGACACAACCCGCGCCTATGAGGACTACAACCTGGCTATCAGGACCAACCGCGAGGCGCCGGGAGGCTACACCCGCCGCGGGGCGCTCTACATGAGCCAGGGCGAGGACGCCAAGGCGCTGGACGACTTCAACCGCGCCATAAAGTGCGACAGCGCGTATATCCTGCCATACTTCAACCGTGCGATCCTCTATTCGCGCATGAATAAGCCGATGCTCTGCCTGGCCGATTTCGACCGCGTGATACAGCTCGACTCGACCTCCTCGCTGGCATTTTTCAACCGCGCGCTGATGCGTTCGCAGATCGGCGACTACAACCGCGCGCTGGACGACTACAATAAAGTGGCGCTCTACTCGCCCGGCAACGTGCTGGTCTATTTCAACCGCGCGACGCTCTACTCGCAACTTGGCGACATCCAGGCGGCGATCAGGGACTACTCGAAAGCCATCGAACTCTACCCCGACTTCGCCAACGCCTACCTGGGGCGTGCCAACCTGCGCTACCTGCTCAAGGACAACCGCGGGGCGAAGGAGGACCGCAACATAGCCGACCGCAAGATCGCCGAGTACCGCTCCAAGCTGAAGGACAGCACCTTCTCGGTGTGGGCCGACACTTCGCGGCAGTTCAACCAACTGCTCTCTTTCGACACGAAGATGGGCAGCAGCGACTTCGCGCGCATAAACTACCAGAGCGAACAGATCACCCTGCTGCCGCTGTTCAAATTCACGCTCATGCAGCCCGACACCACCGTGAGCATAGACCCGGCCCGCTACTGGGTGCAGAGGGCCGAGGATTTCCGCAAAGAGGTCGGCAACCCGCACCTGGTGCTTTCGCGTAAACCGACAGACATCACCCCCGACTCGCTCATCGCGGCGGACATGCGCCTTGCCGGGCGGCTGAATGCCGATCCGAAGGACTGGAAGGCCCTTTTCGAGCGCGGCATAACCCAATCGCTGATCCGCCAGTACACCAACGCGGTTATCAACTACGAGAACGCCGTGGCGCAGGAACCCGCCAACCCGTTCATATACATCAACCTGAGCACCACGCGCAGCGAGATGATCGACTTCGTGTCGAGCATCAGCGGCGGATATGAGCGCATTTCGGTGGACAGCGACCCCGCCAACCGCCTCAAAAGCGGTACCACGCGCACCTTCAGCTACGACGAGGCGATAGGCGATCTGAACAAGGCGGCCAAACTGCTGCCCGATTTTGCCTACATATTTTACAACCGCGCCAACCTGATGGCCCTCTCGGGCGACCTGCCGGCGGCTTTCGACGACTACTCCAAAGCCATCGAGCTCAACCCGGGCTTCGCCGAGGCGTACTACAACCGCGGGTTGGTGCAGATATTCCTCAACGACACCCGCAAGGGCTGCCTGGACGTGAGCAAGGCTGGCGAGTTGGGTATAAAGGAGGCCTATACGGTGCTCAAGCGCTACGCGCAGCCGGAGAAATAAAATAAGGGGTTCGTGAAACCACGAACCCCTTACTTTATTACCTTTGCCTTCATTACTTTATAAAATCGATATGGTTAAAAATCTAAAGACCAGCCCGTCGCTGCGCTGGATCGTGCTCTGCTTCGTCTCTTTCACGATGCTCACGGGGTACCTCATCTCGGACATCATGGCCCCGCTCGAAACCCTCTGCGAACAGCAGCTTGGCTGGAGCGGCACCGATTACAGCATCTACACGAGCGCCTACGGATGGTTCAACGTCTTCCTTCTGATGCTCATCTTCGTGGGCATGGTGCTCGACAAAATGGGTCCCCGATTTACGGGGGTGCTGGCCGTGGGGTTGATGCTCGCCGGTACTTTCATGCAATATTACGCCATGAGCCACGACTTCGGGGAGCAAATGGTAAGTATCAATATCTTCGGATGGCAGATCCTCAACTGGACGGCCAACCTGTTCTGGGCGGCATTGGGTTTCGCCATTTTCGGGGTGGGTATCGAGTTGATCGGCATCACGGCCAACAAGATCGTCGTGCAATGGTTCTCCGGTCACTCGCTGGCCCTCGCGCTGGGCCTTAACGTAGGCGCGGGACGCATCGGCACGGCCCTCGCGCTGTTCGGTTCGTTGCCTTTCGCACGCATGCAGGGAGCGGTGTCGGCGCCTATGGGGCTGGCGGTGCTGCTGCTGTTCGTGGGGCTGGCTTCGTTCCTGATCTATATCTTGCTCGATAGGCGGGTACACGGCGCGAAAGCGGAGAAAAGCGCCGATCCAGACGAGAAATTCAAATTCTCGGATATCGCCAGGATCATGTCCATACGCGGATTCTGGTACCTGGCCATACTGTGCGTGCTGTTCTATTCCGCGGTTTTCCCCTTCCTTAAATATGCCGTCAACCTGATGGTGCAGAAGTTCCACCTCTCGCCCGACTGGGCCGGGCTGATACCCGCGCTGATGCCTATGGGCAATATACTGATGACCCCCCTGTTCGGTACGATCTACGACAAAAAGGGACGCGGGGCGACCATAATGGTCATCGGGGCGGTGCTGCTGCTGGCCGTCCACCTGCTCTTCTCGCTGCCGGGGCTCAACCAGCTGTGGCAAGCCGTGGCGCTGGTGATAATGCTCGGGGTGGCCTTCTCGCTCGTGCCCTCGGCGATGTGGCCCTCGGTGCCCAAGATCGTCCCTTACCGTATGCTGGGCACGGCCTATTCGCTGATCTTCTGGATACAGAACTGGGGGCTGATGGGCGTGCCGTTGCTGATAGGCTGGATACGCGACAAATATTGCGTGACCGGTACGATCATGATCGACGGGGCCGAGGCGACAGCCTATAACTACACCCTGCCGATGCTCACCTTCGCGATGTTCGGCGTTGCGTCGATCATCATGGCGCTGCTGCTCAAGCGCGAGGATAGGATAAAGGGATTCGAGCTGGAGTTGCCGAATAATAAGAAGGATGAGTGATCTTTCAGGCAGACTGATCAATAAACAAATAACCATCTCATTTGTGAGGTGGTTATTTGTTTAGATCCAATTGGCGGGTCTCGTTATCTTTGTTCCGTTTGGCAGTATAACTTCATCGGGCAACATTGATTGGTTAAATCGTTTTTTGTAATAAGCGAGTTTTAATGCGAAATTACATGAATTCAATAAATCGATAGAGTGCCTTAACGGGGGAAAGTAAGCGAAGATTTTGTGATACGGGGACATCTCCCTGATCAATTCTATCGAGGGGATTAAATCGCTGTCTGCCGATACCACGATGGTTATATCGCATCTGTTCTTGTATACGTCATTAATCATTTGCGTGGCGATACGCACATCCGTCTCCTTTTCCTCGTAGGATTTAAGAATCTTCCTGCAAAAGGGGCACTCTTTTTCCTTTTCAAGGTAACGCCCCAATATTAATTGAACTTAGGGTTTAGCTTGTTCGCAGAGAAAAGCAGATCCTGGTTTTTATATGCCCGATTGTCGTTAATTGGTCTGGCGGAGAAATAGTTGACCTGAACGAGTTCCTGGTCGTCATGAAGCATCTTTTCAAATAGCTTAACCATATCCAGCCAATATTGCTTTTTCCAACAGGCTGATTTTAACCCAAAATAGAAATTAAAGCCATCGACATATACAATAACACGTTTTTTACTCATTTCATAAAAGTTACATAATAAAAAAACCGTCATAAAGACGGTTGGGGTCTTGGTCTTTCTCACCCAAGAGGGGTATGTATTATTTCTAATACAATACAAAGATAATTACTGCCATCAATATCTCCAAATTTTTGATGGGTTTTTAATTACGTTGTATTGCATTTTCATTAAAACGGGTCGGTAAATATATTTAGTATTTGCGCCGGATTATTCCTCGTATTTTTATTTTCTCGCTGCCACTGCAGTAACCCGCGTACTACCGTAATTATCTTACCCGGATACCCTTAAAGAAGTCGACCAATGAGATTTCGTAATAGTCGCAGAGTATGGAAAGGGTGCTTACGTTAATATTGTACCTGCCGCTCTCAAGGCGGGCTATATGTATATCCGTGTCGAAAGTGACAGTGACTTGCGAAAGACCTTTTGCCGCGCGTAATTCACGCAATCTTTTGCCGATTGCGTAAATTAGTTCTTCGTTTCTTCTCGGTGTTGCCATATGCAAAATTTGCCAATACTGACATACTTATCACTTACAGCGGAGTCATAATAAATTTATTTTATTAACTTTGCCCCGGGTTAGTAGTTATCGGGAGGACGCTCCCGCCCATGACAGGGAAGCCGCTGGGAAGCGCCTTACCTGTCTTCTTTTTCCCCCGTCACATATTCCGCGTTATATAAATTCTTGTTACCTTTGCCTGATACGACCTTTGGGAAATGGACAGGAGCATAGAGCATACCGCGATTATCGAGAACATAGACGGGCAGATTGTCGACCTCGTAATGCAGGTCGAAGGGGCGTGCCAAAGCTGCAAGGCGCAGAAACTCTGCGGAATGGGCGATGCGGGCGAAAAACGCCTTTCCGTACATGCACCGGATGCCGGCGACTTTGAGGTGGGCGGGCAGGTCATAGTGTCAATATCCCCGTCCATGGGCGTCAACGCAGTGGCAGTTAGCTACATATATCCGTTTCTGGTGATGCTCGGCACGCTTTTGGCGCTTACCGGACTGGGCGCCACGGAGCTCACGGCGGGACTTTCCGCCCTGGGAGCGTTGGTTGTTTATTTTCTTGTAATCAGGATATTCCGTAAAAAACTCGACCGCGCGGTCGAATTCAAAATACGCAAGGCATGATCTTAACCTATACGATCCTCACGCTGCTTACCCTGGGCGTGCTTTCTGCCGTGATACTCTATTTCGTGGCGCAAAAATTCAAAGTCTGGGAAGACCCCCGCATCGACCAGGTCGAGGCGATGCTGCCGGGAGCCAACTGCGGCGGCTGCGGCATGCCCGGTTGCCGTGCGCTGGCCGAGGCGCTCGTTAAGCAGGACGACATATCGACCCTTTTCTGCCCCGTGGGCGGAGGCGCGACGATGGGCGGGATAGCCTCTTTCCTGGGCAAGGCCGCACCGGACAAAGAGCCACAGGTGGCTGTGGTGCGCTGCGGGGGGAGTTGCGACCGCCGGGCCCGCACCAACACATGGGACGGAGCACCCTCGTGCGCCGCGATCACGGCGCTTTACGGCGGCGAAACGGGCTGCACGTACGGCTGCCTGGGCAAGGGCGACTGCGTGCCGGTTTGTAATTTCGATGCCATACACATCGACCCCGCGACTGGACTTGCCGCCGTCGACGAGCAGAAATGCACCGCGTGCGGCAAGTGCGTAACCGCATGTCCCAAAGCCATCATCGAGTTGCGCCGCAAGGGCGTAAAGGGGCGCAGGGTCTACGTCAACTGCATAAATAAGGATAAAGGCGCGATCTCGCGCAAGGTGTGCGAAGTGTCGTGCATCGGCTGCGGCAAGTGCGTCAAAGCGTGCGGATTCGAGGCGATCACCCTGTCGGGCAACCTCGCGTATATCGATCCACTGAAATGTAAACTGTGCCGCAAGTGCGCCCCCGAATGTCCCACCGGGGCTATCGTGGAGTGCAATTTCCCCGCGAAGAAATAAGCGATATGTTGAAAAGATTTAAGATAGGCGGCGTCCATCCGCCGGAAAATAAACTCGGCGCGGCCTCGCCCATCGAGGTGTTGCCGCTGCCCGGAAAGGTGGTAGTGCCCCTCTCGCAGCACATAGGCGCACCCGCGGTCGCCGTGGTGGCCAAGGGCGACAGGGTGCTCACGGGGCAACTGATCGCCAAGGCCGGCGGTTTCGTCTCGGCGGCGGTACACTCGCCCGTGTCAGGCACGGTGGCCGAGGTCGGCGATGCCGTCGATGCCGGAGGCGTGCGCCGCCCGGCGGTCACGATCACCGTCGAGGGCGACGATTGGGCCGAAGGGATAGACCGGGGCGACGGACTGATAGCCGAATGCACCCTCACCCCCGCCGAGATAATCACCCGCATAGCCGACGCCGGCATAGTGGGTATGGGCGGGGCGACATTCCCCACCCAGGTCAAACTCTCCGTGCCGGACGGCAAAAAGGCCGAAGTGCTGATAATCAACGGCGTGGAGTGCGAGCCCTACCTAACCGCCGACCACCGCGTGATGCTTGAACAGGCGGAGCAGGTGGTCGCCGGGGCTAAGATATTGGCCCGCGCGCTGGGCGTGACTCGCATCTGCGTAGGCATAGAGAATAACAAGCCCGACGCGATAGCGCGCCTGAAGGCCGTCGCCGGGGATATGGAAATAGTGCCGCTTAGGGTGCGTTACCCCCAGGGCGGCGAGAAACAGCTGATCGAGGCGGTGACAGGCCGCCGTGTGCCCTCGGGCGCGCTGCCCATCGAGGTGGGCGCGGTGGTGCAGAACGTCGGTACGGCGCTGGCGGTCTACCAGGCAGTGCAGAAGCGTAAACCCCTGGTCGAAAGGGTGGTCAGCGTGACGGGCAAAGGGCTGGAAAGGCCGGCAAACCTGCTGGTGCGCATAGGCACACCCATATCCGAACTCATAGCCCATTGCGGTGGGATCCCCGAAACCACGGGTAAAATAATCTCTGGAGGGCCCATGATGGGGCGCGCGGTGAGCAACCCCGACGCCCCGGTGACCAAAGGCACCTCGGGCGTGTTGCTGCTCGAAGGTAAGGAAGCCCGCCGCAGCCAGCCCACCGGTTGCATCAAGTGCGCCAAATGCGTGAGCGCATGCCCGATGGGGCTCGAACCGTACCTGCTGGGTAAGATGTCCAAAAAGCTGATGTTCGAGGGGCTCGGCCCCCTGCGCATCACCGACTGCATAGAGTGCGGATGCTGCGCCTACACCTGCCCGGCGGCGCTGCCGTTGCTGGACTACATACGCCTGGGTAAGGCCGAAACGATGAAGATAATGCGCGCGCGACAAACGAAATGATTATGAATGAAAGGCTTATAGTTTCACCATCGCCCCACGCCCACTCAGGGGACAGCACCAGAAGGCTGATGCGCGACGTTCTGATAGCGTTGGCCCCCGCCTTCGTGGTCACGGTGCTGATGTACGGCGCGCGCAGCGTGGCCGTCACTTTGGTTTCTGTGGTTTGCTGCGTGGGTTTCGAGTGGCTTATACAAAAATACCTTATCAAGGGGCCGCTGACGCTACGCAACCTCTCTGCTGTGCTGACCGGGGTGCTGCTGGCTTTCAACCTGCCCTCGTCCATCCCGTTCTGGATGGTGGCGCTGGGTGCGCTGGCGGCCATCGGCATCGGCAAGATGTCTTTCGGCGGACTGGGACGCAACCCTTTCAACCCGGCGCTGGTGGGGCGCGTGTTCCTGCTGGTGTCGTTTCCCGTGGCGATGACCTCATTTCCCGAGGTGCTCTGCCCCGACGCGTCGAGCGGCGCCACGCCCCTCGCGTTGGCTAAGGCCGCGCTGAAAACGGGGCAGCCCATCGCCCAGGTGGTCGGCATGCCCTCCTACACCGACATGCTCTTCGGGGCGCGGTCGGGGTCGCTGGGCGAGATCGCCGCCGTGGCGCTGCTGCTCGGCTTCGTCTACCTGCTCTGGCGCAAGGTCATCACGTGGCATATCCCCGTGGCTGTGCTCGGGGCGATGGCCGCTTTCGCCGCCGTGCTGTGGGGCGCAGATCCGGTGCACTATCCAACGCCGCTTTTCCACCTGCTGACCGGGGGCGCGATCCTCGGGGCGGTGTTCATGGCCACCGACTATGTGACCTCGCCGATGAGCCCGCGCGGCATGCTGCTCTATGGCGCGGGGATCGGCGTGATAACTATGCTCATCCGCACCTGGGGCGCATATCCCGAGGGGATGTCATTCGCCATACTGATATGCAACGGCCTTGTCCCGTTGATCGACAAGTATATAAAACCCGGGCGCTTCGCCGCTCCCGTCAAGTAGCCGGCCATGGAAAGTACACTCAAAAATATGGTCCTCACGCTCGGGGTGATAACCCTCGTCGCCTCGGCGGCGGTGGGCGCGGTCTACGCGCTGACCAAAGAGCCCATCGAAGCGGCCAAACGCGCCAAGACCACCGCGGCGCTGGCCTCGGTGCTGCCCCCGTTCGAGGGCGAACCCGTGGCAGACACCGTTACGGTCGACGGCACACAGGCTATAGTCTACACCGCCATGAAAGCCGACTCGATCGTGGGATATGCCGTGCAGAGCATCACCACCGAAGGTTTCGGCGGCGAGATAAAATTCATGACCGGCTTCGATCCCGGGGGCAGTATCCTAAAGATCGAGGTTCTGGCCCATGCGGAGACCCCCGGCCTGGGCGACAAACTGGAGTCGGGGAAGTCCGATTTTAGCGTGCAGTTCGAGGGGCGCTCACCCGGGCAGATGAAGATGGCCGTGCGCAAGGACGGCGGCGAAGTGGACGCCATCACGGCCGCCACGATCTCCTCGCGCGCTTGTATAAACGCCATTTCGCACGCTTGGGAGGCATTTCTGAAGGTGAAAGGTGAGCCCGCTCCCGAGCCGGTGCAATCGCCCGACGCCGCAACCGGCGCGACGTCACAAAAACAGAGCGGAGATGAGTAATTTACAGACCTTTACGCGGGGGATAATCAAAGAGAACCCCACTTTCGTGCTGCTGCTGGGCATGTGCCCAACCCTGGGCACCACCACCTCGGCTGTCAACGGCATGGGCATGGGGGTGGCCACGCTGTTCGTGCTCACGCTTTCCAACCTGGTCATTTCGCTTATCCGCGATTACATCCCCGGCAAGGTGCGCATCCCGGCCTTCATCGTGGTGATAGCATCGTTCGTGACGGTGGTGCAGCTCTGCATGGAGGCTTATGTGCCAGCGCTGTACGCGACCCTCGGTGTGTTCATCCCCCTTATTGTGGTCAACTGCATAATCCTGGGGCGCGCCGAGGCTTTCGCCTCGAAGAACGGGCCCCTCGCCTCGGTGCTCGACGGATTAGGCATGGGCATAGGTTTCACCGCCTCGCTGACCCTGATCGGCATGGTGCGCGAACTGCTGGGCTCGGGCGCATTCTTCGGGCATAAGCTCATCGCGGGCGACGGCATGCTGATCTTCGTGCTTGCCCCGGGGGCGTTCATCGCGCTGGGGCTGATGATGGCCGTTTTCAATATACTGACCGCAAAAGTGAAGTAGCATGGAATATTTCGTGATAATCATAGGCGCCATCTTCGTCAACAATATCGTGCTGGCGCAATTCCTGGGTATCTGCCCCTTTTTGGGCGTGTCGGGCAAGGTCGAAACGTCGCTGGGCATGGGCGCGGCGGTGACCTTCGTGATGGCGCTCTCCTCGCTGGTGGTATATATGCTGCAATATTGGGTTTTAGTGCCGCTCGGCATACCATATATGCAGACCATCGTGTTCATCCTTGTGATCGCGGCGCTGGTCCAAATGGTCGAGATAGTGCTCAAGAAGGTCAGCCCATCGCTCTACCAGGCGCTGGGGATATTCCTGCCGCTGATAACCACCAACTGCGCCGTGCTGGGCGTGGCGATCCTTTTGGTGCAGAAAGAGTTCAACATGATGCAATCGGTGGTCTACGCCACCTCGATAGCCATCGGGTTCTCCCTGGCGCTGGTGATCTTCGCCGGACTGCGCGAGAGGCTCGAACTGGACGATATGCCCAAAGGGATGAAAGGGGTGCCCATCGCGTTGGTCACCGCCGGAATTCTGGCCATGGCATTTATGGGTTTCTCCGGATTGGTATAAAACCACATCCGCCAGCCCCCTTAAAACATTGCTTTCGGTATCTCGTCGATGCGGTTGACATAGACCACTTCGATCCCTTTCGGAGGCTTGGGCATCGTGCGCTTGAGGTAGCCCGACACGACTATCCGCTTAAATCCCAGACGTGCGGCTTCGGCGATGCGCTGTTCGCTGCGGGGTGCGGGACGTACCTCGCCCGAGAGGCCTATCTCGCCCGCAAGGCATGTGCCCTCGGCTAAGGGACGGTCGTAATATGACGAGATGATCGCTCCCACGACGGCCATGTCCATCCCCGTGTCGGCTATTTTAAAACCGCCGGCAAAATTCAAAAAAACGTCTTTGGTGAACATTTTCATGCCCACGCGCTTCTCCAGCACGGCCAGCAGCATATTCAGCCGCCTCGGGTCGTACCCCGTCGAGGAGCGCTGCGGAGTGCCGTACGCAGCGTTGCTGACCAGCGCCTGTGTTTCGATCAGGTAGGGGCGGATGCCGTCCACCGATGCGCCCACGGATATTCCGCTCAGGGGCTCGTCATAGTGCGAAAGCAGGATTTCCGAGGGGTTGTCTACCTCGCGCAGCCCCTCGGCGCGCATCTCGAAAACGCCGATCTCGAACGTGGCCCCGAAACGGTTCTTGACGCCCCTCAGTATGCGGTAGACGTTGTTGTTGTCGCCCTCGAATTGCAGTACCACATCGACGATGTGCTCCAGTATCTTCGGCCCGGCGATAGTGCCGTCCTTGGTGATGTGCCCTATCAGAAAGACGCTCACACCGGTCGTCTTGGCGTACTTGAGCAGCGAGGCCGCGCATTCGCGGATCTGCGAAACGCTGCCCGGCGAGGAGTCTATCGCATCGGAATATATGGTCTGGATCGAGTCCACGATCACCACGTCGGGGTGCAACTCGTCCATCTGGGCTATAATGTTCTCTAAAAGGGTGTCGGCGTATACCAGGCACTCGGGATTGTCGCCCCCGAGCCTCACGGCGCGCATCTTGATCTGCTGGGGCGACTCCTCGCCCGACACGTATAAGACTTTCAGTCCCGCGCTGCGCATGGCCATTTGTAGGCTCAGGGTCGATTTGCCGATCCCCGGCTCGCCGCCAAGCAGCACCAGCGACCCCCGCACCAGCCCGCCGCCCAACACGCGGTTGACCTCCCCGGAGTGCATGTCTATGCGCTCGTGGGTCTTCTCCTCGATCTGGCGCACTGGCACGGGTTTGGCCGCGGAGAGTTGCGCCGAAACGCTGCGCACCCCGCTGCCGCTCTCACGCGCGATGATCTCCTCGGTGAAGGTATTCCACTCGCCACACCCCGGACAGCGACCGACCCATTTGGCCGACTCGTGCCCGCAGGTGCGGCAGAAGAATGCTTTTTTTACCTTAGCCATTACCCTGGATGTTTCGGTGTTAGGTTCCGCCAAAACCAGAGGTTTTGGCAAAGTCCCCCCCTTCCAAAGGGGGATTTAAGGGGATTGTCTGCACTCGGGGTTTTACGAATTCAGGGATCATAGAATAACGACCACCCTGAATTCGTGGAACTCACTTTATGAATAAACGGTATATGTCGTTTCCGTTGGCAAGCACCAGTACGGCCAGCAGCAGGATCATGCCCACGGTAAGGGCGTATTCGAGGAATTTGTCGCTCGGCTTGCGGCGCGTGATGACCTCGTACATCAGGAACACAACGTGTCCGCCGTCCAGCACCGGCAGGGGCAGGATATTGAGCACGGCCAGCGCGATGGAGATAAACGCGGTGATATACCAGAAATGCGCCCAGTTCCATTCCGAGGGGAAGAGGTTGCCGATGGCCAGCACGCCGCCCACCGACTTATACGCCTCGGTCTTGGGGCTGACGATCATGCCCAGTTGTTTCCAGTAGCCGGAGAGCTGGTCGCCGGTCTTTTTAATACCCGCGGGTATGGATTGGAAGAAGTTGTATTCGTGGGTCTTGTAGGGCAGCACGTCGGCCAGCCCCACGCCTATTTTGCCGCTTCCGCTCACGCTTACAGGCATCGTCATCAGTTTCCCGGCGCGGTCCACGGTCAGCGAGACCTGCGTTCCGGACGCAGCCGTGAGAAGGGGTTGGAACTGGTCGAACCACTCCAGGCGCAGGGTGTCGATGCCCACGATGCGGTCGCCCGCCTCGATGCCAGCGGCATGCGCGCCGCCCGCCTTATCCACCGCACCTACCTGGAATGGGATGCGCGGGGCCATGAAGTCGCGGCTTTCGGTCATCTGGGGACGGAATTTATCGTCGATACACACCGTCGCGGGCTCGCCGCCGCGCAGCACCTCCACCTCTGGCGCCATTTCGATGAGCATCGTAAGGTAGACGTCGCTGTAATCCTCAATGTGCTCACCTCCGACGCTCACCACGCGGTCGCCGTCCTGAAAGCCGATGTTGTGCGCCAGCTCGTTGAAGACGCTACCCCCGGTCAGCTCGTCGTTGGGCAGGTAACGCTCGCCCCAGGCGAAGCACATGCCTATGTAAATGAACATCGCCAGCAACACGTTCATCATTACGCCGCCCACCATCACCAACAGGCGCTGCCAGGCCGGTTTGCTACGGAATTCGTCCGGTTTGGGCTCCGACTGCAGGCTCTCGGTGTCCATCGACTCGTCGACCATCCCGGCGATCTTGCAATAGCCGCCGAAGGGCACCCAGCCGATACCGAACTCGGTGCCCTTGTAGTTGAATTTAAAGAGCGAGAACCACGGGTCGAAGAACAGGTAGAACTTCTCCACGCGGATGCCGAACATGCGCGCGAACATAAAGTGCCCCAACTCATGGATGAATACCAGCAACGAGAAACTGGCTACGAACTGCAAAACTTTTACTACTATATCCATATCAATAATTTAAGTTATCAAATCAGGCTGAAGGCGATTTCGCGCGCCTGGGCGTTCGCGCGGCGAAGGTCGTCCACGGTGGGTCGCGCAACGGCGCCCGCCCGGGCGAGGGTTTTTTCGGATATCTCCACGATGCGGGTGAAACCTATACGTCCATTCAAAAATGCTTCCACGGCCACCTCGTTGGCGGCGTTGAGCACGCATCCTGCCACCCCTCCCATGCGCAGACACTCGCGGGCGAGCCCCAGCGCGGGGAATTTTTCGCCGTCCACCGGGCGGAAATCGAGGCTGAAGGCCTCCCGCATCGAGAACCTCTCGCATGGCGAAGCCACGCGGGTGGGGTAGTAGAGAGCGTATTGTATCGGCAGACGCATATCCGGATGCCCCAGCTGCGCCTTGATCGACCCGTCTGCGAATTCGACCATCGAGTGCACCACGGATTGGGGATGCACCACCACGTCGATGCGATCTTCGCTTAGTCCGAACAGCCACCGCGCCTCGATCACCTCGAAGCCCTTGTTGAGCATCGTGGCCGAGTCTATGGTTATTTTGCTGCCCATTTTCCAGCGGGGGTGCGAGAGCGCCTGGGCGACGGTGACCTTGTGCAGGTCACCGATCGGCGTGTCCAGGAAAGGCCCTCCCGAGGCGGTCAATATCACCCTTTCGACGCCGTTCTCACCCGCGAGGCATTGGAATACCGCCGAGTGCTCGGAGTCTATCGGCAGCACGGGCACGCCGTTTTCCATCGCTGTGCGCATCACCGCCTCGCCCGCCACCACAAGGCTCTCCTTGTTGGCCAGCGCGAGGCGTTTGCCGCTTTCGACCGCCGCCAGCGTGGGCTCTAAGCCGGCATATCCGACAAGGGCGTTGACCACCACGTCGACCCCTGTGCCGCGCACGATCTGCGCTATGGACTCCTCGCCGGCGTAGACCTTGACGGGAAGGTCCGAGAGCGCGTCGGCCAACTGCCTGTAAAGGCGCTTGTCGGCGATCACCACGCTGTCAGGCAGCACTTCGCGCGCCTGTCGGGCGAGGGTTTCCCACGAGGTGTTGGCCGTGAGCACGGTGGCTTCGAACGCTTCGGCGCTGCGCGCGATCACGTCGAGCGTCTGCACGCCTATCGAGCCTGTCGAGCCGAGCACGGCCACTCGTTGGGGGGTGTCGCCGGTCTTCCGCACGTTAAAAAACCATGTATTTTTCGGGGTCCACGGGAGCGCCGTCGACCCACAGTTCGAATTCGAAAAGCCCCTTGCCGGCCTCGTCCGTGTAACCGATGGCCTCGCCGCCCTTCACGCGCGCACCCACCGAGGGCAGCACGCTGGCGCAATGCGTGTAAGAGGATATGATGTTGCCCTGGTGCTGTATCTGCACCACGTGCCCCATATCGGGTGACCATACGGCCATGATAACCGTGCCGGGGGCTACGGCCATCACCTGCTGTCCCGCCGCCGCGGCGAGGCTCACCCCGTAACGCCCTTCGCGGGGGTTGAAGTGCTGCGAGACGATGCCTTGTATCGGAGCGACCAGTTGCAGCGACACCTTGGCCGCCCCCGAGCCCGCTTCGAGGCGGTATATGCCGGGGTTTTCCATCTGGGCGCGCAGCAGAGAATCGGCGGCGTTGCGCCTTACGGACTTGGCCGAGCGCAGCGTGTCGGCGCTATCGCCCACCGAGCGCACAACGGGGGTCTTGCCCTCCATGATAAGCGCCACGTTGTCGGCGTAGACCTGCATCGAGGCCATCGAGCGCTCGAGCGAATCGAGGCGCATGATATTCTGTACCAGCAACTCGCGCGAACGGTTGCCCGGATAGCCGGGGATCAGGTCGAGGATCGGAGTGTAGGCTACGGTCGTCAAGATGATGATAAAGAGCACCAGCACGAGCGCCAGGAATCCCGCCAGCATATTGAGCGGACTGATGTGCATGTACCACACCTCACCCTCGTCGTGTTCGCCCGTCAGGCTCAGACGATGCTTGCGGTTGAGGTTTTTGATCCAGTATTTGAAGTTGCTTTTATGCTCCATTATTGTTGCGGTACTTGGGTTGGATGCGTAAGATACGATGCACACTATGCACAGCTTCGTTGTCGGGGATATAACTCCTCTCTTTTCCCGTGCATAATTATAACACGCAAAGGTAATAATTATTGCCGGAATGAGATGCAAAAAAACTCAAACACTCTGCCGTTGTTGCCTGTGGCGTCTGTCGATGAGGGGGATTATGGGTAAATTTGTGTCCATTCAGGTCAAATCGGTATTCAAAATGACCATTTTGGCGGTGTTGAACTTTGTAAATAATTTTAATATATTATATTTGTGGCAAACATTCCTAACGTATTATGTCAAAACCCACATTACTGGTCATGGCGGCGGGCATGGGTTCGCGCTACGGTTCACTAAAACAGATGGATCCGGTCGGGGTAAGCGGCGAGGCGATCATCGATTATTCTATATATGACGCCTGGCGCGCCGGCTTCGGCAAGGTGGTCTTCGTGATACGTCACGCCTTCGAGGCCGACTTCCGCGAGTTCTTCGCCCCCTCGCGTTTTGCGGGTAAAATAGAGGTGGATTTCGTATTCCAGGAACTCGATAAACTGCCCGGGGGGTTCTCCGTGCCCGCCGGGCGCGAAAAGCCGTGGGGCACGAACCACGCGGTGATGATGGGCAAAACGGCCATCGACGGTCCTTTCGCCGCGATCAACGCCGACGACTTCTATGGCCGCGACGCGTTTAAGGTTATGGCCGACTACCTCTGCTCGGTTGAGGGGCAGCAGGGCAAATATTCGATGGTCGGATATGAATTGAGCCGCACGATGTCCGAGCACGGATCGGTATCGAGGGGCATCTGCGAGGTCGACGCCCAGGGTAACCTGGCGGGAATGGTCGAGCGCACCAAAATAATGCATGACGCTGGCGGGATCGTCTATTTCGACGAGGACGGCGACAAATACCCCCTTGCCCCCGACACCCCCGTATCGATGAATATGTTCGGTTTCACGCCGGACTATTTCGACCGCAGCGAGGAGCTTTTCAAGGATTTCCTGCGCGCCAATGCGACTAACCTGAAATCCGAATTCTATATACCCTCGGCGGTCAACGCCCTTATCCACTCGGGGCAAGCCACGATGCGCGTGCTGCGCACCACGGCCGACTGGTTCGGGGTGACATATAAAGAGGACCGTCCCGGCGTGGTGGCCAAGATACGCGCGCTGGTGGACCAGGGGCAATATCCCGCGAAACTCTGGCAGTAGATGGATATAGAGCAAAACGTCTGGGGGTTCACCCCTGAGGGCGAGGCGGTGGTGATCTATACCATGCGCAACACTTCCGGCGCTGAGGTGCGGCTTACCAACCTCGGCGCGGCGATAGTGGCCGTCACCGTCCCCGACGCCAAAGGCGCTATGGCCGACGTGGCGCTCGGTTACGGGGACTGGAAGAGCTACCTGGGCGATGGCCCTGCGATGGGCAAGAGCGTTGGGCGCTATGCCAACCGAATCGCCAAAGGGCGTTTTCTACTCGACGGGGTGGAGTACCGCCTGGCGTGCAACAACGGTCCCAACGCGCTTCATGGTGGCCCCACGGGTTTTATGAACCGCCTCTGGACGGGACGCGTCGAGGGTGACCGGGTGGTTTTCGGTTACCTCTCCGCCGACGGCGAAGAGGGCTATCCGGGTGAACTCGGCGTCGAGGTGTGCTATGACTGGAATGAGGATAACTCACTTGAAATAACCTATTTCGCAAAGGGCGACAAAACCACGGTGCTCAACCCGACCAACCACGCCTATTTCAACCTGGCCGGCCACGGTTCTGGCAGCGTGCTGGAACACGAACTGCGCCTTTTCGCCTCGCACTGGCTACCCACCGACTCCACGCAGATACCAACTGGCGAGATCGCTCCTGTGGCTGGCACGCCGATGGACTTTACCAGGGCCAAATCCCTGGGACGCGACATCGGGGCCGACTACGAGCCGCTGCGAATAGGCGCTGGCTACGACCATTGCTGGATGGCGGATAATTATAAGGACAGGGGCGAGGTCGACAGCCGCCTTCGCGATGTGGCCGTGCTGCGCGATCCCGCCTCGGGACGTACGTTGACCGTGCGCTCCACGCAGCCCGCTGTGCAGGTCTACACAGGCAACTGGCTCTCGGGGTGTCCCGAAGGCAAAAGCGGGGTGCGTTACGCGAACCGCGACGGGGTGGCCATCCTGTGCCAGGGCGCACCCGACGCCCCCAACCACGCCAACCTGCCCTCGCAGAGGCTCGCGGCGGGCGAACTCTACAACGAGAAGATAGTCTACGCCTTTTCGGCATCATAAATGTGAAACCCAATAAACCTAATACCAAAAACCCCAACTCAATGGAACAGAAAAAAAACTACACGTTGCCCATCGTGATGATGATGTTTCTCTTCGCGATGATCTCTTTCGTGACCAACCTGGCCAGCCCCATCGGACTGATCGCCAAAGACCAGTTCGCGGCCACCGACTTCATGTCGCAGCTGGGTAACTTCGCCAACTTCATCGCCTATGCCTTCATGGGTATTCCTGCGGGCCTGATGCTCAAGCGCATCGGCTATAAGAAGACCGCCCTGGCCGCCATCGCGGTAGGTTTCGTTGGCGTAGGCATCCAATTCCTTTCGGGCGTCGCCGAGAGTTTCATCGTCTATGTGCTGGGCGCTTTCGTGGCCGGTTTCTCGATGTGCATGCTCAACGCCGTGGTAAATCCCATGCTCAACACCCTGGGCGGCGGCGGCAAAAAAGGCAACCAGCTGATCCAACTCGGCGGTTCGCTCAACTCGCTGGCCGGCACCGTAACCCCCGTGCTCGTGGGCTTTTTGATCGGCCAGGTGATGAACCCCTCCATCAAGGACGCCAACCCCGCGCTGTTCATCGCTATGGGCGTGTTTGCCATGGCATTCATCGTGCTGTCGCTGGTGAGCATTCCCGAGCCCCACATGGAATCGGCGGAAAAGAAAGCCGAAAAGGACAAGCACAGCCCCCTCTCTTTCCGCCACTTCGTACTCGGCGCGTTCGCTATCTTCGTTTATGTGGGCGTCGAGGTGGGTATACCCGCTTTCATCCTGCTCTATATGACCAAAGGCCTGGGCCTGGGCGCGGCTATCGCCGGTTCGGTGGCGGGCACCTATTGGTTCCTGATGCTCATAGGCCGCCTTACGGGCGCAGCTATCGCAGGTAAGGTGTCGAGTAAGGCCATGCTCGGCGTGGCGTCGACCCTCGGTGTGGCAATGGTCGCCATCGCCATCTTCACCCTGCCCGACGTGAGCGTCGATAAAGCGGAGGTGGCACAGGCCGTGGCTATCGAGAATGTGGCTCCCGAAGTCCCCGCGACTCCCGCTGCCGACACTCTCGCAGCCGAGGCTCCCGAGGTTGTGGAGTATGACGTGGCCGTCGAGGCCGAGCCAGTACAGGTAGACTCGTGCACCACCGGCGTGGTCGCCGGGGAGATCCTCGTCGAGGAAGTTCCCGCCGCCGAGCTCGCCGGCATGGTCAACATGCCTGTGTTCAAGTCGGTCGACGGCAAACTCTCTTTCGGCACCGAAATGGTACCCTTCGGCCTTCTGTTGCTCGTGCTTTGTGGCCTCTGCACCTCGGTTATGTGGGGCGGCATCTTCAACCTGGCCGTCGAGGGCCTCGGCAAATACGTACCCATGGCCTCGGGCATCTTCATGGTGCTGGTGTGCGGCGGCGGTATACTGCCCATGATCCAGGGCGCCGTGGCCGACCATTGGGGCTACGTGGCCAGTTACTGGGTGATCCTCTGCGGATTCGCCTATATGCTCTACTACGCGCTGATCGGCAGCAAGAACGTAAATAAGGATATTCCTACCGAATAGGGCTTTATCAAAATGCAAAGGGGGCGCGGAAATCTATTCCGCGCCCCCTTTTTTTAGTATATTGTCTACCGGTCAGACGGTCATTATCTCCTGCTCTTTTACGACGACCTGCTCTTCGAGTTTCTTGGTGAATTTCTCGATCATCTTCTGTGCCGCCTCTTCGCCGTCCTTTGCCATATCTTCGGGCATGCCGTCTTTCTCGGCCTTCTTGAAGGCTTCGATGGCGTCGCGGCGGGCGTTGCGCAGACTCACGCGGCAGGTCTCGGCGTCGGCGTGCACCTGCTTGACGAGTTGCTTGCGCCTCTCCTCCGTGAGCGCCGGGATCGACAGGCGGATCTGCTCACCGTTGTTCGAGGGGGTAAGGCCGAGGTTGGCCACCAGGATCGCCTTTTCGATCACGGGGATCATGCCCTTTTCCCAGGGCTGGATCAGGATCGTCTTGGCGTCGGGCACCGTCACGCTGGCAACCTGGGCAATGCCCATCTGGCTGCCGTAATATTCGACCATCACGCCGTTCAGGACGTTGACACTCGCCTTGCCGGCACGCACGGCGGCCAGCGCTTCGGCCAGGTGGTCGATGGCCTTGGACATCCTTTCGGAGGTCGCATCTAAAATAGTCTTGGAATCAGTCATAAGGCTATGTTTTTTTATTCGTTGTATACTTCGGTGCCGATATTCTCCCCATTGATCACCCGCAGCAGGTTGCCCTCGGTGTCCATGTCGAAGACCAGCAGCGGCAGAGCGTTCTCACGGCAGAGTGTGAAGGCCGTCAGGTCCATTATTTTAAGGCCGCGCTCGTAGACTTCCGCGAAACTTATGCGGTCGAACTTGGTGGCCGTGGGGTCTTTCTCGGGGTCGGCGGTGTAGATGCCGTCCACGCGCGTGCCCTTGAGCATCACCTCGGCCTCGATCTCGATGCCCCTTAACGCCGAGGCCGAGTCGGTGGTGAAGTAGGGGTTGGAGGTGCCTCCGCCGATGATGACCACGTAACCGGCGGCCATATATTCCAGTGCACGCGCCTTGTTGTAGTATTCGCCGATGGGCTCCATGCAGATGCTGGTGAGCACCTTGGCCTTCACGCCGTCGGCCTCGAGGGCCGATTGCAGCGCCAGCGAATTGATGATCGTGGCAAGCATGCCCATCTGGTCGCCCTTCACGCGGTCGAATCCGCGCTCGATGCCTTTCAGACCGCGGAATATGTTGCCACCGCCGATAACGATCCCGATCTGCACGCCAGCGGCGGCGATCTGCTTTATCTGGCTGGCGTAGCTGGCCAGGCGCTCTTCGCTGATGCCGTTGGCGCCGCCCGCGGCGAGCGATTCGCCGCTGAGTTTGAGTAATATGCGTTTGTATTTCATAATCCGGGTTACATGAGCTGCATCAGCTCGTCGAGTTTCGGGGTCAGTATGATCTCCGTGCGGCGGTTGGCGGCACGCGCTTCGGTGGTCTTCCCGACTGAAACGGGCAGCCATTCGCCGCGTCCGGCGGAGGTTATGCGCGATGGGGCGATCCCTTTGTTTTCCAGTAACAGCCGCGTTACGGTCGTGGCGCGCTTGACGCTCAGATCGAGGTTGTCCAGCAGCATCGTCCCGCCCGCCTTGTAGGGCACGTCGTCCGTGTGGCCTTCGACCATAACGTTGATGTCGGGGTTGCCGGCCAGCACACCCGCCAGGTCATGCACGGCTTTAGCCCCTGCCGGGTCGATCTCCCAGCTGCCCGAGCGGAAGAGCAGCTTGTCGTCCATCGACACGTAGACCTTCCCGTCGCGCTGCGTTATCGTGAGTCCCTTGCCCTCGAAACCCAGAAGGGCGTCGGCCACTTTGCGGCGTATGTCCGAGAGGGCCTTCTCGCGGGCGGCAAGCAGTTGTTCGAGCTCCGACACACGCTTTTCGCGCGCCGTCAGGTCCGTCTGGCTCTGCTCCAGCTGGCGAAGCATACGCGCCGCTTCGGCGGAACCCGACGCGACGAGTTGCTCGTAGCGGTTCTTCAGGGCGGTGTAGCTATCGTTGAGCCCGGCATTATCCGCCCACAGGCGCGCGCTGTCCGCTACGGCCTTGTCGTAACGCGATTGCAGGGCTGCAAGGTCGGCGGCAAGGCCCGTGGCTGTCGCCTTCTGCTGTGCGAGCTGGCTCTCGAGCATCATCGCGCGCGCCTTTTCGCTGTTATACACCTTGGTGCTGACGCACGACGATAACGCGCTGCAACACAATATGGCTAATATGATTTTTCTCATAACGCATCCAATAACAGCACGAAGATAGGCAATTTTTCAAAAACTGCCTTAGGTGGGGCGGCATTTTCCGGTGAAGTGAGTATCTTTGCGCCACGTATGGCGCGTTACCTGGATAAAATAGATTCCCCGGCAGACCTGAAAGCCCTCCGCCCGGAGGAGCTGCAGGCCTACTGCGACGAGTTGCGTGAATTTATAATACGGCAACTCGCCTCGAACCCCGGCCACCTGGCCTCGTCGCTGGGCGTGGTCGAGTTGACCGCGGCGCTTCACTACGTTTTCGACACCCCGGACGATAAACTGATCTGGGACGTGGGGCACCAGGCCTATGCCCATAAGATAATCACCTCGCGCCGCGACGTATTCTGCTCGAACCGCAAGCAGGGCGGCCTGAGCGGATTCCCCAAGATGAGCGAAAGCCCCTACGACGCTTTCGGCGGCGGGCACGCCTCGGTGTCGATCTCTGCGGCGCTGGGCATGGCCGCGGCGTCGCGCCTCAAGGGTGAAAAACGCCACGTGGTGGCCGTGATCGGCGACGGGGCGCTCACCGGAGGCCTGGCCTTCGAGGGGCTGAACAACGCCGGGGCGCAGAATACCGACCTGCTGGTCATACTCAACGACAATAACATGTCGATAGGCCCGGCTGTGGGCGCACTCAAAGAGTACCTGCTTAGCATATCGACCTCACGCCGCTATAACCGCCTCAAATCGCGCATCTGGGCCGCGCTCGAACGCATGCCCCGTCTGCGCTGGTGGATCAAGGTGGTCATGGATACATTCAAACTCGGTATGCTGCGCCAGAGCAACCTGTTCGAGAGCCTCAACTTCCGCTATTTCGGGCCCATAGACGGCCATGACGTGGCTGCGCTCGAAAAGGTGCTGCGCGACCTGAAAGAGATCGGCGGCCCCAAGTTGCTGCACGTGCTCACGGTAAAGGGTAAAGGCTACCAGCCCGCCGAAACAGACCAGTCCGTGTGGCATGCCCCGGGACTCTTCAACCCCGAAACGGGTGAGCGCATCGTGCCAGACGGCGACGGCGCACCCCGCTACCAGGACGTTTTCGGCCACACCCTTCTGGAACTCGCCCGTTTAGACCGGCGTATCGTGGGCGTCACGCCCGCCATGCCCGCCGGATGCTCGATGGATATTGTGATGGAGCAGTTGCCCGACCGTTGTTTCGACGTGGGCATCGCCGAGGGGCACGCCGTGACCTTCTCCGCCGGTCTGGCCGCTCAGGGCATGGTCCCGTTCTGCAATATCTACTCGTCTTTCATGCAACGCGCTTTCGATAACGTGATACATGACGTGGCGTTGCAAGGTCTTCCGGTAGTGTTCTGCCTCGACCGCGCGGGACTGGTGGGCGAGGACGGACCGACGCACCACGGGGCGTATGATGTGGCCTACCTGCGCTGCATCCCGGGTATGGTCATAGCCGCGCCCGCCGACGAGATCGAGATGCGCGACATGATGTACACAGCCTCCGTTTCGGGCGTGCCCTTTGCTATCCGCTACCCGCGGGGCAACGGTTTTCGCACCGACTGGCGCAGCCCCTTCGCCTTGCAGCAGATCGGTCGCGGTCGTCAGTTGCGCGAAGGCTCCGGAGTGGCCGTAGTGACGCTCGGCACGACCGCCCGCGCCGCGACGGAGGCT
>JAVBOL010000033.1:0-13729 GCA_031550615.1 Rikenellaceae bacterium | reverse complement strand
TCACCGACCGCATCGGCGTACAGATCGAGGATAACGACCTTGTGGCTGAAGCCGTTAAGCAATTTGCGGGCTACATCGCCTCGCAAACCCTCGCCGAAGGGGTCACGCTTGCCGCCGCGCCGCAGGGCGAACACACCGCCGACGCGGAAATAGACGAACAAAACATAAAAATAAGCATAACGAAGCTCAAATAATTTGCTTGTACGGGAAATTATACTTAGCTTTATGAAACATTATTCTTAAGCACCACTTGTTATGGCTGAAATAGAAAAGACAAGATACTCGGACGAGGAACTCGCCGAATTCAAAGCTATCATTCTCGAAAAGCTCAAAAAGGCCAAGGAGGACTACGACCTGCTGCGCGCCACGATAACCCACACCTCGTCCAACGACACCGAGGACACTTCGCCCACTTTCAAGGTACTGGAAGAGGGTGCGGCGACCCTCTCCAAAGAGGAGTCGGGACGCCTGGCGCAGCGCCAGCTCAAATTTATCCAGCACTTGGAGGCCGCCCTGGTCAGGGTCGAGAACAAAACCTACGGCATCTGCCGCGAAACGGGCAAACTGATCCCCAAGGAGAGGCTGCGCATCGTGCCCCACGCCACGCTTTCGATCGAGGCGAAGGAGAACGAAAAGCGCTAAAACCACCAGTAACCAAAGTGCAATTCACGGTCTGCAATACATTTGCCGCACCGTGAATTGCCTTTTTTATTAATTTCGCACCCACGATGAGAAGAATACTGCTGCTTGCAGCGCTGCTATATTGCCCGGCAGTCACGCTGGCCGGATATTGGGAAGATATACCCGCCGCCGAGCGCGGACAGGTGGACGAGTCCGCCGGGGTGCACTACTCCGTGCGCAGGTTGGTAAACAACGCGCGCGGCATGAGCGACAAGGAGAAATACGCTGCGATGGAGCTGATGGCCGGACTGTCGGACGACCCCTGCATCAAGGCGTTCTATTTCCATGCTTTCAATGAGAAATGCCTGGCCGCGGATGGCGAACAGGCCGAAGTGATGGGCAAATACTGTCTGCGCGCCGTAATGGCCGATCCCGCATACGTACTGGAATACCTCGCCTCACACCCGGAGCTAATGGACCGATACGCGCTGTTCATGGGTACGGAGTTTTATTTCAAGGCAGGGCGCCTGTCGGATATCGCCTATGACTTCGAGGGCTTCAGGAAAGCCGCCGCGCAGCGCGTAGGCTGCGAAATGGCGCAAACGCTGGAGTGTTTCTGCTGCGCCGTGCAGCGCAACATGAAAAACCTGCAATGACCCGCGTTACGATATACACGGACGGTTCGTCGTTGGGCAACCCCGGTCCGGGAGGCTACGGCGTTGTTATGCTGTGTCCGCCCCACCGCCGCGAAATGAGCGCGGGCTACCGCCTGACGACCAACAATCGCATGGAACTGCTGGCCGTGATACGCGGACTGGAGGCTTTGAAATTCCCCTGCGAGGTCACGGTATATTCCGATTCCAAATATGTGGTCGATGCGGTCGAGAAGGGCTGGGTCTTCGGCTGGGAGCGCAAGGGTTTCAAAGACAAGAAGAACCCCGACCTGTGGATGCAATTCCTCAAACAATACCGCATCCATAAAGTTCGTTTCGTATGGGTCAAAGGCCACGCCGGCACACCCGAGAACGAGCGCTGCGACCGCCTGGCCGTAGCCGCGGCACAGGGCGGGGCATTATCCGAAGACGCGGGTTACGACGGGGGGGAATAAGCGAGGGGGGCGTTCACAGTGAACGCCCCCCTCGCTTTACTTGTTGCAGATACATTCGCCCTCGCACTCGCACGTGTTGACAAAGTACTTGCCCGGAGCCCCGCACAGCGGGCAGGGGTCGGCAGGGGTCATACCGATATGCTGGTGCCCGCACTTGGTGCATTTCCAGTGCACGGCCTTTTTCTTTTTGTAGAGCGATTTATCGTTCACCATGCCCATGATCTTAACGAACAGCTCCTCGTGCATCTTGTCCACCGCAATGATATGGTGCATCAGGGTGGCTACGTGCACAAAACCTTCGTCTGCGGCCACCTGGGCCCATTCGGGATAGTTTTCGTTCCATTTTTCGCGTTCCAGCGTAGCGGCTACGGCCAGGTTGATGGGCACGGTGCCGACTTTGGCCGCGGAAAACGACGCGGTGATCTCGACCGTGCCTCCCTCCAGCAATCCGTAGAGGGCCATGGCGTGCATGTGCTTGTTCTTGCCTGTGGCCTTGAAAACGGAGGCTATCTGGGGGAAGCCGTCCGCCTTGGCGGCCATAGCGTAGAATTTATAGCGGCAATGCGCCTGTGTTTCAGCGGCGAATGCCTTCATGATGTTCTTTTCGGTTTGTGTTCCTTTAATGCTTTTGGTTTTCATAGCGTTAATTTTTTATTGGTATAATATTTGATTTTTGACTTGTTTAAAATCCAATACAATGTTATCTTTAATCCTTAATTCAATCGTTATGGCAACCACCTTTTCACTGCCCGCGCTACCCTACCAGCTCGATGCCCTTGAGCCTCAGATCAGCCGCGAAACCATGGAGTATCACTACGGCAAGCACCTGCAGGCCTATGTGACCAACCTTAACAACCTTATCAAAGGGACTCCGTTCGAGGAAATGACCCTCGATCAAATCGTCCTTAAGAGCGAGGGGGCTATGTTCAACAACGCCGCCCAGGCCTGGAACCACGAGTTCTTTTTCCTTTCGTTATCCCCTACGCCAAAAAGCGTGCCAAGTGGAAAATTGGCCGAGGCCATCGACCGCGACTTCGGCGGTTTCGACGCCTTCAAGGAGGCTTTCGGCAAAGCCGCCCTCGGGCAATTCGTTTCGGGTTGGGCGTGGCTGGTGAAGGACAAAACAGGCAAACTCTCCATCGTGGCCACCTCAAACGCCGCCAACCCCATGACCCAGGGACTTATTCCCTTACTGACGCTCGACGTGTGGGAGCACGCCTATTATATAGACTACCGCAACCGCCGCGCCGATTTCATCGCCGCAGCATGGGGTCGCGTCGACTGGAAAACCGTCGAGGAGCGTTTCGCCAGGTAACGCCCTTTACCCTAAAAACAAACCGCAGACCGCCCGGGACCGGGGCCGGGTCTGCGGTTTTTCCGTTGCGCAGGGCGCTGTTAAAATAATCACAATATTCTTTGCCGTTATCAATATTTAAGTGTAATTTTGGCGTCACGAAAAACAACTTAAAAACTTTCAATATGAACATTCCTGCAACTTTGCGCTATTCGAAAGACCACGAATGGGTACGCCTCGAAGGCGATGTGGCCTATGTAGGCATCACCGATTTCGCCCAGGGCCAGTTGGGTGACATCGTCTTTTTGGACATCCCGTCTGTTGGCCAGACCCTTGCCCAGAACGAGGTTTTCGGCTCCATCGAGGCCGTTAAGACCGTTTCGGACGCTTTCCTGCCCATGGGCGGCGAGGTGGTCGAATTCAACGAAGAGCTCGAAGGCAATCCCGCCCTGGTCAACTCCGACCCCTACGGCGCAGGTTGGATCATCAAGATCAAAGTGGCTGACCCGGCTGAGGCTGATGTGCTCCTGTCGGCTGCCGATTACGAAAAACTCATAGGATAAACAAGATGGCAAAAGTAACTGTCGTAGGTGCGGGCAACGTTGGCGCTACCTGCGCGAATGTATTGGCAACGCGCGAGATCGCATCGGAGCTCGTTCTGATCGACATCAAGGAAGGATTCGCCGAAGGCAAGATCCTCGACATCTACCAGACCGCCGGTCTGCTGGATTTCGACACCAACATCACCGGCGTAACCGGAGACTACTCTAAAACCGCCGGCTCTGACGTGGTGGTCATCACCTCTGGCGTGCCTCGCAAACCGGGTATGACCCGCGAGGAGCTGATCGGCGTAAACGCCGGTATCGTGAAGAGCGTGGTCGGCGAAATATTAAAATACTCGCCAGACGCTATTTTGATAATCGTTTCCAATCCGATGGACACGATGACCTACCTGGCCGCGAAGATGTCGGGGCTGCCCCGCAACCGCGTGTTCGGCATGGGCGGCGCACTGGATAGCGCACGTTTCCGCTGCTACCTGGCCAAGGCGCTGGGCGTGAACAGCAACGAGCTCGAAGGCATGGTAGTGGGTGGCCACGGCGACACCACGATGGTGCCCCTGCTGTCGAAAGCGACCTACAAAGGCGTACCGGCAGCCGAGCTGGCCGGCAAGGAAACTCTCGAAAAGGTGGTTAAGGACACGATGGTGGGCGGCGCTACCCTCACCTCGCTACTCGGCACCTCGGCATGGTACGCTCCCGGCGCGGCAGCCGCCTACGTGGTGGAGAGCATCGTGCGCGACCAGAAGAAAGTGGTCCCCTCGTGCGTTATGCTCGACGGCGAATACGGACAGAAAGATATCTGCATAGGCGTTCCCACCGTGATCGGCAAGGGCGGCGCGGAGAAAGTGCTCGAATTCAACTTCTCGGAAGATGAAAAGGCGCTGTTCGCAAAGAGCGCAGAGGCCGTGCGCGCGACCAACGCGGTTCTGACCGAAACCGGCGTGCTGTAATAAACCATAGCATCGAACCTGAGCCCGCAGAGTTTTCTGCGGGCTTTTTTTGGCAGAACTATTGCATATAGCCCTCACATGGAATTATCTGCCGCAAAACAACGAGAAAAGGGCATATACCGGGTGACGCTGACCGGCAGCGTGGTCAACCTGTCGCTGGTAGCCGTTAAACTCTCCGCCGGGATCGCCGGGCGCAGCGCCGCCATGGTCGCCGACGCCATGCATTCGCTCTCGGACCTGGTGACCGATATCGTGGTCATACTTTTCGTGCGCGTTTCGTCACGGCCTCGCGACGACAGCCACGCTTATGGCTATGGGAAATTCGAAACGATGGCCACGCTGATCATCGGGTTGGTGCTGCTCTGCGTCGGGGTGGGCATCGCATGGAACGGTATCGGCGACATCGCCTTCGCGCTGCGCGGCGGAGCGCTCGAAAGTCCGGGGATCGTCGCCTTCGGGGCGGCCATACTGTCGATGGCGGCAAAGGAGGGGCTGTTCCGATATACCGCTTCGCACGGGCGCAGGTTGCGCTCGGACGCGCTGACAGCCAACGCCCTTCACCACCGCAGCGACGCACTCTCGTCCGTAGGTACGACGCTGGGCATCGGCGGAGCTATAATATTGGGGCCTCGCTGGGCCATACTCGACCCCCTGGCCGCCGTGGCCGTGAGCGCATTTATCCTGCATTCGGCGGTGGAGTTGGTCCGTCCGTGCCTGGACGAGTTGCTGGAGCGTTCGCTGGATGACCCCACGCAGCAACAGATACTGGAGATAGTAAACACCCACACCGGTGGCGACTGCACCATCCGCACGCGCAAGATAGGCAGCTATTACGCTATCGAAGTGCGTATGTGCATGTCGGGCGACACGCCGCTCGAAGAGGCTCACCGACACACATCGCTGATAGAAAGAAAATTAAGGGAAGAGTACGGCGACGGCACGCAGGTAACGGTGCATCTGGCGCCCAATTAAGCCCAATATTCACTACATTTGTATAACCAAAACCAACGATTATGGAAAATCCCATCTCTCAAAAAATCGACCACGCAGTAAAGAACTGGTGGCTATCGCTGATCATCGGCATTCTGTTCGCCGCAATGGGTATATGGATGCTTCTTACGCCTATGGCGACCTTCGCCGCACTGGTTATACTTTTCAGCGTCTTCATGTTCACGAGCGGCGTTTTCGAGATTGCTTTCGCCGTCTCCAACCACCGCGCCATCCGCGGCTGGGGCTGGTACCTGGTGGTGGGTATCATCGACCTGCTACTGGGCGGTTACCTGATGTTCCATCCCGGGCTGACGGCGATCATTATCCCGCTGGTCATCGCCTTCTGGCTGATGTTCCGCGGCTTCACGGCCATCGGATTCGCCATAGACGCCCGCAGCATCGGGCTGCGCGGCTGGGGCTGGTACCTGGCTATGGGCAGCCTGGCCGTAGGATGTTCGCTGCTGGTTATATGGCAACCCGTATCCGGCATGGTGGCCGCGACGCTTATGGCGGCGCTGGCGTTCCTGTTTATCGGCATATTCCGCATATTGCTCAGCGTCGACCTGCATTCGCTCTCCAAAAATGCCGGAAAGTAGCTTACCGGCGGCAACTTATTAGTAATGCGGGGCTTTTTATAAAGTCCCGCATTTTTTTGGCACAGAAAATGAGCGTACCGGGACAAAACACATAACTTTATGCGATATACCTGTTTCACTCTGGCCCTCGCGCTGCTCTGCTCGCTCGGCGCTCAAGCTCGCAAGGAGAAGCAACACGTCAGTTTCCGCGACTCGCTCGACGGGAAATTCGACATGAGCGACTGGCTGATAACCAAAAAAGGGTTCGTGCCCGTGCCGATCATCGTAACCGAGCCGGCCGTGGGAGGCTTCGGCGGCGGCATAGTGCCGATATTCATTTCGCCCTCCGCTCCCATGGAATTCAAGGGCAAGATGTATCCGGCAATGCCAACCATCACGGCAGGTATGGCGGTATACACGCTCAACGACACGTGGGCGATAGGCGGGGGACGGTTCGGATCGATCCACAAATGGAAGATGCGCTACAAGCTCGGCGGGGGCTTCGCGAGCGTCAATATGAATTTTTACCACACCTTCCCTCAGGTGGGTGAACAGAAATTCGACTTTAACATAAAGACCGTCCCTGTCTACGGCTACCTGGGTAAGATACTGCCCGATCCCCGTTGGGAGTTGGGCATGGATTACCTGTTCATGTACTCGAAGCTCAAGCTCAACACCGGGGACCAAACACCAGCGTTCGTAAAGGACAAAGAGATGGAGAGCATTGTTTCCAATATCGGGACGCAGGTCAACTGGGACTCGCGCGACAACTCTTTCACCCCCAACCACGGCCTCAAGGCATATCTGCACGCCCGCTGGAGCGCACCTTTCCTGGGCAGCGACTATAACTACGGCTCATTCGAGGCGGCGACCTACTGGTTCCTGCAAAACGGTGCGAAGAACAATTGGGTGACCGGCCTGCGCCTCGACGCGCAGCAGATCGCCGGCACCGCGCCGTTCTACCTCAAGCCCTTCATCGATATGAGGGGCGTGCCCGCAAATCGCTACCAGGGCAACAGCACCATACTTATAGAGGTCGAGCAGCGCTGGGACTTCGTCAGGCGCTGGAGCGCGCTGGTCTTCGGCGGCACGGGCAAGGGCATGGACAATTGGGGCGAATTCGGACAGGCCGAATGGGCGTGGGGCTACGGCGTCGGGGGGCGGTACCTGATAGCACGCAAGTTAAACATCCGCATGGGAGTCGACATGGCCATGGGACCCGAAGGCTTTACATATTATATCGTATTCGGGTCGAGTTGGTCGAGGCAGTAAATTTTAACAAAAAAAGTTATCTTTGCCACTCTAAAAGGCGAAGATGAGCGAAAAGACCAAATACGTCAAAACCCCCTTGATGACGCAGTATTACGACATCAAGGCGGTCCACCACGATGCCATACTGCTTTTCCGCGTGGGCGACTTCTACGAAACCTTCGGCGAAGACGCAATAAAGGCCTCATCCATCCTCGGCATCACGCTCACCAAACGCGCCAACGGACAGGCCTCGTCGGTCGAGTTGGCCGGTTTTCCGCACCACGCCATCGAAACCTACCTGCCCAAACTGGTGCGGGCGGGCGAGAGGGTCGCCATATGTGAGCAACTCGAAGACCCCAAGACGGTCAAGACGATAGTCAAACGCGGGGTGATCGAATTGGTGACGCCCGGCACGGCACTCGGCGATAACGTGCTGCAACCCAAGGACAACACCTTCCTTGCAGCTGTCTATTTCGGCAAACACTCCACTGGGGCGGCTTTCCTGGACCTCTCGACCGGCGAATTCTATGCCGCCGAGGGTACGGACGCCTACATAGACAAACTGCTCTCGAGCCTCGCGCCAAAGGAGATCATATTCCAGCGCGGGCGCGAAGAGCATTTCCGCAATATATTCGGCGGCAACCACTACACATACAGGCTCGACGAGTGGGTCTTCTCGCAGGATATAAACCGCGGGAAACTCTGCAAACAGTTCAACGCCCAAAGCCTCAAGGGTTTCGGCATCGAGGATATGGGCGAAGCCATATCCGCCGCCGGGGCGATACTTTACTACCTCGAATTCACCGAGCACCGCAGCACCGGGCACATATCTTCGATCTCACGCATCGATGAGGGGCAGCACGTGTGGATCGACCGTTTCACGATCCGCAACCTCGAACTTTTCGCATCCAATTCGCAGCGTTCGCGCGGCGGTTTCGTCGGGGCCATAGACCGCACGGCAACCCCCATGGGCGGTCGCCTGTTGCGCCGTTGGGTCGCCATGCCGATCAGGGACCGTGCACGCATCGAGGCACGCCTGGACACCGTGGCACGCTTTGTCGACGACGCGGAGTTGCGCGAAGCCGTCCGGGAACAGATCGAGCGCATCGGTGACGTAGAGCGCATAGCCTCGCGCATAGCCACCGCACGCATCACACCGCGCGAGGTGGTGCACCTGCGCAACGCCCTTGGGGCGATAGGCGGATTAAAGAATATCTTCACCGGATCTGCCGACCGGCGGCTCACGGCGATAGCCGGGGAGCTGGACCCCCTCGAAGAGGTGGCCGCACGTATCGCCCGCGAGGTATACCCCGACCCGGCCAACCAGATAGCCAAGGGCGGGGTTATAGCCGACGGCGTGGACATCGCCCTGGACGACCTGCGCCGCGTGGCCAACCATGGTCGCGACGTGCTCTCGGAGATACAGCAGCGCGAGAGCGAAGCCACCGGCATCCCATCTCTCAAGATAAGTTTCAACAACGTCTTCGGCTACTATATCGAGGTGCGCAACGCCCATAAGGACAAAGTGCCCGGAGGGTGGATCCGCAAGCAGACCCTTACAGGTGCGGAGCGCTACATAACCGAAGAACTCAAGGATTACGAGGAGAAAATACTCGGGGCCCAGGAGCGCATCCTGGCCATAGAGGCGCGGCTCTGGGCGGAGTTATTGGCTTTCCTGACAGAAAGCCTCACGGCGCTGCAACGCAACGCCGCCGCCATAGCGCGCACGGACTGTTTGCTCTCGTTCGCGGTGACCGCCGTCGAAAGGGGTTACTGCCGCCCGGTAATGGAGGAAAGCAATGCGCTCGACATCCGCGAGGGGCGCCATCCGGTGATAGAGACGCTGCTTCCCGTAGGCGAGAAATACGTCCCCAACGATATCTACCTCGACGACAAAACCCAGCAGGTCATAATAATCACCGGGCCCAACATGGCAGGTAAATCGGCGTTGCTGCGCCAGACCGCCCTGATCGTGCTGATGGCGCAAATGGGCAGCTACGTACCCGCAGCCTCGGCTCACATAGGCGTCGTCGACAAGATATTCACCCGCGTGGGCGCATCGGACAACATTTCCGAGGGCGAATCGACCTTCATGGTCGAGATGATCGAATCGGCCAGCATCCTGAATAACATCTCCGACCGCAGCCTGGTGCTGCTGGACGAAATAGGCCGCGGCACAAGCACCTACGACGGCATTTCAATCGCCTGGGCTATGGTCGAATATATCCACGACCATCCCTCGGGCGCGCGCGCCAAGACTCTCTTCGCCACGCATTACCACGAGTTGAATGAAATGGAAGATCAGCTCGAAAGGGTGAAGAACTTCAACGTATCGGTGCACGAAAGCGGTCGCAACATAATCTTCCTGCGCAAGTTAGTGCCCGGCGGCACAGCCCACTCGTTCGGTATCCACGTGGCGCAACTGGCCGGCATGCCGGGGCGCGTGGTCGACCGCGCGGGCGACATACTGCGTTCGCTGGAGGCCGCGCGCGGCGAGAACCCGGTGGGCGCCGCCGAAGAGGCGTCTGCCAAACCCAAAGGCCGCATGAAAACGCAACAACCATCGATGCAACTGAGCATGTTCCAGTTGGACGATCCCGTTTTGAAAGATATCCGCGACAGCATCAAAAAGCTCGACATAAATTCGCTCACCCCTATCGAAGCGTTAAATAAGCTCAATGAAATCAAAAAAATAACAGGATTATGAAAAAACTTTTACTCATTCCCGCCGCGGCGCTCATGCTCGGCGGATGTGCCGGCCTGGACGCCACCTCGCTCAGTTCGGCATCCGGCAAACTGATGCAGGCGCTTACCATCACCGACGCGCAGATCGTCAGCTACACCAGCCAGTTCATCGCCGAAAGCGACGCCGAGCACACCGTAGCCGGCCCTACCAACGCCTACACGGTGCGCCTGAAAAAGATCACCAAGAATATCGCCCAGGACGGCATCAACTTCAAGGTCTACCTCACCAAAGACGTCAACGCATTCGCCTGTGCCGACGGCAGCGTGAGGGTCTACTCGGGCCTTATGGACATCATGACCGACAACGAGATACTCGGGGTGATCGGCCACGAGATAGGCCACGTGCGCAACAAAGACACCCGCGACGCATTCAAAAACGCGCTCATGGTGTCGGCGGCCCGCGACGCGATCTCCTCGACCGGCGGCGGTGTGGCGGCCCTCTCGGCTTCGCAACTGGGCGATTTGGGCGAATCTTTCCTTTCAGCGCGTTACTCGCAGAAGCAGGAATATGCCGCCGACGCTTACGCCTACGAATACCTTAAAGCCCACAATATCAACCCCTGGGCCATGGCCATGTCGTTCGAGAAATTGGCATCGCTGCAAGGCTCCTCGGCGCAGAGCGACGCCCTGAAGCAGCTCTTCTCGTCGCACCCCGACATCGCCGCGCGCACCAAGATCATGTCTGAGCGCGCAACTAAGGACGGATATAAGCGCCCTGCGAAATAATTTACGTAACCTCTTATAAAGACGCCCCGGATTTAATCTTCCGGGGCTTCTTCTTCAAAATAGCTCTCGTCGAAGTTTACGAAATAGAGGCGGTCGCTCGCCCGCGTGATGGCGGTGTAGAGCCACCGCAGCCAGTCGCGCGTCATGGGCTCATCGCCGAAAAGCACCCTGTCGACGAACACGGCGCTCCATTGCCCGCCCTGCGCCTTGTGGCACGTGACGGCGTAAGCGAATTTGACCTGCACGGCGTTGTAGTGCGGATTCTCGCGCACCTCCTTATAGCGTTTGGTCTTCGAGGCGATATCGGCGTAGTCGTCGCCCACGGCAGTGAAAAGCTGCCTGTTCTGCTCCGGGGTGAGCGCGGGCGATTGCGCGGCCAGCGTATCCAAAAGTATTTTGCACTCTATCTCATAGTCGTCGTAATCGGGAAAAGAGAGCGTGGCCTCGGCAAAACGGAAACCGTAAAGGTCCTCGAAACGGCGCAACCGGCGCAAACGCGCAATGTCGCCGTTGGCGATGAATTCCATGCGCTCGTTCTCCTCTTTTCCCGCGTAGTGGTAATTATTCTTTACCACCATGAGCATATCGCCCGATTCGATCTCGCCCTCGGCCTGGAGCACATTGCGGCGCACACCTTCGTTATAATGGTAAGCGCGCTTGTTGGAGCGCGTTATGATGATAACCTCGTCGCGCCCGTATTTCGAGTAGCATTGCTCTATCTCCTCGACCAGCTCCCCGCCCGAAATGGCCTTCACATCGGGGAAAGAGGTGCGGAAAAGGGGCGGTTCGTATATCTGCGCATCGATCATGCAGCGCACCAGCGTGGCATTGAAGAGTATCCCCGACTCCTCCCTCTGGCGCACCACCTCGTCCAGGGTGGCATATTCGACCCTGCCATAGACCCCCATCCTGCGCGCATCGAGCGCAGGGCTCAGATCGAGCCCCACGGGCGGCAACTGCGCACTGTCGCCCACCATGACCAGCCGGCAGCGCATCCCGCTGCGCACATACGACACCAGGTCGTCCAGCAGGTTGCCAGAGCCGAAAAGCGATCCCTCACCTCCCGCATTGGCCAGCATCGAAGCCTCGTCGACGATAAAACAGGCGTCGCGCTCCATGTTGCGGTCGAGCGAAAAGCGGCTCTCGGGATCGGCGGTCGAACGCTGGCGGTAGATCTTTTTATGTATCGTATTAGCCTTCTCAGAGGCGACACGCGAGAAAACCTTGGCCGCGCGTCCCGTAGGCGCCAGCAGCACCGGTTTGACGCCTATCGCCTTCAGGGTCTTGACGAATGCGGCCATAAGGGTGGTCTTACCAGTCCCCGCATAGCCGTTAAGGATGAATATCGACTCGTAATCGGCTGTCGAAAGGAACTCCGCGAGGCGCCCTATGATTATTTTTTGCCCGGGAGTTGGCTCGAACGCAAAATTGGCGTAAATTTGGGACTCGATGTGGGTGCTTATCATGCCGACAGCTAATTTTCCACAAATTTAATCCAATAAGATGAGTGAGCAACACAGGCAGGACAAGATAGAGGAAAAAACCCTTCGGATCAGCGTCACAGACACATTAACGCCCGATCTTCCCGCCGCCGAAGGATTCGATCACGCGCAGATCGAGATAGATTCCCTGCGCGTGGTGCTGATCCCCCGGGAGGGCTTCGAAGGGGGCATGGAGCGCGATTACCTCACCCTGCACAACTTACTGCCCGGTGAAAGCTATTCCGCCATTTCGTCGGCTGGAGATGGTTTCATGGCCGTAATGGCCGTGCCAACGCCGCTCGTCGAATGGGCTACCCGACATTTCGGCGACCGCGTCAGCTACACCTCTCCCCTACTCCGCGCCGCACAGGACTCGCCCGAGGGGGTCTTTATCGTTTTCGGGCTCGGGACGGCATATATAACAGTGAGGAACAAAGGGTTATTGTACGCCGAGGTTTTCGCATGCGACGGCGTTGCCGACGCGCTCTACCATCTGGACCGCCTCGAAACAGCCTACGGCATTAGCCGCCTTACGATAAGCGTAAGCGGCATAAACGCCTCTGCAACCGCCACTTCCATGGCAAAACATTACCGTAAAGTCAGGACCGTATGCGAATAGTCAGCGGCACACACAAAGGCAGGATCATCCATCCACCGCACAACCTGCGCGCGAGGCCCACGACTGATTTCGCGAAGGAAAATCTTTTCAACGTCCTGGCCAACTATGTCGATTTCGAAGAGATAGATGTGCTCGACCTCTTTTCCGGCACCGGTTCGATCAGCTACGAATTCGCCTCGCGTGGAGCCCGCAGCGTCACTTCGGTCGAGGTCAACGGCGTACACCACAATTTCATCTCGCGTACGGCAGCGGCGTTCGGTTTTAACGCCATACGCCCGGTAAAGGCCAACGCATTCCTCTACCTGAAAAGCTGCAACAAGCATTTCGACGTGATATTCTCCGACGCGCCCTACGACCTGCCCGGCGCCGACGAGGTGATCAACCTTGTTTTCTCACGCGGACTGCTCAACACGGACGGACTGCTTGTTTTCGAACATTCCAAAGGTCACGATTACTCCTCGGTTGGCGGGTTTCTATTCACCAAGAGCTACGGAAGTGTATATTTCTCTGTTTTTCAAAACAAAACAGCCAAGGCAACAGAAGAAATAAAATAAATTTCGCAAAAAAGAGCGGCTGCATTTTGCAGATAAATAAAAAACGGCTATATTTGCATCGCATTTAGGAATAAAACCCGGTGCAACGTTCTAAAAATGGTGTGGTAGTTCAGCTGGTTAGAATACCTGCCTGTCACGCAGGGGGTCGCGGGTTCGAGTCCCGTCCATACCGCCAAGTAGTCAAGCAATTACAAGTAAACCTCAGAAAATCAATAGTTTTCTGAGGTTTTTCTTTTGTCCCTAAATGCCAATTTG
>JAVBOL010000027.1:0-53954 GCA_031550615.1 Rikenellaceae bacterium | reverse complement strand
AGCGCTCTACGCTCATTACAAGTCTGAAGCCGAGAACCTCAAAGCTTCGGAGAAAAACCTGGCCCTAAGCGTCGACAAGGTCTACCAGCTCTACCACCTGATGCTGGCCCTGCCGGTCGAGGTGCGCCGCTATGCCGAAAGCCGCATAGAGATCGCCCGCAACAAGAAACTCCCCACTTTCGAGGACCTGAATCCCAACCTCAAATTCGTCGAGAATAAGCTGCTCGCCCAACTCTGGCAGAGCGAGTCGCTGGACGGCTACCTCGAAAAACACACTTTAAAATGGGATGGCTGCCCCGAGGTGGTCAAAGACCTCTACAACGCGCTGGTGGATAATGATTTCTATAAGGAGTACATGGCCTCGCCCGAGCGCAGCTATAAAGAGGACGTCAAGCTGATAGGCCGCTTTTTCACCGACCTGGTAGCCGATAACGAGGCTGTGGAGACGGCCCTCGAGGAGATGTCGATCTTCTGGGGTGCTGACGATATGGATTTCGCACTTATCATGGTGTTGCGCACGCTCGATTCGTGTCGCGAGAAACAGGCTTCGCTGCCCCTGCTGCCCAAGTACAAGAACGACGACGACCGGCAGTTCGTCGAGGAGCTTTTCCGCAAGGCGATGGTCAACCATAACGACTACCTTGCCTACGTCGAGAAATTCACCCGCAACTGGGATGTCGAGCGCATCGCCTTCATGGACAACCTTATCATGGTCACGGCGATGGCCGAACTGCTTAATTTCGAGTCGATCCCAGTGAAAGTGACACTCGACGAGTATATCGAATTGGCCAAATATTACAGCACCCCGGGCAGCGGCACGTTCATAAACGGCATTCTGGACAAGATCGTCGAGCAGCTGCGCGAAGAGGGGAAACTCAATAAAACCGGTCGTGGTTTGTTGTAAGAGCGTAAAAATTGCTATATTTGCAGACAATAATATCAAAACCGACAGAAAATGAATTTTCTCACATTAATGCTCCAGGCCGAGGCCGCTGCGCCCAAAGGTGGTTTCGGTGACTACAGTTTCATCTTTATGATGGTGCTGATCTTCGGGGTCATGTACTTTTTTATGATACGCCCCCAGCAGAAGCGCCAGAAAGAAGTGGCCAACTTCCGCAACGCGCTCGAAAAGGGCCAGAAGATCGTCACCATCGGCGGTGTTTACGGTACCATCAAAGAGATAAAGGATACAAAAGTGCTCGTGGAAGTCGATACAAATGTCACGATTTGGTTCGATAAGGCGGCCATTACCAAAGATCCGAGCGACGTAGGACAGACCAGGTAACCAATCCTGTCCCGACGGATAAGAAAGAAGGCCGCCTTGCTGATGCAGGGCGGCCTTCCTTAATTGACGGGAAGATCTATTCTTCCTTAGGTTCTTCCTCAAGTTTAAACTCGGTCATGCCGTTGGCTACAAGGGTGTTGAACCACGACACGATCTTTTTCATGTCCGAGGTGTGCACGCGGTCGCGGTCATATTCGGGCAGCACGGCGGCGAACAGCTTTTTGAGCTCTGCCGGGTCGGCCTTGGGCGAGGGGCCCTGCTGGCCTTTGGTGTGGGCGTACATTGCGGTGAAGACGTCGGCCAGGGGCACGTCGCCTTCGTCGGTGAAGATCGAGATCTCGCCCATCGAGCTGACCTTCGCCGAGGCGGGGGCGTTGAAGCGGCGCGTGTAGGTGAGCGACTCGACGATAACGCCGTTGGCGCTTTGTGCAACGTATTTGTAGAGGCCGGGTTGACCCGAAATGGCAAGAATTGTCCTGAGGTCCATAAAAGTGGTTTTTGTTTTGCAGGGCAAAGATAAACAAAATGAAATTATAATTGTTATTTGCGCCAAAAATGCGTAATTTTGCAAATTGTTATGTTTTTAACATGCTATAGCGAATGAAAGTGATGAAATTTGGCGGATCCAGCGTAGGCTCCGCCGCAGGTATCCTCAAAACCAGAGAGGTCGTAGAGAGCAGCGAAGGCAATGTGATAGTGGTGGTTTCCGCCCTTGGCGGGGTCACCGACCAACTGCTCACCACAGCCGTCACGGCCTCGAAAGGCGACGCTTCATATAAAACTTCGCTCGACGCTATGGTGGTGCGCCATAAGGAGCTTATCGCCGAGGTGGTCCCCGCCGCACGCCGCGATGAAGTCGAGGCCGCCGTAGCGGCGATGCTCGACGAACTTTCGAATATTTTCAAGGGCGTCTACCTTATAAAAGACCTCTCGGTCAAGACCAACGACACGATAGTCAGCTACGGCGAACGCCTATCGTCGGTGATCGTGGCCGGAGTGATCGAGGGCGCGGTGCATTACGATGCGCGGGGATTCATCAAAACCAAAGACTATTACGGCAAGCACACAGTCGATTTCCAGACCACCGACGCGCTGGTCCGCAAGACGTTCGCCAGCATGCCGCGAGTGAGCGTCGTGCCTGGTTTCATCTCCGCCGACGCGGCGACGGGCGACGTGACCAACCTCGGTCGCGGGGGCTCGGACTACACCGCTTCGATCATCGCGGCGGCGCTCGACGCATCGATACTCGAAATATGGACCGACGTGGACGGCTTTATGACCGCCGACCCTAAGGTGATCGGCAACGCCTACGTGATCGAGCGCCTGAGCTTCGTGGAGGCAATGGAACTTTGCAACTTCGGCGCGAAGGTGATCTACCCGCCCACGATATTCCCGGTCTACCACAAGAATATACCCATAATTATCCGCAACACGTTCAACCACTCGGCCAGCGGTACATTCATATCGAAAGAGAAGGTGCGTGACCAGAGCAAGGCGATCAAGGGCATATCTTCGGTGAGCGACACATGCCTTATCACGATCCAGGGCCTGGGCATGGTCGGCGTTATCGGGGTCAACTACCGCATATTCAAGGCCCTGGCCAAGGCGAGCATCAGCGTGTTCTTCGTTTCACAGGCCGCCTCGGAGAATACCACCTCGATAGGTGTGCGCAACAACGACGCCGAACTGGCCGCAGAGGTGCTCTCGGCGGAATTCGCGCAGGAGATAGCCCACGGCGAGATCAACCGCATAAAACTCGAACCCAACCTGGCCACCGTGGCTATCGTGGGCGAGGGGATGAAACACACGCCCGGCATCGCAGGTAAACTCTTCGGCACCCTCGGGCGCAACGGCATCAACGTGATAGCCTGTGCGCAGGGTGCGTCGGAGACCAACATATCTTTCGTCATCGCCATCGAGAGCCTTCGCAAAGCGATGAATGTGATCCATGATTCGTTCTTTCTATCTGATTACCAGGTGCTTAATATCTTCCTCGCCGGAGTTGGGCTTGTTGGTCGTAACCTGCTGGAACAGATACGTTTGCAGCAACAGAGGCTCATGGAGCATAATTCGCTGCGCATACGCATCGTGGGCATCACCAACTCACGCCGCTATATAGCCGACCGCGACGGGATCGACCTTTCCAGCTACGCCGAGCAACTCGACGCATCGCAAAACATATCGACCCCAGCCAAATTCTGCGATGAGATAGAGCAGATGAATATCTTCAATTCGGTATTCGTCGACTGCACGGCCAGCGAAAGCGTCGCAGCGATCTATAAACGCCTGTTGGATCACAACGTATCTGTGGTGACCGCCAATAAGATAGCCGCCTCGTCGGAGTACGGCGTGTATGAGGAGCTCAAGCAGACCGCCCGCCGCCGCGGCGTGAAAGACCTCTTTGAAACCAACGTCGGAGCCGGACTGCCGATCATCAACACGATCAGCGACCTGATAAACAGCGGCGACCGCATACTGAAGATCGAGGCGGTCGTCTCGGGCACGCTCAACTTCATCTTCAACGAGATGAACGCAGATATACCCATGTCCAAAGCCATAATGATGGCCAAGGAGGCCGGTTACGCCGAGCCCGATCCGCGCATCGACCTGAGCGGTATGGATGTGATCCGCAAACTGGTGATCCTCTCCCGCGAGGCCGGTTACCGGATCGAACAGTCGGACGTGGTCAAGAACCTTTTCATCCCCGGGAGATATTTCGAGGGCAGCGTGGAAGATTTCTGGAAACGCATCCCCGAGGTCGACGCCGACTTCGAAAATCGCCGTAAAGTGCTTGAATCACAGGGTAAACGCTGGCGTTTTGTCGCCACCCTCGACGAAGGCAAAGCCGAGGTGGCGTTGCGTGAAGTGGACATCCAAAGCCCATTCTTCCAACTCGAAGGCAGCAACAACGTCATCCTGCTGACCACCGAGCGCTATAAAAAATACCCGATGCAGATCAAGGGCTACGGCGCGGGGGCGGAGGTTACCGCAGCTGGTGTGTTCGCCGATATAATCAGCATCGCAAATATCCGCTAAGATGAAGCATATCATCATATTGGGTGACGGAATGGCCGACCTTCCGGTCGCCAGGCTCGGCGGACGCACCCCGCTGCAAGCAACCGATACGCCCAATATGGATCGTTTGGCTGCGATGGGGCGCAGCGGGATACTGCACACCGTGCCGGCTGGTTTCACCCCGGGTAGCGAGATAGCGAACCTCTCGGTGCTGGGCTACGACCTTGCGAAAGTTTTCGAGGGGCGCGGGTCGCTCGAAGCGGCCAGCATGGGCGTAGAGATAGCTCCCGGCGAAATGGCCATGCGCTGCAACCTGATCTGCATCGAGGGCGAAAATATCAAAAACCACTCGGCGGGACATATCACCACCCCCGAAGCGGCGGAATTGATCGCCTTTCTGAACGAGGCGCTCAGGTCCGACCCACAAATGGCCGATATCGCGGTCGAATTTTTCCCGGGCGTGTCGTACCGCCACCTTTTAAAGATGAAGGGCGGCGACAAACGCCTCGAATGCACCCCGCCGCACGACGTGCCGGGACAGGCTTTCGCGGATAAGATGATAAAGCCTCTTACGCCCGAGGCCACCGCGACCGCCGAAAAACTCAACCGGCTGATACTATGGTCGCAACCGCTTCTGGAAAACCATCCTGTCAACCGGCGCCGCCGCGCTGTCGGTAAGGATGCCGCCAACTCCGTTTGGCCCTGGTCGCCGGGTTACCGCCCGCAGATGCTCTCTTTGCAGCAGCGTTACGGCATCCGCTCGGGCAGCGTCATTTCGGCGGTCGACCTGATAAAGGGCATAGGCGTATATGCCGGGCTGAAACCCATTGACGTCGAGGGCGCTACGGGACTTTACGATACCAATTACAAGGGCAAACTTGACGCTTCGCTCACAGCGCTCGATAACGAGGATTTCGTTTTCCTGCACATCGAGGCGAGTGACGAGGCGGGTCACGAGGGTGACCTCGACCTGAAGATGCGCACTATTGGCGACCTGGATAAGTACATAGTCGGGCCGATCCTCGACTGGGCCGAAAAACGCAACGCCACACCTGGCGCGGAGCCGGTTTCTGTGGCCCTGCTGCCCGACCATCCGACCCCCTGCGAACTGCGCACGCACACGGCGGATCCCGTGCCGGTGGCGGTTTATTCGCCTGTTGTACAGCCCGATAGCGTCAAGGCTTTCGATGAACTCTCCGCACGGGGCGGTTCGCTTGGCGAGATGCGCGGCGATGAATTTATAAACGTATTTATGAAATAGTCCATGGAATATTACAGCACCAACGGCTCCTCTCAGCCCGTATCGCTCTCCGAGGCGGTTATCATGGGCCTTGCGCCCGACCGCGGCCTCTATATGCCGGAAAGGATAGAAACGCTGCCCGCCGAATTTTTCGCGCAGATCGGCACGATGAGTTTCCACCAGATCGCCTGTCGCGTGGCGCGTGCGTTCTTCGGCGAGGATATACCGGGCGACAAGCTCGATGCGATAGTCTGCGACACGCTCAGCTTCGATGTGCCCGTCGTGCCGGTGCACGCGCCGATATACTCGCTCGAACTATTCCACGGCCCTACGCTCGCATTCAAGGATGTCGGCGCACGTTTCATGGCCCGGATGCTCTCATATTTCATCGAGCAAAGGGGTGGGGCGGAGAAAGTCACGGTGCTGGTAGCCACTTCCGGCGACACGGGCAGCGCCGTAGCCAACGGCTTTCTGGGCGTCGAAGGTATCGACGTGGTGGTGCTCTACCCTAAGGGAAAGGTCAGCCGCATACAGGAGGCGCAGTTCACCACCCTGGGACGCAATATCACCGCCGTGGAGGTCGACGGCACCTTCGACGACTGCCAACGGCTGGTCAAGAGCGCCTTTATGGATGGCGACCTGACGAAAGCCATGAAGCTGACCTCGGCCAACTCGATCAACGTGGCGCGTTTCCTGCCCCAGGCTTTCTACTATTTCGAGGCTTACGCGCAACTGGCGCTGCAATGCCGCCATAAAGAGGTGGTTATGTGTGTGCCGAGCGGCAACCTGGGCAATATCACCGCCGGGCTGTTCGCCAAGCGCATGGGGCTGCCTATCAAACGGTTTATCGCCGCAAACAACCGCAACGATGTGATGCTGCGCTATTTGCAGACTGGGAAGTATGACCCTCGCGAAACGATCCCCACCGTGGCCAATGCCATGGACGTGGGCGATCCGAGCAACTTCGCCCGCATTCTCGACCTTTACGGGCATTCGCACGAGGGGATAGCAGCCGAAATTTCAGGCACGAGTTTCGACGACGAGCAGATCAGGACAGCGATAAAGAATGTGTGGAACGAGCACGGATACCTGATGGACCCGCACGGCGCATGCGGTTGGTTGGCGCTCAAGGAGGGGCTGCGTGACGGTGAAACCGGGGTTTTCCTCGAAACCGCGCACCCCGCAAAATTCCTCGAAACGGTGCAGCCCATCGTCGGCGTGCCGATAGAGATACCCGCCCGATTGGAAGCCTTCATGCACGGTACGAAGCAGAGCGTCGCCCTGGGCAATGACTTCGAAGGATTTAAAAAATACCTGCTTTCCCGCTAACTACGTACATTCCGCCCAGTGATGCGGCCACGCAAACGACCACGCTGCAGAGCGTGTAGAGTGCAGCGACACCGAAATTGCCGTCCTTGATAAGGACGGCATTTTCCATTGCGAAGGCCGAAAAAGTGGTGAACCCGCCGCAGAACCCCGTGATAAGCAATAATCGCAACTGCATGGACAGCCACCCGTAACGTGCAGACAGTCCGATCAATATCCCGATCAAAAGGCATCCGGCGGCGTTGACGGCGAACGTGCCCCACAAGGCATGGTGCGACGTCGAGCGAGCCATCACCGTCAGCGAAACCAGATAGCGCATGATGCTCCCCGCGGCGCCGCCCAGGCCTACCAACAGCAGCTTTATCATCGCCCGTTGCCCATTATTTTCGCCAGCCCGCCCTCCGAGGTCTCCTTGTAGAGGCTTGGCAGGTCGCGCCCGGTGTGGCGCATCACTTCGACCACCTTGTCGAAGCTCACGCGGTGCACACCGTCTGAGAATGTGGCGTAGGTGTTGGCGTCCAGGGCGCGCGTGGCGGCGAATGCGTTTCGCTCGATGCATGGTATCTGCACCATGCCGCACACGGGGTCGCAGGTGAGGCCCAGGTGGTGTTCGAGGCCCATCTCAGCGGCATATTCTATCTGCGCGGGCGAACCTCCGAAGAGTTGGCACGCGGCGGCGGCGGCCATTGCGCAAGCCACGCCTACTTCGCCCTGGCAGCCCACCTCGGCGCCCGAAACCGAGGCGTTGGTGCGCACCACGTTGCCGAAAAGCCCGGCGGTGGCTATGGCGCGGTGTATGCGCGAGAGGCGGAAATCGCGCGATTGCAGAAGATGGTAGAGCACCGAAGGCATGATGCCGCACGAGCCGCATGTGGGCGCGGTGACGATCTCGCCGCCAGCCGCATTCTCCTCGGACACAGCCAGCGCATAGGAGTAGATCATCCCGCGGCTCTTCATTGTCGACGAGTAGCCTTTGGCGCGGATCATATAATCCGAGGCCTTGCGGCGCACCCCGAGACCTCCGGGCAGCACGCCCTCCGCTTCGAGGCCGCGCAGGATCGAAGACTCCATGACCTCCCATACCCTGGCTATATAATCCCATATCCCGGGACCTTCGCACAATTCGACGTACTCCCAGAATGACGATCCGTTATCCTCGCACCACTTCTGTATCTCGGTGATGGTAGACATGTTATACACCTTTTCGGGAGCGTGCGCGCCCATGTCGGGCCACGCCAACTCGCCGCCCCCGACGCTGTACACGTCCCATTTGCCGACCACGCCGCTCCCCGCGTCAAGCGCCTCGAAGAGCATGCCGTTGGTGTGGAATTCGGGGACCACATCGGCGCGCCACACTATCTCCACCTCGCCGTGAGGCTCAAGCACGGCGCATATAGCCCTGTCTGTTAAGTGCCCGCGCCCCGTGGCGGCAAGGCTGCCGTAGAGCGTTACACGGAAAGAATGCGCGCCCGGGTAGCGGCCCAGGAATATCTCGGCGGCACGTTTCGGCCCCATGGTGTGGCTGCTCGAAGGGCCGTTGCCTATCTTGAAGATTGTCTTGATTGACTCCATAATGGTTGCAAACTTAAGCCTTTTTGACTGAAAAACAAAAGGGGCGCAAACCGTCGGTCTGCGCCCCTGGTGCCGGGAGCCGAAATTAAAACTTCAGCTCCGCAAGGCTTTTTGCGATCACTTCGTCTGGCAGCTCATAGTTCTTCAGGTGGCCGGCCAGGTACTCGCCGTAGGCGTACATGTCGATCATGCCGTGTCCCGAGAGGTTGAAAAGGATCGTACGCTCCTTGCCCTCCAGTTTGGCCTGTTCGGCCTCGCGGATCGCCGCGGCGATGGCGTGCGTCGATTCGGGGGCCGGGATGATCCCCTCGGTGCGGGCGAAGAGCATGCCCGCCGCGAACGTTTCGAGCTGGGGTATGGCAACCGCGTCCACATAGCCGTCATTGAGCAACTGGCTCACGATGCCGCCCGCGCCGTGGTAGCGCAGTCCGCCCGCGTGTATGTCGGCTGGCTGGAAGTTATGGCCGAGGGTGTACATGGGTATCAGGGGTGTGTAGCCCGACACGTCGCCGAAGTCGTAGCGGAATTCGCCGCGCGTCAGCTTGGGGCACGAAGCGGGCTCGACCGCAACCACGCGGGGGCCTTTGCCGCCCCTGAGGCGTTCGCGCAGGAAGGGGAAGGCGATGCCGGCGAAGTTGGACCCGCCGCCGAAGCAGCCGATCACCACGTCGGGCTCGTCGCCGGTCATCTGCATTTGCAGCAACGCCTCCTCGCCGATCACGGTCTGGTGCAGGATCACGTGGTTCAGGACGCTGCCCAGCGAGTAACGCGTCGTTTCGGGATCGTCGAAAACCAACTCCAGCGCCTCGGAACACGCCAGTCCCAGGCTTCCCGAGCAATTAGGGTCTTTGGCCAGTATTTCACGGCCCGTCTTGGTCAGCATGCTCGGCGAGGGGATCACGTCCGCGCCCCAGGTGTTCATCATCAGCTTGCGGTAGGGCTTCTGCTCGTAGCTTACCTTGACCATGAACACTTTCAGGTCGAGCCCGAAATATGCGCACGCATAGGCCATCGCCGAGCCCCACTGCCCGCCGCCGGTTTCGGTGGTTATGTGCTTGATGCCCTGCTTGTAGTTGTAGTATGCCTGGGGGATGGCCGAGTTGGGCTTGTGCGATCCGGCCATCGAGGTGCTCTCGTTCTTGAAGTAGATCTTCGCCGGGGTGTCGAGGGCCTTTTCGAGCGCATAGGCACGCACGAGCGGGGTCGAGCGCCATACTTTATATACGTCCTGCACCTGTTCGGGTATTTCTATGTAGCGCTCCACGGACAACTCCTGGCGCGCCAGTTCGCGCGCGAATATCTTGGCCAGGTCGTCTTCGGTAACGGGTTCGCCCGTCGCGGGGTTGAGCGTCGGCCGGGGCTTGTTGGTCATGTCGGCGACGATGTTGTACCAGCTTGTGGGCAGTTGCGATTCGGTGAGCAGGAATTTTTTGTTCTTTTCCATAAGGCATTGACAGTTATAAAATGAAGCGGGCCCGTTATACTTTGAAGTAAACCGGGCCCGCTTTTATGATTATACGCAATAGATCAGCAACAGCTCATTGTTTACTCCTTAACAATTGCTGCCACCACCAATATTGTGCAATGATCTTCATCGGGCGCAAAGTAAGGGATTTAATTCCGGATTTCCAAAGGAACCGGTAAATATTTTATCGTCGGGCTCATTCTAAAAATCATATTGTATCATGGCCTCCAGGCGATTGGCGTGGCCTTTCTGTCCGTCCATATCTATACGCCGCCCGTGCAGGTATTCGAATCCGAGCGTGCATGACGAACCGATATTGAGGAACGTATTCAAAAAGAAATACTTCGCGTTGTGGTATGTGCCGTCGCGCGGGATGCCCTCGCTACGGTGCACGGCCACCTGCGAGAATCCCGAGCTGAAGTGCATCCGGGGCGTGTGCGAATACTGCATCGCCACGAACCAGCCGCCCATCGGCAGTGTCATCATGCGGTCGGCGTTCGACGGGTCGGGCACAAGGTCGAGCCCGGCGGAGGTGATGTCCTGCAGGTAACGCGCTATGCCGCGACCCCAGGCGCCCTGTCCGAAGGCCGTGAAATTATATGGCAGTTTGACCGAGCCGCTGGCCTGGAACCCCCAGCCCATGCGCCCGTAAGCCTTGTCCTGTTCGCTGTTCATATAGCGCATCTCGCGCAATACGGTCGAGAGGCGGACGTGGCTGTGGCGTTTATCCCCGCCCCACTCGTATTGCACATACATCGGGATGTCGGGCATGCGCTGGGGCATATAATCGAACTTGCCGGTGGTGTTATAGCTTGCCGACGGGGCTTCGATGGAGATCGCGGCGCTCCATTGCGGGTTGTGAAAAACGTGCGTGTAGCGTATCACGTCGGCGAAAAGGTAGGAATAGGCATTCGGGCCTTCCGCATCGACGGTGGTGGGCGATGAAGATAGGTCGCAGAACGTGGTCACGCTGCGCCCGATCAGCACGCCCCAGAACTTTATATAGCCGTAGCGCATGCGCATCGAAGAGCCGGTCTGGCTGCGGAAGTCCATTTCGAGGTACGATTCGACCTGGCCCATGGTGGCCGAGTTGGCTATCGCCTTAAAGAACAGGCGCGATGCGGCGGCATCCATGCCGAAGCGGTTTTGATAGGCGGGACTTGCCGGCACGGGAATGTCGTATGTTATGAAGTCGCGGTTGTCGATAGCCCCGTCGAAGTCATACGAGGCACGGAAGTTGATGAATCCCCCTATCCCGAGAAGGAATTTGCGCTCGCGCCCGGTGATGATAAAACGCGGCAGACCCGACTGCTGGAATCCCTCGATGCGTGTTTGCAGGTAGTGGTCGATTGCCGTGCGGATCACCGTCGAATCGACTACGCCCTTGACCTCGTGGCCGGTGATGATAACTTCGGGCGTGGATTGGGACGCCGTTGGGTTTATGTCTGCCGTAGCGACGGAATCGGGTCGGAGCGCTGCCGCCGCAGGTGCGGCCTGGACTGTGGCTTCCTGGGCCGGTTTGGTCTGTGCTGCGAGAGCCGAAGCGGCTAATATGGCCAGTATTGGCAATGTTCGTTTCATGGTGAAGGGAGATGCAGCATGTTGCGTGCCATTTTTTATATATATTTGCTCTTTATAAAATTGTTTTATGGTACTTTATCTCACACTCTTCCTTGTTCTGTCGCTGATAGTTTGCGAGTGGTATATTATGCGCCGTTTTTTTACCCGGCGCAGGTGGCTTTTTGCCGCATTGGCGGCAGTGCCCATAGTGGCGCTTGTGGCCGGTTTGTTCCTGTTCAGCCGGGTGGACAGCGGCGGAGCGGGTGTGCGCCTTGCTATCTGGTGCATCGGGCTTTTCTTTATCACGGCCTTCCCCGCGCTGGTGTTCGCGATTATTTCGCTGCTCGACTATCCCGCGCGGTGGATTGCTAAAAGGGATGTAAGCGTGTTCACTTACGTGGCCCTTGCGGCGGGTGCCTATGTCCTGGGGACGATGTTGTGGGGCGCTACCGCCGGACGCGATTCGCTTCGCGTGGAGCGTGTCGAAATCTCATCGCCCCGCCTACCGGCCTCTTTCGACGGGCTCAGGGTCGCGGTCTTCGCGGACGTGCACATGGGCAATCTGATGCACCGCCACCACATGCTGCGCAGGATCGTGGCTAAGATCAATGGCCTCGAACCCGACATGGTGGCGCAATGCGGCGATCTGGTCAATATACAGTCGGGTGAACTCGACCCATGGTCCATTGAGATACTTTCGGGCATCAGGGCGCGTTACGGCGTATGGTCGGTGCTCGGCAACCACGACATAGGTTTCTATATACGCGACACGACCAAGATATCCCCCCGAGCCTCTATCGCCGATCTGGCGGCCAAAACCGAAAGGATGGGGTGGCGGCTGCTGCGCAACCAGACCGGGTATTTTTCCAACGGGATAGACTCGATAGCCGTTTCGGGGGTTAATTATCCCGCCGACGGCAAATACCTGAACTCGGTGTCGGAGGGCTATGCCGGGGCGGACCTCCAGGTGTGTTACGATAGCGTGCCGCGCGGCATGTTCAATATTATGCTCTCCCACACGCCCGCCCTGTGGGCGGATATACTCGATTGCAGCCAGGCAGATCTGACCCTTTCGGGGCACGTGCATGCGATGCAGATGAAATTCGGCTGGGGGCGCAATAAATTCTCGCCCGCGCAGATGCTTTACCCCGAGTGGAGCGGGCTCTATGAGCGCGACACTAAATATTTGTATATCAACGACGGCATAGGCTATGTGCTCTATCCGTTGCGTATAAACGCCCGTCCGGAGATAACCCTCATAACGTTGCGCAGCCGATGAAGGTGATCGCTTCTGCTGCCATTTCGCTGGACGGCTGCCTCGACGACCGCTCCAGGGAGCGCCTTGTGCTCTCCTCTCCCGAGGACTGGGAGGCGGTCTATGCCCTGCGCGCCTCGTGCGACGCGATATTGGCCGGCGCAGGGACCCTGCGCGCCGACGACCCCTCGCTGCTGGCCAAGGGGCGTGGGCGCGACCCGTTGCGTGTGACCGTCAGCCGCAGCGGAAAACTCGACCCCTCGCTGCGGTTTTTCACCGGGCCGGGCCGCCCCGTGGTCTTTACCGCCCCCGGTTGCGGCGAGGCGCTGCGCGGTGTGGCCGATGTGGTCGAATCCATGGAGATAACCCCCGGATACATAGTCGCGCAGCTCGCGCGCCGGGGCGTGGAGCTCCTCATGGTCGAGGGCGGGGCGCATGTGCTGGAGCAATTCCTATCGTCGGGCATCGTCGATGAGTTGCGCCTTGCCATTGCCCCTGTGGCGGTGGGCGACCCGCTTGCGCCACATTTCACGGGTAACGGCGCGATGATATTGCAGGAGGTGGAGGTGCTCGGAGGGGTGTCGGTGCACCATTTCCTCTCGCCCGACCGCCATTACCTTAAAATGGCCATCGACCAGAGCCGCCTGTGCGTACCCTCTGCGACGGCTTATTCGGTGGGTGCGGTGGTCGTGGCCCGCTCGGGCGCCGTGTTTTGCGGCCATACGCACGAAACCTCGCCTTCGAACCACGCCGAGGAGGAGGCCATAGCCAAAGCCCTGGCGGCGGGCGAAAACCTTAACGGGGCTGTGATGTACAGCTCGATGGAGCCGTGCTCGAAACGCGCATCCAAACCCGTTTCGTGCTCTGAACACATTATCCGCAACGGTTTTTCGCGAGTGGTGTACGCACTGCGCGAACCAGCCCATTTTGTCGACGGTCAGGGCTGTGAAATGCTCACCGGGGCCGGTGTCGGGGTGCGCGAAATCGCCGATATGGCGCAACAGGTTATCGAAATCAATAAACATATTTGTATATGAAGCCCATTAAGACCGGACTTGCGTCCTATGGCATGTCGGGGCAGGTTTTCCACGCCCCTTTTCTTGAAAAATCGCCCGGCTTCTCCCTCGCGGCGTGCGTCGAGCGCAGCAAAGACCTGATCCGGGGGCGCTATCCGCACGTGCTGTCGGTGTGCACCTTCGATGAGTTGCTCAAGGTGCCCGACCTTGAATTGGTGGTGGTCAACACGCCCGACGTGACCCACTACAGCTACGTGAAAGCCGCCCTGGAGGCCGGCAAACATGTGGTGGTGGAAAAACCTTTCGTGTCTACGCTTGCCCAGGCCGAGGAGTTGACAGCCCTGGCACAACGGCTGGGGTTGTTGCTGACCGTCTACCAGAACCGCCGTCTGGACGGCGACTTCCGCACGATACGCCAACTGGTCGAACAGGGCGCGCTGGGCCGCGTGATCGAGTATAACGCCTCATTCGAGCGATTCCGCGAAGTGAACGCCGCGAGTTGGAAGGACTCTGCCGATGGCCGCGTGGGTCTGCTCTATAACCTCGGGTCGCACTCCATCGACCAGGCGATGACCCTGCTGGGCATGCCCGAAGCCATCTGGTGCACGACCGACATCACGCGCAAGGGCGGCCAGGTGATCGACTATTTTCAGGTGGTGATGCGCTATCCACGATGCAGGGTCAACCTGCGCGCCTCGATGCGCATAAAGGAGATGGGCTCGAACTTCGCCGTGCACGGCGACGAAGGCTCGTATGTAGTGCATTACATTGACCCGCAGGAGGCGCTGCTCAAGGAGGGCGCCGTGCCCGGAGGCGAAGGGTGGGGCGAGGTTAGCCCCGAGGAGTGGGGCGTGCTCAATAACGGCGACGGTCGCCGGCAATACCCGACGGTCAGGGGCGATTACGGATTGTATTACGAGAATATTTACGACTGTCTGCGCAACGGGGCGGAGCCAGATGTGACCCACGCCCAGATGCTCGGCCTGATGCGCCTTTTAGAGGCTGCGGTCGAGAGTGCCGCCACGGGGTGTGAGGTAAGACTCTGAAAAAATTGCCCGGATCGCAACAGCGGTCCGGGCAATTGAGTTTAGAGCATTCCGCCACCAGGGCCGCCTCCCATTATTTGGGGACCGCCCGATGGCGCGCCTGAAGGCGGAGGTCCGAAGAATTGGTGCCGGCCTTCGCCGTACCCGCCTTGCGGGGCTTGTTTCGACGGTTTCCTCTTGCCGAAATTGCGCAGGTTGTAGATCAGGTTGATGCTGCAAAAACGCCCGATCATCATGTTGTACGAGTCCTGCACATATTGGCTGCTGAAACTGCGCGAGTAGCTGCGGTTCTGGTTTAGCAGGTCGCTTACCCCGAAGTTGATCTCGCCGCGCTGGTTGCGGAATATCTTCTTGCCGGCCAGCACGTTGATCCTGCAATATTCCTCTTTGTAGTTGTTCGTAGGGCTCGAATACCTCAGGTATGTCGCGTTTGCCGACAGCGTGAATCCACCCCACATCACCCATTTGAAGTTGCCCTCGGCGCTTTGGTTAAGGAACTGGTTGTCGTTGCGGTCGCTGATGGAGTTGTGCGCCACGTTCCAACCGGCGGAATACTTGAGCGTGAAGTCGAGATTCTCGCTTATGTTGCTCGACAGCGCCACTCCGCCGTTATAGTTGAACGTCGAGGATATGTTCTGCTGGCCGTTGATATAGCTCGGCGTGCGTCCCCAGTCGACGCCCATGTTGATGTTGAAGTTGCATTTGATGGGCACGATGGGAGTGCCGTAGTTGACCATCGAGCGCATCGTGTAGTAACCGTCCACGTTGACCGGACGCGAGAATTGTCCGCCGTTGGAGAGCGTCACGCCGGGATAGACCGTAGTCGGCCCTTCGCCGGGCGCGAGTTGTATGAGCGATTCGGTGATGTAGTTGCTGCGCACCGATCCGCCGAGCATAAGCATCAGCGTGCGACCTTTGGCCACCATCGAACGGTTGTAATTCAGGTAGAGGTTATTCTCGTAGGAGGGGCGCAGGGCGGAGTTGCCGGCGGTCACATTCTGCTTGTTGGATATGTCGGGAGTGTCCTGCAACTGGCTGATGGACGGGTTGTTGGTTTCTGAGCGCATGAACACGCGCAGGGTGTTGTTCGGTGAAAAGGTCTGATTGAGCATCCCGAAATATACCACGTTGTCGAAGCGCGCCGAGAGGTAGGACGGCGGAGTGGGCAGTTCGCGGTCGGTGGAGAGCTCGGAACTTTGGTAGCCTACGTTGAACACCAACACGGTCTTTTTGTCGTTGGCGTAGTTGAAACTCGGCCCTATGCTGTTGGTCGTGTAAGTGCTCTTATATACGTCGGACTGTCCGTCGTCGTAGAATTCGTTGTAGCGCTGCTCGGCGTAGTCCCACAGGTAGACCTTGCGGTCGGCCGGCTGGTCGCTGTAACTGTAACGGTACTGCAAACCTATCTGCGATTTGGCGGTCAGGGGCTCCGTGTAGTTCGCCGAAAGGCGGACGCGGTACTGGTCGGAATCGCTGATGCGCCTCTGGCGCGTCTGGTCCGGGGCGTCGCCCGAATAGAAAACGGTGTTGCGGTCGTTGTATGAGTTGCGGTCGTTGCGCGAGAGGGTGAGGCTGCCGTCCACGGTGAAAGTGCGCCCCGGTTTGCCCAGCTTGGCGCGGTAGAGCAGGAAGTTGGACATGTTATAACCCGTCGAGAAGGATTTGTTGCCCGTATCCATCCCCGAGATCGAAGTGCTGATCGGATCGACCGAGATCAACTCGTTACCCTCGAAGTGGCCCGAGCCGTTATCTTCCTGCGACAGCGAATTGGAAAAGTTGCGCTGGAAGGAGAACGAGGGGCGGAACATTACCGAATGGTTGTCGTTGATCTTCCATTCGACACGCCCGTTAATGCGGTTGTTGAAGTTGGTCGAGTGCGAACTCGACTCGCTCGAATAGAGGCGGCGAACAAGCGGGTCGTCGACGGGGTAGTACTCGCGGTCGTTGCGGTTTTCGTTGCCGGTGTCGTTGGTGTTGAAGAAATAGCTGCCCGAGAAGGTCACCTTTTTGCCCCATTCGCCGCTGTAATTGACACCGAATGAGTTGACCTTCGAGACGCCGCTTTGCTGCGGGACCATGAAATCGCCGCCGCCGCGCCCCCCACGGCTGTAACGCCGGCTGCCGCCGCCGCCTCCTCCGGTGACGCCCAGGATGTCCTCCATAGAGAAGTTCTGCTGGTTCATATTGTTCGAAAGGCCGATGAAAGACCAGCGGTTGGTGCCCGAGAAGACGTTGACGCTGCCCCCGGCGATATATTTATCCCAGAAACCGTAGCCGGCGTAGAGCTTACCGAACTGCCCCTGGCGCATGTCGACCTTGGTCACTATGTTGATGGCCTTATAGCCCTGCCCGTCGTCGATGCCCGAGAATTCGGCCTGGTCGCTCTGTTTGTTGTAGACCTCGATCTTGGCTATGGCCTCCGCGGGCAGGTTCTTGATCGCGCTGTTCACGTCCTCGCCGAAAAACTCCTTGCCGTCGACGAGCACCTTGCGGACGGTTTCGCCTTGCGCCTCGACCTGTCCGTCGACGATACGCACCCCGGGCAGCTTCGAAAGCAGACCTTCCGCGTCAGCGTCCTTGGTGACCTTGAACGCGTCGGCGTTATAGACCACCGTGTCGCCCTTTTGCGAGGTGCGCATGGCGATCACGTTGACCACCACGTCGTCGAGTTTTTTGGCTTCCATCTCGATGCGCAGCGTACCCAGGTTCAGGGTCGCCCCGGAGAGTGTGATGCTGCGCGAAAGGGGCTTATAACCGACCATGCTGACCGTCAGGCGGTATGTGCCGTACTCCGCATTCTGTATCGTGAAGGCCCCGTTGGCCGCTGAGGTAGCATGTTTTTTCGCGCCGCCCGCCGCGGGGGTGAGTTCGACCTGCGCCCCGGCCACTGCCGTGCTGTCCGACAGGTCGGCCACGCGCCCGGCGATATTACCGGTCTGTGCGATGGCGGCACCCGATATAAGCGCGGCGGCTACCAGAATTAAAAGTTTCTTCATTATATATTATTTGGCACACAAAGAAAAACATTTTTCCTGCTAAATCGCTGCATCGCACGGCCAAACGGCAAAATCCGGCGGTGAAACGGCCATGAAAAAGCCCTCCGCAGAGGGCTTTGAAAAGTGCATGGCGATTATTTCCGCATTCCGCCTCCCTGGCGCATGCGTTCCATCATCTTTTTCTGGTCTTCGAGCATCTTGGTGTACTGCTCGGGGGTAAGCACGGCCTTGACGTCGCTTTCCTGCTTATCCTTTACGGCTTTCATCTGGTCCATCAGCTGTTTCTGCTTGTTGAACGACTCGAGGTAGATGGCTTGCAGTTTGGTGGTTTGCTGGTCGGTGAGTTGCAGTTTTTCCTTCATCTGGCTGGCTATTTTCTGCGCCTTTTCCTCAGGAGTGCCGTTTTGGCGATCCATCGGGCCGTGGGGAGGTTGTGCCATTACGGTTACTGCGAACAGTGAGGCGGCGAGGCTTAACATTAACTTTTTCATAGTCTTCCGGTTTTTTAGGTGTGTGGTTCTTTCCTGCAAATCTAACGCCAGCGGACGTAAGTTATCCTTCTTAATGGTTGAAACGGCAAAAACTGGGGGCGAAGCGCCCTGTTCTGCCGGTGTGGCATCCTTCGTGCATGCGGTCATTACGCACAAAACACTCTGATTATGTTCACTTCGGCGTTGGCCGGCCTGGTTTCGGGCTCTGCAATTATCCTCGGCGCGCTGCTGGGGCTTTATATGAAAGTCAACAACCGCGTCGTGGCCGGGGTCATGGCCTTCGGCGCGGGGGTGCTGATCTCGGCGCTTTCCATTGACCTTATGGGCGAGGCTTTCGAGCGCAGCCATGCGCCGGTGGTCATCAGCCTGAGTTTCCTGGCCGGGGCGCTGGTCTTCGTAGGCGGCGACTGGCTTATCGACTCACGCGGCGGGTCGATGCGCAAACGCACGCATGGCGGCGACAACAGGCCAGACGACCGGGAAGACTCGGGCACGGCCATACTGCTCGGGACGCTGCTGGACGGCATACCCGAATCTTTCGTGGTGGGCGCATCGATAGCGGCGGGGGGCAGCGCCGGGCTGGTATTCATCGCCGCGGTCTTCCTGAGCAACCTGCCCGAGGGGATCTCCGGGACGCTCGGCATGAAGATGGCCGGGATGAAAAACCGGCAGATAATGCTCCTGTGGACGGCCACGCTGATAGCGACCATACTGTCGGCTGTGGGCGGTTACGCGCTGCTGGGCAGCGCCAAGCCCGAGGTGCATGCCGCGACGATGGCCTTCGCTTCGGGGGCTATACTGGCGATGCTATCGGATACGATGATACCCGAGGCGTTCCGCTACGGCGGACGCGGGGTGGCACTGGTCACCGTGACGGGCTTCCTGCTGGCTTTCCTGCTCAGCAAGATGTTTTAATCTTCGCGCCCCGAGGTGAGCCAGCGCTTGAACTCGGGCACGCGCGCTTTGCTGATTATTATACGCTCGGGGGTGGGTACGCCCAGATTGAGGCTCAGACGGCTGCCGAACCACACCGAGATATCCCTGACCGCTCCCCGCGCTACGATGAACTGGCGGTTGGCCCGGAAGAAATCCCCGGTCGGGAGTTGTGCCATTATGTTGTCCAGCGAACCTTCCAGTGGCATCTGGCGGTTGTCGAGGGTGTGCGCCGTCACGCGCTCGTTCTCGGTGTGGCAGAACGCTATCTCAGCGACCGGCAACGGCACGATCCTATCGCGCAGATGGACCAGGAAAGATCGCTGTACGGCGGTCGCCGCCATGCTTTTGACCTTGTCGGCATATTCCGTTAGGTCGCTGCCCGAGAGCCTTTGCAGTTTGTCCAGCGCACGGCGCAGTTCGGCGGCCTTGATCGGTTTTAAAAGGTAGTCTATGCTGTTGACCGAGAACGCTTCCAGGGCATACTGGTCATAGGCCGTCGTGAAGACGACGGGGCAGGGGATCTCCGTCTGCGGGAATATGCGGAAAGCGTCGCCGTCGGCCAGGTGTATATCCATGAAAGCCAGGTCTGGCGCGGGGTTGCGCGCGAACCACGCCACGGTGTCGGTGACGCTTTCGAGGCTTGCGATCACCTCGACCGCGGGGCACACCTGAGTGAGAAGTGAACGCAGGTTGACTTCGGCGGCGGTTTCGTCCTCTATGATGACAACTTTCATTGCTGCGGCGGTGTCAGGGGCAGACGCACGCTGAACGTCCGCTCGTTGCGCTCGATGATTATATCGCGCCCTGTTAGCAGTTTATAGCGGCTCGAAAGGTTGCCAAGCCCTATGCCGGTGCCGTTTTCGGGGGCTATCTTGGGGATCAGGGGGTTGGATACCACCAATTCACCCGCGCGGGTGGCTATCGTGATGTGGAAAGGCTTACTGTGCGTGATGCTGTTGTGCTTGACGGCATTTTCGATCAGGGGTTGCAGTGAAAGCGCGGGCAGCAACCATCGGCGGTACCGCTCCTCTATCTCGATGTCTATGAATAACTTGTCCGCGTAGCGCACCTCGTTAAGGTACTTATATCCGGCCAGGAATTCCATCTCGCCATCGAGAGTGGTCAAATCGTGCTGCCCCTTCTGTATGATGTAGCGGAAGGTGTCGGAGAGTCGGTCGATGTAGGTGAGCGCCCTCTCGTTGTGCCCCTCGCGCACCAGCATCGAGAGCGAGTTGAGCGAGTTGAAGAAGAAGTGGGGGTTGATCTGGCTAACGAGCATATTGTAGCGCGTGAGCAGGTTTTCATTCTTGAGTTGCTCATTCTCCACGGCCATGGTCTGCTGGCGGCCTATCAGCTCGAATATCTTGCCGTAAAGCACCGTTACGATCAGCGTGAAAGACGCCTTGAGGATCACCATGGGGTTGAAAATGCGGTGCGCAGCGGCCATGACGATGATCTCACCCTCGCGGTTGCCGACCGGTGCGAAAAGATACGCCACCACGCCCACCATGAAGCAGTACAGGATGCCGCGCATGTAATGGCGCGGTGAGCCTCCCTCGCTCGTGCGCGTGGTAATAGAGAGCATAATGAACGCCGTCACGCACCAGTATAACACCTGCATCCAGGTGAAAAGATTGGGGTCGTTGATGGAAAAGCGCCCCTCGCGCCCCATGTGCACGCCCTGCAGGGCGAAGATAAAGTGCGAAAAGTTGAGCACCATCGTTATGGCGATGGCGATCAGCAGGTTTATCAGCACTATGCGGTGGCGGGGTTGCGCGGTCATCACTCGTCTTCCTTATACCACGAAGCGTACATCATATAGTCGCGGGCTATGCGCTCGATGATCTCGGTGCGCTGCTCGGGGGTCACATCCTTGACTTTTTTGGCCGGTACGCCGGCGTAGACCGAGTTGGGCTCCAGCACGGCATTCGAGAGCACCAGCGCGTTTGCGGCGATGATGCAACCCGTGCCTACCACGGCATTGTCCAGAATGGTCGAGCCTATGCCGATAAGGCACTGGTCTTCGATGCGCGCGCCGTGCACCACCGCGTTGTGCCCTATGGTCACGTCGTTGCCGATGTGGGTCTGCGAACGCTTATATAAGGTGTGGATCACCGCGCCGTCCTGGACGTTGACCCGATCGCCCAGGGTTATCGTGTTCACGTCGCCGCGCAGCACGGCGCCGTACCATATGCTGCAATCCCTGCCCATCGTCACGTCGCCTATCAGCACAGCCGTTTCGGCCAAAAAGCTGCCTTCGCCCCAGCAGGGCATGTGTCCGTTAACTTCGCGTATTATTGCCATTATTCTAAGGTTTTAGCCTGTTGCCAGATATCTTCCATTTGCTCGGGAGTCTTGTCCCGCAGGGTCTTGCCCTCTTTTTTTACCGCCTGTTCTAGGTAGGTGAAGCGGCTGATGAATTTTTTGTTGCAGCGTTCCAGCGCCAGCTCGGGGTCGATGCCGTAGAGGCGCGAGGCGTTGACCAGCGAGAAGAGCAGATCGCCCATTTCCTCTTCGAGGCGCTCTTTGTTTTCGCCTTTGAACTCCTGCTCAACCTCGGCAAGCTCTTCGCGCACTTTTTCCCACACGTCGGCGGGTTGCTTCCAGTCGAAGCCCGCCGAGGCTGCCTTTTCCCCTACGCGGTAGGCCTTTACCATCGCCGGCAGGGACTTGGGCACTCCGTCCAGCACGCTTTTGCGCGCCCCGTTCTCGGTCTGCTTGAGGTCTTCCCAATTCTGCTTGACCTTTTCGGCGGTGTCGGCCTCGACTTCGGCAAACACGTGCGGATGGCGGTAGACCAGCTTGTCGCTGATGGCCTCGCAGACGTCCGTTATGTCGAATGCGCCCCGCTCGTCGCCCATCTTCGAGTAAAAGACCACATGCAGCAACAGGTCGCCCAATTCGCCGCGTATCTGGCCCATGTCGCCCGAGGTGATCGCATCGACCAGCTCGTAGGTTTCCTCTATCGTGTTGTTGCGCAGCGACTCGAAGGTCTGCTTGCGGTCCCAGGGGCAGTCCGTCCTCAGGCGGTCCATAATTTCAAGCAGACGCGTAAAGGCCTGCTGTGCCTTTTCTTTCTCCATATCCAGAGCAAAGGTAATAAGAAACTGTTTCTAAATCGGCGAAAAAAACGTAAATTTGCAAAAATCCAAAACTATGTGTGGAATAGTCGGATACGTGGGTTGCCGCGATGCATACCCCATACTGATCAAAGGTTTACACAGGCTCGAATACCGGGGCTACGACAGCTCGGGCGTCGCGCTGATCGACCCCGAAGGAGGGCTGAATATATATAAATGCAAGGGCAAGGTCGCTGCCCTTGAGGAGTTTGCGCAGAGCAAACAGATCGGCGGGACGATAGGCATTGCCCACACACGCTGGGCGACGCACGGCGAACCGAACAACGCCAACGCCCACCCGCACTACTCGCAGACCGAACAGCTGGCGCTGATCCACAACGGCATCATAGAGAATTACGACGTGCTCAAGGCCGCGCTCGTCGATTGTGGCTACACATTCCGCAGCAACACCGACACCGAAGTGCTGGTGCAGTTGATCGAATATATCAAGACTAACAACTCCTGCACGCTGCTTGAGGCCGTGCAGTTGGCGTTGCGCGAAGTGGTCGGGGCCTACGCCTTCGCGGTGATCGAGCACGGCAATCCCGACGTGATAATCGCAGCCCGCAAAAGTTCGCCGCTGGTGGTCGGGTTGGGCGACGGGGAGTTTTTCCTCGCCTCTGACGCCACGCCGATAGTGGAATACACCGACAGGGTGGTCTATATCGAGGACGGCCAGGTGGCGGTGATCGACCGCAACAAACCCCTGCGGGTGGTCGACCTGGATAACGTCGAGAGCACGCCTGAGGTCAAACGCCTGGCGATGAGCATCAGTCAGTTGGAAAAAGGTGGCTATCCCCATTTCATGCTCAAGGAGATTTATGAGCAGCCACGCACGCTGGCCGATTGTCTGCGCGGGCGCATCAACGTCGAGGGCACGAGCGTGTCCCTGTCCGGGGTCATAGACAATAAAGAACGCTTTCTGTCCGCACGGCGCATCATAATCGTCGCTTGCGGCACCTCGTGGCACGCCGCGCTGATCGGCGAACATGTGATCGAGGATATGTGCCGCATACCGGTCGAAGTCGAATACGCCTCGGAATTCCGCTACCGCAACCCGGTGATCTATCCCGACGACGTGGTGATCGCCATGTCGCAGTCGGGCGAAACCGCCGACACGCTGGCCGCGCTCGAGTTGGCCAAATCGAAAGGGGCTTTCATCTTCGGGATATGCAACGTGGTGGGCTCGTCGATCCCGCGCTCTACGCACTCGGGCGCGTACATACACGTCGGGCCCGAGATCGGGGTGGCTTCGACCAAGGCGTTTACCGGGCAGGTGACCGTGATGGCGATGCTGGCGCTGACCCTCGCCCACGAAAAGGGGACGATCTCCGAGGAGTATTTCCGCAAGACGGTGGACGATCTGCAACGGTTGCCGCAGCAGATCGAGCAGGTGCTCGCACTGAGCGAAAGCATCGAAAGCCTCTCGCGGATCTTCACCTACGCGCACAACTTCATATACCTCGGTCGCGGCTATAACTACCCGGCGGCGCTCGAAGGGGCGTTGAAGCTCAAGGAGATCTCATATATACACGCCGAGGGCTACCCGGCAGCCGAGATGAAGCACGGGCCTATCGCGTTGATCGACAATGAGATGCCGACCGTAGTGATCGCCACGGCGGACAGCGTCTACGAAAAGACCGTCAGCAACGTGCAGGAGATCAAGGCGCGCGGCGGACGCATAATTGCAATCGTTACGCGCGGCGACGACCAGGTGTCCAGGGTCGTAGACTATACCCTCGAGATCCCGCCTACGGCAGAGTGCCTTTCGCCGGTACTCGCGTCCGTGCCCCTGCAACTGTTGGCTTATTACATCGCCGTGAATAAGGGGCGCGACGTGGACCAGCCCCGTAACCTTGCAAAATCCGTTACCGTTGAATAGGTTGATAATTATCTTTTTAACACTTGTTATCTCAAGCGGTACTGCATCTGCGCAGGTCGTGACCGGAGCCCAGCGCATGGACGTCTACCTGCCGGCACTTAAAGGCAAGCGCGTCGGCCTGGTGACCAACCATAGCGGCAGGGTGGGAGAGAGGCATCTGGTCGATACACTCCTTGCATGTGGCGTGGATTTGGTCACGGTGTTCGCTCCCGAGCACGGATTCAGGGGAGAGGCCGACGCCGGAGAGAAGGTCGGCAGCTACATCGACGAAAAAACCGGCATAAACGTCATCTCGCTATACGGATCGAGTAAAAAACCCCGACCCGCCGACATTCTCAGACACGATGTCATTCTGTTTGATATACAGGATGTAGGACTACGTTATTTCACCTATCTGTCGACGATGCACCTGGTGATGGAAACATGTGCCGAGACAGGCGTGAAGATGATAGTCTTAGACCGCCCCAACCCCAACGGGATGTATGTCGACGGACCCGTTATCGAAGAGAAATACCGCTCTTTCGTGGGTATGCACCCTATCCCGGTGGTGCATGGCATGACGCTTGGCGAACTGGCCGGAATGATAAATGGGGAGGGGTGGCTCGGTGAAGGTAAAATATGTGATATAAGCGTTGTGAAGTGCCTTAATTACACCCATGCGACACGCTATGAACTGCCCGTGAAACCGTCGCCCAACCTGCCGACCATGCGCTCGATATACCTTTACCCGTCGCTTTGCTGCCTCGAAGGCACCGTAGTGAGCGTGGGCAGGGGCACCGCCGCACCTTTCGAAGTATTCGGGCACCCCGCATTCAAGGGATTTTACAAATTTAAATTCACCCCCCGATCCACCGCCGGGGCAAAGAACCCGCCGCTCAAAGACATCGAGTGCTACGGCGTTGACCTGACGCTTTTGCCGGACAGCGAAACTATTATCTCAAAGGGAATTGACCTGGGTTATGTCATCGATTGCTACAATACCTTTTACAAAACGCACACCGTCCAGACAGCTTTCTTTAACCAGATGTTCGAAAAGCTGCTCGGCGCAGGATATATCCGCATGATGATCGAACAAGGCGCCTCCCCGGCACAGATCAGTGCGCGCTGGCAGGGCGATGTGGCGCAATTCCGCACCCTACGTAAAAAATATCTCCTTTATACCGAATGAAGCTACTCTTTGTCAATACGTTGGCTCTCGCAGCCGCTATCCTCTCCCTCGCCCCTGCCGCGGCGCAGGAAAAAACAGACCTGATCCCCCTGCCTGTGCATGTGATCCGCAGCCAGGGCGAATTTACCGTTACGGGCAACACGGCGATCTATTGCGACCGGGACCGGTCTGACCTGGCTGATTACCTGAATGACCATTTGGGAGCCTGGCTGGGCAGCCGTCTGAAGGTTAAACCGTTGCCCGTCACAGGCAACCTGCCGGGCCAATACATCGAGCTGGTTATCAACCCCGCGATCCGCAATCCGTTGGACACGCGCAATAATATCCCTGCCGAGGGTTATATCCTGCGCGCGGACGAGCGTGGAGTTAGGATTGAGGGCGTGGACCGCGGCGGGCTTTTCTATGGCATACAGACGCTGTTGCAATTGCTCCCCGCGGATGTTTATAAATGCAAAAAGAATAATTCGAAACTGATAATCAATTCGATAGAGATCGCCGACTGGCCGCGCTTCACATATCGCGGCATGTCGCTCGACGTCGCGCGCACGTTCATATCCACCGCTAACGTCAAACTTTTCATCGACCGCATGTCACGGCACAAGCTCAACCGTCTGCATTGGCACCTGACCGATGACGAGGGGTGGCGCATCGAGATCGAAAGTTACCCCGAGCTTGCGAAAAGGGGCGGTTTCCGTGGGCGCAAACTCCCCGTGCAGCCCATATACGGCGCATGGACACAGAATTACGGCGGATATTACACTCAGGATGAGATACGCGAGGTGGTGGCCTACGCCGCCATGCGCAACGTCGAGATAATCCCCGAGATAGACCTGCCGGGCCACTCGCGCGCCTTCGCGCGTCTGCATCCGGAGATACTGTGCCCAGGGTTGCCCGACACGACGACGGCAGGTTATGACCGTCGCAATGTGCTGTGCGCCACGCGTGAGGCCAACTATAAGATACTCGGCAAGGTGCTCGCGGAGGTGTGCGCCCTCTTTCCGTCGCAATATGTGAATATAGGGTGCGACGAGGTCGAACCGGCGCAATGGCTCGGCTGCCCGACCTGCTCGGCGATGGCCGACGGTAAAAACACGCAGCCGATCCTCGACCACTTCACAGGGCGCCTGACCGAAATACTGGCCGCACACGGCAAGAAACCCGCCGTGTGGGATGAGGCGGCTGCGGGGGGGCGCCTGACCCGCGAGGCGAGGGTGCATGCATGGCAGAGCGTGGATGCCGGCCTCAAGTCGACCGAAAACGGTTACCGCACGGTGTTCATGCCCGGCAGTTACTTCTATTTCGATATGAAGCAGTCGCCATGGGAGCCCGGCATGACATGGGCGGGACTGGTGGATACATACCGCGTCTATTCTCTTGATTTCGACGCTTTAGGATTCACTTCCGGACAGATGGAATACATAGAAGGCGTGGAGGGTGCGTTCTTCGGCGAGTTGATGCTGCCCAACGGCGGCCAACCCTATTTCGAATACCAGACCTACCCGCGCATCTGTGCCCTGGCCGAGGTGGCGTGGACCCAACCCGCGCTGCGCGACGCGACGGATTTCCACTACCGCCTTTGGGGCCGCCATGCGGACAGGCTATCGGCGATGAATATCAATTTCCGCGTGCCTCCCCCGGATGTCTATTATGCCGGCGGCAATATCAACGTGACTTATTCGCACAGGCATACCGGCGTTCGCTTCACCTACGACGGTACGACACCCGACCGCGGCTCGGAACACTTCAGCTGCCCGATACGCAGCTACCAGATCGAGCGATTCCGTTTCCGCAGCTACCTTAACGATGCGTGCAGCGCCGACGTGCCCGTAATTATCCGCCACGCAGACCGCATAGAGGCCGGCAGCCGCGCGACCTTCAGCATCCCCCTGCCCCCGCGCGAAGGGCTGTGGTACCTGCGCATACGCACCACCGAACCTACACTGACTATCAATACGTTTAAGATAGAATCGGCTGCAAAGACCGACGTTATAATCCGCAACAGCCAAAGGGTGAACGAGATGCATCAGCTGCGCGTTTACGTCACCCCGCAACAGGCCGGGGGGTACATGAAACTCGATATCAGTAATACCGGCCGGATCGCCGCGGCGCTCTCTTTTCAACTCGAATACTCGCCTTATATCGAGCCTGATGTGAAATTCACCTGCTCACTGGGCCAGAATGGGCGGTTCCCTTTCGCGAACGTCACAGATTACAATTTCACGAGCTACGCCCGCACCAACTCCACGTGCCGCAAAGGCGACCACTTTACCTTTACGTTCTCGCAGACGCTTGAATGCCAGAGTATCAGGCTGCACACCGGGCTGTTCTACATGCCGCGTTACCACATTCCCGAGGGGCGCGTCGAGATAAGCCGTGACGGCGAAACTTTCTCGCACGCCGGCGACCTGAGTGCGGGGATCGCAACGATCTCGCCCAAGGGTAAGATCAAAGCCGTGCGGATAGTCTGCACGGTCACCGGAAACGCCGAAAACAGCGTGGCGATACAGGACCTCAAGATAATTCCGAAGTATAAATGATCCCGCGCGCCGTCATAGCTTTTATCGCCTTATTGGCGTGTAACGGATCTTCCGCCGCGGGTTTGCCCACGGCGCAAACCGCCCGTATCGACTCTATAATGCAAGCCGGCCTTAAAGGGCGCTATTATCCCGGTGCATCTGTGGCGATAGGCGACCGTGACGGGATTTTGTATGAAGCCTGTTACGGCTGGCACGACTATTCGCATAGTCTGCCGGTCACCCCGCACGACGTGTATGACCTCGCTTCGGTGACAAAGGTCGCCGCCACGACGCTGGCCGTCATGCGGCTTTGCGATATGGGTAAACTTACGCCCGAGATGACCCTGGGGGCGATCCTGCCCGAGTATCGCCAGACCGTGCTTTCCGATCTGACCCTGCGCGAACTGCTGTCGCACACCTCGGGCCTCGGTAATTTTTCGTCCTGGAGCCTTCTTTTTTCAAACGGCGACGGCGGTAGCATGGTCAGCCCGCAACGCAGCGAACAATATCCTTTCGAGGTGGATAAAGGATTGTACCGTTGCCTCACGTACCGCCCCGACACCGCGCTGGTGTGCTTTTCGCCGCGCGAGGGATGGCGCAGGGCCGGGAAGCGTTGCTACATCAATCCACAGGTCGACCTTCTGTTGCGCGAAAAGATAATCGCTTCGTATACGCCGTCGATGCGCGGGGGCAGGATATATTCCGATCTCAACTTCCATCTGCTGATGCTCGTCGTCGAGCAGGTAGCCGGACAAAGGCTCGACCAATTCCTCATGCCGCTCTATCGCCAGATGAGGATGTCTTCGACCGGATTTTGTCCGCTTGCTTGGATGACGCCAGAGAGTATAATTCCCACCGAAAACGATCTGTTGATGGTCCGCGGGCAGTTGTGCGGCTACGTCCATGATGACCTGGCTGCCGTGTGCGGCAATGTCGGCGGCAATGCGGGATTGTTTTCCACGGTCGGCGACATGGCGATTTTCTGCCGTATGATCCTCTGCGGCGGCGAGATAGACGGCCAGCGGGTGGTGTCGGAAGCAACAATAGAGCTGTTCACCTCGAAAAAACTGCTGGGTTTTGCCCCATTGACGTCGAGCCCGGCCTATGAAGGCGGCTACGGCCATACAGGCTACACCGGCACTATGATATGGATCGACCCCGTGCGTGGGCTTTATATGGTCTTTCTGAGCAACCGCGTGCACCCCACGCGCACGAACACAGGCTTGCAAACCTCCTCGCTGCGCACACGGCTGTGGGAGGCCATCGTCGCGGAATAAAAAACCAGCGCCAAACGGCGCTGGTTTTCGTATTTACTTTATTCCCACTCTATCGTTGCGGGCGGTTTCGAGGAGATGTCGTAGACGACGCGGTTAATGCCGCGCACTTTGTTGATTATCTCGTTGGACACCTTGGCCAGGAATTCATAGGGCAGGTGCACCCAGTCGGCGGTCATGCCGTCCATCGAGGTCACAGCACGCAGGGCCAAGGCGTTTTCGTAGGTGCGCTCGTCGCCCATAACGCCTACCGACTGGACGGGCAGCAGAATGGCGGCGGCTTGCCACACCTTGTCGTAAAGGCCGAATTCGCGCAGCGTGTCGATGAAGATCTTGTCCGCCTCCTGCAACACGGCGATCTTCTCGGGGGTCACTTCGCCGAGCACCCTGATGCCCAGGCCGGGACCGGGGAAGGGGTGGCGTCCGAGTAGCATCGGGTCTATTTCGAGTTGCTTGCCCACGCGGCGCACCTCGTCTTTGAAAAGAAGGCGCAGAGGCTCGACGATGCCAAGGTTCATCTTCTCGGGCAGACCGCCAACATTGTGGTGCGACTTGATCGTGGCCGAAGGGCCGGCGACCGACACCGACTCGATAACGTCGGGGTAGATCGTGCCTTGGGCGAGCCATTTAACGTCTTTGAGCTTGATCGCCTCGGCGTCGAACACCTCGATAAAGTCGCGTCCGATGATCTTGCGTTTTGCCTCGGGCTCGGTGATTCCTTTCAGGTCGCCGAGGAATTTCTCACCCGCGCGTACGCCGATAACGTTAAGGCCCATGTGTTTATATGAATCGAGCACGTCCTCGAACTCATTCTTGCGCAGTAACCCGTGGTCTACGAATATGCAGGTGAGTTGCTTGCCTATGGCTTTGTTTAGCAGCACGGCCGACACGGTTGAGTCCACGCCGCCCGAGAGGCCGAGCACCACCTTATCGCCACCCACCTGTGCGCGGATCGCGGCTACGGTCGACTCGACGAACGATGCCGGCGTCCAGTTCTGGGCGCATTGGCAGATGTCAACCACGAAGTTTTTTATCAGTTGCTTGCCCTCGGTCGAGTGGTAGACCTCGGGATGGAACTGGATGCCCCAGCTCTGCTCTCCGATTATTCGGTAGGCAGCTACGGGAACGTCTTCGGTGCTGGCTATGATGCCGTATCCCTGGGGGAGGCGGGCGATCGTGTCGCCGTGCGACATCCACACCTGGGTCGAGGGGCTGATGCCTTCCAGCAGACGGTCGTTGGCGTTCTTGACAGTGAGCGTCGCCCGGCCATATTCGCGCGTTTTGGAGGGAAGCACCTCGCCGCCGAAGTTATGTGCGAGGTATTGCGCCCCGTAGCATACGCCCAGCAGCGGCAGATGGCCTTTTATCTGTGAAAGGTCGACCTGGGGGGCATTTTCTCCGCGCACCGACGAAGGGCTGCCCGAGAGGATCACGCCTTTCCAGGCCGCGTCGTCCAGCGAGGGGATCTTGTTGTAGGGGTGGATCTCGCAATATGCATCCAACTCGCGCACGCGCCGCGCGATAAGCTGGGTGTACTGTGAGCCGAAATCGAGTATAAGTATTTTCTGCTGCATAGGTTGGGTTATGGCGTTTGTTTGTGTGTTATTTTCGGAGTGTGGCACCGGCTTTTTCGAGGCGGGCCACTACGGCGGCCATCGTCTTGTCGATGATCTGGTCGGTGAGCGTGCGCTCGGTGTCCTCTAACGTGAGGCCGATGGCGTATGATTTTTTGCCCGCGGGAAGTTTATCGCCTTCGTAGACATCGAAAAGCGTAACCCCGGTTATCAGTTTGCGGTCGGCGGCCATGGCCTCGGCGCGCAGTTTGGCGAACGTAACACCGCTGTCCACCAGCAGCGCGAGGTCGCGTTTCACTTCAGGGTATTTGGATAATTCCTTGACGGCCAACTTATTCTTGCCGCTCATCTTTATCAGGGCGTCAAAGTCGATCTCGGCGTAGTAGACCTCGTTTTTCAGGTCGAAGTCCTTTTGCAGTTTGGCCGATACGACGCCCATGCGGACGAGTTCTTTCTCTCCGGCGCGCAGCGCTATGCCCTGGGCGAATATGTCGGCGGTGAGCTCCTCCGTCTGCAGTTTCCAGATGTCCATGCCCAGGCGCGCAAGCACCTTTTCGACGGCTGCGCGCAGGTGGAAGAACGTCGAGCGTTCGCCCTTGCTGTTCCACGAGGCGGGGGTGTGTTCGCCCGTCACGGCGATCGCCATGCGGCGGCCTTCGGAGTAGGGAGCGAGTTTGTCGTCCCCGGTGCGCGAGGCGTCGAAGTGGTAGCAATTGCCGAATTCGTAGAACTTCAGGTCGCCGCGGCGGTGGTTGGCGTTGAGTTGCACGGCCTCCAGCACGCCGAACAGCAGCGTGCGGCGCATAACGTTAAGGTCGTTGCTCAGGGGGTTAAGGATGCGCACGCAGCCCTCCGCGGGGTAGCTTTGCAGCCCTTCGTAGTAGGCCGCCGAGGTGAGCGAGTTGCTCATTATCTCGTTGAAACCCACCGATGTGAGCATGTCGGAAACCACGTTCTGGATGCGCTCCTTGTCGGGCTTGGGCGCGTATGAAAGGGTCGAGTGCACCGCCTGAGGGATCTCGACGTTGTTGTAGCCGTAGATGCGCAGCACCTCTTCGGTCAGGTCGGCCTCGCGCTGCACGTCGACGCGGTACGGAGGCACGGCGAGAGACAGCACGCCATCTTTCTCGCTCTCGACCTTCACGTCCAGGGCGTGGAGTATCGCACGCACTTTGTCCTCGGGTATCTGCTTGCCGATAAGCGAGTTGATGCGCCCGAAAGATACCTCGAAACGGAAAGGCTCGACAGGGGAGGGGTAGAGGTCGGTCACGCCCGACGACACATGCCCGCCCGTAAGCTCCTCGATCAGCAGCGCTGCGCGTTTGAGGGCGTAAATCGTGATGTCTGGGTCGACGCCGCGCTCGAAGCGGAAAGACGCGTCGGTATTCAGGCCGTGGCGCTTGGCGGTTTTGCGCACGCTCACGGGGTTGAAATAGGCGCTCTCGATAAATATGCTTGTCGTGGTATCGCTCACGCCGGCATCCGCTCCGCCGAACACGCCGGCGATGCACATCGGTCCGTGGGCGTCGCAGATCATAAGGTCAGAGGCCGAGAGTTTGCGCTCCACACCGTCCAGGGTGGTAAATGGAGTGCCCTCGGGGCAGGTGCGCACCACGATATGGTCGCCCTTGATCTTGTCCGCGTCGAACGCGTGAAGGGGCTGGCCCAGTTCGTGGAGTATGAAGTTGGTGATGTCCACCACATTGTTCTTGGGGTTTATGCCTATGGCGCGCAGACGCTTTTGCAGCCATGAGGGCGAGGGTGCTACCTTGACCCCGGTCATCGTCACCCCGGCGTAACGGGGCGCAAGTTCGGGGTTCTGCACGCTCACGGCGGTCACGCGTTCGTTGTTGCCCGCGTGGAATTTAGCCACGGACGGCAGGTCCAGAACGGTGCCAGTGCCGTTGGAGCGCAGGTAGGCCGCCAGGTCGCGCGCAACGCCGTAGTGCGACGCAGCGTCTATGCGGTTGGGCGTAAGTCCTATTTCGAGCAGGAAATCGTCTTCGATGCCCAGTACGTCGCGCACGGGCGTACCCGGTTTTAGGGAGGGGTCGAGCACCATGATGCCGTCATGGCCGGTGCCTATGCCCAACTCGTCCTCGGCGCATATCATGCCGAGCGACTCGACGCCGCGTATCTTGCTGCGCTTAATTTTAAAACCTTCTTCTTCGCCGGCGGGGTAGAGCACGGCGTTTATCGTCGCTACGGGCACCTTTTGCCCCGCGGCCACGTTGGGCGCTCCGCAGACTATCTGAAGGGGCTCTTCGCCGCCGACGTCGACGGTCGTAACGCTGAGCTTGTCTGCGTCGGGATGGCGTTCGCAGGTGAGCACATGCCCGACAACGACCCCTTCGAGGCCGCCGCGAACGCTTTCGAGTTTCTCCAGACCCTCGACTTCGAGGCCGATAGCGGTCAGTATTTCAGCTACTTCTGAAGCTGCAAGGTCTGTTTTTACATACTCCCTGAGCCAGTTGTACGATATTTTCATCTTTGTGGAAAAGTTAAAAAGCAGCGCGAAAGGTACGAATTTTTGGTGAATTATACGAAAACCGTACCCCATTTTATTAACAACAAAACAACAACTGCCGCGCCCCGTGTCATCGGGCGCGGCAGTCGCTTATAGTGTCGTGGCTATCAGATAAAAAGCGACCCGGGTAAATCGTGCATATTATATCGCGAGGCCATGGCGCTGCCGTAAGCCCCGGCGGATTTTATCGATACCAGATCGCCGCGCCGCAGCTCCGGCAGGGTGGCCTTTTCTGCGAAGGTGTCCGCCGATTCGCACACCGGCCCGGCGACCATGTAGGTGTGCGGTTCGCGTCCCGCGCCACAGAGGTTTTCTATGGCGTGCGAAGCCTGGTAGAGCGCCGGACGGATCAACTCGGTCATGCTGGCGTCTATTACGGCTATTTCGGTGCCCTCGGCGTTGGTCTTGTTGTAGAGCACTTTGGAGATCAATTCGCCGCATTGCCCAACGATGGAGCGTCCCAGCTCGAAATGTATTTCGGGTGCGCCGGGCAGCGCGAGGTGGCGGGCGAAAATGGCAAAGAACGCCTCGAAATCCGGCATCGGGTTCCTGTCAGGGTCCAAATAGTCGATGCCCAGGCCCCCGCCCACGTTGATGTGTGTGAATTCGAAACCGCGTTCGGTGAACCATGCTGCCAGCGTGTTGACTCTCTGGCACAGGTATTCATACACGCGCAGGTCGGTGATCTGCGACCCGATATGGAAATGCAGCCCCGTTATGCGCACGTTCTTCAATTCGCCGAGTTTGGCTACCACTTCGTCCACCTCTTTATATGAAATGCCGAACTTGCTGTTGCCGTGGCCGGTAGAGATGTGTCTGTGTGTCAGCGGATCGACGTCGGGATTGATCCTTAGGGCCACCGTCGCGACTTTGCCCATTCGGGCGGCGATTGAGTCTATGACCTCGAGTTCGCCCAGCGACTCGCAGTTGAAAGCGAATATTCCCTGCTCAAGCGCGTACTCTATCTCGGCGTCGCCCTTGCCTACGCCGGCGAAAACCACCTCCGAGGCAGGGCATCCGCACTCTATGGCATAGCGCACCTCGTTGCCGCTTACGCAGTCGATGCCCAGCCCGGCGGCCAGCGCGGCGTCGATCACCGGTCGCTCGAAGTTGGCCTTGAGCGCGTAATGCACCTTATAGCCGTAGCGCGACGACGCCCCGATCACCGCCTGTAACGTGCGACCGAGCAGTCCCATATCATACAGGTAGAACGGGGTGGGGCGCCCGGCAAGTGTATCTGTGATAGATCGGCTTAGCATCAGAATAATCCGTCGTTAAGGCTTTGCAAGGTGCTTTTCTTGTGTGCCGTGTCGATCAGCAGGGCTATCGAGCGCTCACTTGCACCATAGGAGATCATCTTGACCGGCACTTCGGTAAGCGTGTCGAATATACGCGCCGCCATGCCCTGCTGGCTCTGGTCGCACTGCCCCACGATGCAGACTATCGTGTTGTTGCGCTCGATGCGTATCGTGCCGAAGTCGTGCAGCTCGGACTCTATTTCAGTAAGGTGAGTATCGTTGTCTATGGTCAGCGACACGGCTACCTCCGAGGTGGTGATCATGTCGATGGGGGTGCGGTGCTTCTCGAACACTTCGAATATCTTGCGCAAAAAACCGTACGCCAGCAACATTCGCGTCGAGGTGATATGGATGACCGTGATGCCGTCCTTGGCCGCCACGGCGCGGAATCCCTTGCAGCAGCAGTCGCCGTTGAATATCCTTGTGCCTGGCGCGGCGGGGTCCATCGTGTTTTTAAGGTATACAGGTATGCCGTGGTCCTTGCAGGGTTGGATGGTGGCGGGATGGAGGATCTTCGCACCGAAATATGCCAACTCGGCAGCCTCGTCGAAACTCATCTCCCTGATAGGGCGCGTATTGGTCACTATGCGCGGGTCGTTGTTATGCATCCCGTCGATGTCGGTCCATATCTGCACGCCGTCCATCGCGTCGATGGCCACACCGATGAGCGCCGCGCTGAAGTCGCTGCCGCCGCGCCCGAGATTGTCGGTCTGTCCCAGGTGGTTGGTGCAGATGAAACCCTGCGTTACATAATATGTAGCGGGATCGGTGACCAGCTCAGAAAGGCGGCTTTTGAGCCGCACCGTGTCGACCTGGCCGCTTTCGTCGGTGAACATGAACGAAGTGGCGTCCAGCAACTCGGCGCGGATGCCCTGCTCTTTGAGGAAGGCGGTGAAAATGGCCGTCGTGAGCAGCTCTCCCTGCGAAATTATGATGCGTTCCGAGGTGTAGGGCTTGAAGTCGGCGGCTTCGCTTATTATTATACCGAGGCTTTGGCGCATACGCTCCAAAGACGCCGCTGCGCCCTGCTGCATAAGGCCGAGTATGCAGGTGGAGAATTTGTCTTCGAGGAACTTTACGCCCTCTTCTATACCCCTGGCGTTTTTGCTCTCCGCCGCTGCGGATATGGCGACCAGCGAGTCGGTCACTTTCGACATCGCCGACAGTACCGTGACGGTCGAACCTTCGCTCTGTATGATCTGTGCGACACGGCGCATATTCTCCGCCGAGCCTACCGAGGTGCCTCCGAATTTGAGAATTTTACTCATATTCCGTTAAAAATCGATAATTTTCCTTTTGTTTTGACAAAAGTATAGTTAAATGTTTGTTTTTACTTAAAATATTTATTTTTTTTGCAACATATTTTCAGACCGTATAATTTTGTACGTAATGTTAAAAATACAAAACAACACAATATAACCATGCTAACTATCCCAAACGCTGTCGAAGAGGTCATTAAGAAAAAGCCCTTTTTGGAGGGAGCCCTCGTCGACGGCCTCGTCAACCTTTCGGCGCTTGCCCGCCAACTCAAACCCGACGTCGAGAAAAAAGTCGGCAAAGAGGTCAACGACAGCGCCGTGATAATGGCGCTCAACCGCCTGGTCCCCCGCCTGGAGTTGATGTCGGCCATGAAATTCAAAAAAGTGGTCGAGAATATCGGCGACATCATCGTGCGCTCGAACCTGGCGGACTACACCTTCACCAACTCGCCCACACTCTACGAAAAACAGGCGCAGCTGCTCGAACGCGTACGCAGCGTGAAGGACCTTTTCTGCACCTTTTCGCAGGGCATCTACGAAACCACGCTGGTGGTGAGCAGTTCCATTTCGCCCATGGTCGACGAGATATTCCGCAACGAAACCAACGTCGCAAAGACAGGCAACCTCTCCTCGATAACCGTCAAACTGCCGATGGAGAACACCATGTGCCCCGGGGTATACTATTATATATTTAAGGAGCTGGCCTGGGACAACATCAATATTCTCGAAGTGATAAGCACCACCACCGAATTCACGGTCGTGGTCAGCGACGAGGATATCCACCGCGCCTTCACAATCCTTATGGAGGCCAAGCGCCAGGCGGGCGTTTAAAAAGTAAGGCGGCTTAATCGAAAGCCGCCTTTTTTACACCCACATCGCCGCGATGAAGAACGCGGCGTAGACAAGGCTCGAAAGGCCGTTCATCAGCGTGAACGTCGTCCCGATGCGGTCCAGGCGCGAGGGTGAGGCCACCACGTGCTGCACAATTAGCAGCCCGCCGAAGAGTCCCGCGCCGATCCAGTACAGCGTCGCGTTGCAGAACAGCAGACCGATTATAACCACCGCCACCATCGTGGCCATGTGCACGCCGATGCTTATACCGAGGCTCTGCTCGACCGAGAAACGCGAAGGCACGGAATGCAGCCCCTCGCGGCGGTCGAAATCGCCATCCTGCAACGAGTAGAGTATATCGAAACCGCCCACCCAGGTCAGCACTAAAAATGCCAACAGCACAGGCAGCAGGTCGATTGTTCCCGTAACGGCGAGGTATGCGCCCACCGGAGCTACGGACAACGCAAGCCCCAGCACGAAATGCGCCATCCACGTGAAACGCTTGGTGTAGCTGTAGCCCAAAATAACGGCCAGCGCAAGCGGCGCGAGAGCCAGAGCAAGCCTGTTTAGCAGTCCGGCGGTAATCACGAATAGCGCGGCATTGGCGATAACGAAACCCATCGCCGCGCGCGGGGTGATCTTTCCCGAGGGGATCTCGCGTGATGCTGTGCGCGGGTTTCGCGCGTCGATGCGGCGGTCTGCCCAGCGGTTGAAACCCATTGCGGCATTACGGGCGAAGACCATGCACAGCAGCACTTTAACAAGCACAGTCCAGTCGAATGGCCATCCGCAGTAAAGCGCATAAAAATATGCCGCCAGCGCGAAGGGCATGGCGAATATGGTGTGGGCGAATTTGACCAGCGAAAAGTATTTTGCGATTACATTCATCGGGATAATTCATGATTCCCCGCAAAAGTAATTCAAATTTCTTTTGCCGCGTCCGCCCGTCGTTAAATATCACTTGACATTAGCGAGTCTGTACACAAAGCTGACCAGGAAGAAACGCGGGCTGCGCACGCTCCAGACTGTCGATACACGGTCAGGATACATGCGCGACTCGAACCCTTCGTTGCGGTTGAGTATATCGTAAGCGGTCACGCTCACCTCTCCCCGGCGGTTGTGCAACACTTTGTAAGAGAGCGAAAGATTCAACACATTGTCGTGGCGGGTGGCATATGAGTAGTCGAAGCTCACGTAATTCGAAAGGATGTAATCGGCATTGAAAGTCGCGTATTCGAGGAACCTGACCGAGGTTTTTGCAGTCACGTTTTCGCTCCAGGCGCGGTCCAGCGATCCGGTCTGCGATTTCATATAGCGGTAGGCGGTCGAACTTTTGACGCTAAGGCTGATATTGCCTGAAAAATTGCTTTCTATCCCCAATCCGATCATCGGGGTGTGCGACCGCGCTGTGGTTAGCGTTTCGCCCAGGTAGCCCGGCTCTTTCGAGAATCCGTAATTCACCTCGGCGGTAACAATGCACCTGATCGGGTTCACGGGCGTGGAATACGACGCCTTGGCATCGAGGTTGACCTTGCCCGATGCGTTTTCGAAGGTGTTTAACGTCGATCCCTGCGGTGCGGTGTAATCATACTCCGGCAGGTAGGTGTCCTGCGAAAAGTAGCTGCTTCGCGAAACTATGGCATTGCGGGTGAATTTGGCGTTGACGGAAACCGATTTGCTGGTTTGGGATTCAGCGTCGTTGATCGACGCGCTGGCCGAAAGGTTGTGCGTATAAGATCCTTTGAGGTCGGGGTTGCCCACCGAAAGCATTATCGGGTTACGGTCGTCGATCTTCTCTATGAACATATCAACCTTTGGGATGTCGGCTAAGGTGCTGTATCCCACGTTGAAACTTTTGGCCAGTGCCCCGTGGAAAAATCGTATTGATGGCAGCAAGTTCATAAAATCGTATCTTCTCGCCGCGTCGCCGGCCATGTATTTGTCTGGTGATTTGTCGAGTCTCGTGTTGATGCCGGTTATGTCGGCGTTGATGAAGATCCCTGGTTTGAATGTATACGAATATGACGCTTTGCATGAGTTGCTCAGCCGCTCGTCGTGGTAGTCGCGGCTGAGCGAATAGTCGATAATGCCCGACATCCGGTCGTATGCGAGGTTATCGACCCGGCCCCGCACATATCCGAATATATACTCGAAATCGAACCTCTGTTTCTCGTTTATATTCAATGAATAGGTCGGACTGATCGACAGGTTTGAATTTTCGCCCAACTTACGCTCGACCACATGGCGCATATCGCTTTCTGCGACCGAGGTGTTGTTTAGCCATCCGTCGTCGTCGTTATTGGTTAAAAACATTTGGGCCATCAGCCTGATGCTGGATTTGGCGGTCAGTTTGAATCCGCCTGAAAGCAAACTCTGGATGTTATACCCATCCCCTTTTCCGCCCGATGCGTTGTCATAGCCGTTGACCAGGATGCCGTCTGCGAGATTGCGCGATGTGCTATAGCTTTTTCTATCGCCATTGCGTAGATCGACAAAATTGTTGAGCATAAAGGCTTGATTGCCTGCGGCCAGGGTTATGCTATGCGTTTCTGTTTTCGATGTGGACGCATTCTCGGCGCTGTAAGTCCGCCCGGGTTGGCCGGATAACGGGAAGTAATCGTCCTGTGAATGGCCGGCGTCGCGCCTGTAGTAAGAGGAGTACATGTATGATAGCTCGCCTCCCCAGTATTTGCGCTTTTGGAGATTAGGCAATTCGCACATCACCACGGCGTTTATCGTTTCGGCGTAACCGTCGCGACCGCCGCCATAAACCGGTTCGCTGTACCTGAAAGCATTCGTCGACAAACCGGCATTCTGGGCCAATATGCCGGCTTTGATCTGGCGGTTTTCGTTGAACGACATGATGCGTCCCCCGAAATTATACCTGTCCCGTAGTTCCCCCTGTGGATCACGGTCGAAATCGCTGCCCATGGCGGTGGTCAGCGAGGCGTTAAGGCTGTGGTTGATCGCGTCGAACGTAAGCAGGTCTATGACGCGACGCTTACGGTTGGATATCGTGCGGTCGGGATCGGTTTCGCTGCGCTCTTCGTCATAGACCTTTATAAGCGAGAGGTCTTTGGCTTCGATGTTGTTTAGCGCGTCGGCTGGGTTGTTGCCGAATGTGGCCTTGCCGTTGACGTAGGCCATCTCGATCAGCTCTCCCATGACCTCGACCGACTCGCCGTCCGTTTTTACGCCCGGTATTTTCTTCAGCAGGTCGACGGCGGTGCTTCCCTTAGGCGTGAATATGGACGCGGGGAAGATATACATGGTGTCCTTTTTTATGTCGAACATCCTGGCCCGGGCTTTGACCACTATTTCGTCTATTTTAAGCGGGTCGGGCCCCAGCAGGACCTTGCCGAGTTGTATGTCCTCGCCCTGCACGGACAGATCGTATTTCTTGATGCGGTAACCTAAGCATGATATTTCAAGTTTTATGGGATATGGATCCGTCAGATTGAATTGATCCACAGAAAATTCGCCCTTATTGCCGACTACCTGTGTGCTGATTTCATAACTATTGATAATAGAGATCACCGCACCTGGCAGGGGAGTGCGGTTAAGGGAGTCGTAAACGGCTCCCTTAATCTGAACAAATACTTTATGCAGCGTCATAGACTGCGCCGAAGACCCTGCGCAGATAAACGCAGAGACGAATAATATACAAAATAATTTTCTCAGCATCCGCTTTATGTTAATTTGTTCTCACTCCCCTTGCATTGTGTTAAAATGCGCTAATTGTCATTGCGTTATTACTAATCTTTGTGATATTTCAGACTGAAGCACAATTTTAAGTGTATACCCGCCTTTAGCGTAATTTGTCATATCTATAGCATGGCTTGTGTTATTCGGCTTACTCGAATAAACGGACACGCCTTTAGTGTTGGTAAGAACAATTTCAAGCATGGTCTTATTGCTCGTTATCGTAAGCAAGGTTGCCACAGGGTTGGGATACACGGTGATCGTCGTAGTAGGATTGGGATCGACCTGCGATAATGGTACGTAGTCGGAAAACAGAAACGAATGGTCGGCGGCAAAAGTAAAAGGAAGTCCTTGCGCCACCTGTGCCTTTGATGAATACGTAAGCAACATCAGCACTGCCAACAAGGCAAGTAATGTGTTTTTCATAATCTAAGCATTTTAAGGTTAGGTGTTTTCTGCAAATATGCGAACCGCATCTGTTTTGCAATATAATAAATAAACGTCAAAAATGCAAGGAAATCGACGGGAAAAGCTCGCCGCCAGCCCCCGACGCCAATATCGCCGCCCGCCGGCATATTTTACCGCCGCGCGTCGGAGTGTGTCGAAAAACTGATTATCTTTGCAGTCCGGTCGCTATTCCGTAGTTGGGTAGAGCACCGCCAGACGCATAGATATACAGAATGAAGAATATCCGCAACTTTTGCATCATAGCCCACATCGACCACGGCAAAAGCACCCTTGCCGACCGCTTGCTCGAAACCACCAAGACCGTGAGCGAGCGCGAGCTCCAGGCGCAGGTGCTCGACAACATGGACCTCGAACGCGAAAAGGGCATCACCATCAAGTCGCACGCCATACAGATGGAGTATGTGAGCGGCGGCGAGAAATATGTGCTTAACCTGATCGACACCCCGGGGCACGTCGACTTTTCGTACGAAGTGTCGCGCGCCATAGCCTCGTGCGAGGGGGCGCTGCTTATCGTCGACGCCACGCAGGGCATCCAGGCGCAGACCATTTCGAACCTCTACCTCGCCCTTGGGCACGACCTGGAGATAATCCCGGTCATCAACAAGATAGACATGGACGCCGCGATGGTCGACGAGGTGAAGGACCAGATCGTCGACCTGCTCGGTTGCAAGCGCGAGGACATCCTGGCTGCATCGGGTAAGACCGGGCTGGGCGTGGACGCCATCCTCGAAGCTATCGTCGAGCGCGTACCCGCTCCTAAAGGCGACGAGGGCGAACCCCTCCAGGCGCTGATCTTCGACTCGGTGTTCAACTCCTTCCGCGGCATTATCGCCTACTTCCGCGTGATGAACGGCGTGATCCGCAAGGGCGACAAGGTGAAATTCTTCAACACGGGCAGCGAATACGCCGCCGACGAGATCGGCGTGCTGAAACTCAAGATGTCGCCCCGCGACGAGGTGCGCGCCGGCGATGTGGGTTATATAATATCCGGTATCAAGACCTCGGTGGACGTAAAGGTGGGCGACACGATCACCCACATCGACCGTCCGTGCAGCACGGCGATAGCTGGCTTCGAGGATGTGAAGCCTATGGTCTTCGCCGGCCTCTACCCGGTCGACACGGACGATTACGAGGACCTGCGCACTTCGCTCGAAAAGCTGCAACTCAACGACGCCTCGCTCACCTTCGAGCCCGAGAGCTCGTTGGCGCTCGGTTTCGGTTTCCGTTGCGGATTCCTCGGATTGCTGCACATCGAGATCATCCAGGAACGCCTCTACCGCGAATTCGATATGGACGTGGTGACCACCGTGCCCAACGTATCTTATAAAGTGACCACCAACCGCGGCGAAGTGCTCGACGTGCACAATCCCTCGGGACTGCCCGAGCCTACGCTGATCGACCATATAGACGAACCGTATATCCTCGCCCAGATCATCACCAAATCGGACTATCTGGGCAACGTGATGAAACTGTGCATCGACAAGCGCGGCATACTCAAAAACCAGGTGTTCATCACCCAGGACAGGGTCGAGGTCAATTTTGACATGCCGCTGGCTGAGATCGTATTCGACTTCTACGACAAACTCAAGAGCATTTCGCGCGGCTACGCCTCCTTCGACTACCACCAGACGGGGTACAAGGAGAGTAAACTCGCCAAGCTGGACATCCTGCTCAACAGCGAACCGGTCGACGCCCTCTCGTCGCTAATCTACCACGAGCACGCCTACGATTTCGGGCGCAAGATGTGCGAGAAGCTCAAGGAACTGATCCCGCGCCAGCAATTCGACATAGCCATACAGGCGGCCATCGGGGCGAAGATCATCGCCCGCGAAACGGTGAAGGCCGTGCGCAAGGACGTTACCGCAAAATGTTACGGCGGCGACATATCCCGTAAACGCAAACTGCTGGAAAAACAGAAAAAAGGTAAGAAGCGAATGCGCCAGGTCGGGAACGTGGAAGTGCCGCAGGAAGCCTTCCTCGCCGTGCTGAAAATGGATTAAAACTTCAGGCTGCCTCCAAAGGCAGCCTTTTTTACAACCGCTTGCGTAAGGGGTGATTAGCGAATATGAAAACTTTTAATACTTTTGCCGCAAATCGCACCTATGAAAAAAACTATAATAGATCTATTCGAATCATCGGTAGCCACTTACGGCGACAAAACTTTCCTGTTGGAGAAAAGCGGCGGCGAATTCCGCCCCACATCGTATACCCAGGCGCGGGAACAGGCCATAGCCATAGGCGCCGGCCTGGCGCGGTTGGGGTTGCAGCCCCGCGAACACGTGTCGATACTGGCCGAGGGGAGCAATAACTGGATACTCTCCGAATTGGGCATATTCTATGCCGGGGGCGTGAGCGTTCCCCTGTCGGTCAAACTTGAGGAGAGCGGCGACGTCCTTTTCCGCCTGTCGCACGCCGACGTGGCGGTGGTCATGGTTTCCGCCAGCCAGCTGCACAAGGTGCGAGCCGTGCGCGCGAGTCTGCCGGCATTGCGCCACGTGGTGCTGATGGACGGTGCGGAAGCAGGTGAGGGTGAGATAACGCTTGCCGAGGTGATGGTCCACGGCTGGGAGTACCTCGCAAACCACCGCGAGGATTTCTTAAAGCGCAGTGCTGCCTTGCAAAACGACGACCACGCAACCATAACCTACACCTCGGGCACGACCGCCGACCCCAAGGGCGTGGTGCTCACCCACCGCAACTACACGGCCAACGTCGAACAGGCGCTCTCGCTGGTCGATATCCCCCCTTCGTGGCGCACGCTTATCATCCTGCCTTTGGACCATTGCTTCGCGCACGTGGTCGGGTTTTATATAATCATCGCGTGCGGAGCGACCGCCGCGACGGTGCAGGTGGGGCGCACGCCTATCGAAACGCTGAAGAACATACCGCTGAATATCCGCGAGGTGAAGCCCCATTTCCTGCTTTCCGTACCTGCGCTGGCCAAGAATTTCCGCAAGGGTATCGAAAGTTCGATCCGCGAGAAGGGCGCCGCCACCGAGCGGCTGTTCCGTTTCGCGCTGCGCGTGGCCTATGCTTATAATAAGGACGGCTACAGCAAGGGCACGGGCGCGGCGGCAGCTTTAAAGCCCCTCGTGGCGCTGTTCGATAAGATATTATTCAGTAAGGTGCGCGAGGCTTTCGGCGGTGAACTGCAATTCTTTATTGGTGGAGGCGCGTTGCTGGACAGCGAGTTGCAGCGTTTCTTCTATGCCATAGGCATACCGATGTACCAGGGCTACGGACTTTCTGAGGCCACCCCCGTCATCTCGACCAACTCCCCGGCCAAACACCGTTTCGGGTCGTCGGGCATGCCGGTCAGGCCCCTCGATATAAAGATACTCGACAGCGAAGGGCGAGAACTGCCCACGGGCGAAAAGGGCGAGATCGTGATCCGCGGCGAAAACGTAATGGCCGGCTACTGGAAAAATCCCGCCGCGACCGCCGACACCGTGCGTGACGGCTGGCTGCACACGGGCGATATGGGCTATATAGGTAAGCATGACGGGCTGCTTTACGTCATGGGGCGCTTCAAGAGCCTGTTGATCGGCAGCGACGGAGAGAAATACAGTCCCGAGGGCATCGAGGAGGAGTTGGGCTCCTCACCCCTGATCGAGAGCGTGATCCTGCACAACAACCAGAGCGCCTACACCGTGGCGCTGATCGTGCCCAATAAGGCCGAGCTGAAGCGCCGGGCTGAAACCCCGCGCGAGGGTATAGAGCTGATACGTTCGCTGATCGACGGCTACCGCCTGAAAGGCGAGAACGCGGGACTGTTCCCCGAAAGGTGGCTCCCGGCGTCGTTCGCGCTGCTCGACGAGCCTTTCACCGAACAGAACGGGCTGGTCAACAGCACTATGAAGGTGGTGCGCGGCAAGGTCGAGGAGAGGTATAAAGGGCGGATCGAGCACCTCTACACGCCCGAAGGCAAGGATGTATTCAACGAGGCCAATCAATCGGCCCTGCAATAAGCTAAAGGCGAGTCGAATCACGGCTCGCTTTTTGTTTGTGTATGCGCAAAATCATTATGCGCGATGTCAAAGCAATATCCCTCGGGCGTGCAGCCCGGAACGACCCCGGCTCCCGATAACTTCCGTATCGTGGTAGACCCTTCGGGGCCCTACCTGGTCTATGGCCGTCCGCCGCTCACTCAGCAGTTCTTCGTGCCCAACCAATTGGGCGAAATATGGTATTACCAGCCCGGTGACAGCTATGAATGTAGTGCCGAGCCCACCGCGCTGTGCCGTTGCGGCACTTCCCGCAATGCGCCCTTTTGCGACGGTTCGCACGTGCGCTGCGATTGGGACCCGACCTCCACCGCCCGCCGTGAGCCCATACTGAACCGTGCGGAGGAGACAGCTGGGCCGACCCTTACCGTTACCGACAACGAGGAGTATTGCGCTTTCGCCCGTTTCTGTGATGCCAAGGGGCAGATATGGAGGCTTGTGGGCCGCACCGACAACGACCATGCCCGCGAGTGGGTGGTTCGCGAGGCCAACCGTTGCCCGGCAGGTCGCCTGAGCGCGTGGGATAACGAGTCGGGAGAACCTTTCGAGCCCCGCTACGATCCGTCGATAGGCGTGGTCGAAGACCCCGAAATAGGGTGTAGCGGCCCGTTGTGGGTGCGCGGTGGGATCGTCATAGAGGAGGGTGTGGACGGCTATGTGTATGAGGTGCGCAACCGCGTGACGCTGTGCCGTTGCGGACAGTCGTCAAATAAACCATTCTGCGACGGCACGCACGCCTCGATCAAATTCCGAGACGGGCTGAATTTTACGCCCACGGGAGAGAAATATTGACCGGATCGGGAGCCCCACACAGGGCGCCCGATCCGTGTTATCTCAGGTTGGACTCGTGGTCCTGGTAGTGATCCTTCTGTGTGAAATAGGAGGAAAGGTGCGTTACCGAGTGGCGTAGCTTCTGCATGAAGTTGTGCGCCAGCGACCGTCCCGTTTCTCCGGTCTTGGGCTCCGTTACGCACCTTACGCCGCACATCAGGCGCATGGTTTTGCCTTCGGCCTTGAGGCTGAGCAGCATCGAGCCATCCTCGCCGCGCCGCAGGTCTGTGCGGAATCCGTATTTTAGCCCGTCCATCGTCGGAAAGCCGAATGCCATGCCGCGCACGCACAGCTCGGGGCGCTTTCTGAAAAGCATTTTCATGTGCACGTCGCGCAACGCCTGGTAGAACCAGATGCCAAACCTCGAATTCTTGCTGTCGGGGAAATATCCGGTCATGCCCACCACGCCGCCCGTGCCGGGGCGCTCAAGCATAGAAATTATGCTCTGCAAATAGCGCCTCGGATAGAGCGTGTCCGAGTCGATGGTCAGGTAATAGCGCCCGTGGGCGTGTTCGAGCCCCATTTGCCGCGCGTTGCCGTGTCCGGCGAGAGGTTGCGACAGATAACGCACCCCGAGCTCTTTTATCACCTGCGGGGTCGGGTCGGTCGAGGCGTTATCCACGCAGATGATCTCGACCGGGTAGTTGCACTCGTTGTCGGCGAGCGATGCAACCGTCGCCGCCAGGCGCGAACTCTCGTTGCGTGCGATCATAACCACAGAGGCCAGCGGCCTATCGGACTGCATGGCGGTGATCTTAGCGCGGATCATGGCGATCTGCCCGGGATCTATCTCCCCGAAAGGACGGTTATAGAGCGTCAGGTATTTGCTGTACCATGCCATAGTTTTGAAAAATTAAGCCGTGCTGCGGTGCACGGCTTAAGGAGTGGTACTCGGAGCGGGAATCGAACCCGCACGGCCATTACTGACCACAGGATTTTAAGTCCGGCGTGTCTACCTATTCCACCATCCGAGCGTTAAAGTGCACAAATATACGTTAATTTTTCGTTTCGGACAAAATAAAAGCCTCCACAGCGTCCAGCGCATCCTGTGGCCGGTCGGCGGCGAACCATTGCATCCGTGGGTCGCGCCCGAACCAGGTCATCTGGCGCTTGGCGTAGCGGCGCGTGTTGCGTTTTATCGACTCGACGGCCTCGGTGAGCGTGGTCGATCCGTCGAAGTGATCGAACAACTCGCGGTAGCCCACCGTTTGCAGGGCGTTGAGCGCGCGGCGGGGGTAAAGCGCGCGCGCCTCGGCTTCGAGTCCGGCGGCCATCATCCCTTCGACGCGGCGGTCGATGCGCCCGTAAAGCTCTTCGCGAGGCATGTCAGGGGCGAGTTTCATCGTGCGGAAAGGGCGCTCCTTAGGTGCGGCGTTGCGCAGGGTGGAGTAGGGCGCGCCGCTCTTTATGCACACCTCGAGCGCGCGGATCACCCGGCGCGGGTTGGCGCGGTCGACTTTGTCGTAAAATTCGGGGTCGAGTTGCTGTAGCCGGGCGAGGATCTGCCCGCTTCCACCTGCGTGCCATTGCTCCTCCATCCGGGCCCGCAACTCGGGGTCCGCGTCTGGCAGGTCGTCCATTCCCTCGCATAATGCGTTGATATACAGACCTGAGCCGCCGACAGCCACCGCCGTGTCGCGGGTCGTGAAAATCCCATCCAGCAGTGCCAGCGCATCGCGCTCATAGTCGCCGCATGTGTAATCGTCGTCCACCTCGCGGCACGCTATGAAATGGTGCTCGGCGGCGGCCAACTGTGCCGGATCGGGCTGTGCCGTGCCGATGGCCATGCCGCGGTAGAACTGGCGCGAGTCTGCCGAGAGTATTGGCGCGCCGAATTTTTGCGCTATTTTGATCGCCAGGTCGGTCTTTCCCGAGCCTGTGGGCCCGCCGACGACGATAAGGTTTTTAATCGTCTTCGTATGACTCATCACCCTCGAAGTCATTGAAATCGGCCATGACCTCGTCGAAAATCGAACCGTCGCCGCCCTCGGAAGCCGCGGCGTCGAACTGGTCGGGGGCTGCGCCCTCGGATGCTATGCAGCGCGGGTATTTCGTCCCAGTCTCGGCGGGGTATGTGCCCATCAATTCGAGGTAGAGCGCGCGGTCGCCGAACATGTCGAAAAGATAGATCAGCCGGTCGTGGTTTTCGCGTATCAGGTGGTCGACCTTTATCCCGTCCATGGGCGTCGAGGGTATCTCTTCGCCAATTCCTTCGCCCATGTCCAGAAGGGTGTATTCATGCAGCTTACCCCACATCGCGTCAGAGGTGAAAAACGATGCCATCTGGCTGTTGTCGAACTTTAGGTCGGCGCATATAAAATTATGAAAATCAACGAGAGGCATGTCGTAGGCGACTTCGTAGTCGCGTACAAAGGTATCGCTCTCGTCACTGAGCATCTTAAATCGGAAGATCATGGACATAGTTGACTTGTTTTACGGCAAAATTATGAAAATTTTCATAGCGCGCAATCCCCCAACCACTTCATGGTGTCGATGCGGTCGGGGTAGTCGTCCGGGCCGGGATATTGCGCACATCCGAAGCCCACCGCCATAGGGTGCACGCCGGGTCGGGCGACGAGGCATTGCAGGTGGTCGCCGTTGGCTTCCGTCCATGCGTACGGCAGAGAGTTATCATCATAAAATGAATAACTTATTTCGCTTATATTAAGTGGAAATTCATCACTCTCGCAGAGCGTGAAAAAGCCTCCGTCCACAAAATCGCGCCCGGCCATCGCGGCTATGGCCTTATTTTGAAGGTAATTGTTGCGATATTTCGGATTTACAGGTCCGCGCCACGAGGAAAGTTTGTTCGCAAGTCGCTGTATGTCATACCTGTGCGGCAGCCATATGAAGCTTACACTGCGGCAGCCCAATCCGCTGTATGAGAAAATATCATGCGCCAAACCCTCTAATTCTGCGTCCGTTTCGTCGCCCGTAAGTATGGCTGCCGACGAGCGGCTGCCCCTCCACAGGGCGCGCACACCCGGCCATTGGCTTTGCAGCTGTCGTACCGTGTTGTCGCTGCCCGTGGCGATCAGCATGTCGGGCGTAGTGGTGATACCGATACTCACTGACGGATCATTTATTGTATCAACGATATATGACATCAAAGCTGAATCTTTACTTGATGTCTTGACCAGGCAGCGGCATCCGGCGGCGATGCCGCACATCAGGTCATGGAAACCGACCAGGGGGATATTTCCCGCCATGATTATCCCGAGCGTCGCCCCACGGCACGGAGTGTCGCCGTAGCGAGCGAGCCATTCGCGCAATACGTCCCCGCGCAGCATTTTTTCACGCAGCGCGCAGACGGCCATCATTATATCTCCATGCCCGAACCACGGATTGTCGCGCATGGCGGCCTCCATGGCGCGTTGCGAGGGGGCGTCATGGCCGAAATCGCCGAGGCGGTCGCCTAAACGGGTGAGGATGTCGAGCGGTGTCATCGCCGCAAAGATAGTGAAAGGAGAGTGTAATGTTTGGCGCTTGGAAAAAAATAGCGGATATTTGCACTGCATATTTTACAGTTGAGCTATGGAATTCCTCGCCCTTATCCCCGCCCGTTACGCCTCGACCCGTTTCCCCGGCAAACCACTGGCCGATATAGCCGGTAAACCGATGATACAGAGAGTGTACGAGCGCGCGAGTTCGCAATTCGCCGATTGCTGGGTGGCCACCGACGACGAGCGCATAAGCGGCGCCGTCAAGGCCTTCGGGGGCAGGGTGGTGATGACCTCGCCCGACCACAAAAGCGGCACCGATCGCTGCGCCGAGGCCCTCGAAGCGGTCGAACGCGCCACAGGGCGCCGTTTCGACGTGGTGGTCAACATTCAGGGCGACGAGCCTTTCCTGGCCGACGAGCACCTTATAAAGATACGCTCGCTGTTCGATGATGCGGACACCTCGATAGCCACGCTGGTCAAGCCCTTCGCTCCTAACGAGGACATTTTCAATGCCAATTCGCCCAAGGTGGTGGTTTCCGCAGACGGCCACGCGCTCTATTTCAGCCGCTCGGCGATCCCTTTCCTTAGGGGTGCAGATCCATCGGAATGGCAGTCTAAACGAGTGTATTATAAGCACTTGGGGCTGTATGCATACACCTGCGAGGCTTTGCGCCGGATAACGCTCATGCCGCAGGGGGAACTCGAGAAGGCAGAGTCGCTCGAACAATTGCGCTGGCTTGAGAACGGGCTGCGCATTCGCGTGGCAGTGACTCATACTGAGAGCGCTGCGATCGATACGCCCGAGGACCTGCAATATGTTTTAACCGAATACAGCGATTTTTTCTGACCGTTCGGCGTATTTTCAGGATTATTTTCTACCTTTGCGGACATAAATATCATCCCGCCGATCCGGTCCCGGACGGCTTTCCATCCCCGCAAATTATATATTTATGCAGGATAAAAATATCCTAAAAGGCAAAAGCCTTGTCGAATTGCGTGAATTGGGCCGCAGTGTAGGCATCAAAAAACAACTCAACAAGAACGAACTGATAGAGGCCATCGTCGAAGCGTCGGCGCCGGCGGCGCCATCCCCGTCCGGTGACGAGCCGAAGAGGCGTGGCCGCAAACCGAAAGCAGCCGGCGAAGCACCACAGGCCGAAGAAATCCGGAATGAAGCGCCCCAAGCCGGGCAGTCCGCGCCGCAGGAATCCACTGAGTATCAGGGTGGTCCTGGGTATGAGCATGGTCTGCGTCCCCGCCGCCAGCGAATGCACGTGACCCGTGGCGGACAGCAAACCGCCGGGAATTCCGCCCAGGCCCCCCCCGAGCCAGCCGCCCCACAGGAAACTGCGCCAGCGGCGCCCGCGCAGGGCCAGCGTCCCCAAAGGGAAAAATTCCGCAAGGAGTTCCGCAAGAACCGCAACAACCCCTCTTCTCACACGGCTGCCGTGCGCGACGACGAGGCCGGATTCCACGGCACAGACACGCAGACTGTGCCCCCGGTGGAGGTCGCCACCCCGCTGGTGGACGATCCCGCGACCACCTACCGCCAGGATTACACTCCACTTAAAGGTATCGAGCGCAAACGCACCCAGCAGAACCAGGCAGACCGCGCGGAGAATTTCGCAGGTATGATCGAAAGCGAAGGGGTGCTCGAAATAATGCCCGACGGCTACGGATTCCTGCGCTCGGCGGACTACAACTACCTCAATTCGCCAGACGATATTTACGTTTCGCCCGCCCAGATCAAGCAAACCGGCCTTAAGCCCGGTGACACGGTGCGCGGCGTTATACGCCCCCCTCGCGAGGGCGAAAAATATTTCCCGCTCATTCGCATAGTCAGCGTCAACGGGCTCGACCCCGAGGCTATCCGCGACCGCGTGCAGTTCGAATATATGACCCCATTGTTCCCCACCGAGAAATTCAACCTCACGGGCAACGGCCACAATAACCTAACTACCCGCGTTATAGAGCTGTTTTCGCCTATTGGCAAAGGGCAGCGCGGCCTGATCGTGGCGCAGCCCAAGACCGGTAAGACGGTGCTTATGCAGACCATAGCCAACGCCATAGCGGACAACCATCCGGAGGTTTACATGATCGTGCTGCTGGTCGACGAGCGTCCCGAGGAGGTGACCGAAATGTCGCGCAACGTAAAGGCAGAGGTTATCGCCTCGACCTTCGACGAACAGGCCTCGCACCACGTAAAGGTGGCGGAAATGGTGCTCGACAAGGCCAAACGCCTGGTGGAGTGCGGTCACGACGTTGTGATCTTCCTCGACTCGATAACCCGCCTGGCACGCGCCTACAACACCGTGCAGCCCGCCTCGGGCAAAGTGCTCTCGGGCGGTGTGGACGCCAACGCCCTGCACAAGCCCAAGCGTTTCCTGGGCGCCGCGCGCAACACCGAAGAGCGCGGGTCGCTGACCATCATAGCCACCGCGCTGACCGATACAGGCTCGAAAATGGACGAAGTGATCTTCGAGGAGTTCAAGGGCACGGGCAACATGGAGTTGCAACTCGACCGCAAACTATCCAACAAACGCGTCTATCCGGCTGTCGACATCATTGCTTCCGGTACGCGCCGTGAAGACCTGCTGCTGAGCAAGGAGGTGATGCAAAAGACTTGGATACTGCGCCGCCACCTCTCGGACATGACTTCGGTCGAAGCCATGGAAGAGATCAAAAAACACATGGAATCGACCCGCAACAACGAAGAGTTGCTCATTACGATGAACAAATAAGGAAAGCGGCGCGGAATTCACTCCGCGCCGCTTCTATTTTCCAAGCATGTGTCTTATCGCCGCGCCCGGGTAATACCATATAAGCCGCGGGCCCGAAAAACGCATGACCCTTTTAATGCGCAAGCGCATATCCTGCCGGTAACAATGCGTCGTGCAATCCTTGCATGTGGGCTTGCACTCGGCATGCGGGCAGCGATCAAGTCGCGACAGGGCATAAGTGAGCAATTCCTCGCATCCGGGGCACAACGTCTCGTTGCCCTCCCTCACGCGGCAATATAGGCGGATCATCCGCTCTAACGTCAGTTTTTCGCGTTCGAGTCGTGTCATCATTGGCCAGTTTATCACAAATATAGTCATATAATATTTCTTCATGGAAGAATTTTTCTATATTTGCACTTCGAAACATGCGGAAATAGCTCAGTCGGTAGAGCATCAGCTTCCCAAGCTGAGGGTCGCGAGTTCGAACCTCGTTTTCCGCTCCAAAAAAAACACCTCCGGAATTTTCCGGAGGTGTTTTTTTGTAGGATCGCCTGTTATCACATTACCAGACGGGATGTGCACAGGTTGAAGTCTTTTATAATTACGTAGTTATAGTTATCGCCGTTTGGAGGAACAGAGGTACTATAGGTTATATTCGCCTTCAAATACCGGCATGTATATGAATCGCCGAGTTTCCTCGTTGAAGTGGGAGTGGCAACGGCATATGGCGTTGTTATTTCCTGTAATAGTGTGTAAGTTACATTGTCGTCGCTTCCGTATAATGTCAACTTCGTCACAGATGTGTATGGAGTATATAAAGAGTTAAAGGCGTTTAACCTGTGTGCGAGGCTAATGGCGTCGAAAGTCGTGGCTGCTCCCAGGTCCAGTATAAAATAGGGAGCCTGGCCCGCGGGCTGTGTCACTCCATTGAGTGATGCAGTCATTTTCAGGAAACATGCGCTGGTGTCGTTGGCCGAGTCGTCCAGAATCCACGAAGCGGCACCGCCGTTATATCCGGATACAGGCGTGGTTACAGAAGATTCTATGACGCTCCAGCCTGTGCGGCTTAGCATGTCAAAAGCAAATGTGCCCACCAGTACGTTAAATTCCGCGGATAGGTTGCTTCCGTCTTTGGTAGTTACCCTCACTTTTGTGGACCCCGATTTCTTCCCTGTTATCACTCCGGTATTAGCATCGACCGTTGCAGTGCTCGTATCGAGAGAGGTGTAGGTCACACCTTGATTCGACGCATTTCCTGGCGCGATAATGACGCTACTGCTCGGAAGTGTACCGGAAATTATTTGGGTAGTCCAATCCACAGCAACAACCACGTTGTTGTATGCGGAATTGATTGTGATGCTGCTTACCGGAACTGTTGCCACGGTCACCGTAGACTGATCGAATAACGCGGCATTGTCGGCGGCCTCCACGCGAATGGTAGCAGAACCGACCGTTACAGCGCGGACGACTCCCGATCTTTCGTCGACCACAGCCACTGCAGGATTGCTCGACGTATACTTCAGGGTCTTTACGCTGGCTTTCGACGGATCGATATTTACGAATTCATTAAGCCAAAAGCTCGAGTTCAGGGCCATCGATACATTCTTACCGCCGGGAGCGATGGTCAGCGCGGTCATGGGAATAGCGTCGACCGTCACCTTGCATGTGGTGGTTATCGCGCTGTTGTTCCGGGCGACAACGCTGAGCGTCCCCTCACCGGCAGCCTGTGCCGTGATGTTGCCCTGGTCGTCCACCGTGAACACCGAAGTGTTGTCGGAATAGAACCTGAAATAATATTGATCGAAATCCACAGCGGCGGCGGGCGTGGCGGCGGTCTGCACCTGCATCGATGTGGGGTTTGCGCCGCCGAGGCTAATTTCGCCGCCGGTCACGTTGGTGAGCGTAACGCCGGTAACCGTCACCTCGGGTTGCGGTGTCCCGTCATCATGCTTACACGCCCAGGTAAGTAATGCTGCGGAAATTAACAGTATCGGTAATTGATATGATCTTTTCATTTTGGTAGTGTTATAATGAAAGGTCCGTTAATAATCTTTCTTTACTGAGGGGCCGCTCATGACGACCTCCTCTCCGAATAACGGCATCGACGAATGTGAGAGGTACGACGAGGCGTTTTC
>JAVBOL010000020.1:0-34565 GCA_031550615.1 Rikenellaceae bacterium | reverse complement strand
CGCTTCGGCGATCCTTCTGCTCACCGAGTGGAAAGATTTCCGTATGCCACATTGGGCTGAGGTAAAACGCCGTATGGTGGGCAACCTGGTAATCGACGGACGTAATATTTACGATCGCAGCATTCTGGCAACAGAAGGTTTCGAACATATAGGAATTGGCATAAAATAGGCAATGAAAAGAGTACTTGTAACAGGCGGAGCGGGATTCATCGGCTCGCATCTTTGCGAAAGGCTGCTTAACGAAGGCAACGACGTTATATGTCTTGACAACTATTTCACAGGGAGCAAAGACAATGTGCGCCACCTGCTGGACAACCACAACTTCGAGCTTGTGCGCCACGATGTGGTGGACCACTACGCCGCCGAAGTCGACGAGATCTATAACCTGGCGTGCCCCGCCTCGCCTGTACACTACCAATACAACCCGATCAAGACCACCAAGACCTCGGTCGTGGGGGCCATCAACATGCTGGGCCTGGCCAAGCGCACGCGCGCCAGGATATTACAGGCGTCGACCAGCGAGGTCTACGGCGATCCCGACGTGCATCCGCAGCCCGAGGGCTATTGGGGCAACGTGAACACGATAGGCATACGCTCGTGCTACGACGAGGGCAAGCGCTGCGCCGAGACCCTGTTCATGGACTACCACCGCCAGAACGGTGTAAGGATCAAGATCATACGCATATTCAACACATACGGCCCCCGCATGAACCCGCAGGACGGTCGCGTGGTGTCGAATTTCATCGTACAGGCGTTGCAGGGGCGCGACCTGACCATCTATGGCGACGGCACGCAAACCCGCTCGTTCCAGTATGTGGACGATCTGATCGAGGGTATGGTGCGCATGATGGCCACCCCGGACGACTTTATAGGGCCGGTCAACATAGGCAACCCGGGCGAATTTTCGATGCTCGAACTGGCGCAGAAGGTCATCGCGCTGACCGGCGCCAAATCGAAGATCGTCTTCGAGCCGCTGCCCAGCGACGATCCCCGCCAGCGCAGGCCCGACATCGCCCTTGCGCAGGAAAAACTCGGCGGGTGGCAGCCCTCCGTGCAACTCGAAGAGGGGCTGCGCCGCACGATAGAGTATTTCGAGAATACGCTTTAGGACGGGACGGGATATTTAGTATCCTGCCCCCTTTACTTTAAATTCGCGCAACGCATTGCTTTACACTAAAGTAAGTATTGAAAAATTTACTTTGTGGATTTGAGGCGCACAGGCTGGCCTTTTAAATGCTAAGTTTGTATAAACCAACCGACTTACAAATATGAAGTATATCCTTTCCGCATTGCTGCTCGTGTGCAGCTTCGCCGTCCGCGCAGGACAGCAGATAGCCCCCGACAACGAGAAGATCCAGATAACGGGTGCGCTCTACAACCACATGGTGGATGGCCGCATGGTCATCGACCGCCACAGCGATTCGCTGTGGGACACCGACGTGCCCATAGCAAAGCAAAACGCCCGCACTCAAAGCGGCGTGAAGATCAGTTTTAAGACCGACAGTAAAACCATAAAGCCTCTCTTCGCGGCGCGCGAGGATGCGGAAAAGCGTGTGGTAACATACTATTTCGGCATCTACTGCAACGGCGAATTCGTGGGCGTGAAGGGCGGCGAGGAGCTGTTGCTCTCCTCCCCCGGCGGGATCTGCGATTGGGAGATCATGTTGCCGATATTCTACGGCGTAGATTTCCTCGGCCTTGAGATCGACGACGACGCCAAAATGCTCGACCTGGAGCTCGACGACCGTCCGGTATACGTGGCGATAGGCAACTCGATAACGCACGGCGCCGGACAGAAGAAGTGCGGCTCCGAGGGGTCATACCCCGGCGTTGTGGCGCAGACCAACGGCTACACCCTCTATAACTTCGCGGTGGGCGGCTCACAGATCACCTCTAAGATAGCCCCGCAGACCGCGGGGATCAAGGCGGATATCATAACCATAATGTGGGGATTCAACGACTGGAACGCCACACGCGGCGACATAGCCGAGATCTCGCGCCGCTACACCGATCTGCTGGTGCAGGTGCGCAAGGTGCAGCCCGGCGCGGATATTTACTGCATCCTGCCCTCTGTGGCGCGTGACGAGGTGAGCAAAAACGCCCAACCCCTGAGCGCCGTGCGCGACGCCGAGCGCGGGATCGTGGAGTCATTCGTAAAGAAAGGCGACAGTAAACTCTTCATTATCGACGGCAGCGCGATATCCAACGTCGAGGAACTGAACGGCAACGTGCACTTCAATAACGAGGGCGCCGTGAACTTCGGCAAAGCCGTTGCGGCCCAGATAAAATAGGAAAGAAATGAACGCATAAAAAACCCCTGGCCGTCCTGGCCAGGGGTTTTTGGCATCATTGCCGGTTTTTTATGTCGGTTTATTTGCGGCGGCTCCACGCCTCGAGGTCGAATTTGCTTTCGTCGACGTTAAGTTCCGTGCGTTTGCCCTCCAGCCGCTTTTTCATGTCGGCGACCACTTTGGCGTAGCGGGGATCGCCGTAAACGTTATTCACCTCGGTCGGGTCTTTACGCAGGTCGTAGAGCTCCCATGCGTCTATAGGGGCGTCCTTGCGGGCGTTGCCCCCGCCGCCGTCCTTGAAGTGTATCAGTTTGTAGTCGCGCGTGAGGATGCCGTCGTGCCGGCGCACGTTATGGATGCTCGGGTAGTCGTAGTAGTGGTAGTAGAGTTCGTCGCGCCACCCCCTTGGGGCTTTGCCGTTCTTAAAGAGCGGTTCGAGAGGCACGCCCCACATTTCTGCGGGTACGTCCACGCCCGCCGCGGCAAGGAACGTCGGGGCGAAGTCGATATTCTGCACCAGCGCGTCGCACTTCGTGCCGGGTTTGATATGTCCCGGGTAGCTGATAACCAGAGGCGTGCGGAACGACTCTTCGTACATGAAGCGTTTGTCGAACCAATCGTGCTCACCCATGTAAAAACCCTGGTCCGAGGTGTATACGATGATCGTGTTGTCGGTCAGGCCGTTTGCGTCGAGGTAGTCCAGTAGGCGCCCGATCTGATCGTCCAACGAACGCACGCAGCGCACGTAATCCTTGATGTAGCGCTGGTATTTCCACCTGGTAAGGTCGCGCCCCATGGGGTTTGCGGCCATGAAAGCCTCGTTGGCGGGTCCGTAAGCCGCGCGGAATGCCTCCTGCTCGGCAGGGGTCATGCGCAGGAACTCCTTGTTGAAGCCGTCCTTTGTGTCGCCCTCCCTGAGCAGTTGCCAGACCTTCACGTCGCCCGGCATCTCGGCGTCGCGCGTGAGGCTCATCTGCTGGAGGCGGGCGGCGTCGCAGCGTGTGGCGTAGTCGTCGAAAAGGGTCGGCGGCTCGGGAAAGTCGACATCCTCGTAAAGGCTGAAATATTTAGGCTCTGCGAACCAGTTGCGGTGCACCGATTTGTGGTGCACCAACAGGCAGAACGGCTTTTGCCTGTCGCGCCCTTCGAGCCATGCGATAGAGCTGTCGGTCACGATGTCGGCCACATACCCTTCCTCGCGGACGAATCCGCCGCTCTCGCGTGTGCGGAACGTCGGGGCGTAATATGTGCCTTGCCCGTCGAGGATCTTGAAGTAGTCGAAACCCTGCGGGTCGCCCGCCAGGTGCCATTTGCCGACTATTGCGGTCTGGTAGCCAGACTGTTGCAGCAGCGTCGGGAAGTTCGCTATAGTGGGGTCGTAGTCTGTGCCGCCCAGCTTGATCTGGCCGTGTATGTGGCTGTAGGTACCCGTGAGCAGCGTCGCGCGGCTGGGTTTGGAGATCGAATTCTCGACGTAGGCGCGGTTGAAGAGCATCCCGCGCGCGGCCAATCTGTCTATGTTGGGCGTCGGGGCGAGGGCCGAAACCGGACCTCCGTAGGCGCTTATGGTCTGGTAGGAGTGGTCGTCGCTCATTATATGCACGATGTTGACCCTCCCTGCCGGATTGTCGGCAGCCCTCATGCCCGCCGGCAGCAGCGCCGCCGCCAGTACGGGAAGTGCGATTATCCTGTCGGTCATTTCTTTTTGGCGGTCTTGGGTGCGGTGGGACTTTTGGCGGCGTTGCCCGTCGCGGCGACGTTCTTGGTTATAGCCTCGAAGGTCACCCCGCGCAGGTCCATCTCAACTTTCAGCGCGGCGCGCAGTTCGCTGAGTTTATATGACATACCGTTGTCATAGGCCAGGTTGTGAAGCTCACCCGGGTCACTCTTCAGATCGAACAACACCTCGTCGCCGCCCTCTATCGCATACGTCGAGTTGGGCACCATGCGGTAATATTTATACCTGCCGCCGTCCAGGACCCCGAAAGAGTTGGCCGATTCGAAGAAGAGGTATTTGCGGTCGAGTGCCTTGTCCTGGATGACTTTGCCTTTGAGCGATTTGCCGAGAAGTTCAGAGGGGACCTCCACGCCGGCCAGGTCGAGCATCGTGGGAAGCATGTCCCAGCCGTTGCACACCGGGGTGGTGTTGTCGATCCTGCCTTTGGGGATGCCCTTGCCCACGAAGATCAATGGCACGCGCTGGCACTCCTGATAGGGGATATTCTTGCCTGAGAGGTGGTGCGAGCCGCCCATTTCGCCGTGGTCGGAGGTGAACACTATCAGGGTGTTGTTCTTGTAGGGGCTCTTTTCGAGGGCGTCCAACACCTGGCCGATCTCGGCGTCCACCTGTTCGGTAAGGCGGTAATAGAGCCAGTTGAGCACCTTGAACTGGTCGGGGGTGATCTTCGGGCCTTTGAAGTTAATCACCGGGTAACGGTCTGTGCGCTCGGCGTTAAGAGGCGCCTTGGCCAGCTGCTCGCCTTTAAACAGGGCGGGATTCATCCTTTTGTACATCTCGCGGTAGCGCACCTGGTTCTCGCGCGCGGGCTGCGACTCCTCGTCGAATCCCTCGGCGGCCTTGTCGCTGAAGAAGAACGTCGAGGCGCAGATGTCGTGGGGGTTGATAAAGGAGAGGAACAGCAGGAAAGGCTCCTTCTCCTTATAGTTATTGATGAATTCCACCCCCGTGCGCGCCAGTACGTTGCGGTCGTCCGTGCAGAGGTATTCATCGAAGCCGTAGGCGTTGGGCGCATCGTAGATCGAGTGGTTGCCGCCCCGGCCATCGGCCCAGGGCAGGTGCACCTTGCCGCCGTAATAGGTGCGGTAGCCCGCGCCGCGGAACAGCGTCCCCATGGCACGGGAGGTTATCACAGACATGATACGTTCGCCGTTCTTGCCTCCGGGCGAGAAGTTTCCGGTCATGCCGTGCGCGTTGGGCGACTCGCCGGTCAGCAGTGCGAAACGCGAGGGACCCGACACGGGATTGGCGGCGTAACAGTTCGAAAACGTATAACCGCTTCTGACCAGGCGGTCGATGTTGGGCGTCTGGAAGTAGGTGTTGTTGGCGTAGGGGTCTTTGCCGAGGTTCTTCGTTATCTCGGAGATCATGTAGTAGCTCTGCTGGTCGGTCATTATATAGACCACATTGGGCTGCTGTGCGGGTTGTTGCCTGGACTCCTGCGCCCCGGCGGCAGGTGACGCGCATGCCGACGACGCCAGTGCGAGAGGCAGTGCGGATAATCCGGTGATAGTGCTTTTTTTCATGGCTATGGTTAGAATAAATTAGTTTGTTCCCAGTTGTTGTCCGTGTCGTTCTTTTGCGGTTTGCCCGGCGTCGAGCGGCCTCGGTCCACGCAGTCGCGCATGCGGGCGGTGAGTTTTTCGACCGTCTTGCGGTATTTCGCCTCACCGATCAGGTTGTTGCGTTCGCCCTCGTCGGCATCCATGTCGTAAAGTTGCCGGTCGGGCAGTCCGGCGGCCTCTTCCGCCGTCGAGGGGAAAGAGCGTCCGCCCGAGCCGCACCAGAACACCAGTTTCATCTCGGGCACGCGCATCGCGAAGTAGCCGTTGCCCGAGAGCGAGATCAGGTCTTTACGCGCGCTGCGGCCTTTCCCGCCCAGGATCTTCCAGATGCTGTAACTGTCTTCGGCCTCTGAGTCGGAGAGCCTGTGCCCGGCCATATCGGCGAAGGTAGCGTAAAAATCGCTCAGCGACACCAGCGAACCGTCGCGCTTGCCGGTGTAGCGGTCACCCCACGCCACTACGAGCGGAATGCGGTGGCCGCCTTCCCAGATGTCGGTCTTCGCGCCGCGGAATATATAGCCCGGGTAGTGTCCCTGCGCCTCCAACTTGGGGATGTCTATATGGGGCGCGCAGCCGTTGTCGGACGTAAAGACCAGTATCGTGTTGTCCCATTGTTCGTTGGCCTTCAGCCGCCCGATGAGTTTGCCCACCAGGTCGTCGACCATCATCACGAAGTCGCCGTAAGGGCCTATAGGGGCCCTGCCCCGGTATTCGGCACGCGGCAGTATCGGCGTGTGGGGCGCGGTCAGGGGCATGTAGAGGAAGAACGGCCTGTCGCCGCCCTTTTGCCTGTCGATGTAGTCCATCGAGCGGCTAAACAGGTTGTCGAGGCACTCCGCGGGGTCGAAATCGGGGGCAATGGGGCCCGAGCGGAACAATTTGAGCCCTGTCATGGCTTCGGACTCGCGGTCGGGCACGGCGGTGGGCATGTCGTTTTCGACATAGACGTAGGGCGCCATGTCCAACGAGGCGGCGATGCCGTAAAAATAGTCGAAACCTCCACGGTCGGTGGGCCCCGCGGTTATGGGTTTAGAGTAGTCGACCTGCTTGCCGTCGGCTTTTTTTGCCCAGTTCCAGCCCAGGTGCCATTTGCCTATACAGGCGGTCGTGTAGCCGTTATGGCCGAGCATCGAAGCGACGGTTTCGCGCCCCGGGGCTATCATCGGGCCCGCGTAGCCGAACAGCACACCCTGTTTGAGCGGCGTGCGCCACGAGTAGCGTCCGGTCATTATAGAATAGCGCGAAGGGGTGGATAGCGACGATGTGGCGTGGGCGTCGGTGAAGACCATGCCCCGGGCGCATAGCGCGTCTATGTTGGGGGTGCGGATCTTCGAGCCGGGGTTGAGCGCCGAGAGGTCGCCGTAACCCAAATCGTCGGCCAGGATGAATACCACATTGGGCCTCTGCGCCGCCCCGGCGGATGCCGCGGCCAGCGAGAGGACTCCCGTAAGTATGGATGCCTTTGCGAGCATGGTTACCTGTTGAGCAGTTCCTTGGTTATCTGGTACATCGTTTTGCCTTTGTAGGGCCCTTCCTTCGAGGTCGCCACGGCGTTGGCGTCCCACGTATCCTGGATTATGGGGTAGACGAACGTGTAACCGTGGGCGGCCTGTCCGGGGTATATCACCTCGGTGTAGATCCTGGCCTGCTCGTCGGGGGTGTGTTCGCGGAAAGCGTTCATCGCGCCCGGGTAGTCGATGTACATGAAAAGGCGCTTGATGTTGGGATACGAGCGCAGGGTGCCGATGGCCTTTTCGTTGACTATCCAATTCTCTTTGTCGATATTGAAATCGGCGTAGTCCAGCGCAGCGTTATTGGTCTTGTAATTGCCGGTCATGTTAAGGCCGATCTGTGTGAAGCCTATTTTGCGCAGCCGGGCGAACATCTCGTCCCTCTGCTGCTCTGTGGTGTGTATTTCAGTGCAATAGATATCCCACACGTCGAGGTTGACGTTGCGGATCGGCGTTTTCAGGGGCATGTCGTAGAGAGCCTGTGCCGATTTCCAGAAAAATGCCTCCCCGGTCGGTTTGCTCAGCCACCTCAGGTTGAGTTTCGGTATGATATGGCATCCTTCCGCGCCGGCCTCTATCGCGGCGTTCAGGAATTGCAGCACGGTCATCTTAGGGTACCCCTTGCGTACAGGGACCAGCTCGTCCGGGTCGATGTAACCCGTGATGAAACGCTCCAGGCAATCGGGTTTCAGCTCCCCGATCATCTCCAGGATATCCTGTGCGGTGTAGTCTTTAGCCACCCCCCTGCTGCGCTGGGGCATCCAGTGGTCTTTGTTGAATGGGTCGGCCAGGGCTATCAGGCGGATGTATTTTTCGTGCGTGGACTTTGCCTGTGGGGTGGCCTGTGGGTTTTGTCTGCTTTTTTCCTGTGCGCTTATGCCGCATGATAGCACCCCGGCGAGTGCCATTGTCAAAACTGCTATTTTCCTGATTATCATATCGCTCTGAATTCGTGTGCTGGTTTTGTCGTGTGATCGGCGTCGGAAACGGTGGCGGCGAACACCACCACGTCCCTGTCCTGGGGAAGGGTGAGCGTCGCGGGCTGCCCGTCCAACGGGATCGCCAATTTATACATGTATCCGAAAACGTAGGGCACCGCGCCCGTCTGCTTGTTGTGTATGTGGCTGGCGACATAGGCCACGGTGGCCTCGCGTACGTAGGTCTTCGCACCGTCCCAGCCCCACTGGCCGTAGAATCCGCTCCAGGAGGGCACGTTAAGCGCGTATTGTTTGCCGCCGAGGCTGAAAACGGCGGTTTTGTCCTGCGCCGAAGATGCCGCCAGCAGGTACAGGGTCTGCCCGGCGGGGATCTCCACGCCCTGCCCCTCGCACCGCACGGCGCTTTTGCGCGCGGGGTCGCCGAGGGTGAAGCGCACCCCCTCGCTGAGCAGCGCGGCGGGCAGCAGGTCGGCGGAATAGGCGTTGCCCGCGCTGTCGAAGTCGACCTTGTACTTTTCGCCGCGGTAGCCGTCCGGTATGGCGAACAGGTCGTTATACGGCAGTTTGACAGTCGTGTTTACGGGTTTCGCGGACGGTGCGACCGCGAACTCGATCCCGTAGGTGCGCGGCGAGAACGGCGTGGCGTCGATAATAAGGCGCGCGGCGGTGTGTGTGGCCGCGCCCTTCTCTTCCTCGATGCCGTCGAGCGTACAGGCGCGCTTTATGGGGAAGTTGAACTCGGCGTATGCCCCCTCTACCTCCCTGCCCGTAGGCTGGTAGAAGCGCGCGACGACCATATCCCGGCCATCTTCGGCCATTTTCAGGGCTTTGAGGTCGACCTCGCCGTCCGAGAGCGTGACGGCGCTGAAAGCCCTGCCCAATTCGCCGGCGTGGCGCGAAGTCGTAAAGGCGAAAAGGGGGTTGTTGGCGCGGTCCGCCGCGCGTGCAATGCCGCAGTCGGCGGCGTGCCCCTTATGCCCTATGATAGAGTATGTGATCGTGTGGTGGCCGAAGTCCTGGCGCTGCTGGTACTTGAATTTATCGCTGGTTTGCGTGCCCACTTGCGGCGAGTGCATAAGGGTCAACCGGATCGTGTTGTCGTCGGGCTTGTCCCAGCCGTACTTGCAGTCGTTGGTCACCGTAACGGCGTAGCTGCGGTCGGTTTCGGCTATCGAGGCCCATTGCTGCGCCACCACTTCGTGGTTCAGGGCGCTGTTGTTCACCCTTTCGATATACCCCATCCCCAGGTCGTAGGCGGCCCTGGGATTCGTTACGCCGGTCGGGAACTCGGCCTTGAGCAGCACGTTGACACTCGCCCAGTCGATCTCTGTGAGGATGTCGATGCGGTCGTCCTGCGCACCTGCCGTAAGGCGGATGTACTGGACTATCCGTGAGCCTTTATACTCCCTTTCTACGCGGAGTGCGCCAGCCGCCGGACCGCAATAGGCGACGCTCACCTGCGCCTTGCCGCCAAGGGCGACCGAGGGGGTTTGCATCGTTTCCCAGGTGATGTCCCAGGCGGGGTTTACGGTCGAAAGGTTGCCCTCTATTACCGCCAGGCGGAAAGTCTTTCCTGCGGCGACCATTTCGCGACCGTAGCGTTTGTCGAGTATAGAGGTTATTTCGCCCATCTCGTCCAGGGTTACCTTGTAGACCGCGTTTTCAATGGTGTTGCCGCTTGCCTTTATGGTCTGCCTGAGGGCTGCGCCGGAACGGATGTCGAACACCGAAAAGCTCACGGGGGTTACCTGCGCCGAGAAGGTCACCTCGGCGTGCGTGCCGTCCCATCCGGCAACCTGCGCGGCGACGGACCTTCCGTCGGGAGCCGTGACCTTAACCGACGCCGGACGCCTGGCGAAAGGCACGCGCGCCGTGATCAGGTCGCTGTGTCGGCATCCGAGGGGGTTGTATACCACGACGGGCACCCCGGCGCTGCGGGTGTCCAGGCGCGCGGCGACCGAGGCCGTCGCGGCGGTGATGATGTCCGCGAACTGGCTCTGGCTGATAAGTTCGTCGTTCCACGAGAAGTTGTATGCCCCGGGGATGGAGGTGCCGGTCAGATCGTCGTGGAACTGGTGCCACAGGAAACGGCGCCAGCTTTCGGTGAGTTTTTCGCGCGGGTAGTCGTATCCCCCCAGCAGCGCCGCTACGACCGACGCACGTTCGGCTGCGTCGCCCAGCTGCTCGTTGCGCCGGTTGTAGCGTTTCATCGCGCCCTGTGAGGTGTAGCAGCCCGCGGCGTGCATATCCAGCAGCAACTCGCCTTTGAAGACGGGAAGCTCGGGGTGCGCATCGTAGGGCAGGTAGTCTTTGTAGAGTTGGTCGCTGGCGGCGTTTATGATCTCCATCGCCCCGTCCTTGTCTGCGGCGGCCTGTTGGACGAGCTGCACCGACAGGGGGGTGGGCGCGCCGCCTACATCGCCCGTGCCATAGTAGCGGTAGGCGCGCCCGTTGACGCTTTGGCTGACGGTTTCGACCAGGTCCTCGTTAGCTGACAGGTCGCCCTGCCACTTGGTCATGTAAAATCCGCCGTGGAAGACCGAGCAGATGCGCTGCCCGTCGATGCCCTCCCACAGCCCCACGTGGAACGGGAAATTCCTGCCGAAATCAAACGGCACGACCCTGCGGCGGGCGAGTTTCTGGGTCGAGAAACCCAACAGGCCGCAATGCGCCGCCACGGTGGGGGTGGTGTACCCGAAGCCGAAGCAGTCGGGCATGAACATGTCGCTGCTCTTCAGACCGAATTCCTCCTTGAAGAACTGCTGGCCGAGCAGCACGTTGCGTATGGCCGACTCCGCCGAGGGTATGTTGGGGTCGGTCGAGTCCCACGAGGCGCCCGCCAGGTGCCAGCGCCCCTGTGCCACGTACCGTTTGACCTGCTGGTAGTGCTGCGGGTAATACTCCTTCATCCAGCTGTAGCGCACTGCCCCTTCGAAGTTGAAGATGTAGTCGGGATAGCGCTCCAGCAGCCAGAAATTTTGCTCAAGGGTGTTTCGCAGGTAGTCCGATATGGAGGTCTGCACCGTCCAGTTCCACTGCGTGTCGAAGTGGGCGTTGGACACCATATACACCTTTGGCTTCCCGTCCTTCTGCGCTGCGACCGTAAGGGCCGCAGCGCAGAGGATAAGGGTTAGGATAGGCTTTCGCATCGTGTGTTCTCTAATATCATGGTTTGTTGACGGCCCTTACGCACCTGATCGCAGCGCAGTCGGTACGCGTGGGCGACTGTTTAACCGCGGCGTCGCCGGTCTGCGGGATTTTGAACTGGTCGGGAAGCCCTGTCTCGGAGGAGGTGTCTTTTGTCCACATAACCGCGTCATAGGTGTCGTTATTATTCCTGCCGCCCGCGGCGCTGCCGACGAATGCCGTCGGACCCACGAGCATATAGGGATAAAGGGCCGCCAGGTTGGTGTTGGCCAGCGTATGACCGGTTTTAAGGGCGTCCGCCATATCCGCGAACTGGGCTTTGGTGGGGATCTGGTAGCCGCTCGGGCACGGGTTGACCGGCCATGTGAAGCCGGTGACCGCTGTCCCGGCCACCCAGTAGAATTGCAGGAAGTTGGGCGCCGTCCCGGCGGTGTTGAGGTTTGCCCCCGCCGGCATCACCCACGTCACCGAGGGTTTGGCGATGCCCCATTGGTAATAACCGCCCACACGCTGGCGCAGGTCCTCCGCTGCGGCGAGGTTGGATATCCTCTGCCCCACGTCGCCGGTCACGTACGGGCTGCGCGAGTTGAGGTTGCGGTCCAGCAGGTAATAGGTGGCCGTAGCGCTCTCGATAGGATCTAATTCATAGTAGACAAGGTTGGCGGCGTCGACCACGGATTGCGACATGCGGTCATACATATTGCCCGTGGTGGCCACCACGTAATACCACTCCTTGACGCTTGCCGGCGTGCGGAATTCGTCGATGGCCAGAGTTGTGGTACCTGCATCGTTCTTCGCGAAAGCCTTGAAATAGTAGGTCGTAGCGGGAGTCAGCGAGGTCAGTTCCACCTTGAATGCGCCTGTCTGCGGGTCTAAGGCCGTGGTGGCCTGCAGGTCGGTGAGCGATGCGGGATCGGTGCCCCACTTGATGCCGTATTCCTCCAGCGAGGGGTCTATGCCGGCGGTCACCCTGAGGGAAATGGTGGCTTTAGTCGGGGTGAAATTCTGCATGCGGTATGCGTACAGCAGCGAGGTGTAGGACAATACGGGCTCTGCCAGCTCTTCGGTGTCGAAGGTCAGCGTCGTGCCGCGCACTGTCTGCTCGTCGTCGGTCCCCTTGAACGAGGTGATAAAGGCCTGGACGTAGTAGGTGGTGTTATTGGAGAGCTCTTCGACGAGTTTCGAATAGCTCATCGCGTCCTCATCCAGGGTCACTACGATCTTGCTGGCTGCGTCCAGAAGCCCGGCCTCGGTGTCGGCGATGTAGAAACCCACCTCGGGAGTGTCGTCGCCGCCGTCGGAGGTTATCGTCGCGTTAAGCGTGGCGCAGTAGGTGGTTATCGAAGTGGCTGCACCGGTGGTCACCGCCGGGAGAGGGGTGGCGGGCGTGGTGAAGGATACTTCGGCGCCTTTGACCTCGTCCATCAGGTAGACGTCGGTAACGTAGCTGCGGTAGATGCCGATGATAACGTAGGGCACTACTTTGTAGGTGGTGCCGCCCTTGAGTTGGGTCACAGCCACGTCGACCTTTTCGCCCGCCTTGATATAGCGCATCGCCTCGCTTTCCCCGTAGGGTACGCGCCGCGCGTCGTCGACGGTTTCGGTGGCGCTGTTCCACAGGTATATTCCCGTGTCATAGACCTTGAGCATCGAGGGCTCCAGGCCGATGAGCCTTTCGGTGCCGAAATCTCCCGTGGTGACCCCTACGGTAGCCGTCTTATAAGTGTCGGCTGCGGGTACGGCAACGGGAGCCGAGGCAGACGAGATGTCCAGGAGGTCGGGTAGGAAGTCTTTCTGCACGCCGTAGTGGTAATCGCCCGAGGAGAGACGCACGTAAGCCATGTAGTAGTAGCGCGTCCCCAGGACCAGCCCGTCGACAGGCGCGGTGAATATGCCGTCTGTGGTCGTGGCGTCGGCGAGGTGCTCGACCGAGCCATCAATGATGGCCTGGGCGAGGTCGTCCGTTACGATAGGCACTGCCGAGAAGAAGAATCCGCGCTCGGCGATAGCTTCGTCCTGCATGTAGCTGCTGCCGCGCAGGGTGGCCTGTTGCCCCGTCACGCCCGTCGGGGCGAGGGTCGTGATCTGCTCTGTGGGATCGGGCGTGTAGTCTTTGTCGAAGTCGGGGGCGTCTTTGGCGCACGAGCCGAGCAGCGCTGCCGACAGGATCAATATGGAAAGTATTCTCGCTTTCATGGGTTTTATCAATCTGTGATTGTCACTTTACGGATGCAACGTACCGGACGTCCGGTATAGCGTGTCGTGGCCTTGGTCGTGGCGGAGTATTTGCCCACGGGCGGAGCGGCGATGCGCATTATCGCCACCGTGGCGTGTTCGGTCTCGGTGGTGCCCGTGGTTTTGGTCTCCCTTACCCAGAAGTCGCACGTCACAGGCGAGGCGTTGGTCACCATGTTGCCGTTGGCCGGGGCGCGCCATCCGGTTACCCCGAAGCGGGTGGCCTGGAACAGGCCGGGTATGGTCTGGTTGGCCGCCACGGGCTGCACAGCATTGACGATGGCCGTGAAGTCCTCGATCGTGGGTATGATGTAGCCTTCGGGGCAGACAGGCTGCTCCCACGAGGTCCCTGTGAGGTTCATGGCCGGTGAGGAGAACAGGTCCTTGGAGTTGGTCCAGCGGTAGGGGACGGCGCTCATGTTGGTGATAACCTGCATGTCGGGCGTTGCCGAAGGTATCGGACGGTCGAACTGGTAGTAGTAGCCCACGGCGTTGAACAGGTTGGGGTATTTCTCCCAGTCGTTGAACGACTTGTCGTAGAAATCCTCGCCATAGGGCATAGTGGCGCCCAGGTTACGGTCGAGTATGTAGTAAACCGTATTTCCAGAAACTATGGGGTCGAGTTCGAAATATGTCACCTTGGCGCCCAGTTGCACCATGTTGCGGTAGGTGGGGGTAAGGCCCTTGTTCACGTCCAGCGACCAGAGCAGTCCGCCGTCGATAGCGGTGCTTATCTGCAATTCGTGCCCGTATACGCTCTCGCCGTGCGTGTTGGCGGCGAAAGGCCTGAAGTAGACTATGCCCTGCGGGACGGTCAGCACGACCTCGAAGTAGTCGTATGTGCCGTCGGTTTTGATCTCGCCCGAGGCATTCACCTTGGTGTTGGTCGCACCCGGTGCCGTGCCCCAGTAGAAACCTTTTGCGGAGAGCCTCGAACCGCCGTCCGAAAGCAGTTTGGCGCGCAGCACGACGGAGGTGGTCTTGTAGGCGCCGGCCCTGAAGCCGTAGTCGATCAGATACTCGTCTACAACGGGCATGCCCGTCTCGCCGGTGGTGAATTCCATGATGTCCGCGCCGTTGAATGTGTACTCGTCGTTCTGCGCGAATGCCCTGTAGTAGTATTTGGTCTGTGGGGCGAGGCCTTTGATGAAGACGCTGAATGACCTGAGCGCCGGGTTGTCGAGCTTGGCTGCGTACACCATTGTGCCGTCTTCGAGGGTCTCGCTGGTGCCGTATTCTATGCCGTACCTGGCCTGGGGGTCGTTGCCGTTTGCCGTGAACAGGCCCGTGGCGACCACGGAGGTGGCGGTGAAATCGCCCTCGCCGACAGGCATCGTCGTTGCCCCGGGCATCGAGAGCGCCGAGGTGGTGAAGGTGAGGGGGTCGCTCTCGACCTCGCGCGAGAGGACCTTCCACTTGTTGCCGAAGTAGTAGGCCCCGCTGCGGATAAAGACGGTGTAGTTGTAGGTTGTGCCGGGCCTCAGGCCGGTCGTCGTGTAGGCGATGGGCGTGGTGGCCGTGAGCTGCAGGTTGGCCAGAGGTTCGCCCACGGCGTAACGTTTGGCGTTTGCGCGCCCCTCTTCGTCCGTCCAGTAGTAGATGCCGTAGTCGGCGGGAAGCACCGACGTCACCACGGTCTTCTCGGCGGCGGTCATGCCCGCATCGCCCAGGGTGGTGCCGACCTCGGTGACGGTGATGGTCTTACCGTCGACGATGGCTATCGTGGCAGAGGGTTTGCCGGGCAGGTTGACCATAATGGAGTCGGTGCGAAAGATGATGTCGTTACCGTAGAGTTTTTCGCCCGTACCCTTTACGATGAACGCCTTGGCATAGTAGGTCGTGTAGCGTTGCAGACCCTCGACCAGCATTTCGAATTTGCCGTCCGCGGTCGACCCCAGAGGGTACTCCTGGCCGACGTTGGCGCCTTCGATGGGCGCACCGGACAGGACGAAGCCCTGGCTGGTGACCTCACCCGATCTCTGCGTGTATACGCCCTGCAATGTGGCGCAGTTGTAGAATATGTCTTTTGCCTGCAGCGTCGCGATCTCCGGCGTCACCTGCGACGGGGAGATCTCCCCGTCCTTTTGGCAGCCTGAAAAGAGGGCTGCCAAAAGAGTTATGCTTATTATCCTTTTCATAGATTGGCTTGCTTTTAGTAACCGGGGTTTTGGTAGAACAGCGTTTTGTCTTTTGCCAGGTCGAGCTCATAGGTCGGGATCGGCATCAGGTAGTTGACGTCGAAACGGAAAGAGACCCTCGGGATCGCGTTGGGGTTGACCACGCGCGCGGGAACCAGCGTGTGGAGCTTGGCCGTGCGCGAGAGGTCGAACCAGCGGTGGAACTCGAAGCATAGTTCGCATGCGCGCTGGGTCATCAGCTCGTCGTAGGTCAGCGTCTCGGCGGTGTAGTTGACCATGCAGCGCGCCTTTTTCTGGTCGTAAGTTTTCTTGGCTGCCGCCAGGTTGGCTTTCGCGGTCTCGCTGTCGGGGGCGAGGTCTACGGCGGCCTGGGCGTTGTCGACGCGCGTCTTGTATGGTGCCAGCACGTTATCCAGCATCTCCTGCTCGGTGACGTAGCGTCCGGCGGCGCTGTTCCAGCCGCGTGCGCGGGCCAGCAGCTCCTTGTTCATTATATCGAGCGAAGTGGTGCTTGCCACGCCCTGGCTGGCGAGCATGTCGGATTCGATGCGCATCAGCAGGATATCGGCATATCGCAGCACGATCACGTTGTTGGGCGCGTTGCCCGATTCGAAGGACATCGTCTCTTTCCAGAACAGGCTGGGGTCGGTGCCGTAGCTCCAGCGGTACTTGCTCACGCGCAGCCTCGCTGCGGGAATGCTGTTGAGCGAACGCGAGAGCGAGTCCGGGTCTTCGGTGTCCAGGTTGCATTTTTCGCTGGTAACGTCGGAAATGGTCTCTTCGGCGATAGGCAGCTGGCCCGAAGGTTCGAGGGTGGTCTTGTTGAACTCCACGCGGTAATCGGCGATGCTCCACGTGCGGCGGACGTCACCCAGCTTGAAGTAGCGGTAGAAGCTCGGCAGGGGGCAGTACGTGCCGCGACCGACCATACAGTTGATCGTGTAGGCGTTCGAGTTCTGCGATTGCGCAAGGCCGAACATCTTGCTCCACTCGGAGCCCATCTTGGGCGAGTCGCTGAACTGGAGCTCCCAGAGCGACTCCACGCCGTTCTTTTTGCTGAGCATGAAGATATCGCCATATACGTCGGCAAGGAAGTATTTGCCCGAGGTGCGGATCTGGTCGCACAGCGTGCGGCAATCCCTGAACAGCTCCACGGGGTCATAGGGCAGCTCGCGGTATTCGTCGATGGGCTGCGGACGGCGGATCATGGACGTTCCCAGCGTGAGGTAAACCTTGGCCAACAGGCCTTTGGCCACCCAGTGGTTGATGCGCCCGGTGATCTTGTTTTTACTCAGCACCCCCTCTTCGGCGGCCAGGCTCAGGTCCTCGATGATCGCCTGGTAGACGTCGGCGATCGGGGCGCGGCTGATGCGGAAGTAGAAATTGGTGGTCTCTTCCATGATAAGGGGCACGCGGCCCAGGGTCTGCACCAGGCGGAAATAGCTCCACGCCCTTATCACACGCGCCTCGGCGATTATCATATTGCGGTCTTCGTCCGAGATCTCGGGTACGCCGGGTGCGCGGTTGATGATGATGTTGGCCGACTGTATCACCTTATAGTGGGTCTGGTACCAGTTGGTGGTCGTGGTATGGTTGGCCGGGTAGAGGTAGCAGTCTGCGGTGCTGGGGTTTCCGCTCGTGTTGCTCGAATAGAGCTCGTCGGTGCCCAGTATGGTTATCGGCAGCGAAGTGCCCGTATAGTTGGACTTGGCCTGTGCGTAAACACCCAGCAGACCGGCCTCGAGCTCGGTCTTGTTGTTGTAGAACTTATCCATCTCGCGCTGGGATTGTGCCTCTTCCTTAAGGAACCCTTCGCAAGACCAAAGCGACGCGGCCATGACCAGTGCGGCGGGCATGAGCAGCAGCCTGAGATATATTTTAACGCTTTTCATCGTTTTGCTTTTAGGTATTAGAATACTATGGTCGCTCCCAGCGTGTAGCTGCGCGTGCGGGGGAACGATCCCGCGTCGAGCTTGGGCAGCAGGTCGGCATAGATGCCGTTGCCTACGCTCACATCCGGGTCGTAGCCTGTGTAGTTGGTGAATACATAGGCGTTGCGCACGGCGGCGAAAACGGAGAGTTTGCCGAGCATCAGCTTTTTAGTTATGTGTTGCGGCACGTTGTAGCTGAGCGAGATGTTGTCGAACCGCAGGTAAGAGCCGTCCTCGAGGAATTTCTCGGTCAGGAAGGGCTCCCAGCCGGGGATAGGCATCTTGGTGGTCGAGCCCTCGTTGCCCTGGTGCACCACTTCGCCCGTGGTCAGGCTGTAAAGCGTGGGGGTCCAGTAGTTTTTGGCGGAGGCGAGCGAGTTGCGTCCCGCGCCGCTGTTAAGCTGGGTCAGCTCGCATGCGGTGGCGTTGAACACTTTGCCGCCCACCGAGAATTCCACCCCTACGGTCAGCGTGAAGTTATACAGCCTTACGGTGTTGGTGAATCCGCCGGTGAAGTCGGGCTGCGAATTGCCGAGTATCACGCGGTCTGAGTCGTTGACCGTACCGTCGTTGTTGGTGTCCTTCAGGCGTGTCGAGCCGGGACGCAGGTTGCTCTTCGCCGTACCTGCCGAAGAGTAGTCGGCGGGCAGGGCGTCGATCTGGCTCTGTTTGGTCCACAGGCCGTCTGTGCGGTAGCCGTACCAGTTGCCCAGGGGTTTGCCCACCCTGAGGATGCCGAAGTTGGTGCAGCGGCTCGATGACTGGGGGTCGAGGATCAACTCCGACGCGCCGCCCAGCGAGAGCACCTTGCTGCGGTTGAAGGCCATGTTGTAGTCGATATTCCACGACACTTTGTTGGTGCGCAGGGGAACCACGCCCAGGGTGATCTCGAGTCCTTTGTTAGCTATCGATGCGATGTTGCTCCACTGGTTGGCGTAGCCCAGCGAGTAGAGCTCGGGCTGGTCGAACAGCAGGTCCGAGGTCTTTTTGTAGTAAGCCTCCACGGTACCCGTGAGGCGGCTTTTGAACAGTGCGAATTCTATCGCTCCGTCATATTGCAACAGGCTTTCCCATTTCAGGTAGGGGTTCGAAGGGCGGTCGGTGACCATGCCGAGCTGCGGGGCTTTGCCGTCCGTGGGGTAGAACAGCCTCGACATCAGGTTGAGCGATTGCAGCGAGGGGATAGCCGAGTTGCCGGTCGCACCCACCGAGAAACGCGCTTTGAGCTGGTTCACCTGGTGCAGGTTGCGCATGAATGGCTCGTCGGATATGCGCCACATGAACGCCCCCGAGGGGAATACGCCCCATTTGTTGTCGGGGCCGAATTTGCTCGAACCGTCGAAACGTATCGTCCCGGTGAAGTAGTAATTCCTGTATGAGTAGTTGGCGCGGCTCAGGAAAGAGAGCATGCGGTTGGTGGTGTAGACCGTGGTAAGGTCGTAGAGGGTCGTGCCGTCCTGCATCGACGCGGTGTTCAGGTCGCTCAGGGTGAAGCCGTGGGATTCGGTGTTTACGACCTTTTTGTTGGTCTGCTCGACTATCACGCCGGCCATCGCGTCGAACTTGTGTTTTGTGTTCTTCAGCTTGGGTGTGAAGTAGAGCAGGTTCTCGCTGTTCCAATGGAACTGGTGCGTGACGTCGTTGTCCGCACGTCCGCCCGCGCTGCGGCCTTTGGCCACGTCCTTGGGGAAGAACTCCTCGAACTGCGAGTCGTTGTTGATGAAGTTGCCGGCGACGGAGAGCTTGAAGCTCTTCATGATAGGTATGTTGAAGTAGACCCTGAGCGTCGCGTTGGTCTTTTCTGTCTGGCGCTTGATGGCCTTGGCCTGGTAGAGGGGGTTGTTGTTCTCGTACTCGTTCTCCACGCCCTCGGGGCTCCAGTCCTCCGCCGATTCCTTTTTGGTGGGCGCCTGTACGAGCATATTGAGCGTAACGCCGTTGGCGTCCGTGGCAAGGCCGTTCTGGATGTTGTATACGCCGTTGAGGTTCAGTCCGAAGTTGCCTCCCTTGCTGCCTATCGCGGTCTGGTAGTTGGCCCTCAGGGACATGCGTTCGTAGCCGCTGTTATAGAGCAGGCCCGGAGCGTTGTAATAGCCGCCCATTACGGCGAAGTTGCTGTTCTTGTCGCCGCCCGTGACGCTTACCTTATAGTCCTGGACCTGCACCTGGCGCAGCATCGCGTCCTGCCAGTCGGTGTTCACGTAACCCGGGTTCGAGGGGTCGAGGTACTGGTTGGGGTTGGACCATTTGCTCATCATGTTGTATTCGTAGATATTCCACTCCGCGTCACGGTAGAAGACCTTCTGCGCCTTGCCGTAGTCTATCCCCGTCGCGTCGCGGTGATGGTACAGGTACTGCCCCCACTGCATGGTCTTGGCGAATTCGTAGGCATCCATCATGTCGAGCAGCGAGGCGGCTTGCTGCACCGAATAGTTGGCGGTGATGGAAACTTTGGTCTTGCCCGCGCTGCCGCGCTTGGTGGTTATCATAACCACGCCGTTGCTGCCTTTCGAGCCGTAAATGGCCGTCGCCGAGGCGTCCTTGAGGATGTCCATCGACTCGATGTCGCCGGGGGCGATGTCGGCCGTTTCGCAGACCACCCCGTCGATGACGTATATCGGGGCGTTGGTGGCGTTAAGCGAACCAGAGCCGCGCACGCGTATGTTGAGCGATTCGCCCGGTTCGCCGTTGCTCGAAAGCACCCTCACACCGGCCACCTGGCCGCGCAGGGCGTCTTCCATATTGGTGATCTGCTTGTCGTTGAAGGCGGCGTCGGAAACGGTGGCCACCGCCCCGGTCAGGTCGCCGCGCTTGGCAGTGCCGTAGCCGATCACCACAACCTCGTCGAGCATCGTCTTGTTCTCGTAGAGGGTGACGTCGACTTTACTGCGCCCGTTAAGCTTTTCCTGCCTGTCGTCCATGCCGAGCAGCGAAAAGACCAGGGTGGCGTTGGGATCGGCGACCTGGATCGAGTATTCGCCTTTGGCGTTGGTGGTCGCGCCCCGGGTTTTACCCTTTTCGACGACGGTGACTCCCGACAGGGGGTCGGATTGCTCACCGACGACCCTCCCTGTCACGGTTTTGCCCGCCTGGGCGCCCGCTGTGAGGCTTACCAGGGCGAAACATGTCGCGACGGAAAATCGTAGTAGTAATTTTCTTATCATAGTAGGTTTTTTAGGTTAGTGCAGTGCTGGTTTAAGGTAGTTATACAAACTTACGCAGATTAGTCAGAGGTTGTGACCCTTACGCGGGCGCGGGATTCATTAATGATGCCCCGGGTAATGAGTGTTTGTTGTTATATGCTGATAATTAATAGTTTGCGTGTTACGTGGTTTGGCTAAAAAGTAAATCACCCGGTAGCCGGTGCGTTAATCGAGCCCCCATTCTTTATTGGGTTTATCGCCCATGAACAGCTCGAGGGTCTTCCCGGCGGCGATATCTGAGAAATCGAGCCAGCATTTGCCGTAGGGCTTGCCGTCGAGCAGCGCACGCTGTATGTAGACGTTACCCGGGGCGTTGTCGTGGGCGAGGACCGTGAATTGTCCGCCTTTCGCATAGCGCTTGTCCAGGGTGAATTCCACGCGGTCGAATACCGGACTGGTGATCTCCATGCGCGTGTTGCCCGGGCACGAGGGATGTATGCCCGACGAGGCGAGGATGTACCATGCCGACATCTGCCCGGCGTCCTCGTTGCCCACGATGCCCTCCACGCGGTTGGCGTAGCCGCGTTGGCAGATGTGGCGCGTCCATTTCTGGGTGTCCCAGGGGGTGCCCAGCAGGTTGAACAGGAACGGCACCTGGTGCACCGGTTCGTTGGCGTGGTTATAGTATGCGTTCCAGAGCATATCCTCGGGCGTTTTGTCGAAAAATTCGGTCAGGTCGGCAAGCACTTTCTCGCGTCCGCCCATCAGCTCGACCATGCCGGGCACGTCGTGGGGCACGAACCATCCCTGCTGGTAGGGGTTGGACTCTTTCGAGCCGTAACCCTCCTTCAGGCGTCCGAGTTTGGGCCACGCCACCCATGTGCCGTCGGGGTTGCGTGGACGGAACCAGCCGACCTGAGGATCGAACGTGTTGCGGTAGGCCTGGCCCTTTTTCATGAAGGCCTCGGCCTGTTTGTCCTTGCCCAGTGCTGCGGCGAACTCTCCCAGGCACCAGTCGAAGTAGGCATATTCGAGCGTGAGCGAAATACCCGTCCGCGGGTCCGCCGAGTAGCCAAGCGCGTCGTTGCCGAAACGCATCGAAGTGTTTACACCATAACGGAATGCCTTCTGCGCATCGTATGTGCAGATGCCTTTCGCATAGGCGTCGGCAAGCACCGAGAGGGCCGGATTGCCGAGCATGCAGCCCGAGTACGAGTTGAATATCTCCCAGCGCTCGTAGTATTCGCGCCCGCTCTGTTCTGCCATGGTTATCAGTGAGTTGAGTTGGTCGCTGACCAGTTGCGGGTTGATGATCGTCTGCAGGGGGAACTGGCTGCGGAATACGTCCCAGCCGCTGAATACCGTGCGTTTGGTGAACTGCCCGCCGGTGTGGTGGATCGCGAAATCGCCGCCCACGTAACGACCGTCCACGTCGGTATATATGCGCGGATCGATCATCGTATGGTATAAAGAGGTGTAGAATATCGTCTTTTGGTCCTTTGTGCCGCCCTCGATCCTGATGCGCCCCAGTTCGTCGTTCCAGGTCTGGAAGGCGAGGGTGCGCACCTGGTCGAAATCCTTGCCCAGGACCTCGGCGCGGAAGTTATTCTCGGCGCCCTGTGCGTCTACGAAAGAGATGCCCACCTTCAGGGTCACCTGTTCGCCGCGTTTCGATGCGAACTCGGTGAAAAAGCCCAGGTGGTTGCCTTCGAGGCTCGTTTCGCCCCTGACCACTTCGGCCTCAGAGACGCGCGTCAGGTAGGGGACGCTCACCACGTCGTCTTTTTTGCGCTCCCAATCCCCGGGGATGTCGGCGCTGTAAAAACCGTAGTTTTTCATCGGCTTGTCAAACTGCGCGTAGAAGTGGAGCGTGTATTTCACCCCGCCCCGGCCATTGCCCCAGCCGCCGCCCTCGGGCGTGCATTTGATCCAGCCGCGGAAGGTGTTCTCGTCGACCACTTCGACCATCTGGCGTTCGGAGGAGCCGCCGACCCTGCGCGCCAGGTCGATCTGGATGCGGGAGAGCTCATTTTGCGGGAAGGTGAAGCGCATCACCCCGCAGTGGGTCGTGGCCGAGGTTTCGGCCTTGATGCCGTAGTCGGTCAGAAGGGTCGAGTAGTAACCCGCCCGGGCGGTTTCGCTCTCCTTGTCGTAGCGCGACCGGTAACCCTTTACGCTGCCGTCCTCCAAGCCCGCTACGGTTTTGAGCTTACCCGTGGTTGGCATCACAAGGAAGTTACCCAACTCGCCGAACCAACCCACGCCGCTCATCTGGGTGAGGGCGAAACCCTCGACAGTGGTGTGCTCGTAGCTGTAGCCCGAGCCGTTGTCGCCGCCCGTAACGGTGTTGGGGCTCACCTGTACCATGCCGTATGGGGTGGTCGCCCCGGGGAAGGTCTTGCCAAGGCCGTGGTGCGCGCCGGCCTTGCTCACGTCGGTGCTTGCCCCGATGAAAGGGTTTACGTAGCTTGCCGGCGAATCGTCCGCGGCATAAGCGCCGAGGACGGTCGCGACAGATAACAGAAGGGTGGAAAATTTACGCATATAGTGGTGATTTTTAGTTTTAGCTGTTGTTGCCAAGGCCGATCCGCATGATGTCCCTCTCGAAATCCTTCGAGTTCTTGGCTTTGGTGCGCATCTGGCTGCGGTAGTTGTATACCGTGCGCACCGAGTAACGCAGAAAGAGCGCTATCTTGTCCGTTTCGCGGATACCCAGGCGTATGAACGCCGCGATGCGCTGCTCGGCGGTCAACTCGGCGCCCTCGCCCTTGCGCACGGTGCCGCTCTCATTCATCAGCAGGTTGTACTCCTCAATAAATGTGGGGAAGATGTGCAGGATCGTCGCGTCGAATTTGCGGTACAGCTCCTTCAGGTCGTCCGTCGTGTTGAAGGCTTTGTCCATGAACCGCTCGATCTCGTCCAGGTCGCCCTTTTTTACGATCTTGGCGGCCTTGAGACGGTAGGAATTCATGCGCGAGAGGTAGTTGGAGTACTCCTCGATGAACACGCCCAGGTAGCCCTCCTTCACGAGGTTAAGGTCCGAGAGTTTGCGCTTGGCCGCCGCGAGGCGCGTGTTCTGGTAGCTGATAACAAAGAGCGAAAGCAGCAGCAGCACGCCCACGACGGCAATGGTGGTAAGGTATGTGAATGCCGATTTCTTCTGCTGGGCGACTTTCTGCTGGTATGAGCGGTCGATAATCACGAACATCTCTGAGGCTTCCTGTGCTCTGATGCGTGCGCTGCTGCGTATGGCGTCTTCCATCGAGCACCGCATATAGCTGTACGCACGGTCGATGTCGTCGGAGTGGTACATCACCCCGGCCAGGCGCTGCAGCGACTTGTAGCCGCGCACCCCGCTGCGCAGGTCAGCTATCGCCGAGCGTATCAGGTAGTCCCTGAAATTCTCCTTATCGCCCATCGCCTCGTGGCAAAGGGCTATGTTGTAGGCCAGCGTGCCGGCGCGCCTCGACAGGGGGTCGAGCGTGTCGTACTCATCGTGCAACATGTCCAGCGCCGACCGGGGGTCGTTTTGCTTCAGGAAGCGCTCCACGCGCACGGTCAGCCCGGCCTTGGCGGCGGTGTTCATGAAAACAGAGTCGCGGTAGACCTCGGCCATCATGTCGTAATACTCCTTATATTCGGGCGTGGGGCTGTTGTCGCGCAGGAATGTGTAGTTTATCACCCGCTCCGAGACGTAGAGGTAGTGGACGGCGGGCGAGAGCCGGTGACGGGCGATCCGGTCGAGCATCTCGGTCGACTCCTTGAGTTGGCCGGTGTAACGCAGCAGACGCGCCAGGTTGACCTCGGCGCGCATCAGGTAGTCCGGGTCCGTGCCGTAATACTTTCGGGCCATATCGCGCATCATCACCGCATATTCCATGGCCTGGTCGTTCTGGAAATCGAAATAGAGGTTTATGATCCCCTGTACGGTCTTGAGTTGCTGCTCGGGGTCGGTCTCGCGCACCAACTCGCGCTTCAGGGAGTCTATCCTGTTCTGGCGCAGCTGGGCGTATGTGTCCTTGTCCGCGACGGTCCGGTCGAGAACCTCCAGCAACGGGTCGGCGCCCTCGTTTTTCTGAGGCGCGCCCGAAAGTATACCGTAGAACAGTGCGAAGCATAAAGCCGCCGACAATACGGCGACAACAGCTTTCTTCATGTGGTGAGTTTTAGGTTATTACAAATATATGGTTTACCTCGCAGATATATGTCTGTTTTTAACGGCGCATCGCCTGAAACGGCCTGAAATGAAGTCGCTTTTAATAATTTAATAATATACATTACTGAATATTAAATTATTGCGTATCGCCCAGGTGTCACATTAAGTAAATGCAATGAAGGATCCACACCATGAAAAAGAGTTACTGACGGGTTAAATAAAATGGGGAACCGGCAACGGTTCCCCATTTTATTACTCGCTTGCGCGGTATGTGCGCCAGCGCTCTATGACCTGCCCTATGTCGTCCGGCAGGGGCGAAGAGAACTCTATATGCTGCCCCGTGGAGGGGTGCGTGAAGCCCAGTTTGCGGGCGTGGAGCGCCTGGCGCGGCAGGATCGTAAAGCAGTTTTCGATAAACTGCCTGTATTTGGCGAACGTCGTGCCTTTGAGTATGCGGTCGCCGCCGTAACGTGCGTCGTTGAACAGCGGGTGCCCGATATGCTGCATGTGGACGCGGATCTGGTGTGTGCGTCCAGTTTCGAGGCGGCATTCGATGAGCGTTACGTAGCCGAAGCGCTCGATCACCCGCCAATGGGTCACGGCGTGCTTGCCCTGTTCGCCGTCCGGGAAGACGTCCATGCAGAGACGGTCGCGCACGCTGCGGCCTATGTGGCCCGTTACGGTGCCCTCCTCCTCGGCGAAATCGCCCCAGACGAGCGCCACGTAGCGGCGGGTTATGGTGTGGTCGAAGAACTGTTTGGCGAGGCGTGCGTGGGCGCGCTCACTCTTGGCCACCACGAGCAGCCCCGAGGTGTCTTTGTCGATGCGGTGCACCAGCCCTGCGCGCATGTCGCCCGAAGAGAAGAGCGGCTCGTCGCGCAGGTGCCACGCCAGGGCGTTGACCAGCGTACCGTCGTAGTTGCCGTGCCCGGGGTGGACCACCATCCCGGCGGGCTTGTCGACGATCAGCAAGTCGGCGTCCTCGTAGGGGATCGTAAGGGGGATATCCTCGGGCAGTATCTCGATCTCGCGGCGCGGATAGGGCATCACGATGGATACGGCGTCGAGCGGCTTGACCCGGTAGCTTGGCTTGACCGCCGCTCCGTTTACCAATATATTCCCGGCGTCCGCCGCGGCCTGGATACGGCTGCGCGAGGTGCCCTCCATGCGGTTGTAGAGGAATTTGTCTATGCGCAACAGGCTTTGCCCTTTGTCGACCGTAAGGGCGAAATGTTCGTAGAGTTCGTCCTGGGCGTCGTCTTCGGGCACGTCGCCGCCGGCAGCCTGGACAGGCTGCCTTTCGGGTTCTTCCTGAGGGGGGTTATTGCGCTCCCTGGGCGTTTTGCTCATCCTGCTCTACCTGCTGGGTGGCTATTATGCGGCGTGCCGAGTGGTCGGAGCTCTGGCTTCCCGACGCCACTTTCTCCTCGTCCAGGGTGAGGCGGAAGCTCACTTCGCGTCCCGGGGCGACGCTCTCGCCCTGCTCGGGCGACTGGCTCCACACGCGGGCCTCGGCTATGTTGACGATGTTGATGCCCTCGCCCTGCTCGATGCGGCCTACGTTAAGGCCCATTTCCCACAGGCGACTCTTAGCCACTTTGAGCGGAAAACCGACCAGTTTGGGCACCTTGACCGCCGAGCCGTCGGCCAGGCCGACGATGAGCGTCACGCCCGAGCCCACCTCGGCCTGTTGTTTGCCGCCCTGGGTCACGGTGCGGCCTTTATATAGCTCCTCCAGCACGCAGTTGCCCGCCAGGTCGGGGCGGTAGACCAGTTTTTCGATCTCCAGTCCCGCTACTTCGAGGTTATTCTTGGCCTGGCGCAGCGAGAATCCTGTCACGTAGGGGATCGCCACGGTGGGTTGCGCGTAGAAGTTGGTAGTCAGGAAAATGCGCCGGCCCGGTTTGACCGACGCGCCAGGCGCCGGGTTCTGGTCGAGCACCGTGCCGCCGGGGACCGCGGGCTGGTATATGGAGTCAGCCACTTCGAGGCGCAGCGATGCGCGGCGTGCCTCGCGTTTGGCCTCGCGCAGCTCCATGCCCGTGAAATCGGGCACCGTGCGGTGGCGGCCATGGCGTGTGGCGATGTTGAGCAACATCGAGCAGATGAACACGAAAACGATAACGGCGCACACCGCCAACACTACGTTGCGCAGCAGCGGGTCTTCGTTAATGCGTGAGGCGATCTTCCTGGGGGTATTCTTTCCGGCCATCGGTAGGGTGGGTTTAACAGCGCTAAGTTATGGTTTTTTTACCGGATTGTAAAACGTGTCGCGCTCGACGGGGGTCAAACCCGCCGAGGCGGCCATGCGGCGCACTTCGTCCACGCTCATTGAGGGGCGCTGCTCCTCGGCCCCGGCCATCGAGTAGATCTTTGTGGTGTCGCCTATCGTGCCGTCCACGTCGTCCGCCCCGAAGGCCAGCGCCAGCTCGGTCGTGGTGCGTCCCCACATGGGCCAGTAGGCCTCGATATGGGGGAAATTGTCGAGCACTATGCGCGAAAGCGCGAGGGTGCGCAGATCCTCCGTCACGCCCACCTCGCCCGTGGCGGCCATCGGGTTGCCCGCCGCGCGGTATTTCAGGGGGACGAAGGCGTTGAATCCGCTCGTTTCGTCCTGCAGCGCGCGAAGGCGGCACAGGTGGTCGATGCGGTGCGCGGGGGTTTCGATATGGCCGTAGAGCATCGTGGCGTTGGTCGATATGCCTTCGGCATGTGCGGCGCGGTGTATTTCGAGCCACTCCGCGGAGCTGCCTTTTTCGGGGCAGATCTGTGCGCGGACCCGCTCGTCGAATATCTCGGCGCCCCCGCCGGGTATAGCCTCCATGCCGGCGCCTTTGAGGATGCGCAGCCCCTCGCGGTAACTGAGGCCGGCGTTGCGGATCATATACCCCAACTCTATGGCGGTGAATGCCTTGACGGTCACTTCGGGGAGCGCACGTTTTACGCGGCGCACCATTTCGGCGTACGTTTCGAGCGTGTGCGAGGGGTGCACCCCGCCCACGATGTGCACTTCGGTCAGACCCTCGCCGCGGTGCGATCCCGCTGCGGCCTCGATCTGCTCCATATCCATATACCACGCCGCGGGATCGCCCTCGGGTTTGCGGTAGGAGCAGAATCGGCACGCGAAGACGCAGATATTTGTCGGCTCGATGTGTATGTTGCGGTTATACCACACCGTGCGGCCATTGTAGCGCTCACGCACGGCGTTCGCCGCGCGCCCCAATTCGGCCAGGGGCGCATGGTCATACAGGGTGAGCGCCTCGGCGGGGGTGATTCGTACGCCCCGTGCCACCCTTTCCAATATTTCGCTGTAATCTGCCATATATGCAATAGAAAAAGGCTGCACCGGGCAGCCTTGGATTTTTTAGTCCGGTGGGCGTGCGCCCCCTAACCCCGCGCTCGTATTATTTCGCGAGTGCCTCGTCCGAAACGGTCAGTTTCTTGCGGCCTTTGGCGCGACGTGCGGCAAGCACCTTGCGACCGTTGGCCGTAGACATCCTTTCACGGAAACCGTGTTTGTTGCGACGCTTGCGCTGCGAGGGCTGGAAAGTCCTTTTGCTCATGGCTATATATTTTTATATTGTTTGCCTTTTAGTTCTTAGCGGAGTGCAAAGGTATATAATTTTCGCGATTTGCAAAAAATAATCTTACTTTTTGAGGTAAACCACGCTCTTTGTGTCGAAAAATTCGTCGTCGAACCACTCGCGGATAGGGTAGATCGCGGAAGGGAGCCCCGCCGCGGCGAGTTCTTCGATCAGATCGCCGCCCTTCAATAGCAGCATGCCGGCGGGCAGCGTGCCCCTGTGCCCGCACTTTATTTTGTTCCACGTCCACGCCGCCAACTCCGCCGTGGGCGCCACGGCGCGGCTTACCACGTAGTCGAAGCCGCCCGGTAGGCTTTCGGCGCGCGCGTTGACCGCTTCGACATTTTCGAGCCCGAGCGCCGAGGCAACCCCTTGCACCACTTTTATCTTTTTGCCTATCGAGTCGCAGAGGGTGAATTGCACCTGCGGGAAAAGGATGGCCAGCGGAATGCCCGGGAAACCGCCGCCGCACCCCACGTCGAGCACCCTCGCCCCGTCGGCGAAAGAGCACGCTCGGGCGACGGCCAGGCTGTGCAGTACGTGGCGCGTGTAGAAATTGTCCATGTCCTTGCGCGAGATGACGTTGATCTGCGCGTTCCATTCGGCGTACAGCGGTCCCAGCGCCGCGAACCTTTCGGTCTGCCGTGCCGTCAGCTCAGGGAAATATCTTAAAATGGTATCCACGCTATGAAAGTATATCCGACTGCTCGGCGATGAAACGGCACAGCTGTTCGCGTGCGCGGTGTATCTGGGTCTTGACCGTGCCCATCGGCAGGGACAGCTCGGCGCTTATCTCCTCGTAGGAGTATTCTCGCAAAAAGCGCAGCTCTATCAGCCGGCGGTAGCGCGGGGTCATACGTCCCAGGTGGTGCTCCAACTGCGTCTGCTGCTGTGAATTGATGAAACTCTCTTCTGGGGTGGGGCTCTCGGCGGGCGGCATCATGGGCGATGCGCCCGAGGTTATGGTGTCTATGGAGAGTTCGCCGCGGCGCTTGCGCACATAGTCGACGAAAGTGTTGCGGGCTATGGTGTAGATCCACTGGCCGAAGGTGTAGCGCGGATCGTAGCTGTCCAGGTGCAACCACACCTTTATGAATGTCTCCTGCAGCAGATCGTCCGTGTCTTCGTGGCGGCCTCCCGTGCGCAGTATGTAGAGCTGCCGCACCGAGTCGCGGTAGCGGTTAAAGAGTATCTCGAGCGCCGTGGCGTCGCCCTCTGCGCCCAACTGTGCGAGTTGCTGGTCTGTCGCTACGATATATTTCTCTATCTCCATCTGCGGCGTGCGAACAGGCCGGCGATCCAAACTGCGGCCAGGTAGAGGGGCGAAAAGATGTCGTATATGATATAGGGCCACGCCAGGGCGCGCTCCCCGAGGCGGCGTCCGGTGCGCACCACCTGCACCTCGACCACTGTCAGGCGCAGCGCCAGCGCCCCGGCTGCCGCGAGGGCCACTTCGAGCGGCATGCACGCCATAAGGGTCGCGCATGCGGCCATCAGCAGCACGCGGCTGCCCAATTCCCATTCTATGTAGCTGCGCGCCCAGGCCGGGTAGAGTCCCCGCGTGCGGCGTTCACGCACACGGCGGCGGAACCAGTCGCCGTTGCCGCCCCACACCTTCTGGCGCATGGTGGCGTGGGGATTCATCACCACGCAGGTCTCTTCGGGGCTCATGATGCGTTGCAGGAACAGGTCGTCGTCGCCCCCGTCTATGTTGAGGTGGTCGAAGCCGCGTGCGCTGAAGTATAGCCGTGCGGTGTAACCCACATTCTGCGCGATGCCGCGGAAAGGGCGGTTGCGTATGGCCGCAGAGAGGAAGTTGAGCCCCTCGTGGAACCGTCCGGCGCGCAGCAGCGCGTTGCCCAACCCTCGCGTCCGCTCGATGCCGCAGTAGCCCAGCACGACGTCCCCGCACGAAAAACCGCGTGCCATGAGCGAAACCCATTTGGCCGACACGGGACGCGCGTCGGCGGTGGTGAGCAGCACGTTGGGGTAGCGCGCCGCCTTGATGCCCACGTTGAGGGCCATTTTGGGCGATATGTGGGTGCGGCGCGGTTGCTGTACCATGCGCGTGATGTGCAGGTTGGCGTGCCTGTGCCCCAGCGCCGCGAGGGCCGAGGCGACATCCTCGCTGCCGCTCATGTCCACCACGACCACTTCGTAGGGGTCATACTGTTGCGCCAGCAGCAGGGGCAGGGTGTGTTCGACGTAATATTCGCTGTGGATGACCACCACCACTGACACCGCGGGGTGCGCGTCCTTGTCGCAGCGCGGCGAGGCGTGCCAGCCCGGGATGCGCCCGTAGGCGGCCAGCCAGTACCACAGCTGCACGGCCAGCAGCCCCAGGGCCACGGCCATCAGCGACACGCCGGGCAGCGTGTAGCTGTCCAGCATCCATTGCCAGATAGACGCCGCCTGTTCCACTTTAGTTTACCGAGGGCAGGAATGAATAGTTCTTGGAGTAGTGCATCATCTGCGCCGAGTAGTCCGACGGGTAGTCGATGATGATATCCACGATCTGGCCGTTCTCCATAACGGGTTTGTACTCGGGGTTGATGAAGCCGGCGTAAGGCTCTATGCCCAGGGTGGCGTAGCGTTCGAGCACGTGTTTGTGCATCGTGCGGTCGACCTTCACGGCGTAGGTTTCTACCAGCGCGCGTCCGGCGGGGTAGTCGCCCGTGGATTTGATGCGCTGCACCTGCTGCAGCAGCTGTCCGAACAACTCGCGCAGGGCGTCGAAGTCGTTTACCACGACGTATTCCTTGCCGTTTTTATTCACTATCTCGATCACGTTCCGGTCTTTGCCGTTTTCATAGCACCACTCGGCGATCAGCTTGCGGTTGCGCATGTGCGACTCCTCGACGTCCTTGCCGGGGCGGATGCGCACCAGCTGGGTCTGCAGACCGTTCATTATGTATTGGGCGTACTCGGCCTTCCATACGTCGGGCGAGGAGACGATGCCCATCTGCATGAGTTTGTGGTCGGCGATGTAGTAGAGCGCGAAAAGGTCCGCGCGCGCCTCCTCGATGGTCGAGCCGTAGTTCTTCATCTCGTCGCCCTTCACTCCCGGGGCGAGTTTGCCCGAGCCGTGGCCCAGGCACTCGTGCAGGTCGGTGTGCAGCGCCCCGGCCAGCGCGCCGTGCCGCTTGATGCGTTCGCGGTCCTCGCTGCGCAACATGAACTCTTCGAGCATGCCGCTGCCGCGCGACACCTCGTCGTAGGCGTCGGTTATGTTCTGTATGGTCACCGATTTGCTGCCGTGGTCGCGGCGTATCCAGTCGGCGTTGGGCAGGTTGATGCCTATCGGCGTGGCGGGATAGCAGTCGCCGCCCAGGATGGTCACGTTGATGACCTTGGCCGAAACGCCCTTGACGGTCTCTTTTTTATAGATGCTGTCGATGGGGCAGTTGTCCTCGAACCATTGCGCCTCCTGGCTTATCGCCTCGGTGCGCTTGGTCGCCTCGGGGTCTTTATAGTTTACGATGCCCTCCCATGAGGCTTTGTAGCCCAGCGGATCGCCGTATGTTTCGGTGAAGCCGTTCACAAAGTCTACGTGCGAAACGGTGTCCTTGAGCCACAGTACGTTAAAACGGTCGAATTCGCGCAGTTCGCCCGTGCGGTAATATGCCACCAGGCTCTTGAGGGTCTGCTGCTGCATGGGCGTGGCGTGCGGGATCGCCTTTTCGAGCCAGAAGACGATCTTCTCGATGGCGGGCGAGTACATGCCGCCCACTTTCCACACCTGCTCGAAGATGCGTCCGTCCTTCTTCACCAGGCGGCTGTTAAGGCCGTATGAGACAGGCGTGCGGTCGTTGGGGTCGGCCATACGGGCGTAGAAATCCTCGGCCTCGGCCTGTGTCACGCCGCGGTAGTAGTTCATCGACGAGGCCTTCAGCATGTCGACGCCCTCGCTCTGGTCTATCTTGCGTGCGTAGAGTTTGGGGTCGAAGATGGCGGGCTTTACCACGTCGAGCAGCCCTTTGAGCGAACCGAAACCTTCCGGAAAAGACTCTGCCGGAACGGCTGCGACCAGCTTGTCGAAATATTCGACTGTGAAACCGGGATGGAATTTATCCTCCGAGTAGTGGTGGTGGATGCCGTTGGCGAACCACACCTTTTTGAGGTACTTCTCGAATTCGGCCCATTGGGGGTCGTTGCGGTCGCCCTTGTAATTTTCGTAGATCGCCTCCAGTGTGCGGCGGATGGGCAGGTTATAGCGGAAATTCTGGTCGAAGATAATGTCGCGCCCGGCCAGCGCCGCCTCGTTGAGGTAATAGATAAGCATCTTGTCCTCAAGGGTCATGGACTCGAAGCCCGGTACTTTGTAGCGCAGCACGCGCACGTCGTCGAAGCGGTCGACGATCCATTGGAATTCTCCCTCCCCGTTGGCGTTTGGCTTGCAGCCCGTGAGGCTCGCCGCAATAACTCCCATAGCGATAACCGAAATTATATTTTTCATATTTTTTAGATATTTCGTCCGTGCCCACCCGCAAGTTTCGGTATGGGCGAACGACAAAGGTACACATTTTTTAGAAACACGCCTCGGGCTGCGATAATTTTACTATCTTGGCGGCACGTGCGAAATCATATAAAAATGAAGAAAACAGCCATTCTCGCCCTGGCCGCCGTTTTAGGCCTGGGCGCAGCCGTGAAAGCGGCAGACCCGGTCAAGTTGCCCGCCCCTTCCAAAGAGCGCGGGTGCGATGTCATGAAAGCCTTCGAGCAGCGCCGCTCGACGCGTGAATTCTCCCCGAGGGAGCTCTCCATGCAGGATCTCTCGGATGTGCTGTGGGCTGCCGCGGGAATAAACCGTCCCGAAACGGGAATGCGCACGAACCCCACCTCGCGCAACAGGCAGGAGATATCCCTGTGGGTCTGCACGGCCAAAGGGAACTACGCCTACGACCACAAAACCCACGCCCTGATCCCCTTAAGCGAAACCGACGTGCGGCCTCAACCCGGCGATGCCCCGGCGGTGATCGTCATCGGAGGTCCCGCAGACTTCCCCCCGACGGAGGTGGACGCCGGGATCGTGTCCCAGAACATATCGCTGCTGTGCGCCGGGGCCGGCCTTGCCACCGTGCCCCGCGCCACGATGGAGCGCGAAACGCTGCAGAAGGCCCTCGGCCTGGACGAAAAGACCAAACTCGTGCTCAACCATCCGGTGGGGTATTTCGTTAAGTGACCCCGCCGGAGGGCATCGGCGACTGCGGTTACATATATATCCGCCTTTTGTTTCATTTCCGTGACCCCGATGGCGTAAGCGGATGCGCGTGTCGAAAAAAGGCTAACTTTACGGCAACATCGCGTAAAACCTGAAAGGATGAGAGTTGCCCCCCTGTTTCCCCTTATCGGAATGCTGCCGGCGCTGGCGGCTGCCGGCGCCGACCGGCCCAATGTGCTGCTGATCGTGGTCGATGACATGGGCTATTCGGACCTGGGTTGCTACGGTGGCGAGATACGCACCCCCAACATCGACCGCCTGGCCGCGCAGGGGATGCGTTTCACGGGTTTTTACAGCAACCCGATGAGCGCGCCCACCCGCGCCTCGCTGCTCACGGGGCTCTACCAGACCAACGCCGGGATCGGCAACATGGGGCTCGAAAGCACGGTCAAGGAGTACCAGAACTACCTGCGCGACGACTGCGCGACGCTGGCCGAGACCTTCCGAGAGGCCGGTTACGCCACCTGCCACAGCGGTAAGTGGCACCTGGGCAGCGGCGAGGGCCAAAAGCCGTGCGACCGCGGTTTCGGGCGCGCATTCTCGATGCTCGGCGGGGCTACGGATTACTACCGGCCGCAGGGCATGTACCTCGACGCGGAGCCGTGGAGCGCCCCGGAAGGCTTCTATATGACCCACGAGATCACCCGCCGGGCGGTGGAATTCATCGACGGCAATGGCGATAAACCGCTGATGATGTACGTGGCCTACAACGCGCCCCATTGGCCGTTACAGGCCCCGCGCGCGGACATCGACCGCTATGACGGCCTCTACGACAGGGGTTGGGCCGAGATCCGCCGCGAACGCTTCGAGCGGATGAAGCGCATGGGGGTGCTCTCTGCGGATGCCGCCCTCTCCGCTCCCGACGAGCGTGCTTCGCGGTGGGACTGGGACGCCCTGACCCCCGCTGAACGCCGCGAATGGGCTGACAAAATGGAGATCTACGCGGCGATGGTCGACATCGTGGACC
>JAVBOL010000024.1:0-58108 GCA_031550615.1 Rikenellaceae bacterium | reverse complement strand
ATGATACCTTCCTCCACGGCTGCGCGGGTTGCTGCCAGGGCGTCGTCCACACGGTCTTTCTTCTCTTTCATCTCGACCTCGGTCGCTGCGCCCACGTAGAGCACGGCCACCCCGCCGGCCAGCTTGGCCAGGCGCTCGGCGAGTTTTTCCTTGTCGTAGTCCGAGGTAGATATCTCGATGCCTTTGCGGATCTGGGCCACACGTGCCTCAATGGCCTCTTTGCTGCCCGCGCCGTTTACCACGGTGGTGTTCTCCTTGGTGATGACCACTTTATCCGCCGTGCCGAGCATTTCGAGTTTGGCGTTTTCCAGTTTCAGGCCGCGCTCCTCGCTGATAACCGTGCCGCCCGTGAGGACAGCCAGGTCTTCGAGCATCTCCTTGCGGCGGTCGCCGAAGCCGGGGGCTTTGACGGCAGCCACCTTGAGGGTGCCGCGCAGTTTGTTGAGCACCAGTGCGGTGAGGGCTTCGCCGTCTACGTCTTCGGCGATGATGACCATCGAGCGGCCATTCTGTGCGACGGGTTCGAGTACGCCCATCAGCTCCTTCATCGTGGAGATCTTCTTGTCGGTGATCAGGATGTAGGGCTTTTCGAGCACGGCCTCCATCTTCTCGGAGTCGGTCATGAAGTAGGCCGAAACGTAACCGCGGTCGAACTGCATGCCTTCGACCACCTCTACGGTGGTTTCGGTGCCTTTGGCCTCCTCTACGGTTATCACGCCCTCTTCGCTCACTTTGCCCATCGCTTCGGCGATCAGGCCGCCGATGGTCGAGTCGTTGTTGGCCGAGATGGTGGCTACCTGCTCGATCTTTTTGATGTCTTTGCCGACGGTCTGGCTCTGCTTTTTCAGGTCGGCCACCACGGCGGCGACGGCTTTGTCGATACCGCGTTTGAGGTCCATCGGGTTAGCGCCAGCGGTGACGTTCTTCATGCCCACGCCGATGATGGCCTGTGCAAGTACGGTGGCGGTGGTGGTGCCGTCGCCCGCGTCGTCGGCGGTCTTCGAGGCTACCTCTTTGACCATCTGCGCGCCCATGTTTGCGAATCCGTCGGTCAGCTCGATCTCTTTGGCCACGCTAACGCCGTCCTTGGTGATCTGGGGAGCTCCGAATTTTTTGTCGATTATCACGTTGCGCCCTTTAGGGCCGAGGGTTACTTTCACGGCGTTGGCCAGTGCGTCCACGCCTTCGCGAAGCAGCTCACGCGCTTCTGTGCTGTATTTTATCTCTTTTGCCATGGTTTTGATTGTTTAGATGATCGCGAGAATATCACTCTGGCGCATTATGATGTAGTCCTTGCCTTCGACGTTGACTTCGGTGCCGGCATATTTGCCGTAGAGCACCTTGTCGCCGGCTTTGACCTCCATGGTCACTTCCGAGGTGCCGGGACCTGCGGCCACGACGACGCCTTCCAGGGGTTTTTCTTTTGCCGAGTCAGGAATGTAAAGTCCGCCGGCGGTCTTCTCCTCAGCCGCCTTGGGCTCGATGAGAACTCTGTCAGAGAGGGGTTTGATCTGCATAATCTATATTTTTTAAGTGGTTTTTTTTGGTTTCCGTAGCCTTATTTTACACAATGTATGCCAAAGCGATTTTTGTGTCAAACAGACCCTGGACGGTGACAAATTGTCACCTTTAACGTTTGGAACGCACTTTTATTGTCATATTTTTGCCCGCTTTCGCACCGGCTTTCGTCACGGGTTTGGCAGCGGCTTTTTTGGTTTTACCCTTGCCGGGACGATCTTCCCAGTTGCCGGGCAGCGCGGCCTCGAATGCGGCCCAGTCGAAGCCGCCGGCTGAGAATTTGGGATTCTCGTCCGTTGCGGCGGGTTTGGCCGCGGGCTTTTCGACTTTGGCGGTCTTTTCGGCCTTGGCTTTAGATTCGGTTTTGGCTTTCGGTTCGGCCTTAGCCTTGGGTTTGGCGTAGCCGTCGCTTGCGGCGCCTTTGTGCTCACCCTTGCGCTCGGCCTTGGCTGGTTTCTCCGTTTTGGCCGCCTTTGCGGGACGCACGAATTGTTCGAAATCGCCCATGTCCACTCCCTGGTCTTCAGCCGGAGCGGCCTTTGGTTTGCGTGCGGGCTTGTCGTGCTTTTCGAACTTGTCGCGCTTTTCGAATTTATCGCCGCCATTTTCGCGCACCTTCGATTTGAAGCGCGGTTTGCCTTCGAAATCGCCGTTGCCACCCGCTGCGCCCTTCTCCTGGGCTATCTCGGCCAGGGGACGGTCGCCGCCCTTGCGCAGGGCGTTGAGCTGGCGCACGGCGTGCTCGGCCTCCTCGTAGGGTACGGTTACGAAAGAGTAGGCGTCCATCACCTTAACGTCGTCTATCTTGCTGTCGCTCAGTTTGCACTCGCGCTTTAGCAGCTCGACCATCTTGCGTGCGTCGTAACCGTCGAGGCGGCCTATCGAAATGAACAGGCGGGCTTTACCGCGGCGGTCGACAGAGAAAGTACGTATTTCAGGGAAGTTGCTCTCGGACAGCTCGTTGCGGAACGCCAGGCGCAGCAGCGCGCTCATCGCCACGGGGGCGGGATGGCCGGCCAGCAACTCGTTGGCCATTTCCATGTACTCCTCGTAGTTGGCGTTTTCGATGATCTCGTTAAGGTCGTCCTTGATGCGGGCGCGCTTGGTGGCGATCACGTCCTGCGGGGTGGGCAGGGTGGCCTTGGTGATGTCGGCCTTGATGTCGCGCTTGAGCCAGCCGAAACCGCGCATCTCAGAGGGCGAGATAAAGGTGATCGCCGTGCCCTGGCGTCCGGCGCGTCCCGTGCGGCCTATGCGGTGCACGTAGCTCTCCGAATCCTGCGGCAGCGAGTAGTTTATCACGTGCGTCAGGTTGTCGATATCGATGCCGCGTGCGGCTACATCGGTGGCTACCAGTATGTTGGCCTGTTTCTTGCGGAATTTTTTTAGTATCTTCTCCCTTTGCGCCTGGGACACGTCGCCGTGCAGCCCCTCGGCCGCGTAACCACGCTCCAGAAGGCGGTTGACCATCTCGTCCACGCCGATCTTGGTGCGCGAGAATACGATGCCGTAAAACTCGGCCTCCACGTCGATGATGCGGGTCAGGGCGTCGAACTTGTCGCCCTCGCGCACCTCGAAATATATCTGGTCCGTAAGGTCGACGGTCAGTTGCGCCTCGACTTTCAGGTGCTCGACCTCGCGCATGTATTTGCCCGCCAGGTCGGCGATTCGCTTGGGCATGGTGGCCGAAAAGAGCAGCACGCGGCGGCGCTCATCCGCAGCGGCCATTATCTCCTCGACGTCTTCTATAAAACCCATGTTGAGCATCTCGTCGGCCTCGTCCAATATAAGGTATTTGAGGTTCGAGAGCGAGAGGGTGCCGCGGCGGATGTGGTCGAGGATACGTCCCGGGGTGCCGACCACCACGTCGATGCCCTTTTGCAGACGGCGCAGCTGTTCGCTCATCGCCGCACCGCCATAGATCGAGGCTATCGACAGGCGGCGGTGGTTGAAGGAGAGCAACTCCTCGCTCACCTGCAGCGCCAATTCGCGCGTCGGGGCAAGCACCAAAGCCTGTGCCCCGGCTTTCGAGGGGGCGAGCATCTCCAGCACCGGAAGGCCGAACGCGGCGGTTTTGCCGGTGCCGGTCTGTGCCTGGGCTATTATGTCGTTGCCGGGTTTGAGCAGCACCGGAATGGTAAGCCGCTGTATGGGCGAGGGGGTTTCGAAACCTTTGGCTGCGATCGCGGAAAGCATTTGCTCCGAGAGTCCCAGTGCCCTGAATTCATCCAAATTACTCATATCAAAAAACAAAAAAGAGCGGAACGATCCGCTCTTCGAGGGTGGCTGATGGGTTTCGAACCCACGACCTTCGGAACCACAATCCGACGCTCTAACCAGCTGAGCTACAGCCACCATTTAACCTTATCATCTGCCCTGACGGGGCAAAACGGCTTGCAAATGTAACGTTTTTTTTCGAAATGGCAATATTTCGCGGAAATTATCGGTCGCCCAGCGCCGGGGGCACTATATCGCCCATATCGAACCCGCCCCACGTTTCGGCGATATGGTCCAGGGTGGTGAGCAGTGCGGCGGGATCGCGCTCGGTGACCAGTTTGAGGCGTGTGGCCTTGAAATCGGGCAGTCCCTTGAAATAGCCCGACAGGTGGCGGCGCATCTCGATCACACCCACGTAGTCGCCCTTGACCTCCACCGAGCGCAGCAAATGGCGGCGGGCTATGTCGACCCTTTCCAGGACCGAAGGCTCGGGCAGCGCCTCCCCGGTGGTCAGGAAATGCCGTATCGAGCGGAATATCCAGGGACGGCCATATGTGGCACGCCCGATCATCACCCCGTCCACGCCGTATTCGTTGAACGCACGTGCCGCGCGCTCGGGCGAGGTGACGTCGCCGTTGCCTATAATAGGTATATGTATGGCGGGGTTGTTCTTCACCCGCCCGATGAGCGTCCAGTCCGCCTCGCCCTTGTACATCTGCGCCCGCGTGCGCCCGTGTATCGTGAGCGCGGCGATGCCCACGTCCTGTAGGCGCAGGGCTATCTCTTCTATATTCTTACTCTCGTCGTCCCACCCCAGGCGCGTTTTCACGGTCACGGGCAGTTTCACGGCTTCGACGATGCGCCGCGTCATTTCGACCATCAGGGGCACGTCGCGCATCATTCCGCTGCCTGCGCCGCGCCCGGCGATCTTTTTCATCGGGCAACCGAAATTTATGTCGATCACCTCTGGGCGCGCGGCCTCGGCACGCACGGCGGCCTCGACCATAGGCTCTATCAGGTGGCCGTAGATCTGGATGCCCACGGGACGCTCACCCTCGTCTATGTCGAGTTTGGCCAGCGATTTGGCCGCGTCGCGTATCAGCCCGTCGGAGGAGATGAACTCGGTGTAGACCATATCGGCCCCGAACTGCTTGCATATCCAGCGGAACGAGGGGTCGGTGACGTCCTCCATGGGCGCCAGCAGCAGCGGTTTTTCGCCGAGGTCTAAGTCGCGTATCTTCATTTTGCTGCAAAATTAATTATCTTTGCGGGAAATGCGCAAATCTTCCAGATGAAACGTTCGCTCACACATTTGCCCTCCGGTAGGCGGCACGATCTTGCGCTGCTTGCGGAATTGGCGCGCGCGGAGATCCCAGGGCTTGAGATGGTCATATTATTCGGCAGCTATGCACGGGGCAACTATGTGACATTGGATGTGCGTGAGGAATATGGGGTGACGACTGTTTTTAAGTCCGACTACGATTTGCTGCTGATCACTCGCCAGAGGGTAAAAGGCGGATGGACACATTTTGAACGAATCGTTGATGGGTTTTATAAAATAAGGGGTAAGAGCGAAGATTTCTATACACACCCCGAGTTAGTTTATATGACCATCAGCGAGTTTAATAGTGGCATTGCCAAGGCGAGACCTTTTTATACTGATATAAAGCGCGAGGGTATAATTCTTTACGATTCGAAAGAACTTAAACTCGCCCGCCGGCGCAAACTCGATTACGTGCAAATAGCAGAGATCGCCCAGGAGTATTTTGATGAGAAATCTCATAATGGCGGGTTGTTTTTAGATCAATGCAAAGACCTTTATAATAAAAAGGAATTTGTGATGGCCTCTTTTATGCTGCATCAGGCGACAGAAAATTTGTTTGCAACCACCATTCTCGTAAATACCCTGTACTGCGAAAAATTGCATAACCTCAAGATGCTGATCGAGAAAGTCAATAGCGTTAAGGCACAGGCGAGAAAGATTTTTCCATATAACACCCCCGAAGAAGAGCGTCTTTTTGACCTTCTGACAGACGCCTACGTCCAGGCCAGATACAACAAAGACTTCAGGGTCACCCGCGAGGACCTCGACGCGCTGATCCCCAAGGTCGAGCAACTGCGCGAGATCACCGAAAAGGAGTGCCGCGAACGCATCGCATATTACGCCGCGCTGGCCGCCGAAGGCCGTGACGCCGCCAACGAACCGGTCAACAAAAACAAGAAATAGATGAACATCGAGAAATTCCTAACCGAAAAAGCCACCCAGGCCGTCACCGCCCTGTACGGCGCGGTAGACCCCGCCCTGGTACAGATACAGAAAACCCGCAAGGAATTTGTGGGGGACTATACCCTGGTAACCTTCCCATTGTTAAAAACTTCGCGCCTCTCGCCGGACGCAACTGCCGAGGCGATAGGGGTGTGGCTGGCAGCCAACGTTACTGAGGTGAGCGGGTATAACGTCATCAAAGGCTTTTTGAATATATCGCTTGCCGATTCTTTCTGGGCCGCGCGTTTTTCGGATATTTCTGCCGATTACGGACGCCTCCCCGCCACCGGTCGCACCGTGATGGTCGAATATTCGTCGCCCAACACCAACAAACCCCTGCACCTGGGGCACATCCGCAACAACCTGTTGGGCTATTCGGTCGCCGAGATACTCAAGGCCAACGGCCACCGCGTGATAAAGGCCAACCTGGTCAACGACCGCGGTATACATATATGTAAATCGATGCTTGCCTGGCAGCTCTACTCTGGCGGCGAGACCCCCGAAAGCTCAGGGCTGAAGGGCGACCACCTGGTGGGCAAATATTACGTCGAATTCGACAAACACTATAAGGCTGAGATAAAGGAGCTTATGGCCGCCGGGCAAAGCGAAGACGATGCCAAGCGCAACGCCCCGGTGATGCTGGCCGCGCAGGATATGCTGCGCAAATGGGAGGCGCACGACCCCGAAGTGTACGGCCTGTGGCAGAAGATGAACGGCTGGGTCTACGATGGTTTCGAGCAGACATACAAGGCGTTGGGAGTGGATTTCGACAAGACCTATTACGAATCCAACACCTACCTGCTCGGTAAGGCGCTGGTCGGGGAGGGGCTGGAAAAGGGCGTGTTTAAAAAACGCGACGACGGCTCGGTGTGGATCGATCTGACCCCGGACGGGCTGGACGAAAAGCTGTTGCTGCGCGGCGACGGCACATCGGTGTACATGACCCAGGACCTGGGCACGGCCACGCAGCGTTTCGCCGAGGAGAAGTTGGACGATATGATATATGTGGTGGGCAACGAGCAGAACTACCACTTCCAGGTATTGAAACTCATCCTCTCGAAACTGGGCTACGCGTGGGCCGACAACATCACCCACCTCTCCTACGGGATGGTCGAGTTGCCCGAGGGCAAGATGAAATCGCGCGAGGGCACGGTGGTGGACGCCGACGACCTGGTCGCCGACATGGTCGAAACGGCGCGCGAGATGAGCGCCTCGACCGGCAAGCTGGACGACTGCACCCCCGACCAGGCCGATCAGATCAGCCGTATGGTGGGCATGGGCGCCCTGAAATACTTTATATTAAAGGTAGACCCCCGCAAGACGATGCTCTTCGACCCGAAAGAGTCCATCGACTTCAACGGCAACACGGGCCCCTTCATACAATACACCCACGCGCGTATCCGCTCGATCCTGCGCAAGGCCGCCGAGGGTGGCATCGAATACCTTAACGCGCCCGCCCCGGCGTCATACCTGCCCGAGGAGGTGGCGCTGGTCAAGCAGCTGGTCGACTTCCCCGCCGTGGTGGCACAGGCCGGCGAACAATTCTCGCCCGCGGTCATCGGGGCGTACGTTTATGAGTTGGCCAAGACTTTCAACGGCTACTACCACGACCACTCCATATTGAAGGAGCCCGACCAGGCCGTGCGCGCCATGCGTCTGCAGCTTGCCTCCAAAGTCGCCCGGGTGATCCGCTCGGGCATGCAACTGCTGGGCATCGAAGTGCCCGAAAGGATGTAGGGGCCGTGACGGGACGTTTTGCGACTTACACGCGCCACGTGCTGCGTTATGCTGCCTGTCTGTTGCTTTACCTGCTGGTAGCCGCGCTTTTCAGGTGCGTTTTCCTCGCCTGGTACGGGCAGGGGGTCGACATGGAGGGTTATTGGGGCGATCTTCCGGCGGCTTTTTCGCGCGGGGCACGGCTCGACCTGCTCGTGGGTGGGTATCTTTTCGTCCCGCTGTTGCTGCTTGCGGCACTCGCCGCGGCGTGGCCCCACCGCTCACTCGACCGCGCGGCAAGGATATGGGCGTCGGTGGCGCTGCCGTTCTATGCGCTTTTCCTCTTCTTCGACTTCTTCTATTACGGTTTTTTCGGCAACCATTTCAATATCCTCACTTTCGGCATCGCGCATGACGACACCGGGGCTGTGCTGAGTTCGATGTGGAGCGATTTCCCGGTGGTGCGCGCCGCCCTCGTGTGGGCCGCGCTGTCCGCGCTGCTGCTGTGGTGCGTGGCCCTTATCTGGCGGGGCAAAGCCCTCTTGCGCCTCTCGCAGAACAGGTGGGTGCGCCGCGCGGCGTTGCTTGCCCTGCCCCTGACGGCGCTCATGATGCGCGGTTCGCTGGGGGTTTTCCCGCTCAGGGCGCAGGACGCCTATATCTCGGGCAACAACTTCGTGAATATGGTGTGCGCCAACCCGGCGCTGACGCTCAAAGAGGCGTGGACGGACTACCGCCGCACCTCGGATATGCCCTCCGTCGACGAATTGCTCTCCGCTGGAGGCTTCGCGTCCGACCGCGAATTGGTGGCCGAATACCTCGGCGTGCCGCAGGACAGTCTAAAGGGAGACCCCTTGGATGCGCTCCTAAGATGCGTCCCGCCCGCCCCGCAGGGATTCGAGTACCCCCACGTGGTGTTCCTGCAAATGGAGAGCATGGGCACTATGGGCTGGGACCTGCACGGCGAGGGGACGGACCTGCTCGGCGAACTCGGCGACCAGCTGCCCCACTGCATCACCTTCCCCGATATGCTGCCCCACAGCGAGGGGACCATCTACACCCTCGAGGGACTTATCACCGGCACCACGCTGCCGCCAGTTTCGCAGACCCCGTATTCCGGCGTACATATATTAAGCTCTGTCCTGGACCCTTTCCTCGTGGCGGGTTACCGGACGGTTTTCGTGAGCGGGGCGAAGCAGGGCTGGCGCAACCTGTCCGGTTACCTGCCCGCGCAGGGATTCCAAAGCCTGTGCACACAGGAGACCCTGTTGCGCGACTTCCCCGACGCGCAGCTGCAGGACTGGGGCGCCTATGACCAGTATATGTTCCTCGAAATAGAGAGGATGCTTTCCGGAGCCACGCAGCCGCAGTTCATCTACGGTATGACCATCACCAACCACTCACCGTTCAGCCTGCCCGCCGGACTGGACTATCCCGACGTGGCGATAACGCCCCGGATCGCCCCCCGGATGCAGATCGACCACCAAAGGGCGCTGGGCAACCTGAAGACATTCCGCTACGCCAACGACTGCCTGGGCTCGCTGATCCGCGCCGTGCGCCAAAGCCCACTGGCCGACAAGGTGATAATCGCCGCCACGGGAGACCACAGCTTCAAGGGCACTTTCTCGGGCGATCCGGGCGATATGCTCGACAAATACCGCGTGCCGCTGATCCTCTACGTCCCCGACCGCTATATGGCCGACCGCACCGCCGACACCGCGCGCCGGGGCAGCCATAAGGATATATTCCCCACGCTCTTCAACCTCGCCCTGCCCGGTGCGCGCTACTATGCGTTGGGAGAGGATATGCTCTGCGGCGGAGCCAACCCCATGGGGGTCGACACCCAATTCGCCGCCGTCGACGATTCTGGCGCCGTGACGACCGACTCGGGATTGCGCTACCAATGGGTGGACGGCTCTCTCGAACCCGCCGCCGACCCCGCGCGGCTCGACGACCTCGTCCGCCGTCTGCACCTGTGGAACACCGTAACCAAATATGTGATGCTCCGTTCGATGGAAAAATAGTGCCGGCTATTGCGTATTAGAAAAATATTCCTTTATTTTATGGAATGTTTTTTGAAAAAACCTAAAACCACATAATACGCCACTATGAAGACCTATCAAACCAACGAGATCAAGAACATCGTTCTTCTCGGAGCGCCGGGATCCGGTAAAACTACCCTTGCTGAAGCAATGGCCTTTGAGGGTAAGGTTATTGACCGCAGGGGTAGTGTAGAAGCAGGGACGACCCTCTCCGACAACACCGAGCTCGAACAGCTTTACAAGCGTTCGATCTTCCCCACGATACTCTTCACGGAGTTCATGGGCGCGAAGCTCAACATCATCGACACCCCGGGGTCGGACGACTTCTGCGGGGGATTGTTCTCGGCCTTCAAGGTGGCCGACGTGGGCGTGATGCTTTTCAACGCGCAGAACGGTTTCGAGGTGGGCAGCGAAATACAGGCGCGCTACGCCCGCAAGTATGAAAAACCCATCATCGGGCTTATCAGCCAGCTGGACCACGAAAAGGCCTCCTGGGACGCATGCCTCGAATCGGTGACCTCTTCGGTGCAGCTCAAACCCGTTGTGGTGCAGTATCCGGTCAATCCGGGCCCCGACTTCAACTGCTTCATCGACGTGCTGATGATGAAGATGTATAAATTCAAGGGTGACACCGGTGTGCGCGAGGAGTTCGATATCCCTGCCGAGGAGATGGAGCGCGCCACGGAATACAACCGCATACTTACCGAAACGGCCGCCGAGAACGACGAGGCGCTCATGGAGCTCTACTTCGACAAGGGCACCCTCACGCAGGACGAGATGCGCTCGGGCCTCAAGCTGGGCCTTGCCAAGCGCGATTTGATGCCGATCTTCGTGTCGAGCGGCAAACGCGACATAGGCGTAAAGCGCCTGATGGAATTCATCATCAACGTGGCCCCCGGCCCGATAAAAGCCCCCAACTTCAAGGCCGTAGACGGCACGGAGGTGGAAGCCGACAGCAACGGCCCGGCGGTGGTGTTCGTTTTCAAGAGCTCGGTCGAGCAGCACTTGGGCGAGATAAGCTACTTCCGCGTGATACGCGGTAAGATCGCCGAGGGCCAGGAACTGCTCAACGTTCGCACCGGAGCGCGCGAAAAAGTGTCGCAGCTCTTCGCCGTGGCGGGTAAAAACCGCGTCAAGGTGACCGAAATGATGGCCGGCGACATAGGCTGTACCGTCAAACTCAAGGGCACGCGCACTTCGGACACGCTCTGCGCCCCCTCCTCGCCCGTCGCCATAGAGCCTATCGCATTCCCCGAGCCGCGCTACCGTTGCGCCGTCAAGGCCGTCAAGAGCGCCGACGACGAGAAGTTGGGCGAAGCGCTCAACAAAGCCAGATATGAAGACCCCACGATCCTGGTCGAGTACTCCAAGGAGCTGAAACAAACAATTATACAGGGCCAGGGCGAACACCACCTGAATATCCTCAAGTGGCAACTGGCCAATATAAACAAGATCGAGATCGAATACTACGCGCCCAAGATCCCCTACCGCGAAACCATCACCAAGGTGGCCGCCGCGGACTACCGCCACAAAAAGCAGTCGGGCGGCGCGGGGCAATTCGGAGAGGTGCACCTGGTGATCGAGCCCTTCTACGAAGGCATGCCAGATCCCAGCAAGTACAAGGTCGACGGCAAGGAGATCGTTGTGAACGTTAAGAACAAAGAGGTCGTCAACCTCGAATGGGGAGGCACGCTCGAATTCTACTCGTCGATCGTCGGCGGGGCCATCGACGCGCGTTTCCTGCCCGCGATCCTCAAGGGCATCATGGAGAAGATGGACGAAGGTCCGCTCACGGGCTCCTACGCCCGCGACATCCGCGTGGTGGTCTACGACGGTAAGATGCACCAGGTCGACTCGAATGAAATTTCGTTCAAGCTGGCCGGTCGCAACGCCTTCAAGGAGGCCTTCAAAAAGTCCGGGCCCAAGATCATGGAGCCGATCTACACGGTCGAGGTGCTCGTGCCCTCGGACAAGATGGGCGACGTGATGAGCGATCTGCAGAACCGCCGCGCCATGATCCAGGGCATGACCTCGGAGAAGGGATTCGACAAGCTGGTGGCAAGCGTGCCCCTGGCCGAGCTCTACCGCTACTCGACCACCCTCTCGTCGCTCACGAGCGGTCGGGCAACCTACACGATGAAGTTCGCATCATACGAACAGGTGCCCGCCGACGTGCAGGATAAGCTGCTCAAGGCCTACACAGATACGGACAAGGACGAGTAAAGGTCCGTGTTTTGAATGGGAGGGCTGCCTTTGGGCGGCCCTCCTTTTATGCCCTGCATCCCCCGATTCCAAAAAAACAACACAAATATTTCTTTTTGAATAAAAAATCCCTACCTTTGCAAGCCCTAAATGTGGGATGTCGGATCGGGGGAAGCCCCAAAGGGTGTTCCCCGGCAAGTATTAACGTAATTAAAAACAACCAAGTGGAGTCAAAAAGCTACAAGACAACCTACGTCAACGCCGCGACCGCCAAGAAGGAATGGCTGGTCATCGACGCCAATGACGAAGTGTTGGGAAGGCTCGCCTCGCAGATCGCGAAGATCCTGCGCGGCAAGAACAAGCCGGATTTCACGCCCCATGCCGATTGCGGCGATAACGTTATCGTTATCAATGCCGAAAAGGTAAGGCTGACCGGTAAGAAGATGACCGACAAGGTCTATCTCAGGCACACAGGTTATCCGGGAGGACAGCGCGAAGCTTCCCCCGCAGATTACCTTGCACGCCGCCCCGAATTCGTGATCGAGAAAGCTGTCAAAGGCATGCTTCCCCGCACGAGGCTCGGTGCAGCGCAACTCAAAAATCTGAAAGTCTTCGCAGGCGCCGAGCACACTCACGCCGCACAGACCCCCCGTCAGATCAAACTTAACGAGATCAAGTAATGAGTATGGAAGTCGTAAATGCCGTAGGACGTAGAAAAGCCGCTGTGGCTCGCGTGTACGTGAAACCCGGTTCCGGTAACATTACAATCAACCACCGTTCGTTGGAAACCTATTTCCCCCTGGAAATTTTCCAGTTCGTTGTTAAGCAGCCCCTTCTGGTGCTCAACATCGAGGGGACTTATGACATCACCATCACCCTCGATGGCGGTGGCATCCACGGACAGGCTGAAGCCGCCCGCCTGGGCATCGCGCGCGCTCTGTGCGAAATCGACGAGAGCGTACGCCCCGTGCTCAAGCGCAACGGCTTCATGACCCGCGACTCGCGCGAGGTTGAGCGTAAGAAACCCGGTCAGCCCGGCGCACGCCGCAAGTTCCAGTTCAGCAAGCGTTAATACGCCCTGCAGGGAGCATACCAGAAAGCACGGGCCGGGGCCCAAAATCGCGAGGACCGTTTACGGGCTGTCCGCGTAACAGATTGCAAGGACGGCGCGAGAAACGCTACCGCACGATTACCCACCCGCGACAAAATCCGGTCGACTGTCAAGGACACTACCGCCGGATTGATGAAAGAGATTTGTATTATTACATTCACAATCAGACAAAATGCCAAGAACTGATTTTAATACATTGTTAGAGGCTGGCGTACACTTCGGCCACCTCAAACGCAAGTGGAACCCTAAAATGGCTCCGTATATCTTCATGGAGAAGAACGGGATCCACATCATCGACCTTCACAAAACCGTCGTGAAAGTCGAAGAGGCGTCGGCAGCAATCAAGCAGATCGTAAAGAGCGGTCGCCGCGTGCTGTTCGTAGCCACCAAGAAACAGGCCAAGGACACCGTAGCCGAAATGGTTGCAAGCGTAGGCATGCCCTACGTGACGGAGCGCTGGCCGGGTGGTATGCTTACCAACTTCCCCACAATACGCAAGGCCGTGAAGAAGATGTCGACCATCGACAAAATGACTTCCGACGGCACTTTCGACAATTTTTCAAAGCGTGAGAAACTCCAGATCTCGCGCCAGAGGGCAAAGCTCGAGAAGAACCTCGGTTCGATCGCCGACCTCACGCGCCTTCCCGCCGCACTGTTCGTTATCGACGTGCAGAAGGAAGCCAACGCCGTGAAAGAGGCAAAACGCCTGAGCATCCCCGTATTCGCCATGGTAGATACTTGCTGCGATCCGACAGATATCGACTACGTAATACCGGCGAACGACGATGCCACCAAATCGATCGAGGCTATCCTCAAAGTGATCACCGCAGCCATCAACGAAGGCCTGACCGAGCGCAAACTCGAAAAGGACAAAGAGGCGGTGGAAGGTGAAGGCGACGCGCCCGTTAAGGAATCCAAGCCCCGCATCCGCAAGGTCGTTAAGGCCCACTCGGAAGAGGCAGCCGCAGAGATCGTAGCAGAAGCTGCTCCCGCAGTTGAAGCGCCCGCGGCAGAAGAAGCAAAAGAAGAGTAATACTTCGAAAACTTCAACCAAACGAAGGATTCTGGGGAATGACTCTCGGGATTCTTCGTTTTTTATTATTGACAGCAAACTAAAATTCTAAAAATATGGAAATTAAAGCAACAGACGTCGCTACCCTGCGCAAAATGACAGGCGCCGGCATGATGGATTGCAAAAACGCCCTGATCGAAGCCGAAGGCAATTTCGAACGCGCCCAGGAGATCATCCGCGAAAAAGGGAAACTGATCGCCAGCAAGCGCGCCGACCGCCACGCTACCGAAGGCGTGGTTATATCGAAGATCGTGGACGGCAAGAAGGGCTACCTGCTCTGCCTGGCCTGTGAAACCGACTTCGTGGCCATGAATGCCGACTTCGCCGCTACGGCCAACCAGATCCTCGATATTGCCGTTAAGAACGACTGCGCCGACCTGGACGCCCTGATGGCTACCACCTCGAACGGCCAGACCGTTGCCGAGATCATCACCGACAAGTCGGGCCAGACCGGAGAGAAGGTCGAGTTGCCCTTCTACGGCAAGATCGAGGCCGCACAGTGCGTGACCTACATCCACACCAACAACAAGCTCGGCACGCTGATCGGCTTCAACAAAGAAGTTCCCGCCGACGTTGCCAAAGACGTTGCGATGCAGGCCGCCGCGATGGCTCCCGTGTCGATCTCGGCCGAAGACTGCCCCGCCGAAGTGCTCGAAAAAGAGCGCCAGATCGGTCGCGAACAGGCTCGCCTGGACGGCAAGCCCGAGGCTATGCTCGACAAGATCGCCGACGGTAAACTCAACAAGTTCCTCGCCGAGAACACCCTTCTGAACCAGCCTCTGGTGAAGAACCCCAAGATGACCGTGGGTGCTTTCATCAAGGCCGCCGTAGCCGACGCTACCGTGGTTTCCTACAAGCGTTTCTCGCTTAACGACTAAGCGTTTACACCATATTTTCAAGCCGGCTTTCGTCGAAAGCCGGCTTTTTTGCACCCGAAAATGCGGAAAAACACCGGTTATTGTGAGTTTTTTATTCTTTTGGTATATAATGTTGATAAAAACGTGGTTAAAAAGTTTGTGAAAGTGTTTTTTTAGTTAGTTTTGTGCTGGAAAGGAAAACTTCAATAACCTTCAATACTTTAAACCATGCAAAAGTTAATTGACCAAATCAACGCGCAGATCGCCGATTTCCAGAGCAACGCCACCCTTCAGGTGACCAAAAGCAACAAAGCTGCCGGCACACGTGCCCGCAAAGCCGCTCTCGAACTTTCGAAAAGCCTCAAAGAATTCCGCAAGGTTTCTGTAGAAGCTTCGAAATAATGTAAGGCTTTCACAACTAAAACGCTCCCGGTTCCGGGGGCGTTTTTTTGTGGCCCGCATTCTGCATTAATGCGTAAAAGCGTTATTTTTGTAACGAAAACCATAAAGTAGAAAGAGAAGATGGAGGAGATTAAAGCTGTTGCCCTGGTGGCCGGAGGCGGCCAGATGCCCGTAGAGATAATCAAAAGCTGCCGCGAAAGGGGCGTGAAAATAGTCGCCGTGGGCCTTGTGCCGTTCGCCGACCAGACGGCCCTGGCAGAAATACCCCACATAATGGCCAAGATGGGCGAGGCCGGCAAGATACTCAAGTTTTTCAAGGATAACGGCGCAATGGACATCGTAATGGCCGGAGGCGTCAAGCGCCCCTCGTTCAAAGAGTTGATCCCCGACTGGGAGGGGGTCAAGATACTCGCCAAGATAGCTGTTAAAAACCTCGGCGACGACGCCCTGTTCCGCGCCCTGAGCGATGAGTTGGAAAAACGCGGATTCAGGATCAGAGGCATCGAGGATGTAGTCCCCGAAATGATGTTCCACACCGGGATTTACGGTAAAATCAAGCCCAGCAAGGAGGACATGGCCGACATCGAGCGCGGCATCGAGGTGGCCAAGGCCCTCGGCGCAGTCGACGTGGGCCAGGCCGTAACCGTCCAGGAGGGCATGGTGCTCACCGTCGAAGCCGCCGAAGGAACCGACATGATGCTCTCACGCGCCGCCCAGGTCCGCAAACCCAAGGGTAAGAACCCCGTGATGGTCAAGATCAAAAAACCCGGCCAGGACACCCGCACCGACATGCCGGCGATGGGGATACAGACCATAGAGCAGCTTAAACAGTACGGCATGGCCGGCATCGCGGTAGAGTCGGGAGGCATCCTGATTATCGAGCGCGAAAAGGTCATCAACCTCGCCAATGAGTACGGCCTGTTCATTATAGGTATGGAGGTGTAGGGGTGGCTGCGCATCTCGCACGCCATCTTTCACACATCGCTTTAATTTTTAATCCTCACAGCCGACAAGGCTGCTCCGGTGTAAAAATCAAAACGATGTGCAAAATATGACGCACGATATGCACAGCGTCTTCCTGAAACTTATTACATTCCCCGCAACAAAAAATGGGCGCGTTCAAAACGCGCCCATTTCATATAAAGGTCGTGTCGTAACTATTTCTTATCGAACAGCCCGTTGTCCTTCTTCACGTCTTCGAAGTTGATTTCGAGGCCTTTCTCGTAGGTTTTCATGGCGCGGCGCGACATACCCATCGAGGAGAAACCGCCGTCGTGGAAGAGGTTTTGCATGGTCACCTTGCGGGTGAAGTCCGAGAAGAGCGTCAGCACGTAGTCGGCGCAGTCGGCGGCTGTGGCGTTGCCCAGGGGGGACATGCGTTCCGAGAAGTCCATCAGGTCGTCCAGGCCCATCACGCCGCTGCCGGCGGTGGTGGGGGTCGGCGACTGCGAGATGGTGTTTATGCGTATCTTGCGTTCGCGACCGTAGATGTATCCGAAGCTGCGGGCGATGCTTTCCAGCAGGGCTTTGGCGTCGGCCATGTCGTTGTAACCGTACAGGGTGCGCTGCGCCGCGATGTATGAGAGGGCGACGATAGAGCCCCAGGGGTTCAGGGCGTCTTTCTTGCGCGCCACCTGGATAACCTTGTGGAATGAGATCGCCGAAATGTCGAGCGTCTTGGAGAGGAAATCGTAGTCCAGGTCGTCGTATTTGCGTCCTTTTCGTACGTTGGGCGACATGCCTATCGAGTGGAGGATGAAGTCGAATTTACCCCCGAAGTGCTCCATGGCCTTGTCGATCAGGTTTTCGAGGTCTTCGACCGAAGTAGCGTCGGCTGGCACCACCAGGGCGCCGCATTTGTCGGCCAGTTCGTTGATCGTACCCATGCGGATCGATACGGCGGTGTTGGTGAGCACTATCTCGGCTCCCTCTTCCACGGCCCTTTCGGCCACTTTCCACGCTATCGAGTGTTCGTTCAGGGCGCCGAAGATAAGCCCTTTTTTACCTTTGAGTAAGTTGTATGACATATCGGGTAGTTTTTATCCGCTGCAAAGGTAATAAAATATTTCGAAAGTCGTGCACGGTCACGGCGGCATCCGGAAAACCTGCCGGCGGCATACCGGGCCGCCGCCGGACAGGATCAGAGAGTGGGTTAAGTCAGGACAGGATCAAAGAGCAGACTAAGTCAGCGCGGGCTCAAAGCACGGGTGAAGTCAGCACGGGCTCAAAGCGCGGACTCAGAGAGCGGGCGAAGTGAGCGTCGCCACGGCGCGGCGCAGGTCGCGCTCCAGGGTGAGTTGCGAACGGGCGAGCAGGTTGGCCGCCCCCACCTTGTCGTAATATTCGGCCAGGGTTATCGCCCCGGCATCGAGCGCCTTCGCCGCGAGTTCGACGGCATTGCCCGGGGACGGTTCGCCTCTCTGCCACGCGCTCAAGAGCATCACGGCATTGGCGTGCAGTCGTTTGACCTCGATGGCGGTCTGCTGCATGGCCCCTTGCAGCGATATGTCGGCTGCGGCCTGCTCGGCGCGGGCGCGGCGCACGGTGCTGCGGCTTTCGAACAGGGGTATGCTCACGCCCATTTTCACGCCGTCCAACTGTTCTCCCACGGCGCGCTCACGGCGGTAGCCCACCTCGAAACGGGGCAGCGCTTCGCTGCGGGCGACCCCCACCTGGCGCGATGCGGCGTCGGCGGCGGTGCGCAGTACGTCGAGCGAGGCGTCGCCCTGCATCCACATCACCAGCGCATCTTCGAGGGGCGGGATGCCCGGCATGGCGAAGGAGGCCGCTTCGGCGGGGGTTATGGGCGGCGGGCCTGAGCACAGCGTTTCGAGGCGGCCCATGGCGGCCTCCAACTCTATGGCGTTGGCGGCGGCTGCGATGTGGGCCGAGGAGGCTTCCAACTGCGTCCGCGTCCCGTCGAGCACCCCTGCGTCGCCCGTTTCCACGCGGCGGGCGTAGGCTTCGGCAAGGCGCGTCGCGGCACGTTCGCTCTGGCGCAGCAACGCGTCCATGCGCTGCAGGTAGCCGATCTCGATCAGGCACATATCGGCCTCCAGGAGCGTCTGCTGGCGCAGCGCCCCGTACTCGGCGTCGAACTGCCCGGCCTGCGAACGGGCGTGGCGGCTGCGGCTAAAGTAGGCGGTCGGGAAGTCGAATCCCTGTATCACGTTAAGTTCGTTGACGTTGCTTGCCCCGCCCCGGCCCCACAGGTGATCGTAGGTTACGGTGGGGTCGGGGAGGTTGTTGGCCGAGCGCGCCTCGGCCTTGCGCGCTTCTGTCGTGCTGCGGGCCGCCTCCAGGGCGGGGTTGGACTCCTCGACGGCGACCAGCACGCGTGAGCGCGCATCCTGTCCCTGCGCCGAAAGCGCGAGCAGCAGGGCGAGGGCTGTTATTATATTTTTCATGACTTTTTTCGGTTTATCATAACGTATATGACCGGTATGACGAATATGTTGAGCATCATCGAACTGAGCAGCCCGCCCAGTATCACCTTGGCCATGGGGCTTTGTATCTCGTTTCCGGCCATCTGGCTGCCCAGGGCGAGGGGGATCAGCGCGAGGGCCGAGCAGAGCGAGGTCATCAGGATCGGCGCCAGACGGTCGAGCGACCCTGCCGTCACGCTTCCCATCAGGTCCATCCCCCGCCGTTGCAGCTGCCCGTAGCGGCTCACCAGCAGGATGCCGTTTCGCACGGCTATGCCCAGCAGCGATATGAAACCGATCACGGCGGGGATGCTCAGCACCCCGTCGCCGAGGGCTATCGCGGCCACGCCGCCCACCAGGGCGAAAGGCAAATTGAGCATGACAACCCCGGCAAGGCGTGCGCTGCCGAACTCGCGCAGCATAAGCCCGAAGATGACCAGTAGCGCCAGCGCCGAAGCGGCCATAAGGCGGCGCGAGGCCTCCTGCTGGCTTTCGAACTGCCCTCCGTACTCGATGCGGTAGCCCTCGGGCAGGGTCACTTTTTCGGCTATCGTGCGGCGGATATTTTCTACCGCCCCGCCCAGGTCGCCGTCAGTGACGTTGGCCGAGACCACTATGCGCCTCTGCACGTCCTCGCGCCCTATGGCGTTGGGGCCGGAGGTCGACACCACGTCGGCGATGTAGCCCAGTGGTATTTTCTCGCCCCGCGCGTCGATGGTCAACTCCGAGATATCCTCCATCGTGGAGCGGTGGTCGCCGGCGGTCTTTACCACCAGGTCGAGCGTGCGCCCCCGGTCGTAGACCTGCGAAACGGGCTCCCCTTCGAGCGACACGCGCACGAATTCCGAGAACTCCGACATCGTGATGCCCAGGCGTGCGAGGGCCTCGCGGCGCGGTACGATCTGCAATTCGGGGCGCTCGACCTGCTGCTCGACGTTGACGTCGGCCAGCGAGGGATTCTTTTCGATGGCGGCTTTTATGGCGTTGCCCAACGAATACATAACCCCCAGGTCATTGCCGAACACCTTGATCGCGATGTTGGCGCGCGTGCCCGAGAGCATGGCGTCTATGCGGTGCGAAATGGGTTGCCCGATCTCGATGTTGACCCCGCGCAGCACCGCAAGCCGCTTGCGTACGTCGGCCATGAATTCGTCGCGGCTGCGGCCATCCAATTCGAACGGCGCTTCGATCTCGGATACGTTCACCCCCAGGGCGTGTTCGTCAAGCTCGGCGCGGCCCGTCTTCCGGGCCACGGTCTTTATCTCGGGTATGCCCAGCAGTATCTTCTCCACCGTGAGGCCCATATTGTCGGATTCATCCAGGGTCACGCCCGGCATGAGCGCAACGTTGATGGTCAGCGACCCCTCGTTGAACTGCGGCAGGAAACTGCGGCCGAATGACGTGAACAGCACCCCCGCCGCCACGAACAGCGCCACCGCCACACCGGTCACCCAGCGCCCGTTGCGCAGGGTCCATTGCAACAGGGGGGCGTAGATGCGCTTGCACCACACGATCATGAACGGTTCGCGCTTGTTGCGCGCGAGCACCCTCTCGCCAGACAGCAGCCCGTGCGCCATCACCGGGGTGAGTGTGACGGCCACGACCAGCGACGAGAAGAGCGCCGTGATGAAGGATACCCCCAACGGCTTGAGCATGCGTCCCTCCATGCCTTCCAGGAAGAACAGCGGCACGAAAGCCACCATGGTTATCAGCGTGGCGCTCACTATCGACGCGCGTATCTCGCGCGAGGCGTCGTAGACTATCGTAAGGGTGGGTTTGCGCTCCTCCACAGGCAGGGCGTGGTTCTCGCGCAGCCGTTTGAAGACGTTCTCCACGTCGAATATCGCGTCGTCGACCAGCGAACCGATGGCTATGGCCATGCCGCCCAGGCTCATCGTGTTGATGGTCATGCCGAAGAGTTTCAGCACGAGGATGGTCATCAGTAGGGACAGCGGCAGCGCTATGAGCGAAATGATCGTCACGCGGCCATTCATCAGAAAGAACATCAGCACCAGCACCACGAACAGCGCACCCTCCAGGAGAGATTTCTGTATGTTGGAGATCGAACTTTCGATGAAACGCGACTGGCGGAATATGTCGGTCGATACCTCCACACCCTCCGGCAGGGCCAGCTCTTCGAGGGCCAGGTCGAGCTTTTCGGTCAGGTCGATCGTTCCCGTCGCTGGTTGCTTGGTGACGGTCAGCAGCACGGCGGGTTTCCCCCTTTCCGACGCCGTGCCCATCAGGGGTGTGTGCGGGCCCGTCCTCACCTCGGCCACGTCGCCGAGCGTAACGGGACGCACGCCCTCGCTTTTGACCACGGCCTGGGCCAGTTTCTCGGTGTCGGCGGTCGAGAGCATCCCCCGCACGATATATTCGTTGCCCCACTGGTTGAGCACCCCGCCCGGGGCGTTGAGGTTCATGCCGCGCGTGGCGGCGAGCACCTCGTCTAAGGTCACGCCCCATTGCTGCATGCGGTGGGGCTCGATAAGTATCTGGTATTCGCACACGTCGCCTCCTATAACGGCCACCTGCGCGACCCCGGCGACGGACAACAGGCGTGGACGCACCGTCCAGTCCGAGAGCGTGCGCAACTCTTCGGGAGTTAAATTGTCCGACGTCAGCCCGACGATAAGCACCTCGCCGAGGATCGACGATTGGGGCCCCATCGTAGGCACGCCGACCCCCTCGGGCAGCGTGCCCTCGACGGCGGAGAGTTTTTCCGACACTATCTGCCTGGCGCGGTAGATCTCCGTGCTCCAGTCGAATTCGACCCACACCACGGAGAAGCCGCTCGTTGAGGAGCTCCTTACGCGGCGCACTCCCGTCGCCCCGTTCATGGCGGTCTCGATGGGGAAGGTCACCATGCGCTCGACCTCTTCGGCGGCCATTCCGCCGCTCTCGGTCATCACCACCACCGTGGTGGCGTTAAGGTCGGGAAAGACGTCGACCTCCATGTTCTGCGCCACCCACAGCCCGGCCAGGGTGAGCATCGCAGCCGCCAGCCAAACCGTCATGCGGTTCTCCAGCGAGAAACGTATTATTTTATTAAGCATATCCCGGGAGGTTTAGTGGCTGTGTCCGTGGGGGATCGCTCCCGACATGGCGGCCATGCGCACCTGCACAGCGCCGCGCGTAACGACCCTTTCGCCGGGTTCCAGGCCCGAGAGGATCACGATGCGCCCGCCGTCCGAAGCGCCCGGTTTGACCTCGCGCCTCAGGTAACCCTCCTCATCCAGTTGGACGTAAACGTAAAAAAGGCCCTGCTGCTCGGTCACCGCGCCCACGGGGACGCTTATCACCTCGCCGTGTGGCTCGCCGCGCATGAAAACTTCGACGTATGAGCCTGAAGCCAGTCCGCCGGGGTTGTCGAATTCAAACGTCACGGGGATCATATACCCCCCCGCGGCGGTGGCCTGACCGATGGAAACGAGTTTGCCGCCCATCTCTTTCAGGTCGAGCGCCCGCTCACCGTAAGGAGGCAGGAATGAGGCGGTGCGTATGGCGCGAAGGCGGTCGTAGTAGCGCTGCGACACCTCGGCGCGCAACTCCATGCGGCGTCCCCTGGCCACAGAGGCCAGCAGCGTGCCCATCTCCACGAAGTCGCCCTCGTGCACCTGCAGCCCTGAAACGTAACCTGCCGTGGGGGCGGTCACGGCCACGCCGCGCGCGGTGCTGTGACCGGCTATCGCCTCCCATTCGGCCTTGGCCTGGCGGTAGTCGTACTGCGCAGCCTCCAACTCGCGCTGCGAAAGGATCTGCTCGGCGGCAAGCGGCACCACGCGCTCATACTCGGCCCGGGCCTTTTCGTAGGCCGCCTTTATGCGCTGCGCTGCGTCGCCCGAGGCGATATTCTTAGACGAAATATAGAAGAGCGTTTCGCCCTTTCTGACCGCGCTCCCTTCGGTGAGTTTCACCTCGCCGAAAGAGACGATGCCCGACACGCTGGCCGAGAGGCATTGCTGGTCGCCTTGGGCGGGAAGTATCTGGCCGCTGGTGCGGATAACGTCGGCGAAAGGCGCGGGTTGTACGGCCTCGACCTTAAAGTCGGTCAGCGCGGCCTGTTCGGCGGGGAATATGATCTCGCCTTCGGCGTGCGATCCCTCCTCTTTGGCCGGGGCGGGGAGGGCGTGTCCCGAGTGGTTTTCCTTGGCGTGGTCGTGGCCAGAATGGTCGTGCCCCGAATGGTCGTGCCCGGCATGTGAATGCCCGGCGTGCGGATCTGCCGCGGGGGCGTTGTTGCTATTGTTATTGCGATTGCCGCACCCTGCGGCAACCAGCGCGCAGAGTGCTAATGAAACGATATGTCTTTGCATGATTTTTCCTTGTTTGCGTTAATAACCTTTACGTCCAGCATAAATTGGACCGGGAAATCAGGCAAACAGGGAAGGGGCCCGGCAGGGGATCTGCGGGGCTACATATTCGGTGAAGAATCCGCCCGGTGCCGGAGCGTCGTGCCACCCGTGCCGGAGCGTGGCAGCAATGGCGGCGATAAGCGTCGCCGGGCACTCCTGTACAAGGTCGGGCGCGAGGTCGACCACAGGTACGTCGACCCTCGATTCGTTGGCCGAAGTGCGTGCTTCGTAGGAGGTTATCTGGCTTACCGAGCAATCGTCCGCCGCGGCGTCGTGGTCATGTCCTCCGCAACACTCATGGGCGGCAGGGACGCAATGGCTCGATAGGAAGCATGGCAACTCGCTGCCCGCATGGTGGTGGTGGGGCATAAAGGAGATAAATTGCACCGCCATACAAAGCAGCAGCACAACGCGCCCGAAGATATTTTTGCCGTTAAGAGCCATCACGGTGCAAATATAGAAAATTTTAACGAAAAACCCCTCCGGCTTATTGTCGGAGGGGTTTTCAGATAATACGCTCGGGAGCGTGACGGGGGAGTGCATATCGTGCGTCAGATTTCGCTTATCGTCCGCAGCCACAAACCGGAGCAGCCTTACGGCTGTGAGGATTTGGGGCAGTGGAGTATGAGTGAAATATGGCGTGCGCTATGCGCAGCCCCCTATTTGCATTTTACGGTTTTGCAGATGTACCCGTAGTGGCTGCCGAAGCGGTCGTAGGCCTGTTTTTCGAGCCCTTCCTGGTGGTCGGGGTGGGAGATGGAGGTTATCAGGCGCGCGCGCTCCTGCAGGGTTTTGCCGTAGAGGTTCACCGCGCCGTATTCGGTCACGAACCAGTGCACGTGGGCGCGGGTGGTCACCACCCCTGCGCCGGGGTTGAGCGTGTTGGCGATCTTGCTGATGCCCTTGGCGGTCACCGAAGGCATGGCCAGGATCGCCTTGCCGCCCTCTGAGCGCGATGCGCCGTAGATGAAGTCGACCTGGCCGCCCACGCCCGAGTAGAAGACGGTGCCCAGCGAATCGGCGCAGATCTGGCCCGTGAGGTCGACCTGCAGGGCCGAGTTGATGGCCGTCACCTTCGGGTTTTTGGCGATAATGAAAGGGTCGTTGGTGTAGGCCACGTCCATCATGGCAACACCGGGGTTGTTGTCGATAAAGTCGTAGACCTTCTGCGAACCCATCAGGAACGTCGACACCATTTTACCCTTGTCGATGGCCTTGTTGCGACCGTTTATAACGCCCGATTCCACGAGGGGAAGCACCCCGTCGGCGAACATTTCGGTGTGTATGCCCAGGTCCTTGTGGCCGCCCAGTTGCGCCAGTACGGCGTTGGGGATCGCGCCGATGCCCATCTGCAGACATGCTCCGTCCTCGATCAGCGCGGCGCAATGCTTGCCTATGGCCGTTTCGATGGCGTCGGGGGCGGTGAAGTGCGCCTCTTCGAGCGGCTCGTCGTCCTGCACGAACACGTCGATGTCCGAGAGGTGGATGAAAGCGTCGCCGAATGAGCGGGGCACGTATTTATTCACCACGGCGATAACGGTGCGGGCGCACTCCACGGCGGCCAGCGTAGCGTCGACCGAAGTGCCCAGCGACACGTAACCGTGCTTGTCGGGGGTCGAAACCTGGATCATGGCCACGTCGCAAGGCAGGGTGCCGCTGCGGTAGAGTTTCTGGGTTTCGCTCAGGAAAACGGGGATGTAGTCCGCCGCGCCGGCCTGGGTGGTCTTGCGCACGTTGCCGCCCACGAAGAAGGAGTCGAGCTGGAAAATGCCTTCGAAACGCGCTTCCGAGTAGGGTGCGGGGCCTTCGGTGTGCAGGTGGTGGATGTGCACGTGCTGCAACTCGCCGTTTTCGCCCCTCTCGCACATGGCTTTGATAAGGCATGCGGGGGCGCTGGCTACGGAACTCAGGTGAACGTGGTCGCCCGATTTGATGGCTTTTACTGCCTCGGTGGGCGTTACGAATTTAACGTTAGTCATTTTTACTATATTTTGTTTGCTGTTCGCGGGATAACAATGGCGCAAATGTAGTAAAAATTTCCCCTCGCGCGACCAAATCGCCCCATTCATTGAAAATCATAAGCAGATTTGGTTTTGAGAGTAAAAATTGTCTATATTTGAGCACCTAAAACTCAAATTTGTCATGAATAAAACACAAGGTGTACGGCTCGACAATGTAGTCATCCGTTTTTCGGGCGACTCCGGCGACGGTATGCAGCTCACGGGCACCCTCTTTTCAGACGCTTCGGCCCTGATGGGCAACGGCGTTTCCACATTCCCCGACTACCCTTCGGAGATCCGCGCCCCGCAGGGCACGGTGGCCGGCGTGTCGGGATTCCAGGTACATATCGGCAGCGGCGCCGTCGCCACGCCGGGCGATTACTGCGACACGCTGGTGGCGATGAACCCCGCGGCGCTCAAGGCCAACGCCCGCTGGCTCAAAGCCTCGGCGACGGTGATCGTCGATGCGGACCAGTTTAACGACAAGGGTGTCGAAAAGGCCGGTTTCACGACCGCCGACCCTGTGGCCGAGTTGAAACTGCAGGACCACAACGTGATCTTCGCGCCCATCAGCTCGATGACCAAAAAGGCCGTCGAGGAGCTCGGCCTCGACCAGAAAGCCGCCGCCAAATGCAAGAACATGTTCGCGCTGGGCATCTGTTTCCACCTCTACAGCCGCGAGATGGAGCATACCCTTAAATATATAGACAAGAAATTCGGGGCGAAGAAACCCGAGATCGCCGCGGCAAACAAGTTGGCGCTCAAGGCCGGATGGAACTTCGCCGCCAACACCCACGAGTTGGCCGACACCTACGACGTGCCCGCGGCGGAGCTTCCCAAAGGCACCTACCGCAACATCAACGGCAACCAAGCCACGGCATGGGGATTCATCGCCGCCTCGGAGAAGAGCGGACGCCCCCTGTTCTGCGGATCATACCCCATCACCCCAGCCACGGCGATCCTCGAAACGCTTGCCAAACGTAAGGACCTGGGCGTAAAGACGCTCCAGGCCGAAGACGAGATCGCCGGCATCTGCACCTCGATAGGCGCGGCCTTCGCCGGCAACTTCGCCGTGACGACCACCTCTGGCCCGGGGCTCTCGCTCAAGAGCGAGGCTATGGGACTGGCCGTAATGGCCGAATTACCGCTGGTGATCGTCGACGTGCAGCGTGGAGGCCCCTCGACCGGTCTGCCGACCAAGACCGAGCAGAGCGACCTGGGACAGGCCCTGTGGGGACGCAACGGCGAATGCCCAATGGTGGTGATCGCCGCCAGCACCCCGGCTGACTGTTTCGACTACGCCTTCCAGGCGGGTAAGGTGGCCCTGGAGCACATGACGCCCGTGCTGCTTCTGACCGACGGCTTTATCGCCAACGGCAGCCAGCCCTGGCTGATCCCCGACATGGCCGACTACCCCAAGATCACCCCGCCCATCGTGACCAAAGCGCCCGAAGGCGGCTACCTGCCATACAAGCGCGACCCCAAGCGCCTGGCGCGCACCTGGGCGCTGCCCGGAACGCCGGGTTTGGAGCACCGCATAGGCGGCCTCGAAAAAGATTTCATGAAGGGCAGCGTGTCCCACGATCCGGCCAACCACCAGCGCATGGTCGACATACGCGCCGAGAAGGTGGCGCGCGTAAGCCAGTTCATTCCCAAACAGACCGTTATGGGCAAGCCTAAGGGCGAGCTGCTCGTAGTGGGCTGGGGAGGCACGCGCGGACACCTCGAAACCGCCGTGAGGGAGATGCAGCAACAGGGCGAATCCGTTTCGCTCTGCCACATCAACTACATAAACCCCCTGCCGCGCGGATTGGAAGAGATTTTCTCGAAGTTCAAAAAGATCGTCGTCTGCGAGCTAAACGCGGGACAGATGGCGCGCCACCTGAGGGCCGAGTTCCAGCACTATGAATTCCTTCAATACAATAAGGTGCAGGGACTTCCATTCACCGTCAAGGAACTCGCCGCGCATTTCTCCACTTTACTTCCCACGAAAAAATAAGCGCCAGCCATGAATAAGAAAAATACAGCATACAGCTACACCCCCGCCGACTTCCGCAGCGACCAGGAGGTGAAATGGTGTCCCGGCTGCGGCGACCACGCCATACTGGCAGCCGTACAAAAAGCCCTGCCCGAGGTGGCTTCGGCGCTGCACTACAAGCACGAGCGTTTCACTTTCGTGTCGGGCATCGGCTGCTCGTCGCGTTTCCCCTACTACGTGAAGACCTACGGCTTCCACGGCATACACGGTCGTGCGGCGGCCATAGCGACAGGCGTGAAGGTGGCCAATCCCAAGCTCACCGTGTGGGTGCCCACCGGCGACGGCGATTCGCTGGCCATCGGCGGCAACCACTTCATACACGCCGTGCGCCGCAACATAGACATCAATATCATGTTGTTTAACAACGAGATATACGGCCTTACCAAAGGCCAGTACTCGCCCACCTCTAAGCTCGGGAAGATCACGAAAACCTCGCCTTTCGGCACTATCGAGCACCCATTCAACCCTGGGGAGCTGGTGCTGGGTGCGCGCGGCACGTTCTTCGCCCGTTCGATAGACGCCGAGATGGCCCTCACCCAGGAGTGCCTGGTGGCCTCGGCCAAACACGACGGTGCAGCCGTGACCGAGATATTGCAGAACTGCGTGATATTCAACGATAAGACCTTTGCCGATTTTGCCATTGACAAGGAAACGCGCGCCGACAACACCATAGTGCTGCGCCACGGCGAAAAGATGATCTTCGGTAAGAACCGCGACAAGGGCCTGGTGCAGATCGGCATGAAGCTGATGGTCGTACGCATTGGCGAAGGCGGCGTTACCGAAGACGATATCATGATCCACAACGCCCACGAACCCAACCCTGGCGTGCACATGATGCTGGTTAACATGCGCTGGCCGAATTATCCCGTCGCGCTGGGCGTGATCCGCGCCGTGCCGGATAAGACCTACGACGACAAGGTCGTCGAGCAGGTGGCCAACGAAAAGCAGCAGCGCAAAATAAACAGCGTCAACGACCTGTTGCGCAGCGGCGAAACCTGGGAGGTTAAATAGGTTTCTCGCACGCTGAGCACCGCCGAGGGAGATCTCTCCCCTTTGAATGTTTCTTGAATTAGGCGCCGTAGGCGCCTAATTATTTTTTATTTCCACCTTGCCTTTTTTAAATCCGTGAAAAAGTTTATATTTGTATAAACGAACCTGTAAACCTATTTCCATGGAAGACAAAGTACTCTCCGCCCTCTCCTCGGGCAAAGCCCTGAAAGCCGCCGAAGTGGCCGAAGCCGTAGGCATCACCAAAGACGAGGCTGCAAAGATCATCAAAAAACTGGTCAAGGAGGGCAAGGCGCATTCGCCCGCCATGTGCAAATACGAAGCGCTGAAGTAACCCGCTCCCACAGGCAGATGACCGACTGGGTTACGGTTATGACATTCACCTATCCGCACGAGGTGGCCCTCATCCAGGGCTACCTCGAGGCGGAAGGGGTGACCTGTTTCGTACGCGACCAGATGACCGTACAGATCAACAACCTGTACTCGAATGCCGTGGGGGGCATCCGTCTGCAGGTGCCGGCGCCCGAAGTCGAACACGCACTCGAAGTACTGCGCGACGGAGGATTCCTCACTCCCGTCCCGTCCGCCGCCGCGGTGGACCAGACGGAAGGGGTCGGCCTGTGCCCGGTCTGCATGTCCGACAATATATCGCCCCGCAGACTCTCCGCCGCGCCTTTCGCCGCCGCATACCTATTCGGGATACCGCTGATCCTGCCCTGGCATAGCCGGCGCCGCCACTGCTTCGAGTGCGGCGCTGATTTCCGCACAAAGAAAGCGGCAAAATGAAGCTCTCCGCCATTATATCGGGCACGATAGACCTATTCTATATTCCGCCTTTCACCTCCCTGATGCCTCGCCAGACATTCCGCTACGCTGCATGCGGCGGGATGAATATGGCCCTCGACCTGGTGTTGTATTTCATTGTTTTCCACTATGTTCTCGGCGAGAGCGACCTGGTAATATGGCCCGCCGGCGCCGCCCGTGGCTTCGAACTGAGCGTAATATCACCCCACATCGCCGCCCTGGGGATAGTCTTCCCCATAACGTTCTTCAACGGATTCTGGCTCAACCGCCACGTGGCCTTCCCCGGCTCACCCATCCCCCAGGGACGGCAACTCACCCGTTACATGCTCTCCGTAGCCGGATCGCTGGCAATAAACTACGTCTGTATGAAACTCTTCGTCGACGCCATCGGCATATTCCCGACCCCGTCGAAAGCCCTGACCACATGCGTAACGATAGCCTACAGCTACATGGCCCAGAAATTTTTCACATTCCGCGGAAGCCCCCGCTATTGAGAGGGCCGCATCGCCGCTTTTTGCAAAAAGCGGCACCAAAAACTTTTCTGAAAACCACGTTTTCTGAGATTTATTTTGTCCGAGCTTAGGACAAGTCAATCAGGGATGGGTCGCGTTTTACGCGACCCATCCCTGATTGACTTGTTTTAAAATTCCGAGCAAAGTAGTCCCAGGATACGAAGTATCCAAAAGAGTTTTTGAGGCGACTTTTTACAAAAAGTCGCGATTACAGCCTCACAGCAGGGGGCTCATCAGGCGGGCGAGGGATTCGTAGATGCTGTGCTTGAGGGGTTTGTTCTCCCACCACTCTTTCGTTGCGGGGGTGCTGTGTGTGAGGTCTTTGTGGAATTCGGCCTCTAACTGGCGGGCTATCTCGGGGTCGTACATCAGGGCTGAGACTTCGAAGTTGTCCTCGAATGAGCGGATGTCCATGTTGGCTGTCCCGACCGAGGAGAAGCGACCGTCTATCATTATGAGCTTCGAGTGGTTGAATCCTTTTTTGTAGAGGTAGACCTTTATGTCTGCGTCTATCATTTCGCCGATGTATGAGCGTGACGCCCAGTATGTTATCTTGCTATCTGAGCGGCTGGGTATCATCACTTTCACGTCTATCCCACTCAGTGCGGCGACCTTCAGGGCGGTCATTATGGCTTGGTTGGGCAGGAAGTAGGGGGTACTTATATATATATACTTCTGCGCTTTGGTTATTGCGGCGAAGAAGGCTTGCATTATGGACGCCCAGTCTGAGTCGGGGCCCGAGGAGGCTATCTGCAGGGGGGAGGTCTCGGTCACGGTGCTTTTGGGCAGGTAACGTGGCAGGTCGAGTATTTCGCGGGTTACGAAATACCAGTCCATGGCGAATATGCCCTGGAGCATGGCCACCGATTCGCCCTCCAGGCGCAGGTGCGTGTCGCGCCATTTGCCGATGTGGTCCCCGCGCAGGTAGCGCTCGGCGATGTTGATCCCCCCGGTGAATGCGACGTGGCCGTCGACCACGAGTATTTTGCGGTGGTTGCGGTAGTTTACTTTGCTGGTGAACCAGGGGAACGCCACGGGCATGAAGCAGCCCACTTTGACCCCCGCCGCGCGGAGCTTGCGCAGGTATCGCTGGCTCAGTCCCCAGCTCCCCACGTCGTCGTATATAAGCCTCACTTCGACCCCTTTGCGGGCTTTGTCCATCAGTATACGCCCGATTTTCTGGCCGAGGCGATCGCTCTCGAAGATATAGTATTCGAGGTGGATCGAGGTTTTCGCCGCACGCAGGGCCTCGAACATGGCGGCGAAGGTGGCCTTGCCGTTGTTTAGCACCCGCACGCGGTTGTGCATCGTCAGCAGGGCTTTGTTGTTATTGAGCAGCAGGGCTATCACCTCGCGGTTGGCGCGCAGCGCCTCGGGCAACTGGCCGTCGGTGGCGGCGTGGAGCGATTCGAGTTGCTGGCGGGATAGCTGTTCGAGGGTTCGCAGGTCTTTGAGCTCTTTGCGGCTGAATATCTTGTCTTTGCGGTGGTTGCGCCCGAAAAGGATATAGATCGCGATGCCGGCTACGGGTACGAACGTGATAAGCATTATCCAGGCCAGAGCTTTGGTCGGATCGCGCTTGGCGTGTACGATCATGACTACGAACACCGCGGCTAAGAGGACATAGCACGCGACGATAATTTTCCACAGACCCGACAGGGCTATCACCAGAGGGATTGCCATAGGTGCAAAGATAGGAAATTTTTGCTCTTTCTCGCCAAATACCGTACCGTAAAAAACAGCAGGGGGGCCTGATCCCTAAAAGTTGGAAATTAAAAAAATATGTTTACCTTTGCTTCGTACAGCGAAGGGTTCCGGGGGTATAATTCCGGGATTCTTTCTTTTTAAAGGATTCTTCCTTTGTTTAAAAAATTAACGTTATGTCACAGCAGATCGTTTACCTGACGGAAAGCGGTTATGAGAAACTCAAAGCCGAGCTCGAACAGATGCGCAGCGTCGAGCGTCCCGCCATTTCGGCCATGATCGCCGAGGCGCGCGACAAGGGCGATTTGTCCGAAAACGCCGAGTATGACGCCGCCAAAGAGGCTCAGGGCATGCTCGAAATGCGTATCGCCAAACTCGAAGCCACGCTCTCCCAGGCGCGCATTATCGACGGCTCGAAGATCGACACCAGCAAGGTGCAGATACTGAACCGCGTCACGCTCCGCAACCTGGCCACCGGCAAGGAGGTGGTCTACACCCTTGTGTCCGAGAACGAAGCCAACCTCAAGGAGGGCAAGCTCTCGACCAGCACGCCCATCGGCAAAGCGCTGCTGGGCAAGAAAGTCGGCGACAAGGTCGAAGTGACCGTCCCGGCGGGGGTGATCTCTTTCGAGGTGCTCGATATATCTATCTAAAGGATAGCCTGTATGGTGGAAAGGGCGTCCCGCGGGACGCCCTTTCCATATGATTATATCTATTCAGCGCCCAGCGCTGATAAGTGCGTAGAGGGCGAAACTTCCGAGCCAGTGGCCGCCCATGTAGTGGTCGTCGGTGATATTTCCTATCGAATAGTTGAAATGGTTGGCCGCTATTGTCCGCAGGTGCGCCAGTTCGGGCAGCCTGGAGGCGATGCCGTACAGGCAACTCGCCCGGCTGAAATTCAGTCCGTCGAGGTGTACAAGGTGGCCGTCCGTGCGATCGGACACCCTGCCGGGCGCCATGTCGAACGCGGGGTCGAACAGCGCGGGCAGGAACGCCGCCAGCCACGCGCGGTATTCATCTGTCGCGAGCACCTTGCCGAGCAGCAGCGCCTCTTCGAGTCCAGGGGAGAGAAAATCGTTGCCGCCCGGTTCGTAACCCAGGTTATACGCCTTGTCTGCGGCATAGAGCCGCCTGGCATGCGTGCATATCGTGTGCTCGAGCCCCGCGTCGCCCACCGTGCGCGCGTAATCGAGCGCCAGCGATAGTCCGAAGGCCGTATTGTCGTGCTGGCCGGTGCGGATCGGGTAGTATAGCTTTGGCAGGTAGTGGTGGTAACGGTCGACGATCAGCTCCTCTAACGGGGCGAGCGCCTCGCGCCAGCGTTGCGCATCGGCGTCCTGCCATGTGTAGAGTTCTCCCTGCAGCTGTAAAAACCACGCCCAGCCGTACGTACGCTCGAAGGTCAGGTTGTTTCTATCCTCGAAGAATGCCTTCTCTACGGCGGCGTTATCCGGGGTGATAACTTTGTTGAGCAGCTCACGTACGCGACCCCCTTCGTCCAGGGCGGGAAAATCCTTCATCAGCCTGAAGATCGACCAATAACCGTGCACCGCCGAGTGCCAGTCGAAGCATCCGTAGAATACGGGGCGCAGTTCAGCGGGGCGTTTAAGGTCGGTCGGGCCTCCCAGGGTTTGCCCCATGCGATTGGGGAATTCGACCTCGATGCAATGCACGGGAAGTTCGAAAATACGTCGCGCCTGGTTCTCCCCGAGGCGCTGCGCCCATCCCGTGAAGGGAGTGATGAGCATAAGGATGAGTACTTTCCTCATTTTTTTCGCTGTTTGGTCGCACTAAAAATATGCAACTTTTTGTGATTTCGCAAAATTGGTGTACATTTGCGGCTTACATATCCGCAATGTTGCTGGTATGAACTAACAAAAATTCCCAAAATGCCTGTAAAAATCAGATTGGCACGCCACGGTAAGAAGGATCATGCTTTCTATCATGTGGTTGTTGCAGACAGCAGGGCGCCGCGTGACGGTAAGTTCATCGAGAAGATCGGAACCTACAATCCGAACACTAATCCTGCTACAATCACTCTTGACTTCGAGAAAGCCATAGATTGGTTGCAAAAAGGCGCACAACCCACCGACACGGCGAGGGCTATCCTCTCCTACAAGGGTGTGTTGTATAAGAAACACCTCCAAGGCGGCGTAGCCAAAGGCGCGCTGACCCAGGAGCAGGCCGACGCCAAGTTCGAAGCCTGGATGACCGAAAAGCAGGGCCGTATCAACGCCAAGACCGTGAAACTCAAGGACGACAAGCGCGCCGACGCAAAGGCACGCCTGGCCGACGAGGTGAAGGTTAAGGAGGAGAAAGCCAAAGCCATAGCCGCCAAGAAAGAGGCTGCCGTAGCTGTCGCCGCGGAAGAAGTGGCCGAAGAAGTGGCCGAAGAGGCTGCCGAGGAAGTGGCCGGAGAGGTTGCCGAAGCTCCCGTGGCTGAAGAGGCTGCTGCCGAGTAATCCCGGGCGGTTTACGATAAGATCCCGCCGACTGCGAAGTCGGCGGGATTTTTATATCTTTGCATCCATGAAAAAACTTCTTGCAGGACGCATAACCAAACAATTCGGTCCCGACGGGGGGCTGGTGGTCAATCTTTACGACACCTTTCCCGCCGCCTTGGGTGCGGACAGTCCCATTCCGGTCAAGGGTGAAGCGCCCGTGCCGGTGTGGGTGGCGGTCGACTCCCTCGACGTGCCGCTGTGGATCGAGAGTTTCGAGCGCCGCGGGCGCAGCTCGGCGGTGGTGCGTTTCGCGGATATAGACAACGAACGCCGCTCGGGAGAAATGGTGGGACGCGAGATCTTTTTGCCCGCAGCCGCGGCAGACCAGTCCGGACAATCCGGCGACGAGCTCTATTTCGAAGACCTTGTGGGGTATAAGGCCCTGCTGCCCGGCGGGGTCACGGGTACGGTGGCCGGTTTCGCCGACAACGACCTCAATCCGCTCTTCGTGCTCGATGTGGCCGGCAAAGAGGTGCTGATCCCGGCGGTCGACGAATTCCTGGGCAAGGTCAGCGAACGCCGCCGCGAGGTGCGTTTCGACATTCCCGAGGGGCTTTTATATATAAACGAAGATTAGCATGGCGAAGGTTGTCATAGGGCTTTCGGGCGGTGTGGATTCTTCGGTCGCCGCATGGCTGCTCAAGCAGCAGGGGCACGAGGTGATCGCCATGTTCATGATAAACTGGCACGACACCGAAGGGACGCTCTCGGGCGACTGCCCCTGGTACGACGATAGGATGTTCGCCGAGCTGGTGGCGCGCAAACTCGATATCCCTTTCCACGTGGTCGACCTGAGCGAGGGTTACCGCGCCAGGGTGGTCGATTACATGTTCTCGGAATATGAAAGGGGGCGCACTCCGAATCCCGACGTGCTCTGCAACAGGGAGGTGAAATTCGACCTTTTCATGAAAGCGGCCTTCGAGCTGGGCGCGGACTACGTGGCCACCGGCCATTACTGCCGCCGCGAAGTGGTGCAGACCCCCGGGGGCGAGGCGTACCGCCTGTTGGCCGGTGCGGACGGCAACAAGGACCAGAGCTATTTCCTATGCCAGCTCTCGCAGCGGCAACTCTCCAGGGCCCTCTTCCCCATAGGCGACATCGAAAAGCCCGAGGTGCGCCGCATTGCCGCCGAGCAGGGGCTGGCCACCGCGCAACGTAAAGATTCCCAGGGTATCTGCTTCGTGGGTAAGGTCGACCTGCCTGTATTCCTGCAACAGAAACTTGCGAAAAAACAGGGCGATATAATCGAGATCCCGGTCTCGTGGCCAGGTTACACCGTCCAACCGGCAGCCGACGACCTCGATGCGCTGGCAGCCCCTTATGTATACACCGCAGCAGACGGCACGAAAGCCGGCGAACATAACGGCGCGCATTTCTACACCATAGGCCAGCGCAAGGGCCTCGGGGTGGGCGGCAAAGCCGAGCCCCTGTTCGTTATCGCGGTGGACACCACCGCCAACACGGTCTACGTGGGGCAGGGCCAGAACCACCCCGGCCTCTACCGCAAAGGGCTGCACATAGCGCCGCATGAGATACATTGGGTGCGCCCCGACCAGGCGATAAAAGAGGGAGAGTCAAGGCGTTACATGGCGCGTATACGTTACCGCCAACCCCTGCAGCCGGCCACGTTAACGGTAACGCCCAAAGGCGCATACATGATCTTCGACGAGCCCCAGAGGGGGATCACGGCGGGCCAATTCGCCGCATGGTACGACGCCGACGAGTTGTTGGGCTCGGGGGTGATATCGCAGTGACGGGAGTTGATCCCGCAGTAAATTATTTCGCCGTCTTTCCCCAGTCCAACTGTTTGATCTCCAATCCGGGCAGTACGACCTTTTCCACGGGAACGTCGCCCGCTTTCCATTCGGGGAATTTGGCGAGTTGCCCCGCCAGCGCCCGACGGGATTTCTCGGCCTGTTTCGACCCACTGCCGACCGCTATGGGTGAGGACTCGAATATATCCGCCTGAACGTCATAGAATTCACCTGTCGAGTAGAGTTTGTAGCGGTGGTCGCGGATGTAGCGCCGTGCGGCGGGATCGGGTTTGCCGGCGCCCTTGTTGAAGTTGTCGTAATGGCAGAAAACCCACTCGCGCGGGGAGCCTTTGCGTCCCATCACCTGCGGCAGGAAGCTCAGCCCGTCTGTGTCCCATTCGCGCGGGACGGCTATGCCCATCGCCTGGGCGAGGGTCGGTAAGATGTCTGTGAAGTCGACCAGATCGCCGCATACCCGCGCAGCGCCCTGGCGGCTGCCGTAACCGGCTATCATCGCCACGCGCGTCCCGGCGTCGGTGGTCAGCCCCTTGCCGCCGGCGATCGAGGTGCCGTCCCGCATCGTCGAGGTGATCCTGCGGCCAGTGCCGTTGTCGCCCGTGAAGATTATCAGTGTGTTCTGGTAAAGGCCCTCGGCCTTGAGCTTGTCGATCAGCCGGCCTACCATACGGTCGCAATATTGCATCATGTCGGCGAAATATTTCGGGTCGCTCTTGCGGCGGCCTTCCGGGTTGGTCGCCCAGTCGCCGCTTGAGGGGGTGGATACGAAAGGGTCGTGCACGAGCACCATCGGATAGTAGAGCAGAAAGGGGCGCTGTCGGTTCTTTTCTATAAAATCATCGACGTAATCGGCGAAAATGTCAGGCCCGTAGTCGTCCGCCCGACGGTCGAGCAGTTGTCCGTCCCGCTCGATCAGGGGATCGGCGTAGCGTTCGCCGGCGGCGTTGCGTTTATAGGTCAGTTGCCAGAGGCAATAGCTGTCGAAGCCGAAGTGCGCGGGCAGCGCGGGGTTTGCGCCGAGTTGCCATTTGCCCGCTATGGCGGTGGTGTAGCCTGCCATCTGCGCCAGGTTGCCGAAGGTCTTCTGGTCCTGGTTCATAAAGCCGAATTCGACGTAATTCTTATGGTTGTAGCGGCCCGTCATGGCCTGTACGCGCGAGGGAGTGGACAGGGGCTGCGAATAGGCGTACTCGAAGCGCACGCCCTGGTCGGCCAGGCGGTCGATGTTGGGGGTGTCGTAGGTGCCGCCGTAAGCGCCTATGCATTCGTAACCCATGTCGTCTGCCAGGATGAAGACCACGTTGGGTTTGCCCTGCCCGGCGGCCATCGCCGCGGCGGCCCCTACGAGCAATGGGGTGGTCACTGTCAGTTTTTTCATCTTTCTATCGTTTAAAACCAGCTACATCCGCGTGACGGGCACCGTGTCGAGGTCCGAGAATTCGCCTTTCAGGTATTTGTAATACCCGGCGATGCCGATCATGGCGGCGTTGTCTGTGGTGAAACGCAGTTCGGGCAGGAACGTACGCCAGCCCCGTTTTTCGCCCGCGGCCACAATGGCATTCCTCAGCCCCGAGTTCGCCGATACGCCGCCGGCTATGGCGATATCTTTTATTTTCAGGTCTTTCGAGGCTTTTGTCAGCTTATCCAGCAATATCTCTATTATCCTCGACTGGAGCGAGGCGCACAGGTCGGCCTGGTTCTTGGCGATGAAATCGGGGTCTTCTGCCACGTTGTCGCGCAGGAAATAAAGAAACGAGGTTTTCAGCCCGCTGAAAGAGTAGTCGTAGCCCTCCACGCGCGGTTTTGCGAAGCGGAACCGCGCGGGATCGCCCTGCCCGGCCAGGCGGTCGATCACCGGGCCCCCGGGATAGGGCAGCCCCATGACCTTTGCGCATTTGTCGAACGCTTCGCCCGCCGCATCGTCTATGGTCGATCCTATTATCTGCATGTCGAGGTGGTCGCGCACCACGATTATCTGGGTGTGCCCGCCCGACACCAACAGGCACAGGAAGGGGAACGAAGGGTGCGGGGTATCTTTGCCCGGCACATCGACGAAGTGCGACAGGACATGCCCTTGCAGGTGGTTTACCTCGACCATCGGGATTCGGTGCGACAGGGAGAGCCCCTTGGCGAATGACACGCCGACAAGTAGCGACCCTAACAGCCCGGGCCCGCGTGTGAAGGCTATCGCGTCGAGATCTTCGGGGGCGACGCCCGCCGAGCGCAGCGCGTCGTCGACCACAGGCACAATATTCTGCTGGTGGGCGCGCGAGGCGAGCTCGGGTATCACCCCCCCGTATTTGACGTGTACGGCCTGTGAGGCGATTACGTTGGAGAGCATCAGCGTGCCGTCGAGCACGGCTGCCGACGTGTCGTCGCACGACGATTCTATGGCGAGTATTTTTATACCTGTTTGTGGCATTGTTTTACCTGTATGGACGGGTAATTATCGCGTTATTTTACTACTTTTGCCGTTAAACTGGCACAAGCGGGTGAGCAAAGTTATAAAAATATTGGTTTCGGTGTTTTCCGTAATCATTTTGTCGGGGCTGGGGCTTCTTCTGCTGCTTTCGCTTCTGCTGGAATTACCTGCTTTCCAGAACTTTGTGGTCGACAAGGCGACGGAGCTGCTCTCCTCGAAACTCGGCACCACCGTGAGCATCGACCGCGTGAGGCTCAAACTGGTCAGCCGCGCCTCGATAGAGGGACTTTATATAGAGGACCTGCACGGCGACACGCTTATCTACGTCGGGGAGCTCGACGCCGGATTGCGCTCGGCGGGATTGGATGGCGGCGGGGTGATGCTGGGGGGCGTGTCTTTGAAAAAGGTGCGCTTCTATATGCACCAGGTGCCACTCGACCTGCCAGATACGACCACCAGCAACCTGGGCGAGATACTCGCCCGTCTGCGCAGCGATAAACCTAAAAAGAAAAAGGGAGCATTCGAGCTCCACGCCTCGTCGCTCAGGATAGAGGACCTGCGCTATACCTACCGCAAACTCGATCCCTCGCCGCGCGAGGGGGTCAACTTCCAGGACCTGGAGGTCGAGCGCCTCGACCTGCATGCCGACGCCATCGCCGTGGTCGGCGACTCGGTGTCGCTCAGGATGCGCGGGGTGTCCCTGCGCGAGCGGCGCAGTGGCTTGGATATTAAGAATATGAGCGCCTCGTCGATGAACGTCGCCGGCGGGCGGATACGCATCCGCGGGATGCAGGTCACCACGCCCGAATCGGACGTTAAGATGGAATATGTCACCTTGCTGGGCAGATCGTGGAAAAGTTACTCCCAATTCGTCGACAGCGTGCGCATCGAGGCGTCACTGGATGCGCGCCGTTTCGGCTACGGCTCTGTGGCCCGCTTCGCCCCGGGACTCACCCCCTGGAAATCCTCCTACCGCAACGTCAGGGCCGATGTGTCAGGCACGGTGTCGGACATGACGGGCGAGGTCACCGATTTCGAAACGCTCACCACGCGCCTTAACGGGGTGCGCTTTGCCATAAAAGGGCTTCCCAATGTGCCCAGTACGCGCTTTAGCATCGACGTGCAGGGGCTTAACACCACGACGCACGACGCTATGTGGCTCCTGGAGGACATCACCCGCAAACGGTTGCCCGAAAATACCGTGCAGATGCTCACCCGCCTGGGCGACGTTTCATTCAGTGGCCATTTCGACGGGCTGCTCACACGTTTCAAGGCCAACGGCGAAGTGAAGACCTCGCGCGGGAACGCCGCCGTCGACCTCGCCTTCGCGCCCCTGCCGCACGGGCTGACCGAGCTGGCCGGCCACCTGGACGTGCAGGACCTGGACGCCGGCCGGTTGCTCGACAATCGTTCGCTCGGCATGGCCAGTGTCAAGGGTGAAGTGCGCGGGATAATGGGCGGCAGCTCGATGCAGATGTATGCCGACGCGCACATTTCGCGGCTGGAATTCAACGGCTACCCCTACCGTGGGGTCGACCTGAGCGGCCAATTCGAGAACCGCAACTTCATGGGGCGCCTGAAGACCGACACGCCAGATTTGTCGATGTCTTTCGACGGGCTGCTGGATTTCAACGATTCGCTGCCCCGCTACGACTTCGAAATGGACCTGCGCCACGCCGACCTGCATAAGCTGGGCTTCAACCGCCGCGACTCTGTGGCGATGCTCTCGTGCCGCATAACGGCGCGCGGGGTGGGCAGCACGCTGGACAACGTGAACGGTAAGGTGGACATCGACAGCCTGACCTACGTCAACCACACCGACTCGGTGCGCACGGGGCTGATACGCCTCACGGGGGTCAACAACCCGCAGGGAAAGCTGCTCTCCCTGCGCTCGTCGATAGCCGATATAGAATTCAAGAGCCGCCTGGGCTACGCCGACCTTTTCGACTACCTGAAGGGCGCCATGCGCGAATATATCCCCACGCTGGGCACGGGGCACAGGCAGCCGCGGCAGGTGGCTGCAGCCTCCCCGGGCGACTACTACCTGCTGACCATGAAGGTCAAACAGGCCAACAACCTCGCCGGGGCGATCCTGCCCGGGCTTATCATAGCGCAGGGCACCGAGCTCTCCTTCATGCTCAATCCGCGAAGGGAGGATATTTCGCTCAACCTCCACTCGGAATATATCGAATGGAACCGCCTTTTCCTCTCGAACCTCGATGTGAACAGCCGCAACCAGGGCGACTCGCTGTCGGTCTACGCACGTGCTGACGAATTCTTCGCCTCGGGATTCTACATGCCGGGGCTTTCGGTGATGGGCGGGGTCAAGGACGACCGCCTACGCGCCTCGACGCGCTTTTCCGATCCCGAGGCTGGGCTTTCGGCCCTGATAAACGGCGAGGCGCTCTTCAGTAAGACACCAGAGGGGATGATGCAGACCCGCATGCGCATCGGACAGTCCTACGTGGCGATGGGTGAGCAGACATGGCGCCTCTCCTCTGGTGAGATCGTGACCGATTCGCTGCACACGAGCATCGAGCGTCTGCGCATCGTCTCGTCAAACGGCGAACTGACCGCCCACGGCACCGCCTCGCGTTCGCGCCAGGATACGCTGAGGGTGCGCCTTTCGAACTTCAACCTGCAGCCGCTCACGCAGTTCACCACGCGCCGCGGCTATACGGTATCGGGCGTGACCAACGGCTATGCCGACATCACCTCGGCGCTGGGCGACGGGATGATCTTCTCCAATATCACCTTCGACAGTCTGAAAGTCAATAATATAAAGACTCCGCCGCTGCTCTTCGACACGCGTTGGGACATGGCCAACGAACGGGTGAGGGTGATACTGACCGACCGCGCGAAGGCCGACACGCTGGTGCAGTTCTTCTACCGCCCCTCGGACAGGCGCTATCTGGGCGACATACACCTGTCCGGGGTCGACCTCGCGCTGGTCGACCCGTTGCTCAAGGGGGTGATACGCGGCAGCCGCGGGACGGCGGACGTGGACCTGCGCATGACCTCGCGCGAAGGCTCGCCGCTTTTCAACGGCACGGTCCGGATCCCGAATCTGACGACCACCGTCGCATTCACCAATGTGCCCTACACGCTTTCAGACGCGACCCTCAGGGTTAAGGACAACACATTCACCCTGCCGTCGACCCCCCTGCGCGATGCCGACGGCAACAGCGCCGCGATGGACGCGACCTTCATCGTGGGGCGCAATTTCTCGAACTACAACTTCGCCATAAACCTGCAGCCCCGTGGCCTGTTGGTGCTCTCGACCACCCCGCGCGACAACGAGCTGTTCAACGGACGGGTCTACGCCTCCGGGGCGGCCTCCATCAAGGGCGACAAGCGTGGCGTGGCGATGAACATAACGGCCACCACGGCAGCCAACTCGACATTCCAGATGTCGCTGAGCGGCAAGAGCGGGATCGGCGAGGCCGACTTCATAACTTTCGTCAATCCCCACGCCACCGCCGACAGCTCATATTACCAGCAGCGCAAGCGCCTGTTGATGGCCGGCAAGGGCAGGTCGAAGAGCGAAAACGCCTCGCAGCTGGCTATCGACATGTCTGTCACGGCATTGCCTAATACCGAGCTGCAATTGGTCATAGACCCCACCATGGGCAAGGGCATCCGCGCGCGCGGCAACGGGTCGCTCAACATGAGCGTGAACCCGCGCAACGGCGAATTCCGCATGTACGGCGACTATGAGCTCACCCAGGGCAGCTACAACCTCAACCTGGAAAGGCTCGTCGACCGCACCTTCACCCTGAACCCGGGCAGCGTCATAAAGTGGACGGGCGACCCGGCGGACGCCCTGTTGGACGTGTCGGCGAGTTACCACCTGAAAACCTCGCTCGCCCCGCTTACCGGCGAAGGCAGCGAAATGGCGAACACCACCGTCCCGGTCGATTGCAGCATCGTGCTTACCGACAGGTTGCTAAAACCCAACATCGCCTTTAAGGTAGAGGTCGAGGATTCGTCCGCCGAGATACAGAACCTGGTGGCCAACTCGCTCAACACGCCCGAGTTGATGAGTACGCAATTCCTGTGGCTGGTGGCCTTCAAACGGTTCTATTCGGACAACACCTCCCAGAGCAACATAGGCTCGGTGGGAGCCGGCGCCACGGCCTTCGACTTTCTGACCGGCACGCTCTCCAACGCCCTTTCGTCCGATAAATATAACCTGGGGATCAGCTATCGCCCCAAAGACGAAATATCGTCCGACGAACTGGATATCGACTTTTCGACCTCGATCCTGGGCCAGAGGCTTTTCCTTGAGATCGAGGGCAACTACGACTTCGACAACAACGCCGCCTCGAAGGTCAACGCCAACTCGTCGAACCTCACGGGCGACTTCGCGCTGCGCTACCTGGTCGACCGCGCCGGGAATATCCAGACCAAGGTCTTTTCGCGCACCATCAATACCTATGATGAAAACCAGGGTTTGCAGGAGTCTGGCGTGGGTATCTACTACCACGAAGACTTCAACTCGATGCGCGACCTGACCCGCAACATGCGCCAGCGTTTCTCGCGCAAAAACCGAAAACAGATACAAACAGATACGGTTAAAAACGAAAAAAACATCCAAAACAAATGATCTTCAATCTCTTACAGGCCGACGCCACAGGCGCGGCCACGGAAAAGGCCGCTATGAGCCTCTTCGAATTGGTTAAGGCCGGCGGCTGGCTGATGATACCCCTCGCCCTGCTTGCCGGCGTTATGGTCTATATCTTCGTGGAGCGCTACACCGCTATACGCAAGGCGTCGGCCACGGACAATAATTTCATGAGCCGCATCCGCGAATATATGAACGAGGGTAAGATCGCCGCCGCGCTCGATATGTGCCGCTCGACCGACACCCCCACCGCGCGCATGGTCGAAAAGGGCATCGAGCGCATAGGACGCCCCCTGGCCGACGTGCAGACGGCTATCGAGAATGTGGCCAACCTCGAAGTGTCGAAACTCGAAAAGAACCTGCCTGTCCTGGCCACCATAGCGGGCGGCGCGCCCATGCTCGGTTTTTTGGGCACGGTGGTCGGCATGGTACAGGCCTTTATGGATATCGCCAACGCCTCGACCGGGGCTGTGGACATGACCATGCTCTCGGCAGGTATGTACATCGCCATGATAACCACCGTGGGCGGCCTGGTGGTCGGTATCCCGGCCTATTTCGGCAACAACTACCTCAGCGCGCGCATCGGCCGGTTGGTGTTCCAGCTCGAAACCACGTCGATCTCCTTCATGGACATCCTCAACCAACCCGTAGAAAAGAAATAAGCCATGGCTATCAAACGCAGCTCAAAGATCGACCAGTCCTTCAGCGCGGTATCCATGTCCGACCTGATGTTCCTGCTGTTGATGTTCATGCTGATCGCCACCACGCTGATGAACCCCAACGCCCTGAAGCTGTTGCTGCCCAAAAGCGCCAGCCCGTCGAGCGAGAAGACCTACGCCAGCGTTTCGGTGACAGCCGACCTGAAATATTACGTCGGGCAGCAGCAGGTGGAGTTCGACCGGCTTTCAGCCGCCCTGCACGCCGAACTGGAGGGCGTAGAGAGTCCTATGGTGTCGGTGCAGTGCGACGAATCGGTGCAGGTGCGCGACCTTATGCCGGTGATGAACCTGATAAAGGACAACGGTTATCCCATTATTCTGGCGACCAGGGCCAACTAAGCGATGCAGTATTACAAACCAGACGATAACAGGCGGGGCAAGGTTATTGCAGTCATAACCACGGCGGGGTTCTACCTCGCGGTGGGACTGCTGCTTCTGATCCGGATCCCGCTGCCTGAAAAGCAGTGGCATCCCCTGGATGACGGGGTGATGGTCAATTTCGGCGATGTGGAGTCGGCATCGGGAACGGAAGACACGGCCATGAGCGACGATTTTTCGCAAGCCCGGGCCGTTACGCAACCTACGCCCGCAGCCTCGCCGAGGCCCGTGACCAACTCTTCCACCGTGCGCGGCACGACGGGTGGCGACGTTGCGACGGGTGAGCAAACGCCCGCCGAGCAACCCCGCACCGCAGACGCGCGCGCCCTCTTCCCGGGACGCACCGCCGGCAGCACTTCCACTTCGGAAGGCACCGGCACGGGGAGCGGCAACCAGGGAAACCCCGCAGGATCGGCCACAGGCAGCCACTCGGGCACGGGGACTGGCACTTCGGGCGCTTCGTACAACCTCTCGGGGCGCAGTCCCGTAGGTGCGCTGCCCAAGCCCGATTACAACTCCGACCGCGAAGGCCGCGTGGTGGTCGAGATCACCGTTAGCCCCGAAGGTGCGGTGACCAACGCCGTCTACCGCGCCTCGGGCTCGATAGGGGTCGACAACGCGATGATACAGGACGCGCTAATGGCGGCACGCAAGGCGCGCTTCACCTCGATCACCGCCGACAGCCCCCAAAGCGGCACGATAACTTACATATTTAAAATGAATTGATATATTTGCAAAAACACTCCGCTATGAAACACATCTTATTATCGTTTGCCACGCTTATGGCCGTCTCTTTCGCCGTGGCGCAGAACGGCCCCGAAATGAAATTCGAACACAGCGAACACTCCTTCGGCAAGGTTGCGGAGAAGGGCGGCAAGGTGAGCCACATCTACCCCTTCACCAACACCGGCAACGCCCCGCTTGTGATCCTCTCGGTCGAAACCTCGTGCGGATGCACCAAAGCCACCTTCGACAAAAAACCGGTGCTCCCCGGCGGCAGCGGCCAGATCACGATCACTTACGATCCCAAACGCCAGGAGAACGGGGTGTTCTATAAAGCGATACAGGTATTCACCAACGAATCCGTTAAACGCCGCATCATAGTGGCGCAGGGCGAGGTGGTAAACGGGAAATAGTATGAACATACTCATAGAGAACGGCACCGTCGTGCCGATGACTTCCCGCGACGATGCGCCTTTCGTGGGAGCGATAGGCATCTCGGGCGACAAAATAACCATGGTCAGCCGCGAGGACGGCGGCGAGGGGCACACCCGCCGCGTAGAGGCATTCCTGGCGTCTGCGGGTCGCGATACAGAGCGTATCGACGCGCGCGGCATGGCCGTGATGCCCGGTATGGTCAACACCCACAACCATGCGTCGATGAGCCTTCTGCGCGGTTACGCCGACGATCTGCCGCTGTTCAAGTGGCTGAGCGAGTATATATGGCCTTTCGAGGGTGGCATGAGCGGCGAGGATATCCGCATGGGCGCCGAGTTGGGCGTCGCCGAGATGCTCGCCGGTGGCACCACGACCTTCGCCGACATGTACTGGATGGAGACTTTCGTGGGCAAGGCCGTGGCTACGAGCGGCATCCGCGCGCTGCTCGGCTCCACCTGCATCGACGGGCGCGTGGACGTTTTCCAACAGGAATTCGAACAATCGGTAAACGATTGGCAAGGCGCCGCGGAGGGACGCATCACGCTGATGGTCGCCCCGCACGCCCCCTATACCTGCTCTCCCGACACGCTGCGCCGCTGCCTGGAGCTGGCCGACAAACATGGCGTGATGGTCTACACCCACGTTGCCGAAACGCTCGACGAAATAGAAACGATTCGTAAGAATTACGGCAAAACGCCGGTGGAATACCTGCGCGACCAGGGGGTCTTCGACCGCCGGTCGGTAGCCGTGCATTGCGTCCACCTTACAGGGGGCGATATGGATATCATGGCTTCGAAAGGCGTGACGGTGGCCCATAACCCACAGAGCAACATGAAGCTGGCCAGCGGAATAGCGCCCGTCAAGCAGATGCTTGAAAAGGGATTGACCGTGGGCCTGGGAACGGACGGGCCCAGTTCGAACAACGACCTGGATATGTGGGAGGAGATGCGCTCGGCGTCGCTGCTGCAAAAGGTGGCCAACGCCGACCCGCTCACCCTGCCCGCCTACGACATGCTCGAAATGGCGACGCTCAGGGGGGCCAGAACCCTGCACATGGAGGATAAGATCGGTTCGCTGGCCGAGGGAAAACTCGCCGACGTTATTCTGGTAGACATGAGAAAGCCCCACCTGCAACCCCTGCACAACGTGGTTTCGACCCTGGCGTACAGCGCCAAGGCAAGCGACGTGGCGCTGACCATCGTAAACGGACGCATCGTCGCCCGCGAGGGGCGCTGCACGCAGATAGACACCCCGACGCTCATGGCGACCGCGCAAAGCTACATCGAGAGGCGGGCCGGGGAAACCTCCAGGGCCGGGTCAATAGCGCAACTCTGATGCTGCGGCTGGTCACACTTCCCACCCTGCTGCTCACCCTGGCCGCTTGCGCCGGGAGCGGTACGGTGTCCGAATCGGCCCCGTACGCCGAGCCGGACAGCGCGGCGGCGGATATACCGCCACCGCCGGCAAAACACCGCCGCGCAGAGGTGTCGCTGAGCCGTGCGCTGATCTACGATAAATATACGCTGGGCGACACTATTCCCTGGCGGGACACGGTAAGGGTGATCCGTTGGGATAAGGTCCGGGGAATACTTTCACAGCTGGATTCCCTGACCGCCGTGCGCGCCGCATGGGCCGTGGCGCAGAACCGCCACAACATAAACGGGCAGGCGCCCCTGAGTGGTACTTACTCACGCAACGCCTACGGAAACCTGCAGGACCCTTACGGTGTGGAGCGCTTCCAGGGAATCCCCCTGTGGGCCGGCGCTGACACCCTGCCTCCGGAGCGTTACGCCCTGGACGGGGCGCTGGTCAGGGTGGTCGGGAGCGACTCGCTCACGGCAAGGGTTTCGCCCGCGTGGATCGGCGGGGAGTGGACGACCCGGACGCGATACCTGAAAACATTACAGGCCGACACCCTCTTCGACCGCGTGATAGCCATCGACAGGGCGCAGCAATATATAATAACGCTCGAAAAAGGCCGAAGTAGCGATTGGCTGATAAGGAGCATAAACCCCGCGACGACCGGACTGCACCACCCCCCGTACCAGATGGAAACCCCCCTGGGCATCTTCGTCGTACAGGAGAAAAAACAGAGGATGGTCTACCTTGTGGACGGCAGGACGGAGACGGGAGGATTCGCCCCCTTCGCCAGCCGTTTCAGCAACGGGGCTTACGTGCACGGGATACCGGTTAACGCGCCACACACGAGGGTCGAAGAGTATAGCTGGTCGCTGGGAACCACCCCGAGGTCGCACATGTGCGTGCGCACCGCGACCTCCCACGCCGAATATGTATACCGCTGGGCGGAAAAAGACCGCGCCCTGGTGGTGGTGTTCGAATAAAAAGAAGGCTTCCGACCAGTCGCGGTCGGAAGCCTCTTTTTTACATTCCTTTGAATACTTCCCTGAAGTCTTTTTTCATATCGACCACCGTCCACTTCTTCGCGTGCGCCTCATAGAGCGCTTTTTTCAGCGTGCCGATAGTGGAGAGGCTATCGTAGGCGTACTCCCTCTCGGCGTCCGTGTGGTGAAGCAGCAGACAGAGGCTGGGGTAGGAGTTCGAGGAGGTCCATTGCAGCATTTGCAGGTCGCCGTCCGAATTCCCGAAGGCCAGCACGGGTTTTTTGCCTATCAGTTGCGCGATGGCCTCGGGTTTTCCCGCCGCGTCGTCCATGTGCCACACCTCTGGCAGGTAGCTGATGCCGTAATTCCCGTCCCGGTCGGTGAACTGCGCCTTGAGCATAGTCCCTATCACCTGCTCGGAGGGGATGCCGTAGGCCCCGTCGCTCAGCAGCCGGATGAAGGTGTTCGATCCCCCGGATACGATATAGGTCTTGAAGCCGTTGATCCTAAGGTATATCAGCAATTCGACCATCGGGGAGTAGGTCAACTCGCGGTATGGCACCCCGAAACGCTCGTGGCGTGCGGTGTCCAGCCACATCTTTGCCCTCAGGTCTGCCTCTTCCGCCGGGCCCGCGTGCGCTATGGCGAAGGCCTCGGGAATCGACTTGCCGGGATCTTTCATGAAGGTGGCCATATCGCCGCCGGCCAGCGCCTTGAGCTCGGGAAGCTTTTGCAGCTCGGGCTTCTCCCTGACGATCTGCCCGGCTGCGGCAACGGCGTACACCATTTCGAAGTAGAGCGGATGTTCGCACCACAGCGTGCCGTCATTGTCGAACACGGCGATGCGATCTGCCCGCGGGATGAACCCGGGGCTGTCGGGGGTGACGGCCTGTTTCACGAAGTTAATGATGGCGTCGCGGGAGGCGCCGTCGCTCCAGAGCGCCAACGGCCCCGTCTCTGTGCTTTCGCCACGGGTGCACGCAACGGCGGCCAGGGCGGCGAATAAGTATAGTTTTGTTTTCATAGTCTATACGGGCGGTATATCGGGTGAAACTTCGTATCCAAGTTGGTTGACTATGGTGCGTATGTGCGGATCTATATGGCTGAAATACTTGTATAGCCCGCGGCAGAGGTAACTTAACCCCGGCTGCCCGTTGTCGGTGCTCAACAGGCGGTTTTTGGGACATTCGCCCCAACAGGCGAAAAGGTAGCGGCATTGGCGGCATTTACCGGGCAGGTCCGCGTCCTTGGCGCAACCACTCTGTTGCTGCCAGGCGCTGAGCGTCATATCGTCAATCGGCGTTTCGTCGATGTTGCCAAGGCGGTACCCGGGACAGACGTTGCGGTCACAGGCGTATACCTCGCCGTTATGTTCCATGGCAATTCCCTTGCCACAAATCGGCGAAAAGGCGCAAAAGGGCGAAACGTGTCCCATCCACTGCTCGATGGCGGAGTCGAAAAGCGGCATGTAGACATAACCCAGTCCGTCGCGCCGCCATTCGTCGAAAACACCTATCAGGAAATCGCCCCACTCCTCGGAGCCCACGCACCACGGCGAGAGTATCGAGGCGGGGTTGCCGGGCGTGGCCTCTGCGGAGTTTTCCCTTGGCATATCCTCACCGCGCAGGGTGGATGTGTCGCGGAAATCCTTGAGCTCGACGATGGGGACGAATCGCATCTGGCGGCTGCCCACCTCGTCGCGCAGGAAGCGGTATACCTCGCCAGGGCGGCGTGCGTTAAGGTCGTTGACCGCGGTAACGGTGGCGAAACGCACCCCGTGGTTGCGCAGCAGCCGCGCCGACTCCATCACGCGGTCGAAAGATCCGCGCCCGTCGGCGTAATGGCGGTAGGCGTCGTGGATGCGGCGTGGTCCGTCGATGGACAACTCTACCAGGAAATCGTTTTCGCTGAGGAATTTACACCATTCCCCCGTCAGCGTCGTCCCGTTGGTCTGCAGTTCGTTATCGCACTTCACCCAGGCAGGGGCGTGCTTTTTTTGCAGTTCGACCACGCGCCGGAAAAAGTCTATGCCCAACAGCGAGGGTTCGCCGCCCTGCCATGAGAAAACCACCCGGGTAGTGCTCTGCTGTCCTATATATTGTTTTATGAAATTTTCGAGGGTCGCTTCGTCTATTCGCCGGTGGTCGGCGGTTTGCTTCCGTCCGGTCCCGCACGGGTAACGGCAGTAGTCGCAACTCAGGTTGCACACGGGCTCCGATGCCTTTATCATCGCGTGCATGCGTATTGCCGGACGGCCCCTGAAGACCGTCCTCTCTATGTGAATTTCACTCATTATCGCCGGTTTAGGCTTTCATTATTGCTACGCCAAGTAACAAAATATGTGCCATGGAAGCATATTCTGTTAAAAATTCATACCTTAGCCATCCCAAGCGGGGCACGCAGTCCCGCGGGCAAGCGAAACGTGTATGAAAATAAGTGAAATAATAACCCTGATCGAGGGGCGCGTCATCTGCGGGCAGGGTATGCTCGACCAGCAGGTCGGCTATGCCTTCGCCTCGGACCTGATGAGCGACGTGCTGACGGTCAAGCCGACTAATTTCGTGCTTATAACCGGCTTGGCCAACGTACAGGCCATACGGACGGCCGAAATGAGCGACGTGCGCTGCGTGCTGCTGGTGCGCGGCAAGCGTCCCACCGAAGATATGATCAGGCTCGCCTGTGAAAACGATATAGTGCTGCTGAGCAGCCCCTGCTCGATGTTCCGGGCGTCGGGATTGCTTTACGGGGCAGGTATACAACCCATTTTTTAGAGATGAAATCGAGCTGGAAAGTAAAGGGTGGCGACTTCACCCAGGCGGGAAATGCGTCGAGCGACGTGAAAAAACTTCTAAAGGAGCTGGGCATAGCTCCCGCGATAATCAAAAAAGTGGTCGTGGCGCTCTATGAGGCCGAGGTGAATATCGTCGCGCACGCGTGGCGCGGGGTCATCACCGCCGAGATCGACGCCGAAGGGGTGACGCTCGTGCTGCAGGACGAGGGGCCCGGCATCGCCGACATACCCCAGGCCATGGAGCGCGGTTTTTCGACCGCCTCGGCCCGCGTGCGCGAAATGGGTTTCGGCGCGGGTATGGGATTGCCCAATATCCGCGACAACGCCGATGAATTCGAGATCACCTCGACTGTGGACGTAGGCACGCGACTGAAGATAAGGGTCAACTTCCCATGAGCGGACAAAGCGGAATAACGTGTAACAAACGCCACGCCCTTCAGATCATCAACAGGGCGTGCGTGGGTTGTTCACACTGCATGCGCGTGTGTCCCACCGAGGCGATCCGCGTGCGCGGGGGCAAGGCCGAGGTGCACTACGACTGGTGCATCGACTGCGGCGAGTGCTACCGCGTCTGTCCGCAGAGGGCGATCCGCGTGGCCGACGACGACCTTAGCGGTATCACGGCATTCCGCCACCGCGTGCTGCTGCTGCCCACGGTGTTCTACGCGCAATTCGGCGGCGAGATAACCCGCGAACAGATTGACACGTTCCTTACCGGAATGGGATTCACGCAGGTGTGCCCGGTGGAGCAGGGTGTCGACGTGCTGGCCTCGGAAATGCCGGATTACGTCGCCACGCACGCCAGGCCCGTGATATCGTCATATTGCCCCGCCATCGTGCGCCTTATCCAGGTGCGTTTCCCGGTGCTGGTCGACCATATCATGCGTATGCTGCCCCCGCTGGAGGTTACGGCGGTCTACTACCAGCGAATGATGGAGGAGAGGGGCATCCCGCGCGAGGACGTGGGAATATTCTACGCCACGCCCTGCGCCGCCAAGATAGCTGCCGTCAAGGAGCCCATCGGGGGTTATACCTCGCCCATTAGCGGGGTGGTCAACATGGACCACCTTTATAATAAGGTGTACCACGCCTATAAGAACCACGCCCTGGGACAGGCCATGCCCCAGCCGGCCAATACGGCGGTTTCCTCGCGCGGTCTGCGCTGGGTGGTCACGGGCGGCGAGGCCAAGCACGCAGGGGTGGCCAAAGGGCGCACGCTGGCCATCGACGGTATGGATAACGTGATCGAATTCCTCGAAAAACTCGAAAACGACAAGATCGAGGGCATCGACTACCTCGAACTCAGGGCGTGCGACGAGTCGTGCTCGGGCGGCATCCTGGCGCGCGGCAACCGTTTCATCACCGTCGAGAGGCTCAAGAAAATGGCGCGCGAAGCTCCCGAGGAGCATGCCCGCTCGGGCGAATACCTGCGACTGTGCTCGGCATGCGTGCCGATGGATGCCGTAGAGGCGCGCTCGATGATAAAATACGACCCCGACATCAAGGTGGCGCTGCAAAAGGTGGCGCGCGTAAGGGAGGTGCGCGACGAACTTCCCGGCATAGACTGCGGGGCGTGCGGGGCGCCGAGTTGCGAGGCCCTGGCGCAGGACGTGGTGTGCCGCGATGTGCCCCTCGCCTCGTGCATATTCATGGAGACGGGGCTCGAAAAGCAGGGGCTCTTCTCGCCCGACGAGCGTCTGCGGCTTATGGAGTCGATCTGGGGCAAGGAGCGCTTTGGCAACAAACAAAAATAGATTGACATGACCGTAAAAGAATTGGTTTTGGCCCTCGGCCTGAAGGTTTTCAATATGGGCGAAGATGTGCCGGTAAACGGAGGTTACACCTCCGACCTGCTGAGCGATGTAATGGGCCATGCCGACGCCGGGCGCGTATGGATCACCCTGCAGACCCACAAGAACACCGTGGCCATCGCCTCGCTCAAGGAACTGGCCGCCATCGTGCTGGTCAAGGGATTGGAGCCCGACCCCGACACCCTGAAAATGGCTAAGGCCGAAGGGATAACGATCCTGGGCACCGGCGACGGCGAATTCGAGGTCTCGGGTAAGGTATACGCGCTGCTCAATAAATAGCGCTGCATAATATTCTGCCGCATGGATCGGGTTGTGTTGCAACCCGACATGTTAACGCGACGTAGGACTTTCTGCCAGACACCTATGCCACAATATAAAGCCGACCTGCACATCCATTCCGTTCTCTCGCCCTGCGGCGAAGTGGATATGTCGCCGCAATTCATAGTGCGGCGGGCGGTGGAGTGCGGTCTGGACATGATCGCCGTCACCGACCACAACACGACCCTGCAATGCGCGCTGACCCGCCGCCTGGGCGCGGAGAAGGGATTGCTGGTGCTTTACGGGGCAGAGGTGACCACGGCGGAGGAGGCCCACTGCCTGGCGCTTTTCGGCAAGGAAGCCCCGGCGGCGGAATTCCAGAAATACCTCTCTGAAAGGCTGCCCGATGTAAAGAACCGCCCCGAACTTTTCGGCTGGCAGGTGGTGGTCGACGAAAATGAGCGGATAACATATGAAGAGCCCCGCCTTCTGATCTCGGCGATAAGCGCCGGGGTGGAGGAGGTTTGCAGGGAGGTCCACCGCCTTGGCGGACTGTTCATCCCCGCTCACGTGGACAAACCGGTGAACAGCCTGTTGAGGCAACTGGGTTTCATACCGCCCAACCTGGAGATCGACGCGCTGGAGCTCTCGCCCCGCACCTCGGCGGATGAATTTCTGATCGAGCACCCCGGCCTGTCGCACCACCGTCTGGTAAGTTTCTCGGACGCCCACCTGCCCGAAGAGCTCTCGCGCCGCCACACGCTCTTCGAAATGGAGGAGCTCTCTTTCGAAGCGCTCAAAAAAGCCCTGCGATGAAGGAACTCTCGCTGCACATATTGGATATCATGGAGAATTCGCTCGCGGCGGGCGCGGGCCTCGTGGAGTTGACGGTCGACGAAAATCCCGCGCAGGACCGCCTGACGATAACGGTCAGGGACGATGGCCGCGGCATGACCCCTGCGCAGGTGGCAAGGCTCGAAGATCCATTTTTCACCTCGCGCACCACCAGGCGGGTGGGCCTGGGCATTCCCCTCTATAAGCAGACGGCCCAGCAAACCGGGGGCGACGTGAGCGTGGAAAGCGCGCCGGGTGAGGGCACTCTCGTGACGGCGTGGTTCACCCTTTCGCACCTCGATCTGCCGCCGATGGGCGATCTGCCCTCGACCGTGGCGATGACCGCCGCGTCGCACCCGGGCGTGCGGATCGTTTTCACTTTCCGCCACGCCGGCAATGAATGGAGCCTCGACACGCGCGAGTTGGCCGGAGCGCTCGGGGATATACCTTTAAGTGATCCCCAGGTGATAACGGCGGTTACGGAAATGATTAAAAACAATCTCGAAATGATAAAATCATAACCGGAGTTTGGGAAAATGTTAATTTATATTAGCTTTGTGGCAACTACACTAAAACTACAACACATATCCCGATGACCAAGATCACATCGCTCGACGACTTGCGCCGTATGCGCGAAGGACTGGGGCAACAGATGAACATCCGCGAGAAGAGCACCTCCCCCGAAAAACTCGTCCAGATCCGCGTGGCCATGGGCACGTGCGGAATCGCCGCGGGAGCGCGCGAAATCATGGGCGCAATGGTCGATATGACGGCGAAAAAGGGTATCCCCGCCGTAGTGACGCAGAGCGGGTGCATGGGCTTCTGCCATGCCGAGCCGACCGTCGAAGTGACTCGCCCGGGCGAGGACCCGGTCGTTTTCGGCCATGTCGGCATCGAGCGCGCCGGGCAGATCTTAGACCGCTACGTAGCCACCGGAGAGTTGCTGGACGGCATCATCCCGGTTAATTTCCAGAAGATAAAATAGCCCCGCAATGGCAAACTACAACATGCAGCTGCTCGTGTGCGGCGGTACGGGATGCCGCGCGTCGGAGAGTGCGGCCATCGCCGACAACCTGCGCAAAGCACTTAAAGCCCACAACTTAGAGGACCAGGCCCAGGTGGTGACCACCGGATGCTTCGGCTTCTGCGAGAAGGGGCCCATCGTCAAGGTGGTCCCCGACAACACGTTCTACACGCGCGTAGCCCCTGCCGACGCCTATGAGATCGTCGCCGAGCACGTGCTCAAGGGGCGCAAGGTCGCCCGCCTTCTGTACGAAGATCCCGAAACCCTGCAACGGGTGAGCGATGAGCGCCATATGGAGTTCTACCGCAAGCAGATACGCGTCGCGCTGCGCAACTGCGGCTTTATCGACCCCGAGAACATCGGCGAGTATATAGCCCGCGACGGTTACGCCGCCCTGGGCAAGGCGCTCAGCGAGATGACCCCCGCCGAAACGGTCGAGGTGGTCAAGCAGTCGGGACTCCGCGGACGCGGCGGCGGCGGTTTCCCCACCGGACTCAAGTGGGAGATTGCGGCTAAAAACAGCGCCGACCAGAAATACGTGGTCTGCAACGCCGACGAGGGCGACCCGGGCGCGTTCATGGACCGCTCGATCCTCGAAGGCGACCCGCACACCATAATCGAGGCGATGGCCATTTGCGGCTATTGCATCGGTGCTTCGAAGGGCCTGGTCTATATCCGCGCCGAATATCCGCTGGCTATCAAACGTCTGCAGATCGCCATCGACCAGGCGCGCGAGTACGGCCTGTTGGGCGAGGGCATACTCGGAAGCGACTTCGGTTTCGACATCGAGCTGCGCTACGGCGCCGGCGCGTTCGTCTGCGGCGAGGAGACCGCCCTGATCCACTCCATGGAGGGACACCGCGGCGAACCGACCGTTAAGCCCCCTTTCCCCGCGGAGAAGGGTTATCTGGGAAAACCCACCAACGTCAACAACGTCGAGACGCTGGCCAACATTCCCGTCATATTACTGAAAGGCGCCGAGTGGTTCGCCTCGATAGGCACGGCCAAATCCAAGGGCACGAAAGTGTTCGCGCTGGCCGGCAAGATCAACAACGTCGGCCTGATCGAAGTGCCGATGGGCACGACCCTGCGCGAGGTGATCTTCGAGATCGGGGGCGGCATTAAGGACGGCAAGAAATTCAAGGCCGTGCAGACCGGGGGCCCCTCGGGAGGCTGCCTTACGGAGAAACACCTCGACACGCCGATAGATTTCGACAACCTTCTGGCCGCCGGCTCGATGATGGGCTCGGGAGGTATGATCGTCATGGACGAGGACGACTGCATGCCCTCGGTGGCGCGCTTCTACCTCGAATTCACCGTCGAGGAGTCGTGCGGCAAGTGCGCCCCCTGCCGCGTGGGCAACAAGCGCCTGCACGAGCTGCTGAGCAAGATATGCGACGGCAAGGGCACCGAGGAGGACCTCGAATATATGCGCAACCTGGCCGGGGTCATCAAAGACACCGCGCTGTGCGGGCTGGGGCAGACCTCGCCCAACCCCGTGCTCTCGACCCTGGATAACTTTTGGGACGAATACCTCGCCCACGTGCGTGAGCGCCGCTGCCCCTCGGGCAAGTGCAAATCGCTGCGCAAATACTTCATCGAGGTGGACAAGTGCACAGGCTGCACGGCATGCACCCGCGTGTGCCCGACCAACGCCATCCAGGGCGAAAAACGCTCACCCCACTACATAGACGCGGATCGCTGCATCCGTTGCGGGGCGTGCTACGATAAATGTAAGTTCAACGCCATAGACGTTAAATAGTTATGGTAAAGCTGACTATTGATTCAAACCCGATAGAGGTCGCCGAGGGCACAACCCTGCTGGAGGCCGCGCGCGGCGCAGGGATCAACATCCCCGTGCTGTGCCACATGAACCTGCACCACCTGAGCATCGAGAATAAGCCCGGCGGCTGCCGCATCTGCGTCACGGAGGTGGCTGGACGGCGCAACCTCGCCCCGGCCTGTTCGACCGCCTGTGCCGAAGGGATGGTGGTCAACACCTCGACCCCGCGCGTGCTTAACGCCCGCAAGACGGTCCTGGAGCTGCTGCTTTCCGACCACCCCAAGGACTGCCTGGTGTGCCCCAAGTCGGGACGCTGCGATTTGCAGGACCTGGCCGTGAAATTCGGCATCCGCGAGGTGCACGCCGAGCAGAATTCCGAGATATCGACCTACCGCAAGGACGCCAGCCCTTCGCTGCTGCGCGATATGGACAAATGTGTGATGTGCCGCCGCTGCGAAACGATCTGCAACGACGTGCAGACCGTGGGCGCGCTGGGGGCTGCCAACCGCGGCTTCATGTCGGTGGTCACGCCCGCCTTCGAGCAGGATCTGACCGACTCGCCCTGCACCTTCTGCGGACAGTGCGTGGCGGTGTGCCCCACGGGCGCGCTGACCGAGGTCGACAACACGGGCAAGGTGATCCGCGCCCTGGCCGACCCCACGAAAACAGTCATAGTGCAGACCGCGCCGGCTGTGCGCGCCGCCCTGGGCGAGGAGTTCGACATGGCCCCCGGCACGCTGGTGACCGGCAAGATGGCCGCCGCACTGCGCCGCCTGGGCTTCAATAAAGTATTCGACACAGACTTCGCCGCCGACCTGACGATCATGGAGGAGGGCACCGAGTTGCTCGACCGCCTGGGCCGTTTCCTGGGAGGCGACAAGGCCGTCAAACTGCCTATCCTCACCTCGTGCTGCCCGGCGTGGGTCAACTTTTTCGAGACCTACTATCCCGATATGCTCGACGTCCCCTCTTCGGCGCGTTCGCCGCAGCAGATGTTCGGATCGGTTGCCAAGACCTATCTTGCGGAGCAGATGGGAGTAAAGCGCGAGGATATGGTCGTGGTGAGCGTGATGCCCTGCCTGGCGAAGAAATACGAGTGCCAGAGGGATGAGTTCAAGACCGACGGCAATCCCGACGTGGACTACTCGATCTCCACGCGCGAGTTGGCCTCGCTCATAAAGATGGCCAATATCGACTTCGCGTCGCTGCCCGACGAGGATTTCGACCAGCCGCTGGGCGAGTCGACCGGCGCGGCGGTGATCTTCGGTGCTACGGGCGGGGTGATCGAGGCCGCCACACGCACGGCCTACGAGGTATTCACCGGCAAGACCCTGCCGAGGGTGGATTTCACCGAACTTCGCGGCCTGGAGGGCATCCGCACGGCAAGCGTCGATTTCAACGGCACGGGCATAAACATAGGTATCGCACACGGCCTGGGCAACGCCCGCAAGCTGATGGACGGTATACGCTCGGGGCTCTACGACCTGCACGCCATAGAGATCATGGCATGCCCGGGCGGCTGCATCGGCGGCGCGGGGCAACCCCTGCACCATGGCGATTCGGCAGTCATCAAGGCCCGCCACGAGGCGATCTACCGCGAGGACGCCGCCAAGCCGTTGCGCAAATCGCACGAAAATCCCTTCGTGCAGCAACTCTACGAGCGCTTCCTGGGCAAACCGGGCAGCCATCGCGCGCACGAGCTGCTCCACACACATTATTTCGATAAGTGCAAAGACCTCTAAGCCATGGGACAACTCGAACAGTGCCAAAAGGACACGATAAAGCAGATCTGCGCCGAGGCAGGTAACAAGCCCGGCGAACTGATTAACATCCTGCACAAGGTGCAGGGGCAAATGGGCTACCTGCCCGAAGAGGTGCAGCGCGAGGTGGCGCACAACCTCTCTATACCCGCGGCCAAGGTCTACGGCGTGGTGACTTTCTACTCGTTTTTCACCATGAAACCCAAGGGACGCCACCCGATCTCGGTCTGCATGGGCACGGCGTGCTATGTGCGCGGAGCTGAAAAGGTGATCGAGGGCGTCCAGGCGCAGCTGCCGGGGCTGAAAGTGGGCGGGGTGACCGCCGACGGTAAATTCTCGCTCGACTGTCTGCGCTGCGTGGGTGCGTGCGGCCTCGCACCCGTTATGATGGTCGGGGAGAAGGTCTACGGCAAGGTCGAACCGCATCAAATTAAAGAGATCCTCGACCAATACGAATAAATTCGCTACTTTTGCAGCGGCGAAAACAACAACCGCCTCCGTGAGCCCGTTAAAAAGGGGGTCACGGAGGTGTCGGTATTTATAAAAAAGTCTTCCCCTTTCCGCAACCGGCCTTACAGGCCGGTTGCAAAGCCATCCCCCAAGAGGGGGAGGGTTTGGGTGGGGGTGTCGGCACAAGGCCGGCTTTGAAAAAGCCGTTAACGTGAATATTGGATAAGGA
>JAVBOL010000031.1:0-19775 GCA_031550615.1 Rikenellaceae bacterium | reverse complement strand
ACTATATTGAAATTGTTGCTCAGCGGCACGCTGTTCACGACCGAGAGGTCCGCGCGCGCATATTCGGCGAACTGGATGCCCAACAGACGGTAGAAATCCTCGCCCTGGCGCGGCGTGCCGACCAGGCGGCATATCCCGTAGGCCAGGTTGCCTTTGGTTTCCCAGTTCAGGCGCACAGAGAGGGCGTTGCCGCGTTTGTTGCGCGTCGAATTGTTGTAGACCCACGACCCGGAGATCCCCGCCAGCAGCTGGTCCTTGTAGCTTTCCAGCAGGTAGGGGTTGTCCTGCTGCTCGATATAATCGGGATCGAGGTAGTTTACCTTGACCACGCCCACATCGATAGGGCGCACGGTGAAGGTGGTGTAGCGGTTGCCGCCCCACGAGTAGCCCCACGAGGCGTTGGACAGCACGCGGTGGTAATATGGACGGCGCTGCGCGTTGACCGACAGCTCGACCTTGGTGCGCGGGAAAAGCACATTGTCGAACATGCCCAGGCGCGGTAGGCCGATAAAACGCGGGAAGGTGAGCGAGGTCTTGCCCCCGAATTCGAAAGAAGCGCTCTTGCCTTTCACGCGCATGAAGTCGTAGCTGCCCGTGAAGCTGACGTCGAACATCTCTACCCCGCGCAGCAGGTTGCGGTTGCGGTAGCCGAGCGTGGCCGACAGGCCGTAATAGTCCGATGTGAAGGTGGCTTCGAGCCCCACGTTATAGCCCTGGCGCAGCGACGGAGTGCAATAAATGTCGCATGAGAGCCCCTGTGCGGCGACCTGCAAGGAATCCTGCGCGAAGACCACACGCTCGTTGGCGGGTGAGAAACTGATGCGCGCAGAGCGGAAATAGCCCAGCCTCATAAGTTCGGTGTAGGTCCTGGACACGTCGTGCGCGCGGTAAATGTCGCCGGGGGTGAGCTCCACCACTTCGCGCAGCACCTCTTTGCGTATTTTCAGCCCCCCCGAGGTGATGATATTCAGCCCGTTATAGCGCAGCGTGTCGAGGCTGTGCACGTATGTCGTGTCGGTCGCCGCGCGCGTGGGCTCGTAGTCGGGGTATATATTGATCGTGTTGATGCGGTATTGCGGGTTGTCCTCCACTATCGGGGTGCCGTCCTCTGCGTAATCGACCAGGTAGCGGCGCACCTCGACCGTAAGGTCCACCATGTGGTCGCCCGTCGTGGAGTCGGCAAGGTAGCGTATGTTGCCGACGCTGAAATTATAGTAACCACGGTTTTGCAGGTTGTCCTTTATGCGTGCGCGCTCTTTGTCCAGCACCCCGGTGTCGAAAGGCGCCCCGGAGCGTAGCAGCGTGGCGGCGCTATCCTGCATGATAGGCCCTTCGAGCGAACGGTCCTTGAAATCGTAGCGTATGCGACCGATGCGGTAGGCCTCTCCCTGCGCTATGGCGTATGTGACGCGGGCTTTGCGGCGTGCGGTGTCGAGTTTGTAGGTGGCCTTGCCGTCGAAATAGCCGCGTGAGCGGACATAACGGCCTATGTAGTCCGCCGACAGGCGCACACTGGCCGTGTCGAGGTGCACGGGCGGGGTGCCCATTCCGTGCAGGGTGCGCGCAGTCCACGTCTTGTTATTGGGCGCGGCCATATTGTAGATCCATACGTTGAGGTTGGTGCCCAGGAAGTGCTTGGCGGGGTTCTGCTGTATGTAATCCCCGACGTCCTCCAATGCGATGCGCTCCTTGCGCGGCGCGTTGCGGTCAGGGGCCACCTTGTTTTCCATGAGCACGTAACTGCCCCGCGGCGTAAAACGCGTGACGCTGCACGCGCCCAGGGCAAGGCATGCGACAACAGTAAAAGTTATGCGCCAGATGCGGGAGGTCATTGGTTGAAAAATCCCTGTGAACGTATGATCTCGAAGAACTTGCGCGAAAAATGCAGGTTATCCTCGCCCTTGTAGCGGCGGTCGGTGAATATGCGCGCCAGATTCGGCAGCCCGTTCTCCTGCACAAGGCGCGCGGTCAATTCTGACGACTCCTTCTCACTCCACAGGCGGTCGATATCCCCGGGGGTGTAGTCGCGGTATGTTTCGCGGTGCACCACCGCCTCCAGCGGCAGCCGGTCGGTCAGTTCGCTCGTTCCGTCGGGATAGCCCATCACCACGGTCGTCACGGGGACCACCCTGCGCGGCAAACGGAGCACTTCGGCTATTTTGTCGGCGGTGTATATCGTTGTGCCAAGGAAACAGATGCCCAACCCTTGCGCCTCGGCTTCGAGGGCGAGGTTCTGCGATGCGAGAATGGCGTCCGTGAGGGCGTTCACGAACCACGCGAAGTTATCGTAGTGCGGCTCGGCGCCCCGTTGGCGGCACCATTTTTCGAAGCGGTTTATATCCGCGCACACGGTGACCACCACCGGAGCCTGGCGCACCATGGGCTGGTTGAAATGGCACGGCGAGAGGGCGTCCTTCAGGGCACCGTCTGTGGTGACCACCAGGCTGTAAAGCTGCATGTTGCCGGTGTTGGACGCACGCGTCGCGGCGAGTAGTATTTCGTCGAGCGCCTGAGCCGGAATCGGATCGGGCAGGTATTTTCTTACCGAGCGGTGCCCGGCTATTTCCCTGATCATTTGCAGTCGCTTTTATACGGAAACAAAAGTAGCCAAAAAAAGCAGGTAATTGAAAAAAAATCCGTAAAATTGCCATTGAATTGATATAATGTCAAACAAAAAACAGCGAACGTTTTCCACCCCATGAAATCCGTAAGAGATTTCCGCCCCACACACCAGGCGGAAGATTCCATGAAGAAGGCCGTAAAATTAGAGCCTGTGAAGAAGAGCGGAAAAGAGCGTCACCAGCTTTACGACGACCTTGACGACGACGATCAGCAGTTGGACTATTATAAGAAAAAGGAGTCGGTGCTCGACTATTTCGACGACGGGCCCGAATAGATAATAACTAAAATACACCTCCGCGTAACGGTTGACCTTTAATGGGCCAGCCGTCGGGCGGTTTTATACAGGATGGAAAAATTCATTATGGCGGACGGCGTAGCCCTGCGCGTACGCGATTCCGGCGGGGAAGGCCCGGCGGCGGTGCTGCTGCACGGCTACCTCGAAACGATGGAGATATGGGACGCGTTCATACCCCTGCTCAAAGGGCTGCGCGTGCTGGCGCTCGATTTGCCCGGGCACGGCGTATCCGAGATAAAGGGAGAGGTGCACACCATGGAATTCCTCGCCCGGACGGTACAGGCCGCCATGAAGGCTGTCGGTGTTGAAAAGTATTGCGTCGTGGGCCATTCAATGGGCGGATACGTCGCCCTGGAGGTGCTGCGGCTTTTCCCAGACTCGCTCACCGGCATCGTTTTGCTGCATTCGACGGCCAACGCCGATTCGCCCGAAAAACTCGAAAACCGCCAGCGGGAAGTGGATATTGTACTCGCCGGCAAAAAGGAGTTGCTTGCCCGCACTTTGCCCGCCACGCGCTACGCCCCCGAAAACCGCCGCCGCCTGAAGGATTGGATCGACGAGGGTTTTGAAATGGCCACCCTTATGGAGGATGATGGCATCACCGCCATAATCCGCGGCATGGCCGCCCGCTGCGACAACAACGCCACGCTCGAGGGCAGCCCCGTGCCGCAGCTTTTTATCCTCGGGCGGCATGACGAACTGATCCCGCCATCGGGCGCGGAGCAATTCGCCGCCGCCCACCCCGGGGCGCAGACGGCCTGGCTCGAACATTCTGGACACATGGGTTTTATTGAGGAGCCGGAGCTGACCGCCCGGATAATAACCGATTTTATAATATCGAATGACCGATGAGAAAGATGACTTTACTCCTCGCGGTTGCGTGCGCCGCGGCGATGACCGGATGCAAGTTTATGAAAAAGAAGATACAATATCCCTCCACGCGCCAGGACACGACCGTGGTGGACGACTATTTCGGCACCCTGGTCGCCGATCCCTACCGCTGGCTTGAGGACGACAACTCGCCCGAAACGGCCCGGTGGGTTGCCGCCCAGAATGAGGTGACGCAGCGCTATATCGCCTCGCTGGGCATGCGCGGGGCTATCCACAGCCGCCTGACTGAGCTGTGGGATTTCCAGAAGGAGGAGCCGCCCCTCAGGGTGGGGGATTACTATTTCTACCTGCGCAACGACGGCTTGCAGCCCCAATCGGTGCTCTACATCCAGGACATCGTGCGCAACACGCCGCCAGAGGTGTTCCTCGACCCCAACACCCTGTCCGAGAACGGCACCGTGGCGCTGTCCACGTTCGAATTTTGCGGCAAGGCTAAGAAGATGGCCTATACCGTCTCTTCGTCGGGATCAGACTGGGCCGAGATCCGCGTCCGTGAGGTGGAGTCGCGCAAAGACCTCGACGATGTGATCCGATGGGTGAAATTTCCCCGCATATGCTGGGTCGACGGAGGCTTCTACTATAACGGCTACGATGAGCCCGACACAGCCACGCAGTATTCGGGAAAAACGCTCGGCCAGAAAGTATTCTACCATAAACTCGGCACGCCCCAGTCGCAGGATATGATCGTCTATGAAGACCCGGCACACCCCCAGCGCTATAACTACCCATGGATGGGCGGCGATAAACGCTATCTTTTCGTCGAAGTTTCCGAAGGCACTTCGGGATCGCAGATACTCTTCCGCGACCTGGGCCGTGCGGGATCGCCGTGGCGCACCGCGCTGGAGGGCTTTAAGCATGAATATGTGCCCGTGGCATGTAACGACGGCAAACTGTTCGTGCACACCAATTTCGACGCGCCCAATTACCGCGTTGCGCGGGTCGACCTTTCGAACCTGGCGGCTGCGCCCGTGGACGTCATCCCCGAGAGCGCTGAGAGCACCCTTGAGAGCGTGACCTCGGCGGGACGCAAACTGATGGCGATCCGCATGGAGAAGGCCTCCAACCGCGCCGCGCAATACGACATGCAGGGCAAAAAGGAGTATGAGATACCCGTACCGCCTTTCTCGACCGTAGCCGGACTCGAATGCCACGATCCCGACGCGCCAGACACTTTCTTCTCGGTATCCAACTTCCTTACGCCCAAGACCATCTACCGTTACGACATGGATAACGGCTCCTCGACGCTCTACTCTAAACCCGAGGTTAGCTACGATCCCGACATGTTCACGGCGCGGCAGGTGAGCTACCCCTCCAAGGACGGCACTATGGTCAGCATGTTCCTGGTCCACCGCAAGGACATTAAGCAGGACGGGCAAAACCCCGTGCTGCTCTACGGTTACGGCGGCTTCAGCAACCCCGTCAAACCGACCTTCAACCCCAATAACCTGATGTTCATGGAGCAGGGTGGCGTCTATGCCGTGCCCAACCTGCGCGGAGGCAGCGAGTACGGCGAAAAATGGCACGAGGGCGGCATGCTGGCCAATAAACAGAACGTATTCGACGATTTCATCGCCGCCGCCGAGTGGCTGATCGCCGAAAAATATACCACTCCCTCGCACCTGGCGATATACGGAGGCAGCAACGGCGGCCTTCTGGTCGGCGCATGCATGACCCAGCGCCCCGAGCTCTATGCCGTCGCCATTCCCGCCGTGGGCGTGATGGATATGCTTCGTTACCACCGCTTTACTGTGGGTTGGGGCTGGGCTGTCGAGTACGGCAGCAGCGATGATCCCGCGCAATTCGGGTACATATATAAATACTCGCCGCTGCACAACCTGCGCAAAGGGGTGTGCTATCCCGCCACGCTGGTGCTCACGGCTGACCATGACGACCGCGTTGTCCCTGCGCACTCATTCAAATTCGCCGCTACGCTGCAAGCCGCCCAGGGTTGCGATAACCCCACGCTGATCCGTATCGACACCAGCGCCGGGCACGGTGCGGGAAAACCGACCTCGAAACGCATCGACGAGGCGGCTGATATGTTCTCTTTCATCTTCGCCAACACGGGGACTGAAGTAAAATTCCCTGCCGGCAAATGATCGTCTATAAGTTCGGGGGCGCGTCCGTAAACTCGCCCGGGGGGGTGCGCAACCTGTGTGAAATAGTGCGCAATGCCCACGGCAGGGTGCTGGTCATCGTCTCCGCGATGGGTAAGACGACCAACGCCCTGGAGGGAGTGCTGGAGAGCGCCTTCGCCGGACGTGCGGACCAGGCGCTCGAACGCCTCGCCGCCGTGGAGCGCTTCCATGACGACATACTTGCCGGGCTGATGGGGCCCGGCACCCCGCAACCCGTGGCGGACATATACGCCGCGGCGCGCAGGTTCGTCGCCACGCACGCCACGCACGCGTCGGGCGCCGAAACTGCACCAGCCGACTACGACCGCCTTTACGACGAACTGGTGGGGTGCGGCGAAATGCTCTCCACGACCGTCATATCTCTATATATGTCGTGTGTGGATATTTCGAACCATTTGCTCGACATGCGCCGTTGCATGGTCACCGACGCCCGCCACCGCGCCGCGGACGTGCTGATGGAGGAGTCTGCGCTGCGTCTGCGCTCCGCCGCGACAGCCGCGCCCGAAAGGGTGCTGATTGGCCAGGGCTTTATCGGGGCGACCCGCGCCGGTGCGCCCACCACGCTCGGACGCGAGGGCTCGGACTACTCGGCTGCCGTGGCCGCCAACCTGCTGGACGCCTCGCAGGTGGTGATCTGGAAAGACGTGCCCGGAATCCTTAACGCCGACCCGCGCCTTTTTCCCGATGCGCGGCTGATCCCCGAGCTGACCTACCTGGATGCCGTGGAGCTGGCATACAGCGGGGCGCAGGTGATTCACCCAAAGACGATCAAACCTCTTTATAATAAGCAGATACCGTTATACGTACGTCCGTTCGCCGACCACAGCGCGCCGGGGAGCGTGATAAAGGGCGAGATGCAGGGTAAGATAGAGATCCCCATCCTCATCCTCAAAAAGGGCCAGGTGCTGGTGTCGATCCGCCCCCTTGACTTTTCATTCGTGTTGCAGGAGTGCACGCTCGACATCCTGCGCCTGTTCGACGAAAACGGCGTGCCGGTAAACCTGATCCAGACCTCGGCGGTCAACCTGAGCCTTTGCGTCGACTCCTCGCGCGGGCTCGGCGAAGTGGTCAGGCAACTGCAGCGCGATTTCCGCGTGGTCTATAACGAAGGCATGGAACTGCTCACCATACGCGGCTATACGCCCGAACTATATGCCAGTTATACCGGCGCCGACGGCGTATACCTCAGCCAGCGCACCCGCCGTATAGTGCGCATCGTGCGCAAAACGACTTAACGGACCTAAAATCTTTTTAACCTCTAAAACCTGTTTCATATGAAAAAGTATTTCGCAGAAATGATCGGCACGATGGTGCTTGTCCTGATGGGTTGCGGCAGCGCCGTGTTCGCCGGGGACCATGTGGGTTTTTTGGGCATCGCCTTCGCCTTCGGGCTCTCGGTGGTGGCTATGGCCTACGCAATCGGCGGTGTTTCAGGCTGCCACATCAATCCAGCCATCACCCTGGGCGTATGGCTCTCGGGCCGCATGGACGGTAAGGATGCCGGTATGTACATGATATTCCAGGTGCTCGGCGCGATCCTCGGCTCGGCTGTGCTTTACGCCATCGCCTCGGGTATGGGCCTCGACGGCACGGGCGCCAACCAATATGCCGACGGTCAGATCGTACCCGCACTGATCGCCGAGGTGGTCTTCACATTCATCTTCGTGCTGGTCGTGCTCGGCTCGACGAGCGCCTCTGCCCCCGCAGGTTTCGCCGGTCTGGCCATCGGCCTGGCATTGGTATTGGTTCATATCGTATGTATTCCCATCACGGGCACCTCGGTCAACCCCGCCCGCAGCATCGGTCCCGCCCTGTTCGCCGGCGGAGTGCCCCTGCAGCAACTCTGGCTGTTTATCGTCGCCCCGCTGGCCGGCGGCGCTTTGGCTGCCGCAACCTGGAAGTGTCTGGGTAAACAGGCGGACTGACTACCTGACACCGGCCGCGCGGTAGGCCGATGACATCTGCCCGGGTGTAGTGTGTCTGCCGGATATTCAAAATCGTGCGCAAGGGATAAATTATGCGCAGTTAAGGGTTTATATAAATAATTGGTTATATTTGTGTAAACTTAACCCTCCTGAATATGAGAAAACTCTTCTTCCTATTAATGGCGCCACTGTTCGCGTTGTCTTTTCTCTCGTGCAGTAAAGACGATGGCGAAAAGATAAACTATGACCTCGATATCCCGGAAGGTATAGTCGAAATTGACGGGACGGCCTATGACGTCGCGAGCGCCACGCATATTCTTGCAGAATTTGAAGCTTTTGTCATCATGCTGGATGATGGAAGTGAACTCCGTTTCTCAGTTTATAGTGGCCTTGTTGAGGGTAAAGCCTATAAGATCGGACCTGGGAAAAGTGTCATGGGATATTTTTGGTGGCCCGACGGGACCAATACCGGCGTCGTTTCAGGGTGGATTTATGTTCTTGAAAAAAATGACTTCATCACCTTCACATTTAGCGGTGTGCTGGGAACACACGAAAATATACAGGGCAAGCTGTCCGTGAGCCTTATACATGACCCCATTTAACCTGATTCCCAGATAATCGAAGGGGCTTACACCGCAACGGTCGTAAGCCCCTTTTCATTTATTCTATCGTGATCCCTGCGTCCTTTAGCATCTGCACCCCGATCTCGCGCAGCCGGTATTTCTGTATCTTGCCGCTGGCCGTCATCGGGAACTCGTCGACGAAGAGGATGAATTTCGGTATCTTGTAACGTGCGATGTTGCCGTGGCAGAACAGGCGCACCTCCTCCTCGGTGAGCGTCTTGCCGTCTTTGACGCGGATGAACGCGCCCACCTGCTCGCCGTATTTTGGGCTGGGCAGCCCGACCACCTCGACGGCCTGTATCTGGGGCATGTTGTAGAGGTAGTTTTCCACTTCGCGCGGGTAGATGTTCTCCCCGCCGCGGATTATCATCTCCTTGATGCGCCCCGTGATGCGGAAATATCCGTTTTCGTCCATTACGCCAAGGTCACCCGAGTGCAGGAAACCATCGGCGTCGATCACGGCAGCGGTGGCCTCGGGGTTTTTATAGTAGCCCTTCATGACGTTGTAGCCACGGCAGCACATCTCGCCCGGCGTGCCCGGTTCGCACTCCCTGCCTGTGGCGGGGTCGACCACCTTGACCTCCACACCGGGGTAGGCGCGTCCCACGGTGGTGCAGCGTATCTCTTTGGTGTCGTCGGTCGAGGTGCAGGTCATGCCCGGCGAACTTTCCGTCAGGCCGTACACTATGATGATGTCCTTGCAGTACATTTTCTCCATCACCTGGGTCATCGTTTCGATGGGACAGGGGGCGCCGGCCATGATCCCCGTGCGCAGCGACGAAAGGTCGAACATGTCGAACATCGGGTGGTTCAACTCGGCGATGAACATCGTCGGCACACCGTATATCGATGTGCATTTTTCCTTCGCCACTGAGGCGAGGGCCTTCAGGGGGTCGAAATCTTCGAGGATGACCAGCGCTGAGCCATGCGTCACGGCGGAGCATGCGGCCAGCACGCAGCCGAAGCAGTGGAACAGCGGCACGGGGGTCAGTATGCGGTCGGCTGGGGTGTATTTCATCGCGTCGCCTGTGGCCTGGCCGCAGTTGAGGATATTGTGGTGCGAGAGCATCACCCCTTTTGGGAATCCGGTCGTGCCCGAGGTGTACTGCATGTTGACCTCGCTGTGGCAGTCTATCGACGCCGAGAGTTCGCGCAGCTTGTTGTCGGCCACATGCTGGCCCATCATCAGCAACTCGGCGGTGTTGTACATGCCGCGCTGTTTTTCCTGCCCGATGAACACCACGTTGCGCAGCTCGGGGAATTTGGCGCTTTGCAGCTTGCCGCGCTCACCCTGCCGCAGCTCGGGTACCAGGTCGTACATTATCTGCACGTAGTCGCTGTCGCGGTAGCCGTTGACAAGGCACATGGTATGGATGTCGGCGTTGGACATTATGAATTCCACCTCCGAGAGTTTGTAGTTGGTGTTTACCGTCACGAGCACCGCCCCGATCTTCGCCGAGGCGAACATGAACGTGAGCCAGTCGGGCACGTTGCGCGCCCACACGCCCACCTTGGCCCCCGGCGTGACGCCGATTGCCATAAGGCCCTTGGCGAGGTTGTCCACGCGGCGGTCGAATTCGCTGTACGAGAAGCGCAGCCCGCGGTCGGGGAAGACCATGAAGTCGTTGTCGGGAATCTCGCGGGCATATTTTTCGAGTATGCCGCCCAGGGTGTAATCTATTAATTTTGCATCCATTATGCTACGATGTCCAAAGTTTAAAAATTAATACGGTGTGTAGGTGATGGCAAGCATTCGGGCCGCGGGAGCGTCGGGAGAAAGGGTGGTCACGCAGTGGGGCACGAGCGAGTCGTAATAGATGCTCTCGCCCGCTTTCAGGGGGTAGCTCTGCGCCCCGTAGCGCAACTCGACCTCTCCCTCCAGGACGTAGAGGAACTCCTCGCCCTCGTGGTGCGAAAAGTTCGCCGGCGTATTCTCGGCATAGCCCACGCTGACCATCAGCGGGTCCATGTTGCGGTCGGTCTTCTGTTGTGCCAACGAGTAGAAATTGAGGTGCTTGCGCGCCTCCGTATTGTCGTTTGAGAGGCTTATCACCGGGCGGTGGCTCTGCTCGTCGGCCATAACGGGGCCGTCGTGCTCCTGGCCGTCGAGGATCGTGCCCAGGCGCACTTTAAGGCCGCGCGCCAGTTTGACGAGCACCGGCATCGAAGGCACCATCCCGCCGCTTTCTATGGTTTGCATCTGTGAGGGGCTGATCCCGGCGATTGAGGCCAGCTCTTCGAGCGTTATTTTGGCGTCTTCGCGCAAACGCTTGATCTTGAGTCCTAACTGTTCAGACATGGTTCGGGTTTTTTCTTGTCGTTGCAAAAGTATCCATTGCGCCCTCTCCGCCGCCCGAACCGTTATCTCTTTCTACGATATCCAACGCGAAAATTTGCAAGGGCATGAAAAAATTATAACTTTGCGGATGTAAATTTAACAAGTGATGAAGATTACAGTTATCGGCGGTGGCAACATGGGTGGCGCGATAGTGCGCGGACTGGTTTCGCGCGGGTGCGTGAATGGCTCGGATGTGACCGTCGCCGACCCTTCGGATGCCGTGCGCGCCGTATTCCGCGATTTCGATAAGGATATAAACCTCGCCACGAACGGCGCCGGGGCCGTGGTGGGCGCCGACCTCGTGATAGTGGCCGTTAAGCCCTGGCTCATGGAGTCCGTCTGCGGGGAGATCGCCCCGGCGCTCAAGCCCGGCCAGAAGGTGGCCTCTATCGCCGCCGGCGTGACTTTCGGGCAGATCGAGGGGTGGATAGGCGCCGGCTACACGATGTTCCGCATAATCCCCAACACGGCCATAGCCCTCGGCCAGAGCGCTACTTTCATCGCGTCGAAAAATGCGTCCCCGACGCAAGACCAAGCGCTTGCCGCACTCTTCGCCCCGCTTGGCAAAGTGTTCGGCGTCAGCGAAGAACAGATGCCGGCGGTCACCGCCCTCGCCTCGTGCGGGATAGCCTATGCGCTGCGCTACATCGACGCCGCGGCGCACGGCGGCCATGAACTCGGGTTGGACTACGAACGTTCGCTCGAAATAGTTATGCAGACCGTAAAGGGGGCATTGGCGCTGCTGGAAACCAACGCGACGCGTCCCCAAGCCGAAATAGACAAAGTGACCACCCCCGGCGGCATCACCCTAAAGGGGCTCGATGCGATGGAAAACCTCGGCTTCACCGACGCGGTGATAGGCGGCCTGAAAGCAAGCAAATAATGAAGAAAAGGGTAGTCATAAAGATAGGCAGCAACGTGCTCACGCGCACGGACGGCACGCTCGATACCACGCGCATCTCCTCGCTTGTGGACCAGGCTGCTGCGCTGCAACGTTCCGGTGTCGAGGTAGTGCTCGTCTCCTCGGGTGCTGTGGCCTCTGGCCGCAGCGAAATGGCGCGTTACGAGGCTAAGAAACAGCGCCAGACCGCTAAACTGGACGCCGTTTCCGCCCGCCAGCTCTACTCGGCGGTGGGACAGGCCAAACTGATGAACCGCTACTACGATCTTTTCGGCGAACACGACATAGTGTGCGGCCAGGTGCTCACCACCAAGGAGAGCCTCTCGACCCGCACCCACTACCTGAACCAGCGCAACTGCATGGAGGTGATGCTCTCGCGCGGGGTGATACCCATAGTCAACGAGAACGACACCATCTCGGTCACCGAGCTGATGTTCACGGACAACGACGAACTCTCGGGGCTCATCTCGACGATGATGAATGCCGACGCACTTCTGATACTAAGTAATATAGACGGCATTTACGACGGCGACCCCAAGGCAGACGGCACACAGGTCATCCGCGAGATCCACCCGGGCCGCCGCGACCTGTCGCACTACATCCAGGCCACCCGCTCGGAATTCGGGCGCGGGGGCATGCTCACCAAGAGCCGCATCGCCGCCCGCGTGGCCGACGAGGGGGTCGAGGTTATCATAGCCAACGGTCGCCGCGAGGGCATCATGGAGGCCGTGCTCAGGCCGGACTCTGCGGAGGTATGCACCCGTTTCGTGCCCTCGCCGCGCGAGGTGTCGAGCCTCAAGAAATGGATAGCCCATTCCGAGGGGTTCGCCAAAGGGGTGCTGCATATAAACCAGGGCGCGTATGAGGCGCTGCTCAAATCGAAGGCCGTGAGCCTGTTGCCCATCGGCGTGGAGCGCATCGAGGGCGACTTCGAAAAGCACGACGTGGTGCGCATCGCCGCCCCCTCGGGTGAGCAGATCGGCCTGGGGCGCATCGACGCCGACAGCGTCCGCGCCCGCCAGGTGCTCGGGACGAAAGGGGCACGCGCTTTGATACACTACGACTACCTATATCTCGAACAATGAACCGTGTAGATGCTTTCACCCTCGCCCGTGAGGCGGGACGCGAACTGAATATGCTCTCTGCCAAGCAGATCAACGACACGCTGCTGCATTTGGCGTCGGCCATAGGGCGGCACGCGGACGAGATCCTCGCCGCCAACGCCCTCGACCTGGCCAGGATGGATAAGGCCGACCCGCTCTACGACCGTTTGCTGCTGACCCCGCAGCGCCTCGAAGGGATTGCCGCCGACATGCGCAACGTGGCCGGGCTGCCCTCACCCGTGGGTGAGGAACTGAGCAGCGTGACCCGCCCAAACGGAATGAAGATCCGCAAGGTGCGCGTTCCGTTCGGTGTGATAGGGGTGATCTATGAGGCGCGCCCCAACGTGACCTTCGACGTGTTTGCGCTCTGCTTCAAGACCCAGAACGCCTGCATATTAAAGGGTAGCGCCAACGCCCACAACTCCAACGAGGCGATAGCGGCGCTGATCCGCAAAATACTCTCCGAGGAGGGCATCACCCCCTCTGCCGTCACCCTGCTGCCCGCCTCGCGCGAATACACGGCGCAGTTACTCGCCGCCGAGGGGCTTGTCGACGTTATCATCCCGCGCGGCAGCGCAGCGCTGATCCGTTACGTGCGTGAGAATTCGCTCGTGCCCGTGATCGAAACCGGCGCGGGTGTGTGCCATACCTACTTCGACGCGAAGGGTGATAAGGAAATGGGCGAAGAGATAATATTCAACGCCAAAACCCGCCGCGTGAGCGTCTGCAACGCGCTCGACTGCCTGATCGTGCATGAGGAGCGCCTCGGCGACCTGCCCGCCCTGTGCGTCCGCCTGGCCGAAAAGCAGGTGGTGATCTATGCCGACCCGGATTCGTATGCCGCGCTCCAGGGCAATTACCCCTCGCACCTGCTGCACAAGGCCGACCAGGGCAGCTTCGGCACCGAGTTCATGGATTATAAGATGTCGGTAAAGACCGTCGCCGGCATCCACGCCGCGATGCAGCATATAGAGGAATTTTCCTCGCGCCACAGCGAATGCATAATTTCCGACGATCGCTCCTCGCAGGAATTGTTCCTGAAAAGCGTCGATGCCGCATGCGTCTACGCCAACGTGTCGACCGCCTTTACCGACGGCGCGCAATTCGGCTTGGGCGCCGAGATCGGCATAAGCACCCAGAAGCTCCACGCCCGCGGACCGATGGGACTTGCCGAAATTTGCAGTTATAAATACCTGGTCACCGGCGACGGCCAGACAAGGTGGTAAAAAGATCCCCGACCGAAAGGCCGGGGATCTTTTTTATTAATGTCTTATGAATAAAGGGATTTGTAAATAGCATCCCTGTATACATTACCCTCCGGTAAGTCTAATGCAGAGAATGCCTCCTGAACTTTATATACCGTTGTGCAATGTTCTTCAATTATCCCGAGTTCCCTTATCTTGCCATCCTCTAATTTATCTGGTGTACAGTAGTCATAGGCCAGAAAATGTATGGATGCAGGTTGTGATGGGAATTTCGGGATCTTGCTTTTACCTCCAAGTCGGCTAAGAACGCGTTCATATATCATTTCAGGACAGACGAAATACAATCCCGTTTTACATAATTCCTCTCGTTGCAGCACCTGTCCTTTGTAAATCAACTGAGGAATAATACGTTTAGATACATTCTCCCAATTTAGTCCTACTGTATCTGAAACGATTTCGCGTTTTTCAATCAGAGCCTCCCGGGCAGTACGATAATTGCCTGTTGTGTCAATTGTTTGTAGCTCTATCGCGGTAAACTCTATGAGTTTGCCGTTTGAATCCAATCGAGCCAATACCCAATCCACATAATATGAACCGGTGCCTTCGCGTTGCGGCAGCCGTAATTCGCCGCCACCCCAATTCTTTCCGAAAACAGCAATTGCGCCGCCTTCTTCTTTTGCTTTCATAACGGCTGCCCGACCGGCATACAAATTCAATTTGATGCCAAAAGCACGCTCTGATATGTCGTGCAGCATTTTGTACTGATCGGCATACATCCTGTTGGGGCAGCAAATAACATCAGGTGAGCCATCTGTCTTCTGCCTTACGGCACATACTCCCGCAATCGTGTTGTCCCGCGAAAGGATTTTTGTGCATGAGGATTCTATAAAAGGGCAGAGCCGCTTGGCTGCAGTAACCAAAGCGACATCGGATTTGTCTTCGGAGCGGTAACCGAAAAATTCTGATATGTACCCTGACATTATTTTGCTAAATCTAAAATTGACTTTATCGATAGTCCCACTGCTTTTGCCAAAAGAGGAGGCACGGCATTGCCGACCTGCTCGAACTGTTGGGCTTGTGTTCCTGTGAAAATAAAATGATCGGGGAACGATTGGATCCTGGCCGCCTCCCGGACGGTAAAAGACCTGTCCTGATTATAATGAAAGTAGGCTCCCCAATGAGGGTCGCACTTTGTAAGTATGGTGGATGCCAGTCCATTAGGGTCAACGCGACCATACCTTTTCGTGTGGTCGGATTTCCTGGCTCTCTGCATTCCTTTAGGCAGTAGATCCTCCGGAATGTCCGTCCAGTTTCCGCCCGGCTTTATGAATTGAAGACGCCTTAAGTTTATGTCCGACAATCTCGGGGCTTCATGATTTATGACTCCCGGCGATCCTATGCGTGAACGCTTCTGGAATTCGCCCATGGGGTCCGATGCATATTCTTTAACCGGATTTCCTCGTTCTCCACATTTCAACACAGGCAAGTCACTGATTGCTTCCTGTACAGTCGTGAATTTTGCTTCTGTTTCAGAAGACGGGATTTTTATTAATGATTTCCCGTTGAAAGTAGTTGTGAAGTTTGGGCGTATCGGGGCGTGGTATATCGGATCTGGAAATGCATGAGATGGTAATTCTCTGCCGCGCAACCCCAAAATGAACGTCCGCCATCTCATTTGAGGTACGCCGTAATAAGCCGCACCTAAAATACGTACATCGGCTCCATATCCCAGATCGGACAATGCCTCAAGTATGGCGTGCAATGTTGTGCCTTGTTCAAATGAAACAAGCCCCGGAACATTCTCGATAAGGATGGCCTTCGGTTCAAAAGCATCAATAAACCGCAGATATTCCCTAAACAAATGGTTGCGGTGATCCAAAGAACTTCTGACCGGAGCATTAATGGAGAAACCCTGACAGGGAGGGCCTCCGGCAATAAGATCTAACTCCCCTTTTTTTAATCCCAATTCTTCCCGGATGCTTTCTGCATCCAGGGAACGTATGTCTTCGGTAATGACTTTTGTGCCAGGATGATTACGCAGGTATGTTTCAGCATATGCAGGAACGATATCCGAGGCGAACAAACTGCTAAACCCGGCCTCGGTAAGTCCTTCGGAAAGACCGCCGGCTCCGGAAAATAGATCTATAAATGTGTTATTCTGCATAATGCCACCCTTACGGATACTGCGTAATCAATATTATTGCAAAAGTAGCCACAATTTCGAATTTTGCACAACAAAATTTTAGTTATTGCGCCATCGGAAGTTAAATATTAGCGCCCCAAAAGTTGAATACTTTTGGGGCGCAATTCACTAAATAATGCGAAAATCTTTGTTGTGCAGACAGAGTAAGGTGTATAGCCTACTTTGCAAAGAATCGTTTATAAAGTCCTGCGAACACCTGTCCGTGCCGCGCCTCGTCCTTGCACATTTCATGCACGGTGTCGTGGATGGCATCCAGGTTAAGCTGCTTTGCAAGCGTCGCGATGCGCTTCTTGTCTTCGCATGCGCCGGCTTCGGCCATCATGCGCTCGTAGAGGTTGGTCTTGGTATCCCAAACCACCTCGCCCAGCAGCTCGGCGAATTTTGCGGCGTGCTCGGCCTCTTCCCATGCTATGCGCTTGTAGGCCTCTGCCACTTCGGGGTAGCCCTCGCGGTCGGCCTGGCGGCTCATGGCCAGGTACATGCCCACTTCGCTGCATTCGCCCATGAAGTGGTTCTTAAGGCCATCTAACACCTCTTTGTCCACGCCCTGCGCTACGCCTATTTTGTGCTCGTCTGCCCACACGATCTCTCCTGCCGGAGCGTCTGCCATCTCTTCGAACTTCGAAGCGGGGACTTTACAGATGGGGCATTGTTCGGGAGCGGCGTCGCCTGTGTGGATGTGGCCGCATACTGTGCAACGGAATTTTTTCATTTTCTTTAAGTTTTTATAGGGTTATTGGTTGTTTGTATTGCATTTTGCGCATAAGCCCTTGAATGAGAGCTGTATGCTGCTTGCCTGCGCCCCTGCGGGCAGCAGTCCGCCCAGGTTTGTGCCGAACTCTTTGCCGTGCAGGGCGACGTCCTCTATCTTTCCGCATCCGGTGCACAGGAAATGCCCGTGCGCGGAGTTGTCGCCGTCGTAGTGCGCCTGGCGCGGGTCGAGGTCGAGCGAGAGTATCGCTCCGCACCCGGCAAGCGAGCCGAGGGTGTTATAGACGGTCGTGCGCGAAAGGGTAGGGACGCTTTCAAGCAGCGATTCGTAAATCATATCTGCCGTGGGGTGCGTGCGATGCGTTAGCAGGTACTCCAGTACAGCTATGCGCTGCACAGAGGGGCGTATGCCGTTGCTCCCGAGAATTTCTTTTGCCTTGACAAAATTTGACATGATTACATAATTGTATTGAGTACAAAATTATGGCTCTTTTTTCGGATTTCCAAATTTTCGCATCTATTTTTTCCGCCACAGGTTAAATTTACGTTAATGACGCGCAGACCGCTTGCACCTCTACATAAAAATCCGACCTTTGTGGCCAAATTCAACTTTATGAAGAAAATATTGATATTCGCCATCCTGTCCGCCGCGGCGTTTCCCCTGGCCTCCGCCGCCCAGGAGCAGCAACCCTCCGAAGGCGTGGAGATAAAAGTCACCGCCAAATTCGACGGTACGGTCAAGGCCAAATTCGAAACGTGCACCGAGGACGGGGCTATGCGCTTCAACGTGCGCAACTCGCGCGTGGGCGTGCGGGGTATGGTAGGCAGCTATGTGGACTATCGCATACAGGTCGAACTGAGCAACGAGGGTGTTTTCTCGCCTCTGGACCTTTACGGCATGCTTAAGCCTTTCAAGGGCCTCTCTGTGATACTGGGGCAAAGCTCCGTGCCTTTCGAGAACTCTTATGTTATCACCCCCTCGGAGATGATGTTCGCCAACCGCGCCTTCGTAGGTAAATATTTCACCCCCGGATCGCGCGACCTGGGTATGGTGGTCAACTATAAATTCGCTGCCGGAGCGCTGCCCCTCGAAGTCCAGGGCGGCGTGTTCAATGGCGGCAAGGTCAATAAACCGCAATGGACCAATACGCCCTCTTACGCTTTGCGCTTTATCGCGGGCAGCATGGACGGTTTGCGCGCCTCGGCGAAGGCCTACCGCTACCGCAACGAGTTGCTCGACCAGTTTTTCGTGGGCGGCGACGTGAGCTACGCCACGGACCGCTTTCGCATCCAGGCCGAGGTGATGAACCGCCACACCTACGATACGGGACGCGACCTGCTGGGTGCATACCTCCAGGGCGCTTACACCTTCCCGCTGCGCAATAAGATGTTCCATAACCTCAGCCCTGCGGTGCGTTGGGACGGTATGGGTTACAACGCCAGCGACGGCGGCCTGGCAGTTAACCGCCTGACATTCGGAATTAACTTCGGCCTCACGCCCCTGCCTTTCGGGTCGTTGCTGCGACTGGATTACGAACAGTATTTCTCGGGAGCGAAATCCGAAACTATATATTTCGCCGACCGCGACGACCACGTGATGGACAACAAACTGACGTTGGAGTTGGTCGTGAAATTCTGATAAATGAACGGGGCGCTTTTGAAGAGCGCCCCGTTCATTTATTATGCCTTAGCCTTGATGTGCACGTCCATCTGCGGATAGGGGATGTTGATGCCCTGTTGTCCGAACGTCTTGTAGACCTGCTCGTTGAGTGCGAAGTAGAGGTCCCAGAACTGGTCGGTGTGCACCCATGCCCTGACCACTATGTTGACCGAACTCTCGCCCAGGCTGCTCAGCGCAACCAGGGGCTCAGGTGAGGCCTGTACGCGTTTGTCCTCGCGCAGCAGCTTTTCGATCAGAGCTTTCACGCGGTCGTAATCCTCGCCGTAGCCCACGCCGAAAGTCCACTCCACGCGGCGGTACTGCTCGTGTGTGTAGTTGTTGACTATGCCGTTGCTGATGCCGCCGTTGGGCAGCAGGATCGTCTTGTTGTCGCCCGTGTTAAGGATGGTGTGGAACAGGCGGATCTCCTTGACCACCCCGCCGAAGCCCTGTGCCTCGATGAAATCTCCCACGCGGAACGGTTTGATGACCAGTATCATCACCCCGCCGGCGAAGTTTTGCAGCGTACCGCTCAGGGCCATGCCGACGGCCAGGCCCGCCGATGCGAAGATCGCCACGAAGGAGGTGGTGTCGATACCCAGCACCCCGATTATGAAAGAGATCAGGATGATGGTCAGCCCTATCTGCGTGAGGTTGTTGAGGAACGTGCGCAGCGAGAGGTCGGTGTCGCGGCGCTCCATCATGCGTTTCTGTACGCGCAGGATGTACTTTATCAGCCAGCGGCCAATGAAAAATATCGTCAGGGCGAGCAGCATCTTGCCGGCGATGTTCATACCCCACTGCATAAGGGTGTGCATCAGCTCATCGACGGGCATCGAGGTGAGCGAGTCGATCCTCTCTTCGACCGTGGCGCGCAACGCTACAGTCGAATCGGCCATTTCCTGCGCCTCTTTGGGAAGCGCGGCGGTAATAATGTCAGGCATTTTAATTATAAAGGTTAGAAGTTAGAATCCCATTCTCTGGCGCGCCCACGCCATGACCATTGCGGGCGGTTTCTGCTCTTTGAGCATCTGCGCCATGTATTCCATATACGGTGCTACGTGGCGGAAGAACATTTTATAACCCTCGCACAGGAAGTTGAGGTTCTCCTCTCCCGTGGCCGTCTTGTCGAAACGGTGCTTGGGGCACTCGCCGCGGCA
>JAVBOL010000010.1:0-60617 GCA_031550615.1 Rikenellaceae bacterium | reverse complement strand
TTCTGGCGATTGATACTTTCGAGATGTATCGCCTCCAGCACCGTTTTGAGGAATTCCTCGCTCAGGTTGAGCTTCTTGGACTGGGCCACCACCTTTTCCACGATATTCGACCAGCGACCGCCCTGCAGGATAGCCACGTTGTTATCCTTTTTGACCTGGCCGATGCTCTCCGCAAGGCGCATGCGGCGGCTGAGCAGGTCGAAGACCTCGGCGTCGACCTGGTCGATCTGGCGGCGCAGACGGTCGAGCGCCTCGACGTACTCGGGGTTGTCAGTCGTGTCGGCACGCCAGCGCAGGGAGTCGATCAAAACGGCAAAATCCGCCGGGGTGAGCTGCTGCGAAGCGTCGCTCAGCGCGCACGCCGGATCTATATGGCTCTCGACGATCAGTCCGTCAAAACGCATGTCTGCCGCCTGTTGCGACACCTCGAGCAACAGATCGCGACGACCGCAGATGTGCGAGGGGTCGCAGATCATAGGCAGGTCCGGCATGCGCGAACGCATTTCGAGCGCCAGGTGCCACATGGGCGCGTTGCGGTATTTGCTGCTTCCGAAGTATGAGAAGCCCCGGTGTATCAGGGCGATATTCTCGCGCGGCACGCCCACGTTTTCGAGCCTCGCCACGGCTCCCGCCCACAGGTCGAGGTCGGGATTCATGGGATTTTTGACCAGTATCGGGACGTCGGTGCGTCCCCGCAGCGCGTCGGCTATCTCCTGAACGCTGAAAGGGTTGCCGGTGGTGCGCGCCCCTATCCAGAGCATATCGACCCCAAATTCAAGCGCGCTGTCCACGTGTTTGGCCGTGGCTACCTCTACGCCGACGGGAAGTCCCGTGCGGGCCTTGGCCTCGGCAAGCCACGCAAGTCCCTGCAATCCCGAGCCTTCGAACTGGCCGGGACGGGTGCGCGGTTTCCAAACCCCCGCGCGCAGCACATCGACCTTGCCGGTGGCGGCCAACGCTTCGCAGGTGGCGAGGGTCTGTTCGCGCGTCTCGGCGCTGCACGGCCCGGCGATTATTATCGGGCGCTCTATGTCTTTTAGTTTCATGTCTTTGGAAATTATGAATTATGAGCTATGAGTTATGAATGACGGTGCGACCCGGGAATGCATGGGCTTAATTCATCATTCATAATTAATAATTCATAATTCTATTTAAGTATCCGTTTTATCGTATTCGCTTTTTCCATCGCTGCGCGCAGCCCCTCCTCGTCGTCGCGCTCTATCATCCTCTGCATGATGCGCAGCTGGTGTATCAACTCGCGCAGGGGGTCCAGGACGTTGTATTTGTTCTTCATGAATATCGGCAGCCACATGCGTGGTGAGCTTTTGGCCAGGCGCACCGTAGAGTCGAAACCTCCCGCCGCGAGGTCGAAGATCGTATCTTCCTCGCGCTCCTTTTCGAGCACCGTGAGCGCCAGGGCGAACGACGAGATATGCGAGATATGCGAAATGTATGCCGCGTGCACGTCGTGTTCCTCGGCCTCCATAGTCTTGATCTTCATGCCTATGGCCTCATATATCCCGGCCACCGTGCCGCGTGCGTCGTCATCGCTGCGCTCTGGTTCGCATATCACCGCCGTGCGTCCCGTGAATCCGGTTTCAACGGCAGACTCTGGCCCGCTGTTCTCCGTACCCCACATGGGATGCGAGGCGACGAAACGGCCACGCATGGGGTGCCGGGAGATCATCTCGCACAACTCGGCCTTGACCGAGCCCACGTCCATAGCCGTCTGGTGCGCACCTATGCGGTTGAGTATCCTGACCGCCAGCCCGGGCACGGTGTCCACGGGGGTGGCCACAACCAGAAGGTCGCACGTTTCGAGGGCCTCATCCAATGTCGCCGCACGGTCGATGATGCCGCGCTCCAAAGCCGTTTTGAGATGCTCCGCCGAGGCGTCCACGCCCCATATTTCGCCGCCAAGGCCGCGACTCTGCATGCTCATTGCGAACGATCCGCCGATAAGGCCTGTCCCTATGATCGCTGTTTTCATATATTGTCTCCTTTTTTGTAAACTCCGTAAACGTGCACATCTTCCGCCGCGTGCGCCAGCCGTCCCATCACCATCAAATATTCGTCCATATTTTCGAATTCGAGGTCGACATGGAATAAATAATGCCACGGTTCGCTGGGAATTGGGTAAGACTGCAACTTACTCATATTGATCGACGTGCCCTCCATCTGGCGCAGCACCTCCAGCAGCGACCCCTTTTCGTTATAGGTCTTGAAATAGAGCGAGGCTTTATTTGCCCCCTCGGGAATAGCGCCAGTCGCGCGGCGCAGCACGCAGAAGCGGGTGTAGTTGTTGGCTATGGTGTGGATGTCGCTTTCGAGCACCTGAAGGCCGTAAAGCTCGGCGGCGCGTATCCCGGCCACGGCGGCCAGGTGGCGTTCGCCGCGCTCGGACACCATGCGGGCGGCAAGGGCCGTGTCGCCGTTCTCGATCAACTTCCAGCCGTGCGGGTCGAGCCACTCCATACATTGCAGCAGCGCCATGGGGTGCGAATGAACCTCGCGGATCTCGTCGAGTGCCACCCCGGGCAGCGCGAGAAGGTGCTGGCGCACATGCAGGTAAACCTCGCCGCAAACCTGCAATTTGCTGTTTTGCAGGATGCTGTAATTGGCCAGTATGCTCCCGGCTATCGAATTCTCTATCGCCATGACCCCCTGGTCGGCCTCGCCCGACTCCACGGCGCGCGCCACGTCGCGAAACGTGTTGCACGCCATTATCTGGGTCTGCGGGCCGAAATAATGCTCGGCGACTATCTGGTGGAAGCATCCTTCATGCCCCTGTATCGCTATTTTCATGCTATTTCAAATATAAATCCCGGCATTCATTTAAGAAATGCCGGGATTTTCTTTTCGATCTGTTCAAAGGTCAATTTACATACAACCTTCCCCGGCCATCCTTTCGAAAAAGTAATAGCTAAAATAAAAGCCGTAAAAATAGTTGTGCGCTTTCATCCTTTGGGAATTGTCTACTATGCAAAGATATGAATAAATCTGTTAAAATTTCAATTCCTAATATGGAATTTTATCATTCGGATTGTTTTTTCGTCGCAACCTCGCCGTCGCTGTGCTCAGCGTGCGTCAGATTTTACTTATCGCGAGGATTTTTAACCGGAGCAGACTTGACGTCTGTGAGGATTAAAAACCGCAGGGATGAGTAAAATATGGCGTGCGATGTGCGCAGCGACTTATTTCTTCCTTTCGGGGCGAAGCGAGCGCACCGTAGCTCCCGCCTGCCACATTTCGCTCTCGCGCAGCTCCTTGAGCTCGGCGTCGAGTTTCTCGCGGTAGTCGGGTTTGCTGTTGGAGTCGATCGAGCGCTGGGCTTCGTTGCCGGCGGCCACCTCGGCGTAGAGTTGGCGGAATACGGGCATCGAGGCGTCGCGGAAGGGTTTCCACCAGTCGAGCGCGCCGCGCTGTGCGGTGGTCGAGCAGTTGGCGTACATCCAGTCCATGCCGTTCTCGGCAACGAGTGGCATCAGGCTCTGGGTCAGCTCCTCGACGGTTTCGTTGAAAGCCTCCGAGGGGGTGTGGCCATTTTCGCGCAACACCTGGTACTGTGCGGCGAAGATACCCTGTATGGCGCCCATCAGCGTACCGCGCTCACCGGTCAGGTCTGAGTAGACCTCTTTTTTGAAGTCGGTTTCGAACAGGTAGCCCGAGCCCACACCGATGCCCAGGGCGATCACGCGGTCCCATGCCTTGCCGGTCGCGTCCTGGAAGATGGCGAACGACGAGTTCAACCCGCGCCCTTCGAGGAACAGGCGGCGCAGCGAAGTGCCCGAGCCTTTGGGGGCTACGAGGATCACGTCAACGTCGGCGGGGGGAATGATCCCGGTGCGCTCCTTATACGTAACGGCGAAGCCGTGCGAAAAATAGAGCGCCTTGCCCGGGGTGAGGTGCTTTTTGATGGTCGGCCACACGGCGATCTGCGCGGCGTCCGAGAGCAGGTATTGTATGATGGTGGCCTTCTGGCACGCCTCCTCTATGTCGAAGAGCGTTTCGCCCGGCACCCAGCCGTCTGCTACGGCCTTGTCCCATGTCTTTGAGTTTTTGCGCTGACCCACGATAACGTTAAAGCCGTTGTCCTTGAGGTTGAGCGACTGGCCGGGGCCCTGCACGCCGTATCCGATCACGGCGATAGTTTCGTTAGCGAGTGTCTGCTGCGCTTTTGCCAGGGGGAATTCGTCGCGCGTTACGACGTTCTCTTCAACGCCCCCGAAATTCATTTTTGCCATTTCTTTATATTATTAGGTTTTTAAATGATTATACGTTAGATGGTGTATCGGGGAGCATTACGACCCCTCCCGAGCGGGTGAAACTTTCCAGTATGCCGTCCGACTCCAGCTCTGCGCGCAGGGAGTCTATCTCCTCCCTCAGGCCGGTTTTTTCGAGCACCACGTATTTGGCGTTCAGCTCGACCACGCGCATGTTCCAGCGGCGCGTAAGTGCGTCCAGACGGCCCGGTTGACCCAGGTGGCGGGTCGAGACCTTGAAAAGGGCGATCTCCTGCGTGAATAGCTCCGCGGCGTCGTAATATTTGACCTCGATCACGTCGATGATATTACGTATCTGCTTGACCGTCTTATCTATGAGCTCTTCGGTAGTGATCGCCGAGATGACGAACATACTGATGCCTTTTATCGACGATTCGCTCACTTTGAGGCTTTCGATATTTATTTTTCGGCGCAGGTAGGCCGACGTTATGCGGTTGAGCACCCCGATCTGGTTCTCGGTGAATGCTATCACTATATATTCCTTGTTCATGGCTCGGTTGTAAGGTAGTCTGAAAGCGATGCCCCGGCGGGTACCATCGGGAAGACGTTCTCTTCGCCCTTGACCACGATCTCCAGCAGGTACGACCCCGTGGCAGAGGCCATCCTTTCGAGCGCCCCGCGCAGGTCGGCGAGTTTTTCGACCCTCTCCGAGGGTATGCGGTATGCCGAGGCCACGAGCGCGAAATCGGGGTCTTCCAATTCGGTGAAAGAGTAGCGGCTGTTGAAGAAAAGCTGCTGCCACTGGCGCACCATGCCCAGGTATGAATTATTGAGCACCAACACCTTCACGCCGATCTTATTCTGCATGATCGTGCCCAGCTCCTGAATGGTCATCTGTATTCCCCCGTCGCCCAGCACGGCCACCACTTCGCGGTCAGGCACGCCGAGTTTGGCGCCTATCGCCGCGGGTAGGCCGAAACCCATCGTGCCCAGTCCGCCCGAGGTGATGAAAGAGCGCGTCGAGCGAAAGCGCGAATAACGCGCCGAGAACATCTGGTTCTGTCCCACATCGGTCACTATCACCGCGTTGCCGTCCTCAACCTCTGCAAGCTGTTGCAGCACGCCGGCCATGGTGATGTATTCGCCGTTGGGGGCGACGCTGTTGGCGACCACTTTACCCTGCTCGGCCTGTCGCTCGCGCGCGGCCAGGGCGAACCATTCGGGACGCTCACGATACCCGATGCCGGCCATCATAGCCTCCAGGGCGTCTTTGGCGTCGGCGTGTATCGGAAGGTCGACGCGCAGGTTCTTGCCCTGCTCGGCGGCGTCTATGTCGATGTGTATAATTTTGGCCAGGGGCGCGTAATCCTTCACCGCCCCGGTCACGCGGTCCGAAAAGCGCATGCCCACGGCGACGATCAGGTCGGCGGCCTGGCTCATGGCGTTGGCGGCCAGGTTGCCGTGCATCCCCAGGTTGCCCACGAAAAGCGGGTGGTCGCTCGGCACGGCGGAGATCCCCATCAGCGTGGTGGCCATCGGCAGGTTGGCGGCTTCGGCCAAGCCTATCGCTTCGGCCTCGGCCCCGGCGAGTTTCACCCCTTGCCCAACGAGCATCAGGGGACGCTCGGCGGCGTTTATCATCTCCACGGCACGCGCTGCGGCAGCCGTGTCGAGTGCCGGGCGCGGGTTGAAAGAGCGAAGGCCAGCGCAGGGCTTATATGCGAAGTCGACCATTTCGGTCTGCGCGTTCTTCGCGATGTCGATCAGCACCGGCCCGGGACGCCCCGAGCGGGCTATATAGAACGCACGCGCCATCGCAGCGGGCAGTTCGCTGGCCGAGGTGACCTGGTAGTTCCATTTGGTGATAGGCATGGTGATGCTCACCATGTCGGCCTCCTGGAATGCGTCCGTACCGAGCAGCGTGGCCACCACCTGCCCGGTGATGCAGACCAGCGGCGTGGAGTCGATCATCGCGTCTGCGATGCCCGTGACGAGGTTCGTGGCCCCGGGGCCAGACGTGGCCAGGCAGACGCCGACCTTACCCGTAGCGCGGGCGTAACCCTGTGCGGCGTGTACGGCGCCCTGTTCGTGGCGGGTGAGTATATGGTTGATGCGGTCGCGGTAATTATATAATGTGTCGTAGATCGGTATCACCGCCCCGCCCGGATAGCCGAATATAACGTCCACCCCCTCGGCGAGCAGCGAAAGCATCAGCGCTTCCGACCCCGAAACCCTCTGTTTGTTAGCCATATTATATGTTGTGTTAAGGCCTCAAAATTAAAAACTAATCATCTTTCCCTTGAATCGCCGCCTGTGCCGCCATACGTTTTCCAATATTCATACCAATAGGCAAAACACGGCACAAAATGGCTGTGGCGGCATCTTGCCGCCTGATTTATTACGCGCTCCAAGCTGGGAAAACTATTCTTCCACTACCCTCACGGCACCCTCGTCAGCCGAGGAAACCATAGAGGCGTAGGCCCGGAGCGCGCGGCTGACGACTCGTTCGCGCCCCACGGGCTTGTAGGATGTAATGGTTTTGCGGCGCGACTGCAACTCCTCCTCGCAGAGCAGCACGTTTATCCCGCGCCCCGGAATATCGATAAGTATGCGGTCGCCGTCCCTGAGCAGGGCTATCTCGCCGCCCGCCGCCGCCTCGGGTGAGCAATGGCCTATGGAGAGCCCCGAAGTGCCGCCCGAGAAACGCCCGTCGGTCAGAAGGGCGCACGCCTTGTCCAGTTTCACCGTTTTCAGGTATGATGTCGGATAGAGCATCTCCTGCATCCCGGGGCCTCCCTTCGGGCCTTCATAGCGGATCACCACCACGTCGCCGGCCTGTACCTTGCCGCCCAGGATACCTACCACGGCCTGTTCCTGCGACTCGAAAACACGCGCCGTACCCTCGAATTTCAGGATAGACTCGTCGACCCCCGCCGTCTTTACGATGCAGCCGCGGCGGGCGATATTACCGAACAGCACGGCCAGCCCGCCGTCCTTCGAGTAAGCGTGCTCCACCGAGCGGATGCAGCCGTTGGCGCGGTCGGTGTCCGAGGAGTCGTACCATGCGCCCTGCGAGGCGAAAACAATGTTATAACGGCGACCGGGAGCGGCCAGGGCGCGTTTTTGCGCCTCTTTCGTAGCCGTGGGGCTAAGAATGTCCTCCGCCGCCAGCGCCTCTTTCAAAGTGCGCATGTCCGCGCGCGACACTTCAGTGTCGAGCAGTCCGGCACGCGCCAATTCGCCGAGTATGCCCATGATGCCCCCCGCGCGGGCGACATCTTCGATATGGTATTTCTTGGTATTGGGCGCGACCTTGCACAGCACCGGGATGCGGCGCGAGAGCGCGTCTATGTCTTTCATCGTGAAGTCCACGCCCGCCTCGCGTGCGACGGCCAGCAGGTGCAGCACCGTGTTGGACGATCCGCCCATGGCGATATCGAGCGACATGGCATTAAGGAACGCCGCGCGCGTGGCTATCGAGCGCGGCAGCACCGACTCGTCGTCATGCGTGTAATAGCTCTCGCACATATCCACGATCAGTTTGGCGGCCTTTTCGAAAAGCCCTTCCCTTAATTCATGCGTGGCCAGTATCGTGCCGTTGCCGGGCAGCGACATACCCAGCGCCTCCGTAAGGCAGTTCATCGAGTTGGCGGTGAACATACCCGAGCACGATCCGCACGTGGGGCACGCCCCCTGCGATATCTTTTCGAGGTCGGCGTCCGACACCGCATCGTCCGCCCCTTTGACCATCACGTCGATCAGGTCGTATTTCTGCCCGTCGACCTCGCCGGCCTCCATCGGGCCGCCGGAAACGAAAATGGCGGGGATATTCAGGCGCATCGCAGCCATGAGCATGCCCGGGGTCACCTTGTCGCAGTTGGATATGCAAACCATGGCATCGGCGCGGTGGGACTGTACCATATATTCCACGCTGTCGGCGATGATCTCGCGCGAGGGGAGCGAATAGAGCATCCCTTCGTGGCCCATCGCTATGCCGTCGTCGATGGCGATGGTGTCGAATTCGGCGGCGAAACACCCCTGCGCCTCGATCAGCGCCTTGACCTTCTGGCCCACCTCGTGCAGGTGGACGTGGCCGGGGACGAACTGCGTGAAGGAGTTGACCACGGCGATCACCGGACGCGAAAATTGTTCATCCTTCATGCCGTTGGCACGCCACAGGCTGCGTGCTCCGGCCATTTTTCGCCCCTGTGTGGTCGTACTGCTTCTTAACGGCTTCATTTTTTCACTATATTTGTATGCCCTATTTGGCCGACGTGTTAATTTTACGTGACAAAGGTAAAAAATTCTACAATAAAATAAAAATTTTCATGAAAGAGCAATACATTCCTTTCGTAGAGCGCCTTATCGAGTTGTGCATCTTAGAGGACATAGGCGACGGCGACCACACGGCGCTTGCGACCATTCCCGCCGGTGCGCGCGGACGCATGAAGCTGCTGGTCAAGCAGGAAGGCATCATAGCAGGTATCGAAATAGCCCGTATGGTGCTCGAAAGGCTCGATCAGGGGGTCAAATTCGAACAACTCATCCAGGACGGCACGCGGGTCGCGCCGGGCGACGTGGCATTCCGCATCGAGGGCACCGAGCGCTCGTTGCTCCAGGCCGAGCGCATCCTGCTTAACATCATGCAGCGCATGAGCGGCGTGGCGACCCAGACAGCAGCCTACGTCGAGCGGCTCGAAGGGCTTAAATGCAAGGTGATCGACACGCGCAAAACCACCCCGGGGATGCGCGTGCTCGACAAAATGGCCGTCGCGCTGGGCGGCGGGGGCAACCACCGCATGGGGCTTTTCGACATGATCCTCATCAAGGACAACCACGAGGATTTCGCGGGGGGGGTATACCAGGCGCTTGTCAAAGTGCGCGAGTACCTGCGCGAAACGGGACGCACCCTGCCCGTGGAGGTCGAGGTGCGCACGTTGGCCGACATCGACGAGGTTTTCCGCGCGGGCGGCGCAGACCGCATCATGCTCGACAACTTCGACATCCCCACCACCCGCGAGGCGGTTGCGAAAATCGCCGGGCGTGCCGAGATCGAGTCCTCGGGCGGCATAACCATCGACACGCTGCGCGACTACGCCGAATGCGGGGTCGATTTTATCTCCGTAGGGGCGCTCACCCACCAGGTGCGCAGCCTCGATATGAGCCTTAAGGCGGAGTGAACTCCGCAATTATGAATTATGAGTTATGGATTATGAGGGTTAATGCGTTGATATACGGGTTGCTGCTGCTCGTCGTTTCCGGGCAGGCCCAACCGCGTTTCACCTATGCGGACATGGCGGCGGGCAAACTCGCCGTGCGCTCCATTGCCGGACTGCGCCCCACGCCGGACGGCGACCACTATACGGTGCGGCAGGAGGGCAGGATAGTCAGCTACCGCTACGACAGTCCGATGTCCGAAGTGATCTTCGATGGGAAGGTCGCCTTCGCCGAGTACCAGATCAGCCCCGACGGGCAGAAGATCCTGCTTGCAACGGCTGTCAAGCCCATCTACCGCCACTCCTTCAGCGCCGACTACATGGTTTACGACCGCACGAGAGGCACGCTGACCCCGCTCACAAAGGAGGGCGGCGAGCAACAGGCCCTCTTTTCGCCCGACAGCCGCAAGGTGGGTTTCGTGCGCGGAAACGACCTGTGGGTAACCTCGCTGGATGATTTTTCCGCACGCCGCATCACCACGGACGGCGAAAGGGGCAGTATCATAAACGGTCTGCCGGACTGGGTCTACGAGGAGGAGTACGGCTTTTCGCGCGCGTTCCACTTCTCGCCCGACAGCCGCCGCATAGCATGGCTGCGCACGGACGAAGGCGCGGTCGAGCAGTTCACGTTCATGACCTTCAACGGGGAGCTTTATCCCAAACCCTACACATATAAATACCCCAAGGCGGGATGCACCAATTCGTCCGTCGAGGTGCTTTCGGCAGATCTCGCGACAGGCAAGACAGAGCGCACGGGGGTCGACTTCACGGGACTTTACGTGCCGCGCTTCGGCTTCACCCCCGAGGGCGAACTGTGGATGGTGACCGCCAACCGTCTGCAAAACCACATCCGGGTGATCGTGTGCGATCAAACTCCCCTGGTTGCATATGAAGAGCATGCCGACCGTTATGTGGAGCGTCCCGACGACCAGACGGTCACCTTTCTGCCCGGCGGGCGCATGATCGTATGCAGTGAGCGCACAGGTTGGCGCCACCTCTACCTCTACGGGCGCGACGGGTCCGGATACGCGCTCAAAAACGCCATCACTTCGGGCGAATGGGAGGTGGCCGGGCTGGTCGCCGCAGAGGATGGCCGCCTGTGGTACACCTCGCACGAAGGCTCACCGCTGCGCACCGCGCTATACAGCGTAAAACTCGACGGGCGCGATAAAAAACGCCTCACGGAAGGGAACGGCACCGTGCGCGTGGAACCAGGCGCGGGGATGAAATATTACGTGAATTTCTTTTCCAACGCAGCCACTCCCCTGCAGGTTAGCATCCACCGCGGCGACGGGATTAAGGTGCGCACACTCGAAGACAACGCCGCGTTGCGCCGCTATGCCGATTCGGTGCGGCTGCCCCGCCGCGAATTCTTCACCCTGCCCGCTGCGGACGGCACACCCCTGAATGCCTGGATATTAAAACCGGTGGGCTTCAACCCCGCGAAGGCGCACCCCGTGATGATGACCCAGTACAGTGGTCCCGGTTCGCAGGAGGTGAAGGACGCATGGAAAACCGACTGGGAGGACGCGCTGGTGCAGCAGGGCTACGTGGTCGTATGCGTAGACCCGCGCGGCACGGGCGGGCGCGGACGTGATTTCCGGCAATGCACTTACTCGCGCCTGGGCGAGGTCGAGACCGCCGACCAGATCGCCGCAGCGCGATGGATCGCCGCGCAGCCGTGGGCCGATCCCGCGCGCATAGGCATCTACGGCTGGAGTTTCGGAGGTTTCATGGCCCTCAACTGCATCCTGCACGGCGCAGATGTATTCAAAATGGCTATCGCCGTCGCCCCCGTCACCTCGTGGCGCTACTACGACTCGATCTACACCGAGACCTACAACGGTCTGCCGCAGCAAAATCCCGACGGGTATGACGGCCCCTCGCCGCTCACCCACGCAGCCAAACTCAAGGGAAAACTGCTGATGATCCACGGCTCGGCGGACGACAACGTGCACATACATAATACATACGAAATGGCCGCCGCGCTGACCCGCGAGGGCAAGCAGTTCGATATGGCGGTCTACACCGACTGCAACCACAGCATGCTGCCCCACGGTCGCCACCACGTGCGCCAACGCATGGTCGACTACGTGCTGGCGAACCTGTAAGCACCTCAGACAACGAAGCTGTGCATAGTGCGCACCATCCCTCTTATATCGACCTTGTGATCTTCATGGCACAGAAGTCGGGCCCGCACATTGTGCAATGGTCCGCCCCGGTCGAGGCGCGCATCGCGTGGTGCAGCCTGGCCGCCCTTTCGGGGTCGAGCGAGAGGTTGAACTGGTCGGCCCAACGGAAGTCGTAGCGCGCCTCTGACATCGCCTTATCGTGCGCGAGCGCCGCGGGATGCCCCTTGGCGAGGTCTGCGGCGTGGGCGGCGATCTTGAAGGTCACCACGCCCTCGCGCACGTCGTCGCGGTCAGGCAGCGCGAGGTGCTCCTTGGAAGTCACATAGCAGAGCATCGCCGTGCCGAGCATACCTATCATCGTGCCGCCGATGGCCGCCGTGATGTGGTCGTAACCCGCGCCTATGTCGGTCACCAGCGGGCCAAGGGTGTAGAACGGTGCGCCGTGGCACAGTTTTATCTGCAACTCCATGTTTTCCGCGATCCTGTCCATCGGCACGTGGCCCGGCCCTTCGATTATCACCTGCACGCCGCGCTCCCACGCCAGCAGGGTCAACTCGCCGAGGGTTTCCAACTCGCCGAATTGGGCGCGGTCGTTGGCGTCGGCTATCGAGCCGGGGCGCAGCCCGTCGCCCAGCGACACGGCCACGTCATAGTCGGCCAGGATATCGCAGATCTCCCGGAAACGGGTGTATAAAAAATTCTCACATCCATTGACGCTCATCCATTTGGCCATGATCGACCCCCCTCGCGACACGATGCCGGTGGTGCGCTTCAGGGCGTGGGCGACGTGCCCCTGCAGCAGCCCTGCGTGGATCGTGAAGTAGTCGACGCCCTGTTCGCACTGCTCTATAAGGGTGTCGCGGTAGAGCTCCCAGGTGAGGTTTTCGATGCGCCCGCCGGCCTTTTCCAGCGCCTGGTAGAGGGGCACGGTGCCCAGCGGTACGGGCGTGTTGCGCAGGATCGCCTCGCGTATCGTGTGTATATCCTCGCCCGTGGAGAGGTCCATAACGGTGTCCGCACCCCAGCGCACGGCCCAGAGCGCCTTTTCGACCTCGTCGGCGAGTGTGCTGCCGAGTTTCGAGTTGCCGATGTTGGCGTTGACCTTGCAGAGGTAGTCCGCGCCGATTATCATCGGCTCGGCCTCGGGGTGGCAACGGTTGGCGGGGATCACGGCGCGTCCGGCGGCCAGGTCGGCCATGACCTTTTCGGGGGTGATGCGCCTTTCGGCGGGCATGCCCACGCTCTCGCGCAAGGCCACGTACTCCATCTCGGGAGTGACGATCCCCTGCCGCGCATACCACATCTGGGTGCGGAATTCCCCCTTATGCCACCCCTCGCGCAGCCGGGGCAACCCATTGGCCATATCGTGCGTGTATGCGGGATCGCCGTAAGCGCCGGTGGTGTCGTAAAGCTGCACAGCGCCGCCGTTGCTCAGGCGCACCTCGCGCGCGGCGACGCGGATGGGGTGCAGGACGCCGGGGGTATATGTCCTGAATGATTGGAAACGTTGCGCTTCGAAAAGGTTCTTATCCATGGTCACGGTTTTTTGCCGGGGCGATAAAAACGCTTTGAACGCTCCCTACGGCGGCATTACCCGCCCAGGTTCAAAGGGTATGATCTCAGCCGCGCGGGCGGCACCCCCGTTAATATTGCGCAAATGTAGTAAAATTTATCATAACCGCAGCAGCATAAGGCGCAGGGCCAGGCGGCTGTCGCGCTGCTGCGGGGGAATGAGTATCATGGCGCGTGGCGTGATGCAGACTATCCGGTAATCGAGCGTGCCGCAGACCACCCTGCCCGGGTTGTCGATGCGCAGCGTGGGCCCGTCAAGAGAGTACGTCGTGTGGCAGCTCCTTTCGCCGAAAGTTTCCGTGTACTGGCCGCCGGGTGAGAATTGCCAGATAAACCTATCGTCGAAATCGCCTTCTTCGGGGTGCCATACGCCCCAGGCCTGGGCGTAGGCCTCGAATACTTCCCATTTGCCGAGGATCTGGCCCGGATAGTCGGCGGGGTTTTGCACGGGTTGGCGTTTGATAAGGTCGTAAAAGATCTTGTCGGTCATTCTCATGGCGCGCGGTTTTGTGCGCCACAAAAAAAATGGGGCGCAGGTACGATCCCCACCGTCAGGCCTTACAGAGCCCCGAAAGAAAATCGCCCTTACGCCCGAAGCAGTCATTACCATACAGGTAACAACACACTTCAAGCAGGCAATTTCTCCTTCGGAACCCGCCCCTAAAGGCGGTCTGTAAGTTCGACGGTGAGAAAAATTGTCTACAATATATCGCGGGTTGCCTCCATGGGCAACCACGATACAAATGTATAAAAATTTATCGGAATGATAAATTCCGAAGTCGTGTTAACATGTCGCCGCCCGCCCCCCCCTGGCAGCAAAGCTGCCCGGGCGGCGACATGTCGGGTTGCGCGCCGCAACCCGAAAAAACCGGGACTCTCATCTCTGAAAGCCCCGGTTTCTAAAGTCCCGGTCTTTAAAGCCCAGCCACGCTGTGCATAATGTGTGTCGATTTTCGCTTATCGTTCGAGCATCAAACCGGAGCGGCCTTACCGGCTGTGAGGATTTGAGCGGAGAAGGATGAGTGAAAAGCGGCGCGCAGTATGCGCAGACAGCCCCAGGAGCGCTTACCTAATACTCATTCCAGCTCTTGATCTGTATACCCTGCCGGCCCAATTTACAGAACGCCAGGATAAACGCACTCGCCAAACGGGCGTTGGTTATCAACGGTATATTGAAGTCGATCGCGCTGCGGCGGATGGTGTAGTCGTTATTGAGCTCGGCTGCCGAAAGGTTCTTCGGTATATTGACCACAAGGTCGATCTTCTTTTCGCGGATATAGTCGAGCGTATTGGGTTTCTCCTGCGAATCGGGCCAGTTGAGCACCTCGGCCTTAACGCCGTTTCCGGCAAGGAAATCGGCCGTGCCCGGCGTGGCGAAGATGTTGTAGCCCTTATCGGCCAGCGCGCGCGCGGCCTCGATCATATCGGTCTTGGAGTGGGTGTCGCCCGTGGAGAGCAGTATGTTCTTCGCGGGGATCGTGTAGCCAACCGAGAGCATCGACTTGAGGATCGCCTCCTGGAAATCGTCGCCTATGCAACCCACCTCGCCCGTCGAGGCCATCTCGACGCCCAGCACGGGGTCGGCCTTCTGAAGGCGGGCGAAAGAGAACTGCGACGCCTTGATGCCCACGTAATCCAGGTCGAAGACCGATTTGTGGGGTATCTCCACGTCGATGCCCATCATCACTTTGGTGGCGATTTCGATGAAGTTGACTTTCAGTACTTTCGACACGAACGGGAACGAACGCGAAGCCCGCAGGTTACACTCGATGACCTTGATCTTGTTGTCCTTGGCCAACAGCTGCATATTGAAAGGCCCTGTGATATTGAGGCCCTCGGCCACCAGGCGGGCGACCTTTTTGATGCGGCGCATCGTTTCGACGTACATCTTCTGCGGGGGGAGCACCATCGTGGCGTCGCCCGAGTGCACGCCGGCGAATTCGACGTGCTCCGAGATGGCGTAGATGAGCACCTTGCCGTCCTTGGCCACCGCGTCGATCTCGATCTCCTTGGCGCGCTCGATGAATTCGGTCACCACCACCGGATGCTGTTTGGACACGTTGGTCGCCAGGGTCAAAAAGTGCTCCAGTTCGCCCTTGTTCGACACCACGTTCATCGCCGCGCCCGAGAGCACGTACGAGGGACGGATCAGCAGCGGGAAGCCCACCTCGTCGGCAAATTTGTATATATCCCCGATGGTGGTCAACTCTTTCCAGCGGGGTTGGTCGACTCCGATCTTGTCTAACATCGACGAGAATTTGTGGCGGTCTTCGGCCATGTCGATATTGGCCGCCGAAGTACCCATCAGGGGCACTCCCTGCCCGTCGAGGCGCATGGCCAGGTTGTTGGGTATCTGTCCGCCCATCGACACGAATACGCCCTTGGGCTGCTCCAGGTCGGTGATGTCCAGCACCCTTTCCAGGGTCAGCTCGTCGAAGTAGAGCCTATCGCACATGTCGTAGTCCGTGGAGACAGTCTCGGGGTTGTAGTTTATCATCACCGAGCGGTAGCCCTCCTTGCGGATGGTGTTCGCGGCGTTGACCGAGCACCAGTCGAATTCCACCGAGCTGCCGATGCGGTAGGCGCCCGAGCCCAGCACGATCACCGAACGGCCATCGTGCGCGAAATCTATGTCGTGCGCCGTGCCGTTATATGTCACGTAGAGGTAGTTGGTCTGCGCGGGATACTCCGCCGCCAGCGTGTCGATCTGTTTGATAACAGGGGTGATGCCGCGGCGTTTGCGGTCGGCGCGCACGGTCAGCATCGCGTCCTCGATCTTCTCTGCCGGCACCTTGAGCACCGTGCGGGCAAGCTGGAAGTCCGAAAAGCCTTTCTGCTTGGCCTCGCGTACCATGTCGTCGGGCACAGCCGCTATCTCGTTGTATTTTTCGAGCGACTTCTCAAGGTCGACGATCCCTTTGAGCTTGTGCAGGAACCACTTGTCGATCTTCGTGAGCTCCCAGATGCGGTCGACAGTGTAGCCGCGGTGCAGCGCGTCGGCGATGATGAAGATGCGCTTGTCTGTGGGGTTGCTCAGGGCGTGGTCGATATCCTCGACCGAGAGCTCCTTGTTGGCCACGAAGCCGTGCATGCCCTGGCCGATCATGCGCAGCCCCTTCTGGATGATCTCCTCGAAGTTGCGGCCTATGCTCATCACCTCGCCGACGGATTTCATGCTCGATCCCAGCTCACGCGACACGCCTTTGAATTTGCCCAGGTCCCAGCGGGGGATCTTGCAGACCACATAGTCGAGCGCGGGCTCGAAAAATGCGGGCGTGGTGCGCGTAACCGAGTTCTTCAGCTCGGGCAGACCGTAACCCAGCCCCAGTTTGGCGGCCACGAAAGCCAGCGGGAAACCCGTAGCCTTCGACGCGAGGGCCGACGAGCGGCTCAGGCGCGCGTTGACCTCGATAACGCGGTAGTCTTCGCTCTCGGGGTCGAGGGCGAACTGCACATTACATTCGCCGACGATTCCCACGTGGCGGATTATGCTGATGGCTATCTTACGCAGTTTGGTAAGCTCAGAATTCGAAAGGGTCTGGCACGGCGCGACCACGATGCTCTCGCCGGTGTGTATGCCGAGCGGGTCGAAGTTCTCCATGTTGCAGACGGTGATGCAGTTGTCGTAGCGGTCGCGCATCACCTCGTACTCGATCTCCTTCCAGCCCTTCAGCGATTTTTCGACAAGTACCTGCGGCGAATAGGAAAATGCCTTGTTGCAGACCGTTTCGAGCTCGGCGTCGTTGTCGCAGACTCCCGATCCGAGCCCGCCCAGCGTGAATGCGGGACGTATTATCACCGGATATCCCAGCGTGTGGGCCACGCGGTACGCCTCTTTGAGGTCGGTCACAGCCTCGCTGCTGATCGTCTTGACGTCGATCTCGGCCAGTTTGCTGTTGAATATCTCGCGGTCCTCGGTGTCGATGATCGTCTGCACGGGCGTACCGAGCACCTGCACGTTATATTTTTCGAGTACCCCGGTGCGGAAAAGTTTCACGCCGCAGTTCAGCGCCGTCTGGCCGCCGAATGCCAGCAGTATGCCCTGCGGACGTTCGCGGGCGATCACCTCCTCGACGAACTCGGGGGTCACGGGAAGGAAATATACGCGGTCGGCGATGTTCTCCGAGGTCTGTATCGTGGCGATGTTGGGGTTGATCAGCACCGTGTAGATGCCCTCCTCCTTGAGCGCCTTGAGCGCCTGTGAGCCCGAGTAGTCGAATTCACCGGCCTCGCCTATTTTCAAGGCTCCCGACCCCAGCAGGATAACTTTCTGTATTTTGGTCTTCGCAGAGTCCATCTCCCGGGCGCCGGTCGGCACTTTTTCTATTTTTTGCATCGCTTCACGTTTTCAACAAAGTTATCGAATAAAAAGGCGGCGTCGAGCGGGCCGCTTGCCGCCTCGGGGTGGAACTGCACCGAGCAGCAGGGCAGCGTCTCGTGGATGATCCCCTCCGAGGTGCCGTCGTTCAGGTTCTCGTAGTAGGGTTTCCATCCCGGCGCGAGGGTCGACAGGTCGGCGGCGTAGCCGTGGTTCTGCACGGTTATCATCGCATTGGGAGTGCCAGACATCAGCACCGGCTGGTTATGGCTGCGATGGCCGTAGTGGAGTTTGAAGGTCTTTGCCCCGGCCACTATCGAAAGTATCTGGTTGCCCAGGCATATGCCGAAGACGGGTTTGCCCGATTCGACCGCCTTGCGCACGTTATTTATGGTGACCCCGCAATCGGCAGGGTCGCCCGGGCCGTTGCTTATCATCACACCGTCGTAATCCTCTGCTGTGAAGTCGTAATCCCAGGGCACGCGCACCACCGACACGTCGTCGCGCTCCAAAAGGCAGCGGATGATGTTGTTCTTGGTGCCGCAGTCGATCAGCACGATGCGGTTGCTGCCGTTCCCGTAGGTTACTTTCTGCTTGCAGCTGACCTCGGCCACCACATTCTTCATGGCGGGGACCTGGGCGGGTTTCGCCGCGCCCTCGACCACCACCGAACCGTTCATCACGCCCTTGGTGCGGATCAGTTTTGTCACCTCGCGCGTATCCACGCCGTAGATAGCCGGCACGCCCTGCTCTTTGAGCCAGTCGGAGAGGCTGCGCACGGCGTTCCAGTGGCTGTACTCCCACGAGTAATCGGTGACAACGACCGCACGCGGCCATATGCGCTCCGACTCGAAGAATTTGAGCAGCCCGTGCTCGTCACGCTCCATCGGGGGCACGCCGTAGTTGCCTATCAGGGGATAGGTCAGCACGAGGATCTGCCCGGCATAGGAGGGATCGGTAAGGCTTTCGGGATAACCGACCATTGCGGTCGAGAAGACTACTTCACCACAGGTGGAAGTTTCGGCGCCAAAGGAGAACCCTTTAAATTCACTGCCGTCTTCGAGCAGGAGTGACGCACGTTTTTTCTCAGACATCTTTCTCTATATTATCTGAGCTACAAAAGTAGTTATTTTTACCCGTTCCAGCAAAACCCGCGGCAAACTTTATAACAATTATTTCAACATTGTCTATATTTGTATGAATTTCAGCACCCGCAAATATGGTTACCCGCGCAGATATATTGTTAGTACGCAGCCTTTCCGACCGCAGATCACGCCTCGCCGAGGGACTTTTCGTCGCCGAGGGGGCTAAACTGGTCGGCGAGATCGCCGCCTCGGGGATGCGCCTGAGAAAGGTTTACGCGACGGAGGCGGCCTTCACGGCGGAGGCCGCCTTCACGACGGGCACGCCCGCTTCCGCCGCCCTGCCCGTCGTCGAAACAGTTTCGGCAAAGGAAATGGAGCGCATGAGCCACCTCAAAACTCCGACCGGGGTGCTTGCGCTGGTGGAAATTCCCGGACACGGATTGCCCACGCCCGGGCAGGGGCTGGTCCTGGCGCTGGACGGGGTGCAGGATCCCGGCAACCTTGGCACCATTATCCGCACCGCTGACTGGTTCGGCATCGGCGATGTGGTCTGTTCACCCCTGTCGGCGGACTGCTTCAACCCCAAGGTCGTACAGGCCACGATGGGGGCGATAACCCGCGTGAGGGTGCATTACACCGACCTTGAGGAGTGGCTCACCGGTGCGGATTGCCCCGTCTACGGGACGTTCCTTGAGGGCGCGGATATCTACCGCACCGACCTGACGCCCGGAGGGGTGATAGTCATGGGCAGCGAGGGACGCGGCATATCGCCCGTGATCGCCGCGCTGGTGACCCATAAGCTGTTCATCCCGCCATTCGCCGCCGGGGCGACCTCCGAGTCGCTCAACGTCGCCGTGGCGACGGCGATCATCTGCTCGGAATTCCGCCGCCGGTAGTTATTCCGCCGAGAAAGAGTAGGGACGCTCCTGCGGCTGCGTGCCGCGGTCATGGTTAGGCCGGGCGTCCATGTCTATGGATATCTCCGCTCCGCGCATGAGTTCCGCGTGGCTGAAATAGTTTTTCGTATAGGTCCCACCGTTCATCTTCAAACCCTTAACGTAGCGGTTTTGCGGACTGTTGGCAGGGGCCTCGATAACTATCCGTTTGCCATTCTCAAGGGTGACGGTCGCCTTACGGAACAGCGGCGAACCTATGGCATATTGGTCGCTTGCCGGGCAGACAGGGTAGAATCCCAGCGCCGAGAAGACGTACCACGCCGAGGTCTGGCCGTTGTCCTCGTCGCCGCAATAACCGTCCGGGGCCGGGGTGTAGAGCCTGTCCATCACCTCACGCACGCGATATTGCGTTTTCCAGGGTTGGCCCGCCCAGTTATACAGATATGTCATGTGCTGGATGGGCTGGTTGCCGTGGGCGTAGTTTCCCATATTCATGATGACCATCTCGGTGATCTCGTGTATCTGGAATCCGTAGTAGCTGTCGTCGAAAACGGGCGGCACCACGAACACCGAGTCGAGCATCTGCACGAACTGCTTTTCGCCGCCCATCAGGTCGATCAGCCCCTGCGGATCGTGGAACACGCTCCAGGTGTAGTGCCACGAGTTGCCTTCGGTGAAGGCGTCGCCCCATTTATAGGGGTTGAAGGGGGCCTGGAAGCTGCCGTCCCTGTTGCGGCCCCGCATGAGTTTGGTCTGCGGGTCAAAGACGTTGCGGTAGTTCATGGCGCGCGACGACCATTTGTCGATCTCCCCCTGCGGACGGCCTAATTTCTTGGCCAATTGCAGGATGCACCAGTCGTCGTAGGCGTATTCCAGGGTGCGCGCCACATTCTCGTTTATGTCCGCGTCGTAGGGGACGTAGCCCAGCGTGTTGTAGTGTTCATGCCCCAGGCGGCCTGTCGACTTAACGCCCGGACAGGTGTGCTCCGTGCCGTAGACCAACGCATCGTAAAGTGTCTGCAGGTGCTCTCCTTCGATACCTTTAATGGCGGCGTCTGCCACCACCGAGGCCGAGTTGTTGCCGACCATGCAGTCGCGGTGGCCGGGCGAGGCCCACTCGGGTAAAAAGCCGCTCTCGCGGGCTGTGTTGGCCAGGCCCTGCTGTATCTCGGCGTTGACCGAAGGGTAGACCATATTAAGCAGGGGGAAAAGTGAGCGGAAAGTGTCCCAGAATCCGGTGTCGGTGTACATGTACCCGGGAAGCACCTTGCCGTTATAAGGGCTGTAATGCACGGGGTCGCCCTGCTCGTTTATTTCATACAGTTTGCGCGGGAAGAGCAGACTGCGGTAGAGGCACGAGTAGAAAGTCCGGTATTGGTCCACGGTGCCGCCCTCGACCTTTATACGACCCAGCACGTCGTCCCAGCGGGCTTGCGCCCTCTCCTTTACCGCATCGAAATCCTCGTCGCCCAACTCTTTAAGATTAATAAGCGCCTGGTCGAGGCTTATGAAGGATGAGGCTACGCGGGCGTTGACCCTCTGGCCGCGCCCGGTGTCGAAACCGATCATGGCAAGGGCGTGTTCGCCCGAGTAGCTGTCGCCCTCTACCGGCTCCGACGCCCCGGCGTAGAGCTGCGTCGCGGCGAAAGGGGTATCGAATTGCACCACGAACCAGTTTTTGAAATTCTCAGGCACCCCGCCGCTGTTGCGCGTGGTGTAGCCGACCACCATGTTCTTTTCGGGCACCACCTCGATTAACGATCCCCGGTCGAAAGCGTCGATCACTACCCCGCTTTGGTCGCTCTCGGGGAAGGTGAAGCGCATGATGGCCGCCCGCTCCGTGGGGGCGAGTTCGGCGGTTATGTCGTGGTCGCCCAGGTAGACGCTGTAATAATAGGGTCTTGCGGTCTCCGATTTATGCGAAAACCAGCTCATGCGGGCATCTTCGCCGACTTTGTCGCGCCCCTTGACGGGCATGAGCGAGAATTGGCCGTAGTCGTTTATCCACGGACTGGGCTGGTGGGTCTGCTTCAGGCCGCGGATCTTCGTGTCGGAGTACTTATATGTCCATCCGTCGCCCATTTTGCCGGTCTGCGGGGTCCAGAAGTTCATACCCCAGGGCACGGCGGTCGCCGGATAGGTGTTCCCGGCGGAAAGTTCGTATGACGAAAGCGTCCCCACGAGCGTGCTGACGTAATCCGAGAGCCTTACCTCATCCTGCGCGTCCTGCCGGTGGCAGCATCCAGCGGAGAGGATCATTGCCGCAAGTGCGGCGTATATCGGGAATCTTTTCATCGTTAATACCATTTTGTCTGAGCGTCGCCCATTTTGAATACGAGTTCCCCGCCCGCGGCGATCTCGCTAAAGTCTATATACGGCTTACCGTGCGGCTTGCCATTCAGGGTCACGGATTGGATATATTTATTTTCGGCGGAGTTATTCTCGGTCTTCATCGTGAATGTCCTGCCGCCTCCCACTTCAATGACGGCCCGGTCCATGATCGGCGAGCCGAAGAAGTAACGGCCCCCGGCGGGTTCGACCTGGTAGAATCCGAGCGAGGAGAGGATATACCACGACGACATCTGGCCCACGTCCTCGTTGCCCGACAGGCCGTCGGGGCGGTCGTGGTACATCGTCGAAAGCACCTGCCGCACCAGGGATGCGGTCTTCCACGGCTCCCCTACCATCGTGTAGAGGTAGGCTGTGTGGTGGCCGGGCTCGTTGCCGTGGGCGTACTGGCCGATCATACCGCTGATGTCGGGCGAAGCGCCCTCGCCCAGGTTGCTGTCGGCGGTGAAGAGCGAATCGAGTTTGGCGATGAAAGCCTCCTTGGAGCCGAACAGGCCGACCAGCCCCTCCACGTCATGCGGCACGAGCCAGGTGTACTGCCATGCGTTGCCTTCCGTGTAGTCGTCCTCGCGGTGGGTCGAGGCCACCGGGTCGAAAGGCGTGCGCCAGCCCCCGTCGGCGAAACGTCCGCGCATGAAACGGGTCGAGGGGTCGAAATAGTGTTTATAGGCTTTGCAGCGGACGTCGAAATAGCCCTGCGCCACGGTATCGCCCAGTTTTTCGGCCACGCGCGCCACGCACCAGTCGGCCAGAGCGTATTCCATGCAGGTGGCGACGGCCTCGTTGTAGAGGTCGGCGGGAATGTAGCCGTATTTTTTATAGAGGTCCATTCCGCGCTCGTCGAGCATGGCGGAAGTCTTCATCGCTTCCAGCGCCCTGGCGTGGTCGAAACCGCCGAAACCCTTCAACACGGCGTCGCCCACCACCGGAATGCCCGGGTTGCCGACCATGCAGTCGGTTTCGCAGCCCCACAGGTGCCACACGGGCAGTTTGCCCTGCCGGTCGGCGATGTCGAGCATGGTGTTTATCATATCGGGCATCTTCTCGGGATGGATGATCGTCATCAGCGGGTGCGCAGCGCGGTAGGTGTCCCACAGCGAGAATGTGGTGTAGGTCTTGCCCGGGCGGTTATAAACCCCGCCGTCCGCGCCGCGGTAGTCGCCGTTGCTGTCACACAGCAGCGAGGGGGCGGTCATCGAGTGGTAGAGCCCCGTGTAGAAGATGCGCTTAACGCTCTCGTCCTGGGTCGTTATCCTGATTTTCGAGAGTTCCGCGTTCCATTTTGCCGTGGCCGTTTCGGCTGTCGCGTCGAAATCCCAGCCGGGCATTTCCGCGGCCATATTGGCCCGTGCGTTTTCGATGCTCACCGGCGAAAGGGCGACCTTCACGCAGATCGGTTTATTGCCGCAGTTGCCGTAAAGCGCCTCGCCGTAGACCTGCGCCGAGGTGAATTCCACCCCTTCGACCGGGGTGTTTTTGTCGTAGATCTTAAAGTCGCAGAAAGGTCGCGAGAACTCCGCCACGAAATAGACGCGCTGGTCGTTGGCCCACCCTTTCGAGAGGCGGTAGCCCTCGACGGTGTTCCCGTCAGCCACCCTGAGGAAAGTTTCCACAGGCGCGTCCCAGCAGGTGCCGTCCTCAAGGTTGAGCACCACGCGCACGTCGGCGCACTCCGCCGGGAAGGTGTAGCGGTGAAATCCCACACGCTCGGTGGCGGTCAGCTCCACGTCCACCCCGTAACGATCCAGGCGGGTGGCGTAATATCCCGGCGCACAGCGCTCGTTGGCGCGGCTGAAGTATGACCACATGCCCGTGTCGTAACTTTCCGCCGTGCCGCGTGCGTGGTTCACCGGCCCCGTGACGGGCATAAGCACTATGTCGCTCAGATCGCCGATCCCCGTGCCGCTCAGGTGGGTGTGCGCGAAGCCTATGACGGTCGTGTCCGAGATATGATAACCCGAGGTCCAGTCCCATGACTGTGGGATGCTCGTGGGCCCGAGCTGCACCATCCCGAAGGGGACGTTGGCGCCCATGAACACATGGCCGTGGCCGCCCGTGCCTATGTATTGGTCGACATATCGGGTAAAGTCGGTTTCCGTTTTATCGCAACATCCTGCCAGCATGATCGCACAGGCAAGGCCGAGGGAGGGGTAAAGTTTCATTATCTTTTATCTGAGAGGGTGATCGTCAGTTTTTTGCCTTCCACCAGTTCCCGGTGCGTCACCCGGTAACTTCTGACCGGCTTACCGCCCAGGGTGGCGGCTTTGATGTAGCTGTCCGCGGAGTTTTTGCGCGGAGTTTCGATAACTATCTGTCCGGCTGGGTAATAGGCCGGATCGAGCGTGAGCGTTATTTTATCGAAAACGGGCGTCGTGATGGTATAGTCCGGCCTACCGGGGCAGTCGGGGTACAGGCCCATCATCGAGAATACGGCCCAGGCCGACATCGCCCCCGCGTCGTCGTTGCCGGGGATGCCGTCGGGCCGGGTGGTGAAATACTTGTCGAGCAGCCTGGCGACGTGCTTTTGCGTGCGCCACTCCTCGCCCGGGAAGTAACTGAACAGGTAGGGATAAGCTATGTCTGGCTCGTTCGCCGGATCATAAAAACCCTTATCGAAGACCATTTCGAGGCGGTCGATGAATTTTTTCTTTCCGCCCATGAGTTTAGCCAGTCCGAGCGGGTCGTGCGGCACATAGAACGAGTAATTCCACGCGCAGCCCTCGTGGAAGCCGGGATTAGGCTGGAAATCCATGCCCTGCACGGGGTCGAAAGGCGAGTAGAACTGTCCGTTCGCCAGTTTGGGGCGGAAAGAGCCGTACTCGGGGCTGTAGTAGTTGCGCCACCCTTCGGAGCGCTTTTTAAACAGGGCCGCATCGTCCGCCTTGCCGAGGTTTTCGGCCAGCAGCGACAGGGCGTAGTCGGCGATATAATACTCCAGCGCGTGCGACACCGAGTTGTCCTCCCGACCCCTTAGCGGCACATATCCGAGTTTGATATAGTCGTTGATGTCCGGACGCATGCGGTTAAATTCACCCTGCAGGGTCGAGTAGTACGAATCGGGCATCTCGCCGCCGTCGCGCACCCCGTCCGGGAAGTCGAGGCCGGGCATGGTGGCCGACTTGCGGAAGGCCTCGTAGGCTTTATTTATGTCGTAGCCCTTTACGCCCTTGAGCCACGTGTCGGTGATGACGGGTATCGAGGGGTCGCCCTCCATCGTCCACGTCTCGCGTCCGAAAAGCTCCCATTTGGGCATCCAGCCCCACTCCTCGTACATGCCGATCATCGAGCGCACCATGTCCGCCTGTTTTTCCGGGTAGAGGAGCGTCATCAACTGGTGCAGGTTGCGGTAGGTGTCCCACAGCGAGAAGACGGTGTAGCGCGTTCCTGTGGTGGTGCCGGTCTTGCCGCTCTCCATCATCGGGTACTCGCCGTTGATGTCGTTGAGCACGCTCGGGTGTATAAGGGTGTGGTAGAGGGCGGTGTAGAAAACCTCTTTCTGCGCATCCGTGCCGCCCTCGACCTTAACACGTCCCAGGTGGTCGTTCCAGTCGGTGCGGGCGGCTGCGTGCAGCGCGTCGAACGGCTTGCCCGCGGCCTCGGCTTTCAGGTTTAGCCGTGCATTCTCGATGCTCACGAACGAAACGCCCAGGCGCACTTCGACCTGTTCACCCTCTTTCGTGTCGAAACTCAGCCAGGCTCCCACGTCGTCGCCCGAGAGTTCCTTTTCATAGCGGGTGTATAGCTTATATTTATTCGCATCGCTGTCCCACGCCCACGACACACCCTGCGCAGGGCGCTGCTTTTTCCAGTAGCCCGCCTTTGCCGGGGCTTTGCTTACCTGCATCACGAAGTAGACCGGGAAAACCGCCTGTGGGTTGTAACAGAACGTGCCTAAGAGTTTAAAACCCTCTATTTCGGTGTCGCTCACCCGCCGGAGCGTCGCCCCGCTTTCGTTGGTAAGGCCCGTGCCCAGGTTCAGAAGGATATTGCCCTGCCCCGCGGGGAATGTGAATCGCGTAACCCCGCAGCGCGTGGTGGCGGTCGCCTCGGCCTTAACGCCGTAGCGCTCCAGGTCGACCGAGTAGTAGCCAGGCGAGGCCGTCTGGTTCGTCATTTTGCTGCCGTAGCTGCGGTAATCGACGTCCAGTTCGCCCGTGGTGGCCATCACCAGCAGCGAGCCCAGGTCGGGACACCCCACCCCGCTCAGGTTGACGTGCGAAAAGCCCGTCGTCCATACGTTGTGGTAGTCGTACGGGGCTGACCACCACAGCGAGTCCTTGTCGAAGCGGTTGAGCGCCGAGCCTGTGATGTTGTAGGGCACCACCGAGGCCATGCCGTTGGGCGCCACCGCGCCGGGGTTGGTCACCCCTTTGTTCGTGGTGCCGATAAAGGCGTTGACCCAGTCGGCGGGCTCTTTGGCGGCAAGGTTCGCGGCGGCTGTCAGCGACAGCGCAAAAAACAGAAGGCGCTTCATGGGCGTTACTTGATTATGTTCGTCCTTTTCGTAAAGTCGATGATCTGATCTATATATCCGAAAGCGAGTCCGGTGACCGTATCGGCGCAACCGTAGTAAACGGCGATGCGGCGGGACTGCGGATCGTGCAGCGCCGCGCAGGGGAAGGTCACCGTCGGCACGTCGCCGATCAGCTCGTAAGTTTCGCGCGGGGCGATCAGGTAAGGGCCGCTGCGGGCTGTGACTTTCCACGGTTTTTCGAGATCGAGCAGCGCCGATCCGAAGCTGTACACGTATGTACTGCACGAGCGCAGCACGCCGTGGTAGAGCATCAGCCAGCCTTCGGAAGTTTCGATGGGAATAGGTCCCGCGCCGATCTTCATGCACTGCCACGCGCTCACCTCGAAGGGCGCTGGCGACATCACATGGCGGTGACGGCCCCAGAACTCCATGTCGGGCGACTCGCTGTAAAAAATATCGCCGAAGGGCGTGTGGCCGTTATCGCTCGGGCGCGAAAGCATCGCGAAGTTGCCGTTGATCTTCTTGGGGAACATCACCCCGTTGCGGTTGAAGGGCAGAAAGGCGTTCTCTACCTGGTGGAATGTCTTGAAATCCAAAGTCCACGCGCAACCTATCGTAGGCTGGCCTTTATAACCGTTGCACCACGTGACCCAATACCTGTCCTCGATCCACGCCACACGGGGGTCGTAGCCGTAAACCCACTCCCCTATCTCGGGATCGGCGCCGGTGAGGCAAATATCTTCCTCCTGAATATCCCATTTGATGCCGTCGCGGCTGAACCCCACATGTATGCGCATGCGGCGGTTGGTGTCATCACAGCGGAACACGCCGGCGTAACCGCCATTGAACGGCACCACGGCGCTGTTAAAGATGCTGTTGCTGGTCGAGAGCGCGTCGCGTCCGATCACGGGGTTTTCCGAGTAGCGCCACATCACGTCTTTACAACCCTCAGGGCGCTCCTGCCAGGGCATATCGGGCAGCGGCTGCCCCTCTATCTTTAAATTATTCATATCGCTATTATTTGATCTCTTCAGTGAGTATGTGTTCTTCGTCCTGTTTGTTGTCCTTATGCGAGAAAGGCACGATGCGGCTCAGTACGAGGGCCGGGACCATCGCGACGCCAACCACGATAAAGAAATTGGCATATCCTATCGTGTCGCTTATCATGCCGCTGAACATTCCCGCGAACATATAGCCCAGGTTCATCAGTCCGCTGGCAAAGGCGTAGTGCGCCATTTTATGCGATCCGGGCGCCACCTGCTGCATCATGAACAGCAGCAGCCCGACCGTCCCGAATCCGTAGCCGAAATACTCGCACACCACCGCCGACCCGATCATAACGATGCTCGACGGCTGGAAAACGGCCAGCGGCAGATAGACCAAAAACGGCAGGTTCAGCGCACAGCACAGCACGAAGAGCGTGCGCCTCAACCCCTTGGCCGAGATGAAATATCCAGCGAGTATCGAGCCCAGGATAAAGGCCGCCGTGCCTATCGTGCCGACGATCAGCCCCACCTGGCTCACCTGCAACCCTAACCCGCCGTGATCGACGGGCGCCTTGAGGAACAGGGGCAATATCTTGGTGGCCAGCCCCTCGGCCAGGCGGTAAAGGAAAATGAAAAGTATATAGTAAACTATATGCTTCTTCTTAAAGAACGAGGAGAACACCTCGGCGAACGAGCGCCAGCCCTCCTTCGCGCTGTGGATCGTCGCGGCGGCGGCGCCTCCCGAAGGCAGCGACACCCCGTGCCAGAGGCTCAGCAGCACCATCACCCCGCCGCACATCGCCATAATGACCATCCAGGCGTGCACCACGCCGATATGGTCCTTGAGCACGCCGGCCAGGAAGACCAGCCCGCCGTTGGCCACCACCTTGGCGATATTGAAGAAAGCCCCCTGCCAGCCGATATATTGCGCCTGGGTCTTCGAGTCCAGCTCGGCCATGTAGACCCCGTCGGTGGCGATGTCGTGCGTCGCCCCGCTGAATGCCACCAGGCCCATCAGCGCTATGGCATAGTTGAAATAGCCGGGCAGGGGCAGCGAAAGCGCCACCAGCGCGAAAGACAGTCCCGTTATCATCTCGGTCATCACCACGAAATACTTCTTGGTGCGGAACATCTCCAGGAATGGGCTCCAAAGCGGTTTGAGGCTCCAGGGGAGCACCAGCAGCGAGGTCCAGAACGCTGCCCTGGCATCGCTCACGCCCAATTCCGAGAACATGATCACCGAAACGAGCGCGATCATAACGAACGGCATGCCCATCGCAAAATATACCGACGGGACCCACAGAAGCGGGTTTTTGCGCACGGGCTGAGTGGTTTCTATATCCATTTTATTAAGTTTTGCCTGTCGGGTCAGTTCAGGCTTTACGGTATATATACATATATATAACACCCTAACGCGAAAAAACCCTTAATATCATTGCGGCGAGAGCACCCCCCGCACAGATAAGTTACGAACGCAAACGAATGCGTTCGTAACTCTCTGTCCGGCTATCGCGGGCTACCTGACCACGAATAGGGTCTTGGTGTCCTTGGTTGTGGTTTTCGGCTGCGTCTGCCCCGTCGCGATGTAGATGGCGGTGCAGAGCAGGGAACCGCGCTTGCATTTTAGGGTAGTGATACTCGGGGCGCCCGTGATGTCGATCCATTCGAGTACGTCATACTTTTTATTCGACGTGCCTATGGTGATATCGAGCGAGGTTATCTTGCTGCCGCTTATAGTGAAAGAGGTGGGCAACAGTCCGGTGTCTGTGGCCATATTGGCTTTGAAGTGGCAGTCGGCCAGGTATATGGTCGTTACATTCTGTTCGCCGAGCACGATCTCGCTGAAAGGGTTGTTTATATATTTAGCCTGGCCGAAATTGGTATTGGTCAGCGCTCCGCACTGGCTCACGTCGAGCCTTTGCAGACAGTTCGCGCTCACGTTCAGGTCAGTCAGCATCGGGCAGTCGCGCAGGTCGACCTCTTCGATGACCCCGGTATTTATCAGTAGTTTGGTGAGTTTCCGTTTGCCGTGCACATCCACCTTTTTGAGCACTTTTGAGCTGGTAATGGATACCGAAACGAGCTCTGTGTTCTGGCTCAGGTCCACGCTCTCCAGGACGGAGCAACCGTTGGCGGTCAGGGTGGTCAGTTTGGTGTTGCCGCTCAGGTCGAGCGCCGTTATCTTCAGGTTGGACACCGTCAGGGTCGTGAGCTCGGTAAAGCAACCCACGCCTTCCACCGAAGCGATCGGGGCCGAGGACGAATAGGGTGCGGTGAGCGTGGTGAGCTTCATGCCGTCGTCATATACCTCGCAGGTGTTCTGCTCGTCGGTCGGCTCGCCGATATAGCCGTTGTTGATAAGGTAATTGCGGAAGTTGGCGTCGGGGAATGTGCCCAACACGGGGTTGGCGCTCTTCTGGACGATCTGTATGGCGTCGGTGAATCCGGTGGCGGAGAAAGTCACCTTGCCGCTGCGCGAACCTGCCGCTTCCGCATAGGTGAATTTATAGGTCCTGCGCACCAGTCCCGTTTCCTCGCTCTGTCCGTCGGCATCTATTTCGCTGCTGGTGAGCCACGTTTTGGCTTTGTCGGCGATGGCGATCTGGTAGTCGATGTTGGCGTCGACCGAAATGGTCACCTCACCTTCCTCGGTTGTACCGCTGTAAGTGCCATTCACCAGCTCGGGGCAAAGGATGACCACGGCGTCCCTTTGCTTCTGGGTGACGTTAAGCACGCGCTCGTTCTCCGTGCCGGGGAAAAGTGTCACTTTGCCCGTGCGGCCCTGGTAGGGGGCGTCGGAGTTCTCCAACACGCGGAATTGTACATATTCGACCGGGGTTGAACGCGATGTGCCGCGGTCGGGCAGGATCCAGTCCGCACAATCGGGGTCGATCTCGTATTGCAGCTCGACGTTCGAGCGCAGTCCCGTGGTGATGTAGCCGCCGCCCTGGGTGATGGTAAAATCGGCGGTGCCTGTCGTGTATTCGAGCTCATCAGCTGGCCCTTGCGTGACTACGACCTGAGCCACCTGGCCGCCGCACATGAATGTGTAGGTAGCCCGGCGTATATCCTCCGTGTCGTTGGGTTGGGCATCGAAAGAGACGCTCTGGCCGCTCTGGCCCCGGGTGGCCGAGGGGGTTACCCAGTCGCTGTTGTCCGTCAGGCGCCAATCGCCGGCGCACGTTACGGTAATGGTGTTGCCGTCGATGGCCACCCCGGCGGTGTTGAAGGCCAGGGCCTGCGCGCTCAGCGTGATCGGGACGGCGGGCGTCGTTTCGTGCTTATCCACGCAGGACAAGAGCATCGCCGCAGAGCAAAGGATGACAAAAATATTTTTCATGGTTTTAGGTTTTTTCGGCTGTTTACCAATCTTTCAGGTGCTTGCGCTTGATGATGACATCCTCGTTCCAGATGCCCTTGCCCAGTGCATTGAGGCACAGCATACGGTTGTCCCAGGTATCCTGAATGGGGTTCATCCCGAATATCATGGTACCGCCGTATCCCTCGCTGGCAACCTTGGAGGCCTCGGCTGTGGTATAGATCACACGCGAGAGTTTCGCGAATTCCTGGCAGTAGGCCAGTATCTGCTTCTTTTCCAGCCCGGGGTAGCGTGTTACGTCGGCGTTGCCTGGACCGGTCGTGGAGTAGTTGGAGGCCACGAAGTCAACGAAATATTTCGGGTCCAGACCGTCTACCGGGTTAGGCATGTGGGCCATCTTGCCGTAGCAGAAGGGTATCATCAGTTTATCGGGCATCACGCGCTTGCACTCGAATACAAGCCTCGCCGCAGCGTCGTAGCTGTCCTGCTCGGTAAAGCCGGGGCCGGGCGCGTAAACGCTGTACTCGTCGTCGAAGAAGATGCCGTCCAGCCCGTAATTATCCACATAGGCCTTCAACTCCTGCGCGAAATAGATCGCCGAAGTGCGCGTGAGGTTGGCCAGGCCGGCCTGGTCGCCGTTGCCCAACATACCCAGGATCACCTTGATGCCCTTGTCCTGCAGGGGCTTGATGTACTTGTCGCGGTTGGTCAGAAGGTGGCGGACGTTGGTGTTGCAGTTGACATACGCGCGTCCCGTTTCGGCGTTGAAGTTGATGTTGGCCGCAAAGAGCACCACATAGTCGAAGAAGGGCACATCGCTGTCTTTCAGGTAGATCTCGGCACAGTTGAGCGGATTCACGTCGTTCACCTCCAGACAGGCGAGCATCTTGTAGCCGCCGGGCTTATCGGCGCTCGTGCGCGCCCCCTGGTATTTAAGGTAGCAGATACAGGTGCTCTGGCCACCCTGAAGGCTCACGTCCGGATCGTCGCAGACCAGGCGCAACGGCAGGGCGTAGGTGGTGCCCACGGTCAGCGCGTCGGACGAAGTGACGCTCACGCGCACCGGGTCGGCCTTGTAGAAAGTGGGCGGGATAAGCACATTCCCCTCGCTGCGCAACGTGGCCAGCCCGTCGGGTAGCATTACGTAGGAGGTGCCGTTGGCGGCGTTGTAATCGGCCAGCACCTGCGCGTCGACGACAAGCTGCGCGTCGACGGCGTGGTCGGTCGTTTTGGTCAGCCCCACGTTAATGGAGAGCGTGGTCGTGGCGCCGCCGTAGAAGTCTATGGCGCTCGAAGCGGGCGAGAGCGCGTTGCGCACCCAGGCCTGGTTCACGCCTATGGCCGCATAGTTTTCGCCTTTTTCTCCCTTCAGCTCTATTTCGTCGCTGCACGAGCAGAAAGCCCCGGCGGCCAGCAGCATCAGGGCTGCACAGGCTGTTTTATGGATTTTCGGATAATTCATCGTTCTTTGGTTTTTTATGACGCCTTATTTCTGTGGTTCCGGGATCGCGACGTCGACCCATTTCAGGGTGGCGTTCGCGGTGAGCGTGTTGTTGTGGCCGGTGCGGTCGTTGATGACCTTACCGGTCGCCTCGTCGAATTTCCAGTAGGCGACCAGGCCCGTTGCGGTGGTCGGGCTGGCGATCTCGTAACGGTTGGCGGCTATCTCCTCTTCTGTGCGGATCACGTTCCAGACGCGCACTTCGCTTATGTCGCCCATCCAGTAGCGTTCCAGGCTGTAGGACCTGCCTACATAGAAGGCGCTGGCGAGGTTGACCGCGCCGTGGTCGGCGGTCTCTTCGCTCTGCAGTGCGCCGTTGACATAAATCTTCACTTTTTTGGCCGTGGAGCTGTACGTGACGGCCACGTGCACCCATTTGCCGAGCGGAAGCACCTTGGCGGCGCTGCGGCCCGGATATTTGAACTTGGCGATGACAACCTGCAACTGACCGGGGTAGTTCGAATCGCCCGTACGCACCAGGAAACGGTCCTCTACACCCATGATCGTCGCGATAGATTGCTCCGATCCGGGCCTGTCGAACGCGCTGGCGCGCACCAGCGCCTCGAAGGTGACCTCAGGCACGCTGGTCATCGAGGTCGCCCACGAGGGGGTCAGGTAGTTCTTCTCGATGTTGGCGGCCACGTTGATAAGCGCACCTTCGCTGAAAAGGTAGTACATGGTGCGTGCGCTGGCGAGTACCCCCACGCCCGTGGCCTGGCTGATCGTCACGGGAAGCACGTAGTCCTGGCTCACGTCGAGCGTGGACAGGGAGTGGAAATTCACGTCGACCCCGTTCGAGCGCACCGCGCCCTGCGGGATTACCGCGTTGGGATCGGCGATCTCGAAATAGTCCGCGGGGAGCATCACCGCGTCGTCATAGTAGGCCTGGTTATAAAGCTCCACCAGCGACTCGTCGGCGGTGAGCACGAACGACACCTGCTGCGGGGCGGGTTTCGCCAGCGCCACTTCGATGGTCTTTACGATGTCGGTGGATTTTTGGGTGACCTTCGTTTCGGCGGTCTTCACCGTGGCGGCGATGTACGCCTTGTTGCCGAAATCGTTGGCGTCGGGATCCTTGGTATTGCAGCCCACGAGCGCTGCGGCGAGTGCGACGGCGTTGATCCAAAGTATATTGCGCAGTATCATCTCAATTAGTTTTTAGGTGCGGGATTCATGATGGCGATAGCCTCCCGGGTGAATTGGTAGGCTGACTTTTTCTTCTCGCCCTCCTTTTTGACCACCAGGTAGTAGTCGTCCTGGACGTTGTTCACCGCCAGGCCGGCCTTGCCGAAAGAGGCGTTGGGCGTGATGACCCACCAGGCGGCAGGCGGCATGGCGCGCACCTGGCTTCCGGCGACGGTTATAAACCCTGTTTCGACATCGGTGTTGTCTGTAGAGTACGGGTCTACCGTTATGATGAAGCGGTCGGTGGGGACTCCTTCCGCGCCCATGGCCAAAAGGACCTGCGTGCCGTATTCCGCCATATTGGCCGGCTGCTCGATCGAGCGCAGGACGATGTAGTCTGCACGGGTGAGCAGGGTGCGGTCGGGCAGGTTCTGTGGTATTCCCTCGAAAACGAACATCTTGCCGGTGTTCGCCTCGAGCCAATCCCCAATGCGGGAGGTGAAGAGCTCCACGCGCGCCTGGTACAACTCTTTCTGCACTTCGTCCATGTGGTCTGCGGCTTTACCCATGAAGTTTGCCACCACTCCGTCATATCCGTAGCGGGCGCACAGGCCGAGCTGCGTGTCGAGCCAACCGGCGGCGAAATCCAGGAAGCCGTCAGGCGCATCTCCCTCCCCATCGGTCTGCGGGGCGGGTTGGAGCTCATAGAGCGCCTCGATGTGCGTGAAACTCAGGGTGCAGAGCACCTTGGTGGCCTTCTGCTGCACCGCCTTAATGTCGTCTATCATCCATTGCTGCAATTCGCCGGGATTCCCCAGGGCGATGATGTCGATGCTGTCGGGCATCATCGCCAGGCGGTAAGCCGCCGAAAAGGGCATGGCCGGATTGTCGAGCACGGCGTAAAGCACGGGGTGGTCGGAGTTCTTGTAATCGCGCAGGTCGTCCATGTACTGCGCCCAGGCCTGCGGGTCTTTCTCCCCGTAGGTGGGGTTGTCGATGCCGAGGCTCTCCGTCTGGGTCCATTCGCTGCACGAAGCCAGCAGGAGCCCGGCAGCCAGGGCGGCAAGCCCTTTGACGGTGTTACGATATATTGTCGATCTCATTTTCGCAAGGAGTTTAATTATTTGCAATCCCACCAAACGCGCGTGGCCATGTTGTCCGCACCGCCCAGCAGGGTGCTCACGGCGGAGCTTACGTTGGCCAGGTTGGTCTGGTACTCTTCTAACGGATAGGGCAACCTGCGCGGTGTATCCGAGTCGCCCAGCACTCCCCCGTTGCTGTTGTTGACCATCACGGGCATCAGTCTGGGATAGCCCGTGCGGCGGCGTTCGGCCCATGATTCGTTGCCAAGGGTCCAGTTTGCGATCCATTTCTGGACGATGATGCGCTCAAGGCTGGCCTCGAAATCGCCGTCTGCCCATTTGACGGTTATCGTGCTCGACGGGGTGGCGTAGCTGTACGTGCCGTTAGGATCGGCGTAGGCTGCCGGTTTGGCGGTCGAGTTGGCCAGATAGGCGTCCGCGCCCGTCGCACCCCACTGCTCGAAAGAGAGCCTGATGCCCGTTTCGTAGAACGATTGGGCTGTGCCGCCCATGCTCCAGCCGCGCAGGGCGCCCTCGGCGCGCAGGAAGGCCACCTCTGCGGCGTTCATCCATTGCAGGGGCGAATCCGTCGAGAGTTTGATGCCAGAATACTGGTAGGCGGTCGTGGACGTCGGGATCGTGATACCCGAGCGCAGACCCATGTAGGTGTTGGGCGAGGCAAATGTCGAGGGGATGAAATATGCCGCCCGGCGGGGGTCGCCGTAACCGTTCATATAGCATGTGATGTCAGCCCCGGCATGGTGGTCGCCGCCCGTGGCGAATCCCGTGGCGCTGTTGTAGGTGGCCGCCTTGAGGATCGGGTTGCCCGCGTTCCCGAATACGCGCAGCGCGGCATTGTGCTCATTGCCCTCCATCACCCCGATCTCGTGGGTCACGGCCTGTTCAGCGCGCAGTTGCGCCCCGGCGGGGTCTGCATAGACGATACGCATGGCCAGGCGCAGTTTGAGCGAATTGGCGAAGCGCACCCAATTCTTAACGTCGCCGTAGAATACCTTGTCGGCTTTCGAAGAGAAGGACTCGCCCTGGTAAAGGGTCAGCGTGGCGATGGCCCCGTCGAGCTCCTCGAAGAAGCCCTCGTAAATATCCTGCTGCGAATCGTACTCCACCTCCAGGCCCTCGCCGATATGCGAATAGGGGATCGGGCCGTAGGTGTCGGTTACGCGGTGCATGGCCGCTATCTTCATTACCTGGGCGACGGCCAGGGGAATGGGATCGTCGGTCGCCTCCGCCAGGTCGTCGAGGTTGGGGTATATCTCGGGGATGAAGTCCTGGAAGAAGACCCTCAGCCAGTTGTTCGGGGCGTTGAAAGTTCCGAACTTACCGCCGTTCCAACCCGAGTTGGAGTCGGCGAAATAACCGCTGTAAGATCCGCCTAGCATATTTTCGGTGAATTGGCATGCGTGCTCCTCGCTGGGCACGACCCAGTTCTGGATATTGAGCATGGCCCCGATTATGTTGTAGCCGTCGCGCTCCTTCTCCTTTTCGAGCACTTCGTTGGGGTTGCGGTTGATGTCTTCGTAGTTGGCCGTACAGGCGCCCAGAAGGGCTGCGGCAGCTATCAAAAGCGTATATGTTATCCTGTTGAATTTCATGGGAGCTGTCGATTAAAAATTAATCCTCACGTTAAAACCGATACTGCGCAGCGAGGGCATCATAAAGTAGTCGATACCCTGGTAGTTGTTACCAGTCACGGCTATCGATTCGGGGTCGAAGGGGGCCTTGTTGTAGATCATCCACAGGTTGCGCCCCACCAGCGAAAGGGTGAGCGAGCATACATCGCCGAGTTTCTCCTTCTGGAAGGTGTAACCCACCGAGGCCTCCTGCAGACGCACGTTGGTCGCTGAGTAGGTGTAATACTGGGGCACGCCGTCCTGGGCGCCGATTACCGAATACCACTTGTTGGCATCCACGAATATCCCCCGGTCGGCCCACACCCCGCCATTGTCGCGGGCCACGGCCGAGGCCTGCGATACGCCGTAGTAGTCCATCGTGGACTGCGTGTGCGAATAGACTATGCCGCCCAGGCGCGCCGAGAACATGAACGACGCAGAGAGGTTCTTCCATCCGAAAGAGTTGGACCACGACATGTTGGCCTTGGGAAGCACGCTGCCCAGTTTGATCCACTCCCCGTCGGCGATGCTTTCGACCTTTATCGTGCCGTTCTCGTCGACAAGGATGTTGCCGTTGCTGTCGCGTTTAAGGTCGACGTAAGAGTACAGATCGCCCATCGTGCCGCCTTCGCGCAGGATGAAATGCGCCTGGCCCAGGCCGCCCACCTCCATGGTGTTCAGGCCGATAGAGAGTATCTTGTTGCGGTTGGCGCTGAAGGTGTAGTTCGTCCTCCATGAGAGATCGCGCCAGGAGTTCTTGTAACCGAGCGACAGCTCGACCCCGCGGTTGCGTATCTCACCCGACTGGATATAGATATTTTTGCCCTGCGAACCGACCGAGGTGCTGGCATTGAGCGTCTGGTCTGCCGTGATGGCGTTGTAAAAACTCAGATCCAGGTCCCAGCGGCGCAGCAAGTTCATCGCGATGCCTGCCTCCCAGGAGCGTGTGCGCTCCGGCTTGAGGTTCGACACGGGCAGGTAGGTGTCCGACTTCCATGTCTTGCTGCTCTCGTCCCAGAAATATGTCGGATTGGCCAGGTAGCGGCTGAAAGCCGTGCCGACCATCGCCCACGAGCCGCGCACCTTGAGCATGCTTATGGCACGTGGAAGGCGCAGCGCCTGTGAGAGCACCACCGAGCCGCCGACCGAGGGGTAGAAGAACGAACTTTTTACCGATTCGGGCCCGGCCAACTGCGACGGCCAGTCGTTACGGCCTGTCACGGTGAGGTAATAGGCGCCCTTATAACCCATCTCGACGCTGGCGAAGACGGATTGCATCTGGGTATGGTAGTCGCTCTGCGCATTGACCACCCTGTCGCTGAGCTGCTGTATGACAAACAGGTTGGGGATACCGTGGGTGCCGTCGCCGTTGTCGTCATCGCGCAGTCCGCCGCGCACTTCGCTCGACCGGTAGCGTATGTCCTCGAACGAGCCGCCGAGGTTGGCGTGCAGCGAATAGTCCTTGCAGAAATTTTTGTTTATGTTCAAAAGCGCATCGCCGTATGTTTGCTTTTCGCGGGAAAGCAGCTGACCGTAATAACCGGTCGACGAGCCCTCGGTGAGCTGGTTGTTGGTTGTCGCATAGCGCTTGTCCTCGTACGTGTTGTTGGTGTTGTCTATGCGGATACGCCCTTTGGCGCTGAGCCAGGGCAGGATCTTATAATCGAGCCCGGCGCTGAGCAGGTAGCGGTCCTTGTCGTTGCTGCGCAGGTTGCGGTTGTTTATCCAGTATGGGTTCTGCATCGTCAGGTCGCCGCCCGTGCCCGAGGGCCAGTACTGCTCGTAGATCTTGCGGCTGGAATTCCACCTCTCGTACATCTGCGCCTCGGCCCAGTCGTTGCCCCTCGGGAAGAGGTAGGCCGACACCAGCGGGTTCATATATGAGCCCTGGTTTATCATGTTCATATCCTTCTGCAGGATATAGTTGGCCGACACGTCCATGGTCAGCTTATCGTCAATGAGCTGCGAGGTGCTGCGGTAGGTGAAGTTATAGCGGTCGTAGCTGTTGTTGGGCACGATGCCGCGCGAGTTGACCGCACCGGCTGAAAGGTAGACCTGGTTGCGCTCCGATCCGCGCGAAACCGACACCGTTTCCGTGCCGACGATCCCGCGCTGGAAATAGTCCGAGGCCGGGTCGTAACCCATATAGTTAGCCGCGTTGAGCCGGCGGCCCCAGCTGCGGTCGGTATTTTCCACGTCGCTGCTCGTATCGCCGGTGCCGTAGCGGTTCTGGAACTGCGGCATCACGAACGGGTCGAGTATTTCGGTGTTGCTGGTCACATTCACGCGCATTGCACCCACCGTACCTTTCTTGGTGGTTATCACGATCGCACCGTTCGAGGCGTAGCTGCCGTAAAGTGCCGCAGCAGCCGCACCGGTCAGCACCGAAACCGACTCGATGTCCTCGGGGTTGAGGTCGGCGATGCCCTCGGTGCTGCCCTTCGAGGCGAATCCGTCAGGCGCGTTGGTTTCGCTGCTGAGGTTCGACATGGGCACACCGTCTATCACATAGAGCGCATTGGAGGACTGCATGATGGATTTCGTGCCGCGCATCACCACCTTCGAGGCGCCGCCAACACCGGACGAAGAGGTATTGACGGTCACGCCGGCGACCTTGCCCGAAAGCGAGTTCACGAAGTTAGCGTCCTTGACGGTGGTAAGCTGCTCATTGCCCACGCTCTGTACGTTATAACTGAGCGCCTTGGCCTCGCGTTTGATACCAAGGGCGGTCACCACGACGCTCTCCAGCGCGACGGCCTGGCTCTCCAGGGTTACGTGCACGCTGGTCTGCGCGCCGATCTGCACCTCTTTGCCATCCATGCCGATATACTTGACGGCAAGGGTATTGTGATCCGCCGGCACTGTGATGGCGAAGTTCCCTTCGGCATCGGTGGCCGTGCCGGTCGTAGTGCCTTTGACCACGACGGAAGCTCCGACGACGGGCTTGCCGTCCAGCGCGAGGACCCTGCCGGTGATCCGGCGCGGCTGTTGCAGACCCTCTTTCTTAGCCGAAAGCACTATCGAGTTGCTCTTCACCTCATAGGATATACCCAGCGGGGCGAAAAGCTCGGCGAGCACTTTCGACAACGGGGTGTTCACCGCGGTGACGCTCACCGCTACCGATACGTCGACGCTGTTGTCGTAAGCGAATACGTAACTGGTGTGTTTTTCGATCTCGGTCAGCGCCGCTGACAGCCTGACATCCTTCAGGTTGAGCGTGACCGGTGTGGTCTGGGCTTGCGCCCGGACCGTGGCCATGGCGAGTAGCAATGCCAAAAGGGCCAGCAGCCGTCCGTAAAACAGGCTGCGCGCTTGTTTGGGCCGTGTAAAATTTCTACATTTGTTCATTGAAGTGGTTTGGTAAGTTAGTGGTTAGACTGTCAACTTAACTGGCCGGGGCGCTTCTGGAGCCTGTGGGTTAGCCGACCTTCGGGCTCCGTCGTTTCCGGCTGTCGCTTTCCGGGACGTTAATCGGGAGGTTTTCGGTTTATCTGCATCTGGTCGGGTTAGCGTTTCTTTTGGATTAGGTTATTTCAGGAATATCTCGTCGCGGCCCTCGCTCCAACGGTAGGTGAAATTGTCGCTGCGCTGAAGCACCCACATGGCATGGTCGAGGCCGTCCTTAACCCTGATCTTGCCCGAGAAGAGCTTTTCCGGGGTTTTGGTGCGCTGGTTGTGTATCTTCACGCCGAAATATTTTTCGAATTCGCGCATCATCTCGTCGAAAGACACGCTCTCATAAGCGATAATGCCATCGCGCCAGAGGAACGCCTCGTTCCTGGGGGCCGTTTCGACCACCAGTTTTCCGCCGTCGTAGCGTGTCCGCTCACCGGGTTGCAACTCCACAGCCTCACGGGTGAGGTTGTCCGTCACCCGTATGCGCCCTGTGACCAGCGAGGCGATGAACTCCCCGCCGCCCCCGTAGGCGTCGACGTTGAATGATGTTCCCAACGCCTGGACGCTGCAACCGCCGGCCTGTACTATAAAGGGATTCGACGGGTCGTGCGCCACCTCGAAGAAGGCTTCGCCGGTGAGTTTCACCTCGCGCACCCCGCCGGAGAACACCGCGGGATACTCAAGCCGCGAGAGGGCGTTGACCTGTACCTTCGTGCCGTCGGGAAGCGCCACCTCGACCCGCTGGCCGGCCTGTACCGAAACGATATTCGACCCCGTGGCGTGTGCAGTCCACCGTCCGCCCAGGAAATACGCCGAGCAGACCCCGGCGGTGAGCAGCACGGCGGCGGCATAGCGCGACACCGCGCCCAATATGCGGCTGCGTCCCGAACGGGGAGCGGTTGCGGGCCTGGAGGCCTTCCCTCCCAGCATGAGCAGCGAATCGAACAACTGCCTATCCCTGAGCAGTTCACGGCGGTTACCGGGGGATGCGTCCACCCAGTCCAACACCTCTTTTTTCTCTGTTTCACCGGCCTCTCCGGCGAAATACCTGTACAATTTCTCTTGATCCATATATAATAGTAACACGCCGGGCAGCCGATACCGCAGTCCGAAACGAAGATTTTTTCAAAAAAAGCGAAAACGCCTCAACAGGATCATTCCATGAAATAGGTTGGCTTATAAGAGCGTGTTCTTCCAGAGAGGGATCACTTTTGGGAACGCAGCTGTGCATAGTGTGCGTCGATTTTTTGCTTATCGTCTGAATTCCAAACCGGAGCGTACTCGTGTACGTGAGGAATTGGAATGAGGAGGATTAGTGAAAAGCGGCGTGCAATATGTGCAGCCAACAAAGAATTGAAACAGATCGCCTCAACGCAGTTGCAACAGCACAAGTAGCGCCGGCAGATAATCTTTCAACGAGGCCCTCAGCAGGGTCATAGCTTTGGATATGAAGAACTCGACCGTGCGTTGCGGAATGTCCAGCTCCACGGCGATCCGTTTATGGGTCATGCCGTCGAAACGGCTCATCTCAAACGCCCTGCGCACATTTTCCGGCAGACTTTCGAGCGTTTTGCGCACGATCTGCTCGGCCTCCTGCGAGAATATCCTCTCGGGGTCGCAAACTTCGAGCGTTTCGATGCGCGATTGCAGGTAACGGTAACCCGTGGACTGTATATCCTCGCGGACCCTGCGCCGCACCGCCTCGTCGCGCAGATGGTTCAGGCAGCGGTTGCGGACGGAGGCCATTATGTAGGCGGCCGGGTTGGTGCCGGGCGCCAGCGACGAGTGCCGCTCCCAGTACCCCATAAAACTCTCCATCACGATATCCTCTGCCGCCGCTTCGTCAGCAAGGTAGGTGACGGCGAAGCGTACCAGGCGTTGCCGGTAATGTAAGAATAGAGAGTCGAATATTTCCAGATCACTGCCCATATATTCCGGTTCCCCGCCCGTTTTGCGTTCACAAATATAGTGAAAAACAAATAACAACAGCCGCGCGCTGTCAGACAGTCGCGGAATGCGCAAAAAAATCAGCCCGGGCTACACCGGGCTGATCTCCTCTGATTTTATCTAACCGTTCAAACTTTCAGGGTGGATCCCCAAGGCGGCTTGCCGGTTTTCAATGCAGAAATTATTTTTTCTCACCCTTTAATATAGACTTGAGCAGCTCGTTGAGTTGTCCGGTAATATTGTCTATCCTCTCGAACGGCGTTACGGGTCGCTCCGGTGCGGAGTGGTCTTGGGTCGCCTCATCGAACCAAAACGAAACGGGCACATCGAAGAAAACGGAGATACGCTCGAGCACCTCGACTTTCATACTGCGGTTGCGGACCATCTGATGAAAACCCTGCTCTGTTATCTCCACCTCACGGCAGAGCTCTCTCAGCGTGATTTTTCGCTCTTCGAGCAATATTTTAATCCTGGAATAATTCATCGAACCCCCTCATGTACAGAAACAAAATTTCAGAAATATTTGTTTCTAATGAAAAAACCATTTACTTTCGCGTCATTAAGTTATGAATTTTGTTTGATCCGTCCTTGTAAAAAACGCCATCTATATCGCCAGACCACCACTTAATTCACTATAAAAACGAAAAACAAATGAAAAAAATTACCAAATGCCTGATGTCACTGACATTTATGTGCGGCCTTCTTGCAGGGTGCGGCACAACGAAACCCGCACAGATCACGCAGGTCAACAAAGAGGTCGATGTCGTCGCTCCATGCGAAAATTTCGTTTCTGATGCCGAGTTTTTCAGGGGAGTCGGGTTCAGTCAGAGCAAGGACCTTAACACCGCCCGGGAAAAGGCGCGCATGAACGCGAACACCGAAATGGCCGGAAGTATTTCATCCCTTATCAAACGCGTCGCCGAGCGCTACGTAAACGACGCTGGACAAAAACCGTCCGACTTTGCCCAATCATTCGAGTCGATGGGACATGAAGTGGTAAAACAGCAGATGTCCAATATCACGATAGCCTGCAGCAAGGCGACGATGACCACCGACGGTATGTACAAATACTACATGGCCGTAGAAACGCGCAAAGACCAGGTATTTGCCGCCATCGACCGCAACGCCGAGGCCGACAAAAAGCTGGAAACGATCTATAACCGCGAAAAATTCCGCAAGCATTTCGACGCCGAAATGGCCGCAATGGCAAAGGAGCATTAGAATTATAACAACCAAATCAACTAAATCAACCCAATCATGAAAAAACTTTTTCTCGCAATCTGCTTTGTAACCGTCGCAGGTGTATTCACTTCCAACGCCCAAACCGTCTGGGGCGGTCGCGTAGGACTTTGTCTCTCGACCATCCAGGTAGAGACCGGCTATACGGCAAACGGCGGCGCCGGGATAGAAGCCGGCGTGGTAATGTACAAACCCATTAAGAACAATTGGTACCTCAACTCCGGGCTTGCCTACAGCGTAAAGCGTTTCGACGTCGGTGAAGAACTTTCGGTTTCGTATCTGGAAGTGCCTGCTTACATCGGCTACTCTTTCCCGGTAGCAGGATTGTCATTCTATGCACAGGCCGGTCCCTACATGGGCATAAAATTAGCCGACTCGGAAGACATGTTCAATTCATTCAACGCCGGGCTCGGCTTTGTGGGCGGTATAAACGTCAACCGGTTCAAATTAGAAGCCGGTTATCAGCAGGGGCTGACCAACGTGCTCGGCGATGATTATTTCGAAGCGACCATAGGCTCGTTATTCCTTGGCATCAGCTACATTTTCTAATCATAACCGACGTATCGGGAGCCGCTGCGACAGGCGGCTCCCGGTATATTTTAAAAAGACAGGCAGATGAGCGGTAACCTTCAACGGATTCTGTTTCTAATCTTAACGATCACTTCGCTGCATGCCGGCGCGCAGGATAAATTGCGCGTCGCCGTTTTCGACCCTTCGATCAGCGGAAGCACGCTCGACGAAGGGCACGGAGTTATGGTCAGGGAGATGGTCAGCGCGACGCTCGTAAATACAGGCCAATATACGATAATCGAACGCTCGCTGATAGAAAAGATCATAAAAGAGCAGAAATTCTCCAATTCGGGAATGGTCTCCGAATCCCAGGTCAGCGAACTCGGAAAACTTGCCGGGGCTAACAAGGTCGTGCTCTCGGTGATGTCCGGCGTTGGCAAACAGGCGATGCTGAGCCTGAAAATGATCGACGTGATAAGCGCAAACATAGAAAGCCAGCAGACAAAACTCGTGGAATTGACAGAGATCCTGAACGTAATCACCCCGATGACCTTAAAGCTCGTGAATATATCCGGCGCACCAGAGCAACCCACGGTGTCAGGTGAGCGCAAATCGGCAATCGGTTCAATGTTAGGCGCCGGCATAGGCGCTTTAGGCAACGCCACGAAACCGCAAAAAGAGCCCAGGGCAGAACCTGCGCCGGCAATATCTGTTTCGCCCAATGAAGCGAGGCTTTATTTCCAGGGATACACCGCCTCCCAGAACCCCGAGGTAACGATCTACGTCGACGGCAAAAAAGTCGGGGAGGGCGATCTTAACAATGGTTTCGACCTCTGCTTCGAAACAAGCGGGACTACCCACACGGTAAAGACGGAATGGTCGAAGGGCGTTGCAGAGCAGTCTTTCAGTATCAAAACATCCAAAAGCAACGAATTTATCTTCGAGTACATCAAAACAGGCTTCGGTTATGGCCTGAGAATAAAATAACTATATGAAGATCACAATATCCGCTTGCGTTCTGATCCTTGCCACGGCGACATGCTTCGCGCAAAAGCCCGCGTGGGTCAACGACGAATTCAGAAGCGGCGACTATCCCCGCTCCAAATATCTGACCGGCTACGCGGTCAACACCGGCGCTAACAGCACCTCGTTCGCCGCCGAATTGAAGGCATCCGCGAAATCAGAGCTGATCGAAGGCATAATGGTGAGCGTAAGCAGCGCCAAAACTATGCAGAAGAGCGAGCGCGCCGGGGTCTTCACCGAAGACTACACGGCCAGCTCCGCGACTTTCGCGAACGCCGATATCAACGGCCTGAAGATCGAGTACTACTACGACGCCCCGTCGCGCACAGGTATGGCTTTCGCCTGGGCGGATAAGGCCGAAGTGAAAGGCTTCTATTCCGCCACCATCGCAATGGCCATCCAGAGGGCGGACGCCATGCTACAGGATGGCTATAACGCCGAGGTGGAAAACAATAAAAGCCGGGCGAAGAAAGAATATGAAACCGCCCTTGCACTGCTGCAGACCCTGGCGCTGCCCCAGTCGCTGCTGATCGCCATAGACGGCGGCGACACCCCCGCCGCACAGTCCGCACTTGCGCAGAAACTACTCTCCGAGGCCCGCAGCGCCGTTTCGCGCATGCAGTCCGCGATCAAGGTGTGCGTCATCGCAAAGGAAGATAATTTCGGCCAACCGGTGAGCCTGTTATCGCCCAAACTCAAAGCCGAGCTTTCAAACCACGGTTGCAGTTTCACCGAGAACAAGGCTGAGGCCGACTGGCTGCTCTACATAACGGCATCCACGCGCAAGGGAAGCGACGTGGACGGAATATTTTTCGCATACCTCGACGCGGAGACATCCCTGATCGAGCAGCGCACCGGGCGCGAAATATACAGGAATGCCTTCACCGACATCAAAGGCGGCGGGCTCGACTACACGCGCGCCGGGCTCAAGGCTTATAACGGCGGCTTGCAGAACATCGTGGCGCAACTGGTAAAGAACATCGAAAAATAACCTGCGTAATCTGCCATAACGCTCATGGTCTGCATGGCCTGAAAAACAGAGAGCCGCCCTTTTCAGGGGCGGCTCTCCTTTCGTAACGCGGGTGCGTTACTTAACTGTTTTAACCACTTTTTCAAATGCCTTGGGATGGTTCATCGCCAGATCGGCCAGAACCTTACGGTTCAGGGCGATGCCTTTGGCGGCGAGTTTGCCCATAAATTCCGAATAGGTCATTCCGTGGCTGCGTGCGCCGGCGTTGATACGCTGGATCCACAGGCTGCGGAAAGTCCTCTTTTTGTTCTTACGGTCGCGGTAGGCGTAGGTAAGACCTTTTTCGACAGTGTTTTTGGCCACTGTCCATACATTTCCCCTCGAGCCGAAGTTGCCTTTGGCAAGTTTCAGGACTTTTTTCCTGCGGGCTCTCGATGCTACTGCATTAACACTTCTTGGCATAACTTTAAAGTATTACGGATTGCCGGCGGGGGGTTTCACTCCCTCTCTTTGGGGCCGGACGAATCCTTGGTTTAACTTTTTTGCTTTTACCGGTTATTTAACCAGCATCAGCTTGACATTGACCGCGTCGGCCGGCGAAACGATGTCCGAATAGGTCAGGTTCCGCTTTTGTTTGGTTGTTTTCTTGGTCAGGATGTGACTTTTGTAAGCGTGCTTACGTTTGATCTTTCCTGTTCCGGTGAAGTCGAAACGCTTCTTGGCACCGGAAATGGTTTTCATTTTAGGCATTTGTAAAACAAATTTATTGGTTAAACAGCCTACAAAGGTACGAAACTTTATTAAAGCCGCAAAATAACTTCGGTAAAATACTTGACAAACCCTACATAACGTGAGTTTCGCGAAAAAGCGAAACTATCAAAATTTGTTTACAAATTTTACCTCGTTTCCGCCAAAATCGTTGATTTTGGCATAAGTCCCCCTTGCCAGAGGGGGATTTAGGAGGAGTGTCGGCTCTGTAGGATTTCACCAGAAATCCTTAACGTGGGTTTTACGTATTCAAACCCTAATAAAAATAGAACACGGTTTGAATTCGTGAAACTCACATTATAGAAGCCCCTCGCGGCGGAAAGAAAAACACTCCCCGCGGGTGACGATCAGGTGGTCCAGCACCGCGATGTCGAAAAGCGACGCCGCCCGCACGAGTTTCCCGGTCACAGCAACATCCTCATCACTGGGACGCGCTACGCCCGAGGGGTGGTTATGCACCACTACTATCGAGCAGCAGAGCCTCTCCACAGCCCGTTTTACGATCAGCTTATGGTCGACCACCGTGCCCTGCACGCCTCCCTGGCTGACCCTGACCTTCTCCACCACGCGGTTGCCGGCGGAAAGGTAGGCCACCCAAAACTCCTCATGGGGCAGGTGCGCCACCAGCGGACGGAATATGCGCTCGGCGTCGCCGTCTGTCAGTATGGTTTCCTGGTTATCCGAACTCAGCACGCCCAACCGGCGGCCCGTTTCCAACGCCGCGGCGATGACCGCTGCACGGCGCATACCCAGGCCCGCCCGGCGGCGAAGCGCGGCGGCGTCCATCGCCGCCAATGCGGCAAGGCCCCCCGGGGATGGAAGGCTATCCAAAAGCGTTTCCGCCATTTCGAGCGACGAAGAGTAAGCCGCGCCTGGCTCTTCGCCAAGCAGAATGCTCAGCAATTCGGCGTCTGAAAGCGCCCCGGCGCCGCGTGAGACGAACTTTTCGCGCACCTGCTTATCGAGGTCACTCTTCATTACCGTCCATGGGTATATCATCCATGATCTCAAGCAGTTTGTCGCTGTTCTCGTCCGTGAGGATGATGGTCGATATTATGCGCGAGGCCTGTTGCTCGGCGGCTTTTTTCGAGTTGCCCTCTCCCCTGCCGGCCTCGATGCCGTCGATGAGCACCTGCGCGAGGAACCGCGGGAAACCGGAGGGCGAATCGGGTGACGGGGCGGTATGGTAGGCTATCGAGCGGCGGGATTTCTGACACCACTCTATAAGGCGGCTCTTGAAATCGATCTCCTCGGTGGCGACCGATTCGAGGTTCAGGTGGCGTTTGAGTATGTGATTGATGACCACGCGGTTGGTGCGGTCGTAGCCCAGGTCGAGGTACATCGCTCCGATCATGGCTTCGAGCGCGTCGCCGTAGAGGTTGTTCTGCCCGTTGGCGTGGCCGTTATGCTTGTCGTTATGGATCACGTGGTCGGCCAGCCCTATCTCGCGCGAGAGGTGGTTGAGCGATGTGCGCGACACTATCTTCGAGCGCAACTGGGTCATGAAACCTTCGTCGCGGTCGAGGTATTCGATAAATACGTAGTCTGAAACTATCGCTTCGAGGATAGCGTCGCCCAGGAATTCGAGCCTTTCATTATTGATAGGCATACCGGATTCGAGGTGCAGCGAAGCCGACCTGTGCAGCAGTGCGAGTTTATAAAGCTCGATATTGCCGGGCTCGATGCCCAACAGCGAATGCAGCAGCCTGTACCACTCTTTATCGCGGCCCAGATGCCTTCGGATCACACCCAAAGGAGATAGCATGGCCGGCGCGGATAAGTGGTTTATATCTTCTTAAGGATGACCGTCGAGTTGTGGCCGCCAAAACCGAACGTGTTGCTCAGCGCGCACTTGATGTCGCGTTTCTGGGCTTTGTTGGGCGTAAGGTTGAGCTTGGGGTCGATAGCGGGGTCGAGTTCCTGCAGGTTGATGGTGGGAGGCACCACGCCGCGCGTGATGGCCATAACGCAAGCCAGCGCTTCGATAGCCCCGGCGGCGCCCAGCAGGTGGCCGGTCATCGATTTGGTGGCGCTGATGTTAAGGTCGTAGATGTGCTCCCCGAATACGGCTTTCAGGCCGTTGAGCTCGGCGGGGTCGCCCGCAGGGGTCGACGTGCCGTGTGTGTTCACATAGTCGACGTCCTCGGGTTTGAGGCCGGCATCGCGCAGGGCGTTGTTCATCGACAGTTTGTTACCCTTTCCTTCCGGGTGGGGCGAGGTGAGGTGGTAAGCGTCGGCGCTCATGCCGCCGCCGGCCACTTCGGCGTAGATCTTTGCGCCACGCTTAACGGCGTGCTCATACTCTTCGAGAACGAGCGCTCCGGCGCCTTCGCCGATCACGAATCCGTCGCGGTCCTTATCGAAGGGGCGCGAGGCGGTCTTGGGATCGTCGTTGCGCGTCGAGAGGGCCTGCATGGCGTTGAATCCGCCGACGCCTGGCTCGTTGACAGCGGCCTCGGAGCCACCGACGATCATAATGTCGGCGTTGCCCAGGCGCATGTGCATCAGCGCGTCGATAATGGCGTGGTTGCTCGAAGCACAGGCCGACACGGTACAGTAGTTGGGCCCCATGAAGCCGTACTTCATCGAGATGTGCCCTGCTGCCAGGTCGGCGATCATTTTGGGTATGAAGAAAGGGCTGTAGCGGGGGATGAATCCACCCTCTACAAACCCTTTAACTTCCTGGTAGAAAGTTTCCAATCCACCTATACCCGATGCCCAGATCACACCTGCCTTCTCGAGGTCGATCTTTTCGACGTCCAGGCCGGAATCTTCCATTGCCTGGGTGGCGGCGACAAGAGCGTACTGCGAGTAGAGGTCGTATTTGCGTACCTCCTTACGGTCGAAGTGTGCGGCCGGGTCGTAATTCTTTACTTCGCACGCGAATTTTGTTTTGAAGTTCGTAGCGTCGAAATGCGTGATATTGGCGCATCCGCTCACGCCGTTTTCGAGGTTGTCGAAATATTCGGCGATCGTGTTACCCAGGGGGTTGATGGTGCCTATACCGGTGATTACTACTCTTCGTGCGCTCATAGACTTCAAAACTTTGCGTGGTTAGGTAGAGAAAAAATTATTTCTTTGCTTCGATGTAGGTGATAGCGTCGCCTACGGTGGTGATCTTTTCGGCATCTTCGTCGGGAATCGAGATCTCGAATTCCTTTTCGAACTCCATGATCAGCTCAACGGTGTCGAGCGAGTCGGCGCCAAGGTCGTTGGTAAAGCTGGCTGCGGGTACAACTTCGGCAGCGTCAACACCAAGTTTATCAACGATAATCTCGGTCACTTTCGATGAAACTTCAGACATGATTTTAAAAATTAAGTTAAACTTATAAGTTTGGTTTGCTCTTCGGTTTTTAAAGGCAATTTGCTGCAAAAGTAATACAATTTTCATTACTTTTGACATCCGGGGCGGAATTTTGCCCCTCTCAGTCGGCCTCAGTAATGTAAAAATCAATAAATGAAGAATATAGCAATTTTCGCTTCCGGCTCGGGCAGTAACGCCGAGCGCATAATCGAACATTTTTCGGGCTCTGCGCTGGCCCGGGTGGCCCTCGTGCTCTCGAACGTACCCGACGCCTATGTGCTTACCAGGGCGCATAATGCGGGCGTCGAGGCGGTGAGCTTCGACCGCGCGCAGTGGCGCGACGCGGATTACATGACCGGTCTTCTGGCCTCGCACCATATAGATTATATAGTGTTGGCCGGATTCCTGTGGCTCGTCCCCCCTACCCTGGTGGGGGCCTACCGCGGGCGCATCGTCAACATCCACCCCGCCCTGCTGCCCTCCTACGGGGGCAAGGGCATGTGGGGGCACCACGTGCACGAGGCGGTGATCGCCGCCGGTGAAAAGTTCTCAGGCATAACAATCCACCACGTAAACGAGGTCTACGACAGCGGCGACGTAATAGCGCAGTATAAAGTGGCCGTCGAGCCAGGCGACACCCCCGACACACTTGCCGCGAAGATCCACGTCCTTGAGCACCGCCACTTCCCGGAGGCGATAGAGAACGAAATAAAAAAGCTATGAGACTGCTGCTGATAAGCAATTCCACCAACGCGGGCGAAGAGTTCCTGCACTACCCCATCCAGTCCATCGGGCGTTTTCTTGGCGACGTGGGCGAGGTGCTCTTCATCCCCTATGCCGCCGTGACGATATCCTATGACGACTACCTTGCCAAGGTGCAGAGGCGTTTCGACGACATTTCGGTCACCGTGCGCTCCGTGCATAAATTTTCCGATCCGGCCAGGGCCGTGGAGAAGGCGCACGCGATAGTGGTCGGCGGGGGTAACACCTTCGCGCTGCTCAAGGCGATGCAGGACCACGCCCTGCTGGAGCCTGTCCGCCGCCGCATATGCGAAGGAGGTATACCTTATATAGGATGGAGCGCCGGCAGCAACCTAGCCTGTCCCACCATACGCACCACCAACGACATGCCCATCGTCGAGCCCGCCGGTTTCGGGGCGCTGGGGCTCATACCTTTCCAGATCAACCCCCACTACCTGGACGCCCACCCCACGGGGCACGCCGGCGAAACGCGTGAGCAGCGCATAGAGGAGTTTCTCGCCGCCAACCGCCACACATGGGTCGCGGGGCTGCGCGAGGGATGCATGCTCACACTCGACGGCGGTGAGCTGATGCTCTCCGGAGGGCGCACGATGCGCGTGTTCCGACACGGCGAATCCCCGCGCGAGGCCGGTCCGGCGGACAGCCTGGCTTTTTTGATGAGATAGCCGTGGGTGCGACCCTTATGATCGGGGCGGCGGGCGAAGAGGCTGCCGCACGGTGGCTCACCGCGAATGGTTTCACCATTATCGCACGCAACTGGCGCGAGGGCCGTTACGAATTGGATATCGTCGCCCGACGGGGCGGGATAGTGCATTTCATAGAGGTCAAGACGCGCAAGGCCGGATCTTTGACTTCGCCCGAGGAGGCTATCACTGCGGCCAAATTCAAATCATTGCTGCACGCCGCGCGTGCGTGGATGTCACATCATGACCCCGACGCCGAAGCGCAGTTCGACCTTGTGGCCGTGCAGGGCGATGAAATAAGGTATATCCCCAATGCCATGACGCCATCGTGGTAATGACAGCCAACGAAGCTGCGCGTAGTGTGCGACAGATCTCGCGCATCGTTTCGATTTTTAACCGGAACAGGCTTGACGCCTGTGAGGATTAAAAATTTAAAGGATGTGTGAGAGGTGGCGTGCAATATGCGCAGCCAGCCAAAGCGCCGCAGCCTATTCTTCGCTTATCTCCATCAGCTTACGGCGGTAGGCCGCCAGTATCTGCGACTTGGAGATAAATCCCAGGTACTTCCCCGATTTATCGACCACGGGCAGCATCCATACCCTCTGATCCTCGAAAGCGTCCAGCACCGAGCTTATCTGCTCGTTGGGCATTATCTTGTCGGGGGGCTGTATCATATAGCGCATGATCGGTTCGCCGTATTTCCCGGGATCGAACATATCGGCGCGCAGGTCATCCAACTGCACCACCCCCAGCAACTTGCCGCCGTCGTCCAGCACGGGGAATATGTTGCGCCTCTGCCCGGCGATCAGTTTTACCACCTCGCCCAGCGTGGCGCGTTGCCCCAGGGCGTGGAAGTCGGTTTCGATCAGCGCGCCCAGGTCGAGGAAGACCATCACGGAGCGGTCTTTATTGTGCGTGAGCAGTTCACCCTTCTGGGACAACTTGCGGGTGTAAACCGAATAGGGGTCGAAGTAATACCCCACCCCGAAAGCCACCGAAGAGACCAGCATCAGGGGCACGAACAGCCCGTAACCGTTAGATATTTCGGCGATCAGGAAGATCGAGGTCAGCGGGGCGTTCATCACCCCGGCCATCACCCCGGCCATGCCCACCAGCGTGAATGACATTATCGGCAGCTCCATGCCCAGCATCGTGTTGCAGATGTATGCCATCGCCCCGCCGGTGAAAGCCCCCACGAACAGCGAGGGGGCGAAAGTCCCGCCCACGCCGCCCGCGGCATTTGTCGAGGCCATGGCGACCACCTTGAAGAACAGCGTAAAAACGAGAAATGCCGCCACGACCCAATGTATCTCCCTCCACTTGTAGAACAGCGAGTTATTGAACAGCAGGTCGGTCTGTCCCTTCATCAAAAGGGTAAATGACTCGTAACCCTCGCCGTAAAGCGGTGGGAAGATAAACAGCAGCACACCCAATATAACGCCCCCGGCCATCCATCGCCGCCACTGTGTGGACAGGGATGAGAACCACGAGGCGATGCCCATATTCACCGACTTGAAATAGAAAGACATAAGCCCGCATGTGATGCCCAGCGCGGCGTACATCGGGATATTGGCGAGTTTAAAGCTGTTGCTCACGTCGACCATTATCACGGGGTCGAACCCGCGCAGGAAGAATGTGAGGGTCGTGGCGCTGACCGCCGCGATTATAAGGGGCAGTATGGCGCCCATCGTGATATCGAGCATCAGTATTTCGAGCACGAATATCACCCCCGTTATCGGGGCTTTGAATATCGCAGCCAACGACGCGGCCACCCCGCAACTGAGCAACAGCGTGACGTTGCGGTAGTTAAGGCGCATGTATTGCCCGACGGCGGAGCCTATGGCCGCCCCGGTGAGCACGATAGGCGCCTCGGGGCCCACCGATCCGCCGAATCCGATGGTCGTCGCTCCGCCCACGATAGATGAATAGGTGTTATGCCCGCGTATCCTCGATCCGGTCTTGGACATGGCGTACAGCACGCGCGTCACCCCCTCCGAGATGTTGTCCTTTATTAGGTAACGCACGAAAAGCGTGGCCAGGATGATGCCGATGGCCGGATATACCAGAAAGAGCCACCCGGCGCTGTCGACCGGGAACCAGCTAACCAGCGCATGTTTGATGCCGTGCAGCAGAAGTTCGAAAACGTACGTGCCGAGCCCCGCCAGCAACCCCGTGAGTATGGCGAGCACCACCATCAGCTGGCGCTCGGTCAATCGGCGCGAGATGCGGATTATGCTCAGGTGGGCTATTTCTGACAGGCGCAGCACGGGTGCGGTCTTAGAATGAGGTTATACCCATTATGCGGCGCACCTCAGAGAGGGTGGCCGATGCGCTCTCGCGCGCCTTCTCGGCGCCCTGCGCGACCACTCTGTGCAGGTATGCCTCGTCTGCGCGTATCTGCTCGATGCGTTCGCGTATCGGCCTAACGGTTGCGATGATATCCTCCGCCAGCTGCTTTTTCAGGTCGCCGTAGCGGATCTCGCACGAGGCGTATTTGTCGCGGAAAAATTGCAGCGTGTCGGGCGCGCTGACCGCCTTCATTATAGTGAAGAGGTTTTCGATGGGTTCGCTCACCGGGGAATTCATCTCTGTCGGGCCTGTGTCGGTCACCGCGCGCATCACCTTTTTGCGGATCGCCTCGTCGGTGTCCGAAAGGAACACACCGTTGCCCTCGCTCTTGCCCATCTTGCCCGATCCGTCCAGGCCGGGTATCTTCACCAGGTTTTCGCCGAAGTTGTAGGGCTGGCTCTCGGGGAAGAACTCCACACCGTAGAAATTATTGAAACGGCGGGCGAAAACCCTCGTCAGCTCAAGGTGCTGCTCCTGGTCCTTGCCCACGGGCACTTTCGTGGCGCGGTGCAGCAGTATGTCGGCGGCCATCAGAACCGGGTAGGTCAGCAGTCCCGCGTTCACGTTGTCGGGATGCTTGCGGATCTTCTCCTTAAAGGATGCCGTGCGCTCCAACTCGCCTACGTAGGCGTGCATGGAGAGCAGCAACGACAGCTCGGCCACCTGCGGTACGTCGCTCTGCACATATATCGTCGCCACGTCGGGGTCGAGCCCGGCGGCGAGGTATTCGGCCAGCACACCCTTCACGTTGCCGTGCAGGGCAGAGGGGTCGGGGTGCGTGGTCAGGGAGTGGTAATCGGCTATGAAAAAGTAGCAACGCGCATCGTGCTGCATCTTAACGTAGTTGCGCAGGGCGCCGAAATAGTTGCCCAGGTGAAGCTGTCCGGTGGAGCGGATGCCGCTCAAAACGATGTCCATAGAAAACGGTAAAGTCAAATTTATGTGCAAATTTACATAATTTTCCGCAAAAAGGGCTACATTTGCCTGTTACAACACAAAACGCTTCCAATGAATACATACTGGCGGTTGGTCGGCTTTGCCAAACCCATCGAAAAATATGCCATTCCATATTTTTTCTGCACGATGCTTTACGCATTTTTCAACACATTCACGTTCGCGTTGATAATCCCCGTGCTGCAAACCCTCTTCGGCCAGCCCATCGAGTACGTGACCCAAATGCCCAGGGCCGAGGCCACCATAGGTTTCGTGCGCGACATGATACACTACGCCCTGTACCGCTTCTACGGCACAGGCTACGGCGCGATGGACGTGCTGGTCTCGCTGAGCGTGGTGGTGGTCTTCGCTTCGCTGCTGAGCAACACCTTCCGCTACCTGAGCCAGCGCATCATCGAAACGCTGAGGGTACGGTCGCTGCAAAAACTACGCAACAAGGTGTACGGCAACGTGATAGGGCTACACACCGGATTCTTCTCGAACGAGCGCAAGGGCGACATAATATCCAAAATATCGTCGGACATGCAGGTGGTGCAATTCTGCATAACCAACACCATGCAGGTGCTTTTCCGCGATCCGTTCCTTACCATCGGCTACCTGGTGCTGCTGGTGGCCATATCGTGGCAACTGACCATATTCGCGGTGCTATTCCTGCCCGTTTCGGCGCTGATAATCGGATATATCGTCAAACGCCTGAAGCGCAAAGCCACCGCGGCGCAGGAGACCTTCGCCGACATGGTGAGCCTCATGGACGAATCGTTCGCCGGCATCAAGATCATCAAGGCATATAACGCCACCGAATATATAAAGGATAAGTTCCAGGCCCTTAACAGGCGTTTCTCGAAGCTGACCCTAAGGATCTCACGCCGCCAGCAGTTGGGCTCCCCCATGAGCGAATTCATGGGCGTGGCCACCATCGCCGTCGTGCTGATCTACGGCGGACGGCTGGTCATGTCGGGCGAGGGGCTCGACGCCGCGGCCTTCATCGCCTACATCGGGGTCTTCTCGCAGATCACGCGTCCGGTGCGCTCGTTCGCCGACGCGTTCGGCAACATAAACCAGGGGATCGCGGCGGGCGACCGCGTATTCTCGCTGCTGGACGCCCAGAACCAGATCACCGACGCTCCCGACGCGCGCGAAATGGTCGAGTTCAGCGAGAGCATAGAATTCCGCGACGTGCGTTTCTCATACGGCACGCGCGAGGTGATAAAAGGGATAACCTTCAGCATCAGAAAGGGCGAAACCGTCGCCCTGGTGGGCCCTTCGGGAGGCGGCAAGTCTACCATTTCGGACCTCATACCCCGCTTCTACGACGTACAGGCCGGGCAGATACTCATCGACGGGATCGACATCCGCGATTACAGCATCTCCTCGCTGCGTTCGCACATCGCCGTGGTGGCGCAGGAGACCATCCTCTTCAACGACACCATCGAGGCCAACATACAGATGGGCGACCGCGGGGCCTCGCACCAGCAGGTGGTCGAAGCCGCGCGCGTGGCCAACGCCGACGGTTTCATCACCCAGACCGACAACGGCTACCTGGACAATATCGGCGATAGGGGCATGAAACTCTCCGGCGGCCAGCGCCAAAGGCTCTCCATCGCCCGCGCGGTGCTCAAGAACCCCGACATCCTAATCCTGGACGAAGCCACCTCGGCGCTCGACACCGAGAGCGAAACCCTCGTACAGGCAGCCCTCGAATCGCTGCTCAAAGGGCGCACCTCGCTGGTTATCGCCCACCGTCTGAGCACGATACACAACGCCGACCGCATCATCGTCATCGAAGACGGGCGCATCGTCGAGGAGGGCAACCACAACCAGCTCATGGCCAAGGACGGCCTGTACGCCAAGCTCATCGAGATGCAGCATATGAGTTAGCGCGTTGGGGCTGGCTGCGCGGATCGCACGCCATCTTTCACACGAAACCCTATTTTTTAATCCTCACAGGCGCTAAGCCTGCTCCGGATAAAAAATAGGGTTTCGCGCAAAATCTGACGCACGCTCCGCACAGCTTCGTTGACGCAAAAAAACCGGCCGGAGCGAATTCTCCGAGCGGCGGGGTGGCATCCGTTGGTCATAGCAGCTTGTGAGAGGGCCTTATATGGTGCAAAAAAAGAGCGCAGATACAAATCTACCTACACTCGGTACGGGAATACCTTGAACGAATAGACTGCACTGCGCCCAGGCAGCGCAGCGAATGCTGCGGCATACCCGGGGCCACAATCTTTATGCTTCGTTCAAACACCCCGCTACCGCAGGGCTTTCCCGTTTTAGTGTAAAGCTTAAAGAATTGACCTCCTTTAAAATATGTACGTTGCCCTTGTGTCTGCTTTCTTAAAATCGGTTTAGGTTAGAACACAAATATATAAATTTTACGATAAAGCGGCAATGCGCTCTTTCAGGGCGGCGATCTTCGCCTCGGCGTCGGCTTGCTTGGCGCGCTCTGTTTCAACCACTTTGGCCGGGGCGCTCGACACGAAACGCTCGTTGGAGAGCTTCTTAAGCACCGAGTCGCGGAATCCTTCGAGGTATTCCACCTCGGCCTTCATCTTGGCCACTTCCGCCTCGGCGTCTATCGATCCGGCGAGGGGCACGAAATATTGCGTGGTCTTGACTATGAAAGCCGCAGCCGCAGGATCTTTTTCTCCCACAGCCTCTATCGACGACAGTCCGGCCATTTTGGCGACCACGGCGTTGTACTCCGAGGGGTAGTTCTCGTCGGCTATCACCTTGAGTTCCAGCGCCTCGCGCGAGGGAAGATTATTCTGCTTGCGGATGTTGCGCACGGCTGACACCACCTCCTGCGCAAGGGCGAAACGGGCCAGGGCGGCCTCGTCCCACTCGCCGGGGGCGGGCATGGGGCTTATCATGATGCTCTCGCCCGGCAGACGTGTGGCGAGGTTCTGCCACAGCTCCTCGGTGATAAAGGGTATGAATGGGTGCAACAGGCGCAGCAACACGTCGAAGATCTCACGCGTGGCGGCGAGGGTCGCCGCATCGGCGGGCGCCTGGTAGGCGGGTTTGACCATTTCGAGGTACCAGCCCGAGAAATCGTCCCAGAACAGCTTGTAGAGGGTCATCAGCGCGTCCGAGAGGCGGTATTGCGCCATCAGCGCGTCCACCTCGGCGACGGTTTTCGAAAGCGTCGAGCGCATCCACGCCACGGCCTGGGCGGCGCTCTCCGGCTGGGGGATATTATCGTCCTGCTGCCACGAGGTCACCAGGCGATAGGCATTCCATATCTTGTTGCAGAAATTGCGTCCCTGTTCGCACAGCGAGTCGTCATAGGGCAGGTCGTTACCGGCGGGCGAGGTGAAGAGCATCCCCAGGCGCACGCTGTCAGCGCCGAATTGTGCGATCAGGTCGAGCGGGTCGGGCGAGTTGCCGAGCGACTTGCTCATCTTGCGGCCCAGCTTATCGCGCACGATACCTGTAAGGTACACATTCTTGAACGGTTCGCGGCCACGGTATTCATACCCGGCGATTATCATGCGTGCCACCCAGAAGAAAAGTATCTCGGGGGCGGTCACCAGGTCGGCGGTCGGATAGTAGTAATTGATGTCCTTATTGTCGGGGTTGCGTATGCCGTCGAATGTCGAGATCGGCCACAGCCACGAGCTGAACCACGTGTCGAGCACATCGGGGTCCTGGCGCAGGTCGGCCATCGTGAGGGCGGGGTTCTTCTCCCGGGCCATCCTCAGCGCCTCTTCGGGCGTTTCGGCGACCACATATCCGCCGCCGGGCAGGTAATACGCCGGGATCTGCTGGCCCCACCACAGCTGGCGCGAGATGCACCAGTCCTTGACGTTCTCCATCCAATGGCGGTAGGTGTTCTTGAATTTGGCGGGGATCAGCTGCACCGTATCGTCCATTACGGCTTTCAGGGCGGGCTGCGAGATCTCGGTCATCGCCAGGAACCACTGCATCGAGAGTTTCGGCTCGATGGCCACGCCGGTGCGCTCGGACGTGCCGACCTTGTTCATATATTGTTCGACCTTTTCCAAAAGTCCCGCGTCCGAGAGATCCTTCTCTATCACGCGGCGCACCTCGAAACGGTCCATACCCACGTAAATGGTCGCTGCGGGAGAGAGCGTGCCGTCGTCCTCGAAGATATCTATCGCTTCCAGGCCGTATTTCTCGCCCAGCATATAGTCGTTAACGTCGTGCGCGGGGGTCACCTTGAGCGCTCCCGTACCGAATTCCACGTCGACATATTCGTCGAAGATAACCGGCACGGCGCGGTTCACCAAAGGCACGATCACCTTTTTGCCCTTCAGCGCGGCATAACGCGGGTCGTTAGGATTGACGCACAGCGCCGTGTCGCCCATGATCGTTTCGGGGCGGGTCGTGGCGACGGTCACGTGGCCGTCCTCTCCCTCGACCTTATATCGCAGGTAGTAGAGCTTACCCTGCTGCTCCTTGTAGATCACCTCCTCGTCCGACAGGGCGGTCTTGGCGGCGGGGTCCCAGTTGACCATGCGCACCCCACGGTAGATCTTGCCCTTTTTATAAAGGTCGACGAAAACCTTGATGACGCTCTCGCTCAATTCGGGGTCCATCGTGAACTTCGTGCGCTCCCAGTCGCACGACGCGCCGAGTTTCTTGAGCTGTTCGAGGATGATGCCCCCGTGCTTCTCCTTCCACTCCCAGGCGTGCTTTAAAAACTCTTCGCGGGTCAGATCCGCTTTATTGATCCCCTCGGCGGCGAGTTTGGCCACCACTTTGGCCTCGGTGGCTATCGACGCGTGGTCGGTGCCGGGCAGCCAGCATGCGTTCTTGCCCTGCATGCGCGCGCGGCGCACCAGCACGTCCTGGATGGTGTTGTTGAGCATGTGCCCCATGTGCAGCACACCCGTCACGTTGGGAGGCGGGATGACCACCGTGTAAGGCTCACGTCCATCGGGCTCGGAGTGGAAAAACCTCTGTTCGAGCCAGTATTTATACCATCTGTCCTCGATCTGCGAAGGGGTGTATTTGTCGCTGAGTTCCATATATCGTGAAAATATTTATGACATTCTGTCACGCCGGGCGGCGGCGGGTCATGTTTTAAACCTTTTTTGCTGCCCTTGTGTCAGAAAAATAACTTTTGCATTGAATTTGCAAAGATAGGTTTTTACCGTGACACTGAGTCAAGTTTACGGGCAAAAAATACTATCTTTGTCAATTCAACCGTTCATAGGTTGACATTATATTTAAGCCATGAGTAAAAAAGCACAAGACATCATAGATATAACGGGCATAACCGACATGCTCGAAGGCAACCACCAGGTAATCCCCATAATCTCGACCGAGGATGAGGACGCGCAGAGCGAGGTGGCCATTCCAGAGCGCCTACCCATACTGACCCTGCGCAGTTCGGTGCTCTTCCCCGGCTCGATCACCCCTATCACCGTGGGGCGCGAAAAATCGATACTGCTCGTTCGCGACGTGGAAAACGGTCAGGGCATCCTGGGCGCCGTGTTGCAACGTTCGAGCGACGTCGAGCAGCCCGGTCCCGAGGACATGTACCGCATCGGCACCGCCGCACGCATCCTGAAGATCCTGGAAATGCCCAACGGCAACCTGACGGTGATCCTGCACGGCCTGGAAAAGATCGAGGTGCGCGAATTCATCACCTCCGACCCCTACTTCGTGGCCGACGTGACGCCCCTGAAGGATTCCGCGCCCGACAAGAACAACATCGAATTCGACGCGCTGGTCGACTCGATCCGCGACGTGGCGCTCAATATCATCAACATCTCGCCCAACATGCCCAAAGAGGCGTCGTTCGCCATAAATAACATCGACTCGAAGCGCGGCATAATCAACTTCATCTGCTCCAACCTCGATCTGCCCGACTCGGACCGCCAGCACCTGCTGGAAGCCCCGGGGCTGCTTGCGCGTTCGCGACGCCTGTTGGAGATACTGGTGCGCGAGCAGCAACTCGTCGAGCTGAAAAGCGAGATACAGAGCAAGGTAAAGCAGGACATAGACCAGCAGCAGCGTGAATATTTCCTGCAACAGCAGATCCGCACCATCCAGGAAGAGCTCGGCGAGGGCGGCGTGGAGGGCGAAATAGCCGACCTGCGCGATAAGGCCAGGAAAAAGAAATGGAGCAGGTACATCGCCGAGACGTTCGAAAAAGAGGTATCGAAACTCGAACGCCTCAACCCCGCCGTGGCCGAATATTCGGTGCAGATGACATACCTGCAGCTGATGCTCGACCTGCCGTGGGACGAATACACCAAGGACAACCTCAACCTGAAACACGCCCGCGAGAGGCTCGACGAAGACCACTTCGGCCTGGACGAGGTAAAGGAGCGCATCCTGGAACACCTGGCCGTGATAAAGCTCAAGGGCGACCTGAAATCGCCGATCCTCTGCCTCTACGGCCCTCCGGGCGTGGGTAAGACCTCGCTCGGCAAATCGGTGGCCGAATCGCTCGGACGCAAATTCGGGCGCATCTCGCTCGGCGGACTGCACGACGAGGCCGAGGTGCGCGGACACCGCCGCACATACATCGGCGCGATGCCCGGGCGTATAATCCAGACCATCAAGCGATGCGGGTCGTCCAACCCCGTTATCATACTCGACGAGATCGACAAGGTGGGCGTAGGCAACCACGGCGATCCCTCGTCGGCGCTGCTCGAAGTGCTCGACCCCGAGCAGAACACCACCTTCCACGACAACTACCTCGACACCGAGTACGACCTCTCGAAGGTGCTCTTCATCGCCACCGCCAACAACGTGGGCAACATCAATCCCGCGCTGCGCGACCGCATGGAGATGATTAACATACCCGGCTACATCCTCGAAGACAAGAC
>JAVBOL010000005.1:0-73505 GCA_031550615.1 Rikenellaceae bacterium | reverse complement strand
CACAAGGTCGTTATCCTCGATCTGTACGCCGATGCGGTCGGTGACTTCCAGCCCGCTGTCCTTGCGCAGGTTCTGGATGCGGTTGACCAACTCGCGCGCCACGCCTTCGCGGCGCAGTTCGTCGGTTACGGTTACGTCCAGCGCCACGGTCAGGCGGCCTTCGCTTGCCACGAGCCATCCGGGCATATCCTCCGAGGTGATCTCGAAATCTTCGAGCACGGTCGGCAGCTGCTCTCCATCGACCAGGAGCGTCATCTGCCCGTCGGCTTCCAGGCGTGCGATGTCCTGCTGTGAGAAGGCTGCCACGAGCGCCGAGATCTGCTTCATCTGCTTGCCGTATTTCGGGCCGAGGGTCTTGAAGTTTGGCTTGATGCGCTTGGTTATCATCCCCGCGGTGTTCTCGATCAGCTCGATCTGCTTGACGTTGACCTCGCTCATTATCAGGTTGCGCGCGGCTTCGATGTGCGCGGCCATGTTTTTGTCCAGCAAGGGAATGATGATCTTGCTTAGGGGCTGGCGCACCTTGAGGTTCACCTTGCGGCGCAGGGCCAGGGTCATCGAGCAGATGCGCTGCGCGAGAGACATCATGTCTTCCAGCTTGCTGTCTATGAGACTTTTGTCTGCTTTCGGCCAATCGGAAAGGTGCACCGATCCGGCACCGCCTTTCACCGCGTTAAGGTCGCGGTAGATCTGCTCGGTGATAAAGGGTGCGAACGGCGCGGCCAGGCGGGTCACAGTTTCCAGGCAGGTGTAAAGGGTCTGGTAGGCGGCCAGTTTGTCCTCGGTCAGCCCGCCGCCCCAGAAACGTTTGCGGTTAAGTCGCACGTACCAGTTGGAGAGGTTCTCGCACACGAATTCCTGTATCAGTCGCGCCGCCGCAGTGGGGTAGTAATCTTCGAGCCAGCCCGTCACTTCGTTGGTCAGGGTGCCCAGCAGCGAGATTATCCAGCGATCGATCTCCGGGCGCTTTTCCATGGGCACCTGCGGTTCGTTCCCCGTCCAGCCGTCCACGTTGGCGTAGAGCGCCATGAAACTGTACGTATTATATAATGTGCCGAAGAATTTACGGCGCACCTCGTCCACGCCTTCGGCGTCGAATTTGAGGTTGTCCCACGGCTGCGAGTTGCTTATCATATACCAGCGCACGGCATCGGGCCCGTAGGCGTCCATGGCCTGGAACGGGTCTACGGCGTTGCCCAGGCGTTTGGACATCTTGTTGCCGTTCTTGTCGAGCACCAGGCCATTGGAAATGATGTTCTTGAAAGCCACGCTGTCGAAGAGCATCACCGCCAGCGCATGCAGCGTGAAGAACCATCCGCGCGTCTGGTCAACGCCCTCGGCGATGTAGTCCGCCGGGTAGACCTTGCGGAAATCCTCGCCGCTGATCTCGAAGGGGTAGTGCACCTGGGCGTAGGGCATGGCGCCCGAGTCGAACCACACGTCGATCAGGTCGGCTTCGCGCGTCATGCGCTCACCGTTGTCGGCCACCAGCACTATGTTGTCCACCCAGGGGCGGTGCAGGTCGAAGATGTTGTAATTCTCTTTTGAGAAGTCGCCCTCCCTGAATTTGGCTAACGGATTCTCTGTCATGAAACCAGCCGCCACAGATTTGTCGATCTCGGCTTTCAATTCGGCCACCGACCCGATACACTTCATCTGCCCGTGGTCTTCCGTGGCCCAGATGGGCAGCGGAGTGCCCCAGAAGCGCGAACGCGAGAGGTTCCAGTCCACCAAACCTTCGAGCCACTTGCCGAAACGGCCCGTCCCTGTCGATTCGGGACGCCAGTTGATCGTCTTGTTGAGTTCGATCATGCGGTCGCGCAGCGCCGTGGTTTTGATAAACCACGAGTGGAGGGGGTAGTAGAGCACCGGTTTGTCCGTGCGCCAGCAGTGGGGATATGAGTGTGTGTGCTTCTCGATCTTAAAGGCGAGCCCCTGCGACTTGAGCATCACGGCGATGTCGATGTCAAGCGTGGCTTCCTCCTCGCTCATGGCCGGTTCATAGGCGTTCTTTACGAAACGACCGGCATATTCGGAGTAGAGCGCCGCGTTCACGTTATTGCGCACAAAATCCGCGTCGAGGTCTTCGATGGTGAAGAACCGGCCGCTCTTGTCGACCATGGGCTGGGGCTTGCCCAGCTTGTCCACCATCACCAGCGGCGCGATGCCGGATTGCTTGGCCACGCGGTCGTCGTCGGCACCGAAAGTCGGTGCAATGTGCACTATGCCCGTGCCGTCCGAAGTGGTCACGAAATCGCCGGTTATCACGCGGAATGCATCGCCCATGGGCTTGATCCAGGGGATAAGCTGTTCGTAACGCACCCCTGCCAGCTCTTTGCCCTCGAAAGGTTCGCCCAGCAGGGAGAATGTGCCCTCCTGTTTCTTTCCGAAATATGCGCCCATCAGCTCACGCGCCATTATTATGGTTTGCGGTGCGTCGGTGTAGGGGTTCAGGCACTCCACCCTCACATACTCGATGCCGGGGCCGACGGCCAGGGCTGTGTTCGAGGGCAGGGTCCAGGGAGTGGTCGTCCACGCGAGGATGTAAAGGTCGCCTTTCACCCCGCCGAACAGCTTTTCGGAGGCCGCATCGCGCACCACCTTGAATTGTGCGGTGCAGGTGGTGTCCTTCACGTCGCGGTAGCAGCCCGGCTGGTTCAATTCGTGGTTCGAAAGGCCGGTGCCAGCCGCGGGCGAGTAGGGCTGGATGGTGTAGCCTTTATATAATAATCCCTTGTTGTAGAGCTCTTTGAGCATCCACCACAGGGTTTCGATGTACTTGTTGTCGTAGGTGATATACGGGTCGTCCATATTGACCCAGTAGCCCATGCGTGAGGTGAGCTCCTCCCATTGGCCAGTGAATTCCATCACCGCCTCGCGGCAGGTGCGGTTATAGTCCTCGATGGATATTTTGGTGCCTATGTCCTCTTTGGTGATGCCGAGTTTCTTCTCCACGCCCAGCTCCACGGGTAGCCCATGGGTGTCCCAACCCGCTTTGCGGTGCACGCGGAAACCCTGCTGGGTCTTGTAACGGCAGAAAATGTCTTTGATCGTGCGCGCCATCACGTGGTGGATGCCCGGGGCGCCGTTGGCCGAGGGCGGTCCTTCGTAAAACACGAACGAGGGACGGCCCTCGCGTGAGGTGATGCTCTGGTGGAATGTGTCTTCTTTTTTCCAGAGGTTTTCTACGTCGCGGCCCGTCTGCGAAAGGTCGAGGCCTTTATACTCTTTGAACTTCACTTTAAAGTACCTTGAATTATATGAATCCGCAAATTTATAAAAAATATCTCACAGCGCGCATTTATTGCGCCAGATTAATCTGTAAGGGTCATATAGACCTGTTTTATTTGCATATATGCGGTAAAAACGCTATATTCGCAAATGGACGGTTTGGAAAAATTGTGTTTGGGAAGGGGTTTTACCTCCTGTTGTAAATAAAAGCACGTCTTATCTTTTGTCTAACTAACTAAACTGTAAAATTATGAAAGCAACTGTGAAAATCTTTTTTGCAATGTTTATCTTTTTCGGAGCATTGTCGGCAAAAGCACAATTTTACAACGCGCCTCTACCTATGCAGATTGAACGGGACGCTTCCGGTGCGATTTCCTCGATCGTGTCAGTGAACACAATCGTGGAGGTGACATTTATACCCAATCCATTCAATACGTATTTTGATGTCGAGTCGGCACAATACCCCCTTCGTCGCGTGCAACTTATTGATGCGCTTGGGCGAACTGTCTTGGATGTGCAATGTAATGGTAGTATGACCGCAAGAATTGACACGGCCCATCTGCCGTCAGGGATCTATTTTGCCCAGGCATATCTCGAATCCGACGATGTGGCTGTTTCAAAAATGATTAAGCGGTGAGGATCCCTCTTCTTGCATGCCTCTGCCTAATATGCGCATTCCCTGCAAGCGCACAGGTGGTAGGCGTGCTTAAAACCGTGGTTAAGGGGGTCGTATGCGATTCCCTTAACCACGATCCGCTACCGGGCGCCGTGGTGACCTTCACTCTATCCGATAATATATACGATATCCTGATAAACCGCACTACGGATAAGGACGGGGCGTTCGAGGCTACAATGAACTTCAGAGAGAACGGATATGTCAGAATGGATGTTTCATATCCCGGCTACAAGGTTTACAGCAATTTTTTGCCGTGGAAAAAGAACAACGACATGGGGCGTATCCTGCTCACGCCCGACGTCAACAAGATCGATTCGGTGGTCGTCAGGGTGCGCCAGAAGATATTTTCGATGAGGGGCGATACGGCGGTCTATTTCCCGTCGGCCGTCAAAATGCCCCAGCACGCGTCCCTGCTCGATGTGATGCAGCGGATGCCGGGCGTGAGCGTCGAAAACGGCAAGGTTAAGGTCGACGACAAGGCCATCGAAAGGCTATACGTCAACGGCAAGGAGGTTTACGGCAAAAACCCTATGGACGGGTTTAAATATATTGATGCCGCCGACGCGTCGCGCCTGGATATCTATGAGGAAAACGATGAGGCGTCGGCGGTTAAGTACGGCGAGGCCAACGCCCGCAAGCGCACCGTACTTAATGTAATTACATTCAAGATCTTCGACCAGAGCCTGTTGGCCGCCGTGCGCGGGGCCTACGGGGCCGATATGGACCCCGATGCCGGCGGCAGCCATACGCGGCGCTATATGGCCGGGGCCGGCCTTCGGTTCTTTTCCGAGCGCAGGCAGTTCTCGATCGACGCGCATTTCGACAACGTCGATTTCCTGGGGACCACGCTGGACGGCAGCCCGGTGGTCAGCGGCGTGGGCGACTACCTGCGCACGAACGCGCTGTCGCTTGGCTATGGCGATAAAATAGCCGGCAAATGGGATGTTTCGGGGCAATACGACCTGTCTAACCGATATTTGCGCAACGGCACCGCCGTTACCCAAACCACATATTTCGCAACGGACGATACGGGAGTGCGCCAACTCTCGGATACGGTCGGTGGCGACTCTTTCCAGATAGTCAATGATATTCGCCTGTCTGCATCGCGCACAACGAAAACGGACGCCTCTTCTTTCGTGGCCGGCGCCACAATAACCGATATGTCTTCACATAGCCGCCATGCATCGCTCTCTTCGCTCGAGGGGGTGGCGATAAACGACTACCGCATAAGGGAGGCGACCGACCGGACCCCATATTCGATAAACGCCTCAGGTGATTGGACGCACCGGTTCAACGGCTTTTCGCTGAACCTGAATGCGCGCTCCGTCGTTTCCAACGGCGATGAGGACGGGTGGCGGCGGGAAACCTCGACCTTCGACGATGCCGGGCGGGTGGTGTTGCAGAAAGGCACAGGGCGCTCGGTGGATGGCGAGGCCGGGATCGCCCTTACGCGCAATACTGCCAAGGCGGGCTCTTTCTCGGTGGCGTATAAGGCCATGTACACGAAGAACTCGGTGGACAACCTGGCATTCGACATGGCGAAAAACGAGGTCGACTCGTCCCGGACGCGTAATTTCACGAACGATTATATAGACAATGTTTTTTCGGCAGGATATAACGTCAACAAAAAATATCTGTCGGCGAATTTGGGCCTCGAGTATAAAGACCGGATATTCAACAAGGACGACCGCTTCCCGCAGGAGGATAACAGCCGTTACAATTTCTCGTCGCTCCTCCCGTCCCTCGGTATCAGATATAGCAACCGTAAGATTGTCAGCGCAGGGATATCTTTCTCTTCCAAGGCGATCACGCCCATGGCCGAACAGCTGATGGATAAGCTCGACGCCCGCAACCCGATGTCGCTTCTGGGCGGCAACAGCCACCTGAACCAGCAGAAAATGTATAATATCGAGATGTCTGCCTCAAGGAGTTTCGAGCGATATGGATTTTTTATGCTTAGTTTCCATGCGACTATTACAGACAACAGCATAGTGTCCCGCCGCGTGTTTTTCGCCGACAGCACATACCTGCCGCAATATGACTATTACGCGCAGCCGGGGTCGACATTGACCACATATGAGAATGCGGGCCGCTCGATAGATCTGTTGCCGGACATAAATTACCATAAGCAGTTATTTTCTGCACTCACCATTAAAGTAAACCTTAGTTATAATTACAGAACCCAGCCGATGTACGTGGATAACACCCTGGCTGAATTACAAACGCGCAGGATATCATCGATGGTCGACCTGATGGGAGCTTTTACAAAAAAGGTCGATATATCGCTCTCTTATATGCCCATATACGAGGTCGCGCATAACGGTCCGGGGCAGGTCGACCGCGCACTGATACAACGTATGGGCGCTAACCTGCAGTATGAGATATCAGAACGTCTTTCCTTCAATGCCAATTACAACCTATACCGCCATTACAGTTACGATTTCGCATCGTCGCGCAACACGACTCACATGCTCAACGCATGGCTCTCTTACCGTATGCTTAAAGACCGGCGCAGCGAAATAGCCCTGTATGCATACGACATCCTGAATGCCCGCTCCGATTTCCAGGCAACGGTGTCGGCGGATAATATCACAAACAGGTGGAGGACAACGAACGGACGATATTTCCTTGTGAGTTTCTCTTACAAATTCAGGGAAAATAAATAACCCTTCTTCGGCTGCCATACCATAACATAATTTTGCCCGGCGCTTTTTTTTAATAACTTTGCGTCATTAAAAACCAACTAAATGAAAACAACAGCATTCACCTCTTACCATATCGCCGCCGGGGCGCGCATGGCCGAATTCGCAGGTTACAACATGCCTATCGAATTCACCGGTATCAATGACGAACACGCCGCCGTGCGCAACGGCGCCGGGGTATTCGACGTGAGCCACATGGGCGAGATATGGCTCAAGGGTCCCAACGCCCTGCCGCTGATCCAGCGCATTTGCACCAATGACGCCTCGGTGCTGACCGACGGCAAAGTGCAGTACACCTGCATGCCCAACGGTCGCGGCGGCATCGTCGACGACATCCTGGTCTACCGCATCGACGCGATGACCTATCTGCTGGTGGTCAACGCCTCGAACACCGACAAGGACTACAAGCACATCTGTGAGCAGGGTGCCGCTTTCGGCATGACCCCGGGCAAGGAGATATACAACGCCTCTGACGAGATCGCCCAGCTGGCTATACAGGGCCCCGACGCGATGAAACTGGTGCAGAAGATGTGCCCCGACATGCAGGTCGAGAACCTGCCTTACTACACCTTCGTGAAGACCACCATCGCGGGTATCCCCAACGCGATCCTCTCGATCACGGGCTACACCGGCGCCGGCGGCTGCGAGATATACGTGGCCAACGAGGACGCAAAGAAACTGTGGGACGCGATGTGGAAAGCGGGCGAGGAATTCGGCCTGAAGAACATCGGCCTCGGTGCGCGCGACACGCTGCGCCTCGAAATGGGCTTTTGCCTGTATGGTAATGACATAGATGACACCACCTCGCCCATCGAAGCAGGTCTGGGATGGATCACCAAATTTGTCGACGGCAAGGACTTCATCGACCGTCCCGTAATGGAGAAGATCAAGGCCGAAGGCCCTGCCCGCAAGCTGGTTGCCTTCAAGCTCACCGAGCGCGGCATTCCCCGCCACGGGTACAAACTTGCCGCCCCCGACGGGCGCGTGATCGGCGAGGTTACCTCGGGCACGATGTCGCCGACGCTCAAAGAGGGTATCGGCATGGGTTACCTCGAGGCCGCCTACGCCAAGCCCGACACGCAGATCGCCGTTATAGTGCGCGAAAAGCCGGTAGCCGCGGTAGTGGTCAAAGCGCCTTTCGTTAAAAAATAGACCGGATGTTCTACGACCACAAACTCCCCAGCGGAAAGAACAACAACACCTTCTACTATATCAGGGCTTACCTGCGCCTGATGGAGCCCCGGTGCCTGTTCCGCCGCCGTTTGAAGGGAGTGTTGGCATCGTTCGACCGTCGCACGGACAAGGATTATATACTCGACCGTGTAAATTACTACAACAAGCTGGATGCGCCGCGCCAATTGCCGCCCGACGCCGTGCCTCTGCGCGAATTTCGCAAGCCGGAGAGCCAGAGCGTATATTTCCACGACTCATATGAATTCCTGCGATGGTTTCCCCGGGACAGGCGTGTCGCGTGGCGTTTCGGCGACGTGACGCAGATACCTCCGGGACCGGCCATACTGAAGAGCCGCCCGGTGGCCGGCGACAATGCCAACTCTGTGGTGCTCAATCTGGTGAAGATGCGCCATTTTACATTCCTGGACGATAAAAAGGCTTTTCGGGATAAACTCGACAAGGCCGTTTTTCGCGGACACATAGGCGATCTGGCTACCACCCTGAAGCGTTCGCGCGTTGAAATGATGCAGAAATTCCTGCATAACGACACCGTCGACGTGGGGGTGTGGCCCGGGCACGCGAGTATGCCGCGCGAGTGGTACGAGGGCAAGTACATGAGCATGTGGGAGCAACTCGAATGTAAATTTGTCATCTCGCTCGAAGGCAACGACGTGGCCACCAACATAAAATGGATCATGTCGTCCAACTCGGTGGCCGTCAGCCCACCGATGGTCTACGAAACGTGGTACATGGAGGGCCGGCTTATCCCCGGTGTGCACTACATCGGAGTGAAAAGCGACTTTTCGGACCTCGAAGAAAAGATCGCTTACTACTCGGCGCACCCCGACGAGGCCGAGCGGATAATTCAGAACGCCCACCGCTGGATAGAGCAATTCCTCGACCCCGAACGCGAAAGGCTTATTTCGCTGATGGTGCTGCAGAAATATTTCGACAGGACCTTCTGAAGCGTTACCGCGACGTCCGCCCGGTTAAAGGGTGGGCGTCGTTTTATTTACACCTATCTATTGCGGTTTGAGAAAAAATAGCTATATTTGCGCCCGCCTATCGTATATAGGCTGATAAAAAATTACAAAATGAAAATCTGCGAAATCACCGGTAAGACTGCTCTTGTGGGTAACAACGTTTCCCACTCGAACATCAAGACCAAGCGCAAGTTCGACCCGAACCTCCGCACGAAGCGCTTTTGGCTTGAAGAAGAGAACCGCTGGGTGACCCTCAAGGTGTCTGCCCACGGCATTAAAACAATCAACAAGAAGGGCCTCTCGGCTGCCATCAAAGGCGCTGCCGCACCCCGTAAAGTTTACTAACGTATGGCAAAGAAAGGCAATCGCGTTCAGGTCATCCTCGAATGCACCGAACAGAAAGAGAGTGGAATGCCCGGCATGAGCCGCTACATCACCACCAAAAACAAAAAGAACACGCCCGACCGCATGGAACGTCGCAAGTACAACCCCATCCTGAAGCGTGTAACCGTTCACCGCGAAATTAAATAATTAAGTCATGGCAAAGAAAGTAGTTGCAACCCTGCGTAAAGAGGGAGCCGGCAAAAGCTTTACGAAGTGCATTAAGATGGTTAAGAGCGACAAAACCGGAGCTTACACCTTCAAATCGGAGATCGTGCCGATGGAGACCGTGAAAGACTTCTTCGCTGATAAAAAGTAATTAAGCCAGTCTTAATACAAAAAGGTCCCCTCATCGGGGGCCTTTTTGTATTAGAGCCAAAGGGCCATGAACAGCGAAGTTGGGGCAGGTTGTTATTTTAATTATCTTTGCGCTACAATTATTTTTTCATGGGATTATTCGATTTTTTCAAACAGGATAAAACGCCGCAGACAGCTGCGCCCCAGGTCGCGACCGAGGAAAAGGACCTCCAGGCAGGGCTCGAAAAGACCAAAGAGGGGCTTTTCTCAAAACTGGCGCGTGCCGTGGCGGGTAAGTCGCACGTGAACGATGAGGTGCTCGACCAGCTCGAGGAGGTGCTCATAACCTCTGATGTGGGTGTGGAGACGACCGTGCGCATCATCGAACGCCTTGAGGAGCGCGTGTCGAAAGACAAATATATGAACACCTCGGAGTTGCACTCGCTGCTGCGCGAGGAGGTCGCCGCGCTGCTGCAGGAGAACCGGATCGAGGCCCAATATGAAACCATGGCGCTCGAGGGCGTGCCGATGGTCGTGATGGTCGTGGGTGTGAACGGCGCGGGTAAAACCACCACCATAGGAAAACTCGCCGCGCGCCTCGGTCGCATGGGCAAGAAGGTCTATATCGGCGCCGCCGACACTTTCCGCGCCGCCGCCATAGACCAGTTGCAGGTGTGGGCCGACCGCGACGGGGCCACCATGGTGCGCCAGCAGATGGGCTCGGATCCCGCCTCGGTGGCTTTCGACACTCTCAAATCGGCAGTCGCCAACGGCGCCGACGTGGTGCTGATCGACACCGCCGGTCGGTTGCACAACAAAGTGGGGCTGATGAACGAACTGACCAAAATACGCAACGTAATGGCCAAGGTGATCCCCGATGCGCCGCACGAGGTGATGCTCGTTTTGGACGGCAGCACCGGCCAGAACGCTTTCGAACAGGCTCGCCAATTCACCCAGGCTACGCAGGTCACTTCGCTGGCCATCACTAAACTCGACGGCACGGCCAAAGGGGGCGTGGTGATCGACATCAGCGACCAATTCGGTGTGCCGGTGCGATATATCGGAGTGGGGGAGGGTATCGACCAGTTGCAGCTGTTCGACCGCCGCAAATTCGTCGACACGCTCTTCGCATGAAAAAGGTGAATCTCGTAACGCTCGGATGCGCCAAGAATACGGTCGACTCCGAGCACCTGGCCGCCCAGCTCGCCGCCTCGGGCTTTAAAGTCGTTTTCGAACAGGCGGCCGACCGCGCCCGCACGGTGGTGGTCAACACCTGCGGATTTATCGGCGACGCGAAAGAAGAGTCGATAGAAACGATTCTCGGTTTCGTACAGGCGAAACAGGACGGTGTGATAGACCATATATATGTATTCGGGTGCCTGAGCCAGCGCTACCCCGAAGAACTGCGCACCGAGATACCCGAAGTCGACGCTTTCTTCGGTGTCGACCAAGCCCCGGAGCTCGTCACAGCCCTGGGCGGAACGTACGACAAGGCGCTGGAAACCAGCCGTTCGCTCACCACGCCCGCGCACTACGCATACCTTAAAATATCCGAGGGCTGCGACCGCACGTGCAGCTATTGCATCATACCGCACATACGCGGGGGGCACCGCTCGATTCCCGAGGAGGAGCTGCTGGCCGAAGCCTCGATGCTTGCCGCGAAGGGGGTCAGGGAGTTGATGGTCATAGCGCAGGACACGACCTATTACGGGCTCGACCTCTACGGTGAGCGCCGCCTGGGTGGGCTGTTGCGTAAACTTTGCCTTGTCGATGGCATCGAATGGATCAGGCTGCATTATGCCTATCCGGCGCATTTTCCCGCCGATGTCATTGAGGCCATCCGAGATGAACCCAAGATATGCAAATATCTCGATATACCGCTCCAGCACGTGTCTGACAGCCAGTTGACCGCAATGAGGCGCAGCATATCGGGCCAGGGCACACGCGAGTTGATCGGGCGGCTGCGCGCCGAAATACCGGGTATCGCCCTGCGCACGACGATGCTCGTGGGCTTTCCAGGCGAAACGCCCCGGGATTTCGAACAACTTATCGAATTCGTCCGTGAAATGCGTTTCGAGCGCCTCGGCGTTTTCCCATACAGCGAGGAGGAGGACACTATCAGCGCCCGCACGCTCAAAGACGATGTGCCCCAGGGGGAAAAAGAGCGCCGTGCAGAGCGCCTTATCGCCGTGCAGCGTGAAATATCGCTCGAAAAGAATTGCGCTCGCGTGGGCGCGACGGAACGCGTCATTATAGATCGCCGCGAGGGCGACTTTTTGGTGGGGCGCACGCAGTACGATTCGCCCGAGGTTGACCAGGAGGTTATCATACGCACCGCGAAGAAAGTCCGCCCTGGGACTTTCTGTGACGTAACACTCACAGAGGCCGGCGAATATGACCATATCGGCGTGTTGGCGGGGAAATAATTTTGCAGATAGCGCAAAAATGATTAATTTTGAAGTGCAAACTGTAAAATTGTTTGGTTGTAATGCCTCAAAACCCTGTAATAGAAAGTTTTAAAGCCAAGCTCGCAGCTATCATAGACGATAACCGCCGGCTTAAGGAGCAGAACGCCCGCCTGGTGGAGGCCCGCGAACGTCTGCGTGGCGAGAAAGCCGAATTACAGGCGCGCATTGCCGAGTTGGAGCGCCGCACGGGCGTACTCGAGATCTCGGCGTCGCTGGGTGGAACAGCCGCACAAAAGCAGCACGCAAGGGCAAGGGTCAACCGTCTGATGCGGGAGGTCGACCGTTGCATAGCGCTGATAAACAAATAAACGCACTTAAAGTGTCAGAACGGTTTAAGATAACGCTGAAAATAGCCGGCAAGGTCTATCCCAACATAGAGATCGACCGCAGCAAGGAGGAACGTTACCGACGTGCCGAGCGTGAGCTCAATACGGTGGTCGACCTCTACCGCAAGCGTTTCCGTGCCGAAGACGACGAATACCTGGCGATGGCCGCCCTGCAAATGGCTCTGAATTGCGTGGAGCTCGAACTGCGGGGTAACCTCGACAGCGAAACAGAACAGCTCAGGCAGTTGGAGCAACAAATGGACGACTACCTGAACGAAATATAACACCGCCGATTGACGTTATACTGTCGGCAACACATTTTTCAGGCGTCACAAGTTCTTTACATAAACACGGAATATGCCCGCATGAATTCCTTTTAGCTTTGCGAAACTCAACACTTTAAAAATTGGGAATCGCCTCGGTCCCTCAAAAACAGGCCTTAACCCCTCGGGGTGCGCGTATTGCACGTGCCGTTGGACGTTTGCGATGAAAAAGACCGGAGGTCCCACACATGACGTTTCGGAGATTCGTCAAACAGAGGGGGAATTCTTATGCGGGCATTTCTTTTTTAACGGTATACAACAACCCAACATAATATTTTTTAACTTTTTAATTTTTAATAATGGACATTCTAACGATAGTAGTCGTAACGGTCATCACCTCGGGAATCGGGGCTGTGGCGTCCTACTTCGGTATCCGCAAGTCGACAGAACACCGCCGCAAGCAGATACTGAAGGAGGCCGAAACCGACGGCGAAATGATTAAAAAGGAGAAGACGCTCCAGGCAAAGGAGCGCTTTATCCAGCTCAAAAGCGAACACGACCGCAATGTGAACGAGCGCAACAGCAAGCTTCAGCAAGCCGAAGCGCGCATCAAACAGACCGAGAACGCTATCCTGCAGCAACAGCAGGAACTCGAACGCAAAACCAAAGAGGCCGCGACAGCCCGCGAACAGATGGAGGCCCAGGCCGAAGCCCTGGGTAAGAAAAAAGACGACCTCGACAGGTTGATCCGCGACCAAAATTCGCGTCTGGAACAGATCAGCGGCCTTTCGAGCGAAGACGCCAAGAACATACTGATCGAGAACATGAAGGCCGAGGCCAAGTCCGACGCCATGCAGTACGTCAACGAAACGATCGAGGAGGCCAAGATGACCGCCACCAAAGAGGCCAAGCGCATCGTGGTGCAGACAATCCAGAGGGTAGCCACCGAAACGGCCATCGAAAACTCGGTGACTGTATTCAATATCGATTCGGACGAGGTCAAAGGGCGCATCATAGGTCGTGAAGGCCGCAACATCCGCGCCCTTGAGGCTGCCACCGGCATCGAGATCATCGTCGACGACACTCCCGAGGCCATCATCCTGTCAGGTTTCGACCCAGTGCGCCGCGAGATCGCGCGCCTGGCCCTGCACCAACTCGTCACCGATGGCCGCATCCACCCCGCACGCATCGAAGAGGTGGTCGCCAAAGTGCAGAAGCAGATAGAGGAGGAGATCGTCGAGGTGGGTAAGCGCACTACGATAGACATGGGTATCCACGGTCTGCACCCCGAACTGATCCGACTTGTGGGTAAGATGAAATACCGCTCGTCATACGGCCAGAACCTGCTCCAGCATAGCCGCGAAACCGCCAACCTGTGCGGCATCATGGCCGCCGAGCTCGGCCTGAACGCCGCCACCGCCCGCCGCGCCGGCCTGCTGCATGACATAGGCAAGGTGCCCGATGACGAACCCGAACTGCCTCACGCCATAATAGGTATGAAGCTGGCCGAGAAGTACAAGGAGAAACCCGAGGTATGCAACGCCATAGGCGCCCACCACGACGAAATGGAGATGACCTCTCTGCTCTCGCCCATCGTGCAGGTTTGCGACGCCATATCGGGAGCACGTCCCGGCGCACGCCGCGAGGTGGTCGAGTCGTACATCAAGCGCCTAAAGGAGATGGAGGACATCGCAATGGCATACCCCGGCGTGATGAAGACCTACGCTATCCAGGCTGGTCGCGAACTGCGCGTGATCGTTGGCAGCGAGAAGATCACGGACCAACAGGCCGACGCCCTCTCGCACGACATAGCCAAAAAGATCCAGGACGAAATGACCTACCCGGGCCAGGTGAAGATCACCGTAATCCGCGAAACCCGTTCGATCAGCTACGCCAAGTAGCAGGATTTACGGTTTATACAAAACGCCCCGTGCGACCTTTGGGCTGCACGGGGCGTTTTCGTTCTATTCCCTGTCATTGACGGTAGTAGCGTATTATCTGTAACATCAGCAATACCCAGCAAAGCACGCCGACGATCCATACCACGGCGATATTCGCTATGAAAAAACTGCTGAAATAAGCCCCGAGCAATATGCCCGCCGAGAGCAGCGTAATCTTGAAAATAGCGAAGTCATAGCCCGTAAAACGCCTTGCAACGGCGATCAGGTCTTTGATTATGTTTGTCATAATTGCACGTTTTCTTATCGGTGGGGCAATAATCGTGCTATTGTCGCTCACGGATCACTTCGCGCAACATATTTATCGCGTTGGTCGCCGCCCGCTCGATATTCTGTGCGCGCAGGTTGCCAAGGCGGACTATCTTCGAGGTCACCCCGCCGGGCGTGGCGACGGCTATCCAGACCGTGCCTACGGGCTTTTCAGGCGTGCCGCCGTCGGGACCTGCCACGCCGGTGGTGGCAATGGCGTAGTCGGCTCCGCTCACGCGGCGCGCGCCCGAGGCCATCTGCTCTGCGGTCTGGCCGCTCACCGCGCCGTGGGCGGCGATTACCGCCGGGTCTACCCCTAATATGTTGATTTTAGCTTCGTTGCTGTATGAAACCACTCCGGCGAGGAAGTATTTGGACGCTCCCGGCATGGCCGTGAAGCGGCTGGCTATGCGCCCTCCGGTGCAACTTTCGGCCACGGCCAGCGTAGCACCGCGTTCAAGGAGCAGCGAGGCGGCATAACCCTCGGCGGTCTGATCTCCATAGCCGACCACCTTGTCGCCAAGCTCTTTTTCGAGCGAGGAAAACAGAGCGTCGATCTCTTCTGATGCCTTGACGGTGTCTACCCCGTAGGCGGACAGGCGCAGCCTCACGCCCGAGGGTGAGGGCAGGTAGGCAAGGCGGAACTCCGCGGGCAGGGCGTCCTCCCATGGTGCGATACGCTCCGCAAGCGCCGATTCGGCTATGCCGCTGGTTATCATCGTGCGGTGGACTATGCCGCCTTCGGGCAGCAGGGGACGAAGGCGCGGCAACACCTCGGCGGCCATCAGGGCCTCCATTTCGAAGGGCACGCCCGGCAGCACGACCAGTATGCGCCCCTCGCGCTCTATCCACAGCCCGGGGGCCGTGCCGTTGGCGTTATGCAGCACCGTGGCACACTGGGGGACGAGCGCCTGGGCCTTATTCAGGTCGTTGAACACGAATCCGCGCTCGGCGGTCATGCGCTCTATATGGTCATAGGTGGGCTGATGGCGCACAAGGCCGCATCTGAAGATCGAGGCCACGACGTCCTTGGTTATATCGTCGCGCGTAGGGCCTATGCCCCCGGTGGTGATGACCAGGTCGCTGCGCTTAAGAGAGCCTTCGATGGCCTCGCGCATCGCGTCGGCCCGGTCGCCAACGGTGTATTTTAGCTGCACGATCACCCCCGCGTCATTGAGGCGCGCGGCGATCCATGCCGAGTTGGTGTCGACGACCTGCCCTATGAGCAACTCATCGCCTATGGTTATAATTTCTGCCCTCATCGTTCTTTTTATCTGTCCGCTTGCGGGAATAATGGAAAGCAACAGGGCGCAGATGCTAAGCGTCCTGAGCCCGCTCATTTTGCCAGTCGACTTTGCGGGTGTAGTACATTATCGCGGCCAGGAGCACGAACAACCCGATGCTTCCGGCCAGCAATGCGCCGTCCTGCAATTGCAACAGTATGAAAATGAATGTGTAAAGCACCCCGAGCACACAACCGAACGCGATGGCGATGGTGCGTTTTTTGAACACGTCCCACGAGTACCAGCTCACCAGCCCCACGATCGCAGCGGCTGAGATCAGGTATGCCCAGTTAAAGCCGAGGTATTCGCTGATCGAGAGCAGCAGCGTGTAGAAAAGGCAGAGTGCCAGACCCACCAGCACATATTGCAGCGGGTGTACGTTGCGTTTTTGTATGATCTCCAGCAGGAAACACAGCACGAAGGTCAGCGCGATGAAAAGTATGGCGTATTTGACCGCTTTGGTCGTTTTGGTGTATGTGTCGCCCGGTTGCAGGAGCTCCACGCCGAACCACGAGTCGTATACGTCATAAGAGTCGTCTTTCCATGACTGGGGGTAGTTGCGGTTCAGGTTCAACACTTTCCATTCGGCGGCGAATCCCCCCTCGCTTATTTCCGCCGGGGTGTTGGGCAGGAAATTCCCGGTGAAAGAGGGGTTGGCGTATGGCGAGGAGAGTTTTACCTCGGTGGTCTTGCCGAGAGGGTAGATCGAGAACTCTTCAGATCCCCTTATCTCGATGGACATCGAAAAGGCGTGCCCTGCGGCGGGATCCAACGTGATATTGGCTGCCAGCCCGGTTTCTATGAGGTCATTGCGGACCATGCCGGTCGTCAGGGGCAGTTTTTCGCCGTTCCACTCTATGTCGATCTGTTTTTCGATCCCGCGGAAGTCGCTAAGCCCGAAACACACCTGTGCGCGGTCGGCGTGCAGGTCCGCGGGGGCTATGTCCAACTCCCGGAAGTCGATCGGGGCGAATTTACCCGATATTCCGAGCGCGGCCTGGTAGACCGTGATCTTGAATATGCTGCGCTTGCGCGTCTGGGGCATAAGTTCGCCATCCACAAGCAGTTCTTCCGGCAGTATATAGCACAGTTTCTCCTCCATGCGGGTCACCGTGCTCACCTTGCCCGATGCGTCCGATATGGTTTCGGACTTATATGAGTTATAAGGTATGACCAGCACAGGCCCCAATACGGTCTGCTCCTCGGCCCATTTACTGCTGATCTCGCCCGCGACTTCCCTCTGGCGGTCGGCACGCTCACTTATCAGGTTGCCGACCAGCAACGCCGGGATCATCAGCAACAGAATCAAAAAACCTACTACGAGCCCCTTAATGGTAATGCTCAGACTTTTGTTAGTACTCATAATGCCTTATGTTTTTGGATGATAGCTTTGCATATCCGGCGCATGAACAGCGGGCCCTGGTATATAAATCCGGTGTAAACCTGTATCAGGGTCGCCCCGGCGTCCAGCATGTCCAGCGCGTCCTGCGCGGTCATGATGCCGCCTACGCCTATGATGGGGTAGCACCCGCCGGTCTTTTCGCGTATGCGGCGCACGATGTGCAGCGAACGCTCTTTGAGTGGCGCTCCGCTCAGTCCGCCGGCGCCTATTGCCTTTATGGTATCGGGGTCGCTCTTCAAACCTTCGCGCGAGGTCGAGGTGTTGGTGGCCACGATGCCATCCAGACCGCACTCTTTCATGGTTTCGACCATCTCGTCCACCTGCTCGTCGGAGAGGTCGGGCGATATTTTGAGCAGTATGGGGCGGTAGAGGTTCTGTCCGCGGCGGAATTCGACCAGTCCGCCGAGGATCTCGGCCAGGTTGTCTTTCTCCTGCAGACAGGCGAGTTTGGCAATGTTGGGACAGCTTACGTTGACCACGAAATAGTCGGCATGATCGTATAGTGCGCGGAAAACTTTCAGGTAGTCGGCTGCGGCGGCCTCGTTGGGCGTGAGGGTGTTCTTGCCGAGGTTTGCGCCCACGACGCTGCTCCCACGGCGGCGGCGCAGGTTGTCGGCGGCCTTTTCGATACCTCCGTTATTGAAACCCATGCGGTTGATGAGCGCTCCGTCTGCCGGCAGACGGAACAGCCTCGGACGGGGATTGCCCGGCTGGGGTCGGGGAGTGACGGTACCTATCTCTATGAAACCGAAGCCGAAACCGCGCAACTCGTCATAGACCTCGGCGTTCTTGTCGAAGCCGGCGGCCAGTCCGACCGGATTGGGGAATTTGAGCCCGAAGACCTCCCTTTCGAGGATCGGGTTGCGCACTTCGCACACAGCCGCCAGCATGGCGTGCCCCCCGGGAATGTAGTGCAACACTTTGAGCGCGCGAACGATAATGTGGTGTATCGCCTCTGGCGAAATTTTAAAAAGCAACGGACGGATCAGCTTCGTGTACATCTTTATACCTTAAATATATTACGCGGCAAAGGTAGGCGATATTTTGAAAAAAGCCCGTTTGCGATCAGAAAAACTCGCTGCGGTAGGCATAATTGTCGCGCATCTTTTCGAAGCCGGCTATATCTGCCTTCAACGCCACACTTTGCGTCGCAATATCGAAGTGAGAGGGCATCAGGCGACACATCTGCTCCCAGGATATATCGTGCGCCGCCGTTTTCTCTCCCTGCGTGGGATACCATCCCTCCAGAGGCCAGCCGAAATGCCGGGCAAGGGCGCCCACGGCCATGGCCGTGGCCATGGCCTTGCCCTGAGCCGAGTATCCGGCGATGTGGGGCGTGGCGGCCAATGCTCTGGCCGCGAGGACAGGATTTATGTCGGGCTCGTTCTCCCAAACGTCTATCGCGCAGCGGTTTGCCGATGAAAGTAGCGCCTTTTCGTCGACCACCCCGCCGCGCGACGAGTTGACAATCAGCGCTCCGGGCCTGGTCCGAGCAAAGAACCTGTCATCGGCCAAATGCATGGTGGGGTGGGGTCCCGACCGCGTGAGCGGAGTGTGGAAGGTTATTATGTCGGCCTCGCTGGCTATTTCATTGAGCGTCACCCAACGGTCAGGTGCGTAAAGCCCATTTACGGGGCTGGCCTCGCGCGGAGGGTCGCAGCAAAGCACCCTGAAACCCCACAGCGCGGCATAGCGCGCGACGAGCGACCCCACGTTACCCACTCCCACGACACCTATCGCAGTCCCCGCCGGTGAAGCGAACACCCCCGCCAGCCACGCCTCGCGCAGTACGGCTGCGACCCATTGTAGCACCGCGCGCGCGTTGCATCCCGCCGAAGTGGCGATCTGTATACCGCGTGAGGCGCAATAATCCATGTCTATATGGTCGTAGCCGATAGTCGCCGTGGCGACGATGCCAACCCGCGAACCTTCCAGCAGCGCGGCGTCGCACCGCGTGCGGGTGCGCGTAATAAGTGCGTCGGCATCGCGCACGTTACCAGCCCCGATCGTCCGCCCGGGCAGGTAGACCACCTCGGCGTAGGGCTCAAGGATACCTTTTAAATAAGGTATATCTATGTCGGCTACAATTTTCATCTTTACAAATATAGACAAAAAAACTCCCCGGAAGTTGACTTTCCGGGGAGCACCCAACTTAATTATTGATTATGAAAAAAACATAACTCCCTCCGGCTCCAATTTCACAACTCTTCCGGGGTAGCACATATATAACGCACCTGGTTGCGGGAATATTTTATGGATATAAAAAATCTATAAATATATCTTATGTGAAGGCTCCTTGCGGCACGATAATTGGCGACAACGGCAAAAAACAGTACATTTGCACAAAACAAACCGCTTATGGATACATTAGACTTCGATCCCGACGGCATAGGCATCGCCAACGGCAACTATTTCGGACTGCCCTTCACCCCCGCGCAGAGCCGCCTGGTACTGGTTTCGGTGCCCTGGGATGTGACCACTTCATACGGCGGCGGCGCCTCTTTCGCGCCGGATGCGATGATCGACGCCTCGATGCAGGTCGATTTGCACGACCTGCACAACCCCGGTGGATGGCGCCAGGGCATCGGCACGGCAGGTATCGACTACTCGATACAGGACCGCAGCGCGTTCCTGCGACCGGAGGCCAAACGTGTGATCGCCCACCTCGAAGCTGGCGACGATTTGCGCTCGGACAGTATACGCCGCAAACTCACCCGTATAAACGAGGCATCTGAACTCCTTAATAAAGAGGTGTATGAAGCCTCGCACGAATGGCTCTCCCAGGACAAGATCGTCGGCCTGGTGGGCGGCGACCACAGCACACCTCTGGGCTGCATCCGCGCGGTGGCCGAGAAATATCCGGGGGTGGGTGTGCTGCACGTCGACGCGCACGCCGACCTGAGGCAAGCCTATGAAGGGTTCGAATATTCGCACGCCTCGATAATGTATAACGTCATGACCAGCCTTCAGGGCGTGGGTAAACTGGTGCAGGTGGCCCTGCGCGACGTATGCCAGGCGGAGATGGATTTCGCCGCCGCCGAGGGGCGCATCGTGCAGTTTACCGACCCGGAAATCTCGCGCATGCTGTTCGCTGGGGATAGCTGGGCTTCGATATGCGGACGGATCGTGGATGCTTTGCCCGGCGAGGTTTATATAAGTTTCGACATCGACGGCCTCTCGCCCGACCTCTGCCCCCACACGGGCACGCCGGTTCCCGGAGGGCTGTCGTTCACCCAGGCCGTATACCTGCTTGATGCAGTGGCGCTTTCGGGTCGCAGGATCGTGGGCTTCGACCTGACGGAAGTGTCGCCGGGCCAGGATAGCGAATGGGACGCCAACGTAGGGGCACGAATGTTGTATAAACTGTGCAATATCGCACTGAAAAGCTGGTAAACTATAAAAAATTAAACCCCACGCAATGATATAATCAGATAAAATGATTAAGTTTGCGGGCTGTTAGATCTGAAAAAATTAATATCAACCAATAATCAACCACCAAAAATGAAAAAACTGTTAGTGATCGCCGCTGCCGCCGCTTTTGTGCTGAGCTCTTGCGGTAACATCGGTTCGCGTAGCCTCAAAACCGAAGAGGACTCCCTGGCATACTGCATCGGTATCGACCTGGGTTCCTACATCAAGAACCTCGACAGCACCATCAACGTTGACGTTGTGGCAGCTGCCATCAAAGACGTTCTGAAAAACAAGCAAAAGATCGAGCAGGAAGCAACCTACTCTTTCCTGCGCGAATACTTCACGGTTCGCAAGCCCGCCAAACTTAAAAAGGCATCTGAAGAGTACCTCGCCGGCATCGAAAAAGACGTTAAAGGCGTGCAGAAGACCGAAAGCGGTCTGCTCTATCTGGTAGAGGAAGCCGGTAACGAAGTTAAAGCGACCGCCGACAGCGACCGCGTACGCGTTATGTACAAAGGCACCCTGCCCAACGGCACTGTGTTCGACTCTTCGTACGACCGTGGCGACACCGCCCAATTCGCACTCAACCAGGTTATCCGCGGCTGGGCCGAGGGTATGAAGCTCGTGGGCGAAGGTGGTAAGATCAAACTGTGGATCCCCTCTGACCTCGCATACGGTGAGCAGGGCGCCGGCCAGATGATCCCCGCCAACCAGGCTATCGCTTTCGAAGTGGAACTGGTGCAGGTTCTTCCCGCTGAAGAGGCTGCCGCCGAGTAAGTTTAGGTAACTGATTTATAACAAAGGGCTTCCCGATCGGGAGGCCCTTTGTTTTTGCACCATTGCCATTTTGCCGCTACATCTCGTTAAGCAGACACCTTACCACTACCGAAGCACAGGCGCACCCGAATACGGCCGGCATGTATGAGATCGTGCCTACGTTAGATTTCTTATTGGTCTCCTCACACAGTATCATCGACCCCTCGCGCACGGGCTCGGGTGAGAACACGGCGTGAAAGCCGCTACGGATGCCCATTTTGTGCAGCCTTTTGCGCAGCATGTGCGCCAGGGGGCAGTGATGGCTCTTTGAAATGTCTTTGATCTCGACCTGCGTGGGGTCGGTCTTGGCACCCGCGCCCATGGAACTGACGAGCGGAAACCCCCGGTCGATGCAGCCTTTTATCAGGTTGGCCTTCGGCGCGAGGGTGTCGATCGCGTCCACGACATAGTCATATCGTGCTGCGTCCAGCAGGGCGTCGGTCGCTTCGTCCTTTATATAACGCTCAACTATCGTCAACTCGATCCCGGGGTTGATGTCACGCAGCCGTGCGGCCAGCACGCTGGTTTTGGACTGCCCCACGGTGGAGTGCAGGGCGATTATCTGGCGGTTGATATTGCTCTCGGACACGCTGTCGGCGTCGGCGATCGTCATGCGCCCGACTCCCGTGCGGCAGATCATCTCGGCAGCCACGGCGCCTACGCCGCCCGTGCCAACCACCAGCACGTGCGCCTGGTTTAATTTAGCTGTATTTTGCTTACCTATAAGTAGTTCAGTGCGTTCGCACCATGCTGCGCTCATTCGAAAACGGTTTTATAATTGGTGTAGATCGCCGCGGCCAGTTCATCGACCGATATGTCGAGCAGATTCGCCGCACGGGCGTAAATGTCGGCAATGGATATGTCCGCCGCATCGGTCTCAAGGAAAATATTTTTCAGGGGCACGCTGCGCATGGCCTCGATGGTTTTCGCCGATTGAAGGCTGCGTTCGCCCAACGAGAGGCAGTAGCCTTTTGCGGCAGCCCTTTTCGCCTGGACGGCGCTGCCTATGAATCCGTGGAAGAGCACCGCCCGCAGGTCGTAACTTTTCAGGATATTCATCATCGGCTCGAAGGCGCGTACACAATGGAGTATTACCGGTAGCTTGCGGCGTTGCGCCACCTCTAATTGAGCCCTGAGGATCGATTCTTCGCGAGGGTCTTGCCGGCGGGATTTATCGAGGCCGGTTTCACCTATAGCGATAATGTATTTGTCGCACTCTAATTGTTTCATTAATAGATTAATGTCATCCTTGCGAAGGCTCGGTATGTCCCACGGATGTATGCCGAGCGAGTAGCGCGAACCGGGCGTGGGCATGACCTGACCGGGTCCTTGCAGCCTGACCGACTCGATGGCGATATCGGGTGGGGTAGCCAGACTGTGGGTGTGTATATTTACGAACGGTTGCCGCACGCCTTAATTTTATTAATTTTGCAATTCAAAGGTAAACAAAAAAGCGCCGCAGACAATAAGATGACATTATCGCATAGCGAAATAAAAGAGATGCTCTCGCTCGGGGAGATCGAGGCGGAGGGGCTTTTTGCACGCGCCACGGCTGTGCGCGAACAGGTGTGTGGAAAGTTTATATATCTGCGCGGATTGGTCGAATATTCAAATAGTTGCCGTAAGAATTGTTTTTATTGTGGAATAAGGCGTGAAATGCCTGATATAGATAGATATACGCTATCTGACGACGAAGTTTTGGATGCGGCGCGTTTTGCCATGCTACATGGTTACGGCTCGGTGGTTTTACAGGCCGGCGAGAGCACCTCACGCTCTTACACCGATCGCATAACGAGCCTGATTCGCCGTATCAGGGAGATAACCCCGGCATCGGTCGGACTTACAGACGAGCAAACCCGGGGATGGGACACCTCGCTCGGAGTGACCTTGTCTTTAGGCGAACAAAGCCCGGAAACGCTGCGCGAGTGGTTCGCGGCAGGGGCATCGCGCTACCTGCTGCGCATTGAAGCATCGGACCCCGGACTGTATGCGTCGATACATCCGCGCGGAGCGCTTCACTCTTACGACCGCCGCCGCAAGGCCCTCGAAGATTTGCGTGACGCTGGTTTTGCGGTAGGTACGGGGGTGATGATAGGTTTGCCGGGGCAGACGATGGACCATCTTGCCGCAGATCTGCTGTTTATGCAGCGCGAACAGATAGATATGTGCGGCATGGGGCCCTATATTGACTGCGCCGGGACTCCCATGGCAGGGTGCGAATTACCTTCAGGTAAAGACCGGATATATTTGACCCTTAAAATGATAGCCGTACTGCGGCTATTGATGCCCGACATCAATATCGCGGCTGCCACAGCCCTTGAGACACTCGATCCCCAGGGGCGAATCAAAGCACTCGCCGCAGGAGCGAATGTAGTCATGCCCAATATCACTCCCGGTGCCGCCGCGCGCGGCTACCGCCTGTATGACAACAAGCCGTTGCCCGGGGTTTTAGATACGGAAAATCTTGGTTTTTGTCGCGGCAAAGCAGGTGATCCATTGCATTACAAGCTGCGCCGCAGTTAAACTTCAGGAATAATTGATACAGATGAAAATATTGACATCAAGGCAAATGCGCGAGGCCGACAGCGCAACGATAGAGCGCGAAGGAATAGAGTCGCTCGAGCTAATGGAGCGCGCTGCGGAAAGCATCGCCCAATGGATATGCAACAACGTCGAGCAAGGCACGCCGCTGCTTTTCGTGGTCGGTAAGGGCAATAATGGCGGCGACGGACTCTCTGCCGCGCGCATGCTTTACCATGTCGGTTTCGACTGCTCGGTGGTGATGCCGCTCGGGCGCAACAATCTGTCTCCGGAGTGCGCGTACAACCTCAAACGCCTACCGTCCGGCATCCCTGTGAGCGGAACATTCGACGCCGTGCCATCGGGCGCAGTTATCATAGATGCCCTGCTTGGTACCGGCGCGGATGATCGACCTTTGGATGATGTGGTTGCATATATTATCAATACAATCAACAATTTAGGATGTCAGGTGATTTCGATCGACATGCCTTCGGGAGTGCTCGGTGAATTTGGAAATGCCGGACGTATGACGGTATGCGCAGACACTACACTGACTCTCGAAGCCCCGAAATTGGCTCAATTGCTGCCCGAGGCGGGCGACTGTTGCGGTGAAATCGTTGTGTTGCCGCTTGGTCTCGATGCAGAATTCGTATCGGATTTACCCGGGCATTTTTTCTATATTACCCGGGACGAGGCCGCGGCAATCGTGAAGCCACGCGCTAAATTCTCACACAAAGGCACTTATGGGCACACGCTTTTAGTGTGCGGAAGTCGGGGAATGGCCGGTGCGGCGATCCTTGCCACTGGAGGGGCATTGCGGTCCGGATGCGGGCTTGTGAGTGTGCATATTCCGCAGGATGAGCGCTTTGCTCTCCACGCGAGCTTTCCGTCCGCCATAATCAGCCTCGATCCAGGCGAATGTTTCTCCTCGCTTCCCGACGATCTGAGCAAATATTCCTCAGTAGGCGTAGGTCCCGGGTTAGGGCGGGGGAGTGCAACCGCACAGGCCCTGTCGGCGCTGCTTCAAAGTTGTGACAAGCCTATGGTCATAGATGCCGATGCGCTTAATCTGATCGCCGAAAATCCGGAAATGGCACGCCATATACCCCAGGGCTCTCTGCTTACGCCGCATCCCGGCGAGTTGCGTCGCCTGGTCGGGGAGTGGAGCGATGAGCGCCATAAGATGGAGCTTGCATCGCAGTATGCCGCAAACTATAACGTATATATGATCGTAAAAGGCGCGCATACAATGATTTGTACCCCTAAGCGCAAGTTTTACTTTAACTCCACCGGCACTCCGGCGATGGCCAAGGGCGGTAGTGGCGATGTGCTTACCGGTCTGCTTTCAGGTCTTCTTGCGCGCGGATATTCACCGGAAGAGTCCGCTATTCTCGGGGTGTACATTCACGGTTCTGCGGCGGAATATGCAGCCGATTATTTCGGGGCTGAGGCGGTGATGAGCAGCGAGTTGATCGAATTCATCCCTGAGGCAATGAAGTTTGAGAATTAATAATTATATTTGTATAAATAACCAAATCAAAATATCCCATGGCAAGCGTCAGAATGATCAAAAAAGATATCGACTACCTGGTAGGCGAGGTGATATCAGACTGTTACATGACCCTCTATTTTCATCCCGCCAAACAGGCTGGGGTAGTGGCAATCATGCAACAAGCCGTAGAACTGCGTAATAAGCTGTTTACCGCAGCCAATAATCCGGTCGAGAAGAATAACCCCAGCCTGGTACGTAAACACTATGCCGGAGTGCGCCGTGAGTTGATGCAGTCGATAGACGAACTGTTCGTTAAACTTAGCGACTTGTGTAAACAAAAGTAAAATACATTCAATTACAAATGTGAAACGCCGGCTCGTAAGGCCGGCGTTTTCTATTTGTCGGAATCTCACCATTTAAGATTCAGTAGCGCTGCTATCTTCTTGGGAATGTCGGTATTATCCATGAACGTAGAGAACGCCGAAGCCCCTGTTCCATATGCGTACACCGGCACCATGATCCCTGTGTGGCCGCCGACAGAAAAGTTAAGTTTCAACCCCTGGTCACTCAATAAAAAGTCCTCGCTTTTCGACGGGAATGTAAGTCCGCCAGTTTCGTGGTCGGCCGTAACCACGACCAACGTGCCCGGATTGCGGTCGGCGAAGTCAAACGCCACACGCACCGCAGCGTCGAAATCAATCACTTCGTTGTACATCACTTCGGCGTCCTTGGAGTGTCCGCCCGAGTCGATCTGTGAACCCTCGATCATCGCGAAAAACCCCTTAGGGGACGATTTACGGAACATTTCGAGCACATCAGCAGTTGCACGAGGCAGCATATTCGCACGCGACGGCGCCTTGGGCTGATGCTTATCGGCCAACATGGCGAATATCTTGCCGTTGGTTTTAGCTACGCTGTCCAGCGCATCTATCGTATAGACGACCCGGTATCCGCGCGCACGCAGCGAATCGCTGAGGTTTATCCCGTCGGCGCGTTTCTCGAAATTAGCGCGTCCACCACCGATAAACACGTCGAATCCACTGGTTGCCTGTGCATAAGCTATCTCATCTTCGAGATGGCGTTTTTTACTGTGGACGGTAAACGTTGCCGGCGTGGCGTCGGTTATATCCTTGGTAGCCACTATCGCGGTGGCGAGTCCCTTGTCCCTGGCGCGTTCGGTTAGGTTTGTTACGGTATTACCCTGCGGATCCATGCCGACCGTGCCGTTGTCTGTCTTCACGCCGCACGCCAGGGCCGTGCCGCCGGCTGCCGAGTCGGTCACGCTGTTATTGGCCGAGTGGGTGGTTATCAGGCCGATATACTGTGCGCGGGTTATGGCCATCGGCTCCTTGGTGCCGGACATGCCGAGGTGTACCTGTGCAAGCCCCATTCCGTCGCCAATCATCAAAATGACGTTGCGTACGGGAGGTGTCTGGGGCGCTTTTGCCCCTGCGCTGGCGGTGATCAGCGCGGCAGCGATAAAAAATAGATACTTTTTCATTTTTTAATGTGTTTCGAGCACCGTGTGAGGCACGCGCCCGTGGTAAACTAATTGTATTGGGCAGTCGTAATTGTGTAATTGTTCGGCGGTTATGCGGTTGGAGTTGTGCCGGTGGACGTGTCGGTTGACGCAAACGATATTTTTTACTACGCTCGAAATCGTGCCGACGTCGTGCGACACCATTATTATTGCCTTGCCATGCTCTCCATTCAGGCGGAGCAGGATCTCGTAAAGCTCTTTTTCGAATTTATTGTCAACGAAGTTGGCCGGCTCGTCGAGTATAAGTATGTCCGGGTCAGAGATCAACGCGCGGCAGAGTAGGGCGCGCTGCATCTGTCCGCCCGATATTTCACTTATGGATTTGCCGGCGATAGACGCGATACCGGCCATCTCCATGAGCCCGGCAGCTCGTCTACGGTCGCCGGGCGTATAGCGCTGCCATAGCCCCTTTTGCGATTGCAGACCCGAGAGGACCACTTCGCACACCGGTATCGGGAATGCCGCGTCGAAGCGCTCTTGTTGCGGCAGGTAGCCTATTCCTTTCGCGTGGCGCACGCACTGGGCGAATGTGACTTCGCCGCTGAATTCCACCAACCCAAGGATGGCCTTTATCAGCGTCGTCTTGCCTCCGCCATTAGGTCCGATCACGCCCAGGAAGTCGCCGCGCATGACCTGGAGATTCACCCCGCTCAGGGCTATATTGTCGTCACCATAGCTGACAGCCAGGTCCTTAATGTCGATCAGGCACTCCATCTGAGGTTATTATTTCGGTGATGTGTAATAAATTGGCCACAACGTCTTCATGCAGCGGGTCTATTTCAGTGCACTCTGCGCCCAATTCGCGTGCCACGGTAGCTACGCTGGCCGGGCTGAATTGCTTCTGGTAGAGTACTCTTTTGATGTTTTCGGCTTTAGCCCTGGTGATTACGCGACGCAGGTTCTCCGCCGAGGGTTCTTTGCCTTCGTGCTCAAGAGATATTTGTTCTATATTATAATCATTTGAGTAATAGGTTAAAGCCGGGTGGTATATAACGAAACACTTTATGTTTGACGCGGTGATATTTTGTGCGATTTGTGCGTCGAGAGAGTCGAGTTGAGCGCAAAATGCATGGTAGTTAACGGTGTATTTGACCGAGTCAGGATAGAGAGCGTTCAGGCGTTCGAATGTTGTGGCCGCCATAATGCGCAGGTTGCGTGCAGAGCTCCAGATGTGTGGGTCTGTCCCGCCATTCGAATTTTTGTGGCTGTGGCCGCAATCACCTTTTATTAATGTTATGTTTTTTGACAGCTCAATATATTTGTTATCAGTACATTGTGAAGCCAATTTCGCCGTCAGCGATCTCTCGAAGTCGATGAGTCCCGTGATGAACACGCTCTGCGAATTGGCGACTTCGATCATTTGCGATGGGGTGGGCTCGTAAGTTTCCGGGGATGCTCCCGGAGGAACGAGCACATGTAGCGTGAAATCATCGCCGGCGATCCTTTCGACGATGTATTTTATCGGCAGTATACTTACTGTTATTTCGGGCTTATCCTGTGTTTGTTTGTTGTATATGCAGTTGGTAAACAGAGAAATAACGACACTTATTGCAATCGTTATCTGAAATAAACGGATATATGAGCGTGATTTCATCCGGTGTTTGCTGTTGATTTATTCGACCTACAAATATACGCTTTCAAAACGTAGGATCGGCAAGATCCGCGGTAACTTTTTCGGCCAATGTTTGAGATATGCGCGGTCAGCGGGTAGTGTCACCCCATGTAACTTTACATAATGTCAATTATAATTCAGACCTCACCGCGAGTTCTTTGACATATATGTAACATCCAGCGCATTAGGCTCTCGCTACGGGAAAATGAGCCTTTCAAAATCAATCAATTACGATTTCACTTATGTTATCATCGAAATGCTCGATGATGCGTATCATTGACCATTACCCTTATCCTGCGGATCACGTCCGCCGCTTTCAAATGTCTAATCAAACACAAACGAATCATGACAACAATCGAAATTATCATGACAGGTCTTACGACCATTCTCACCCTCGGACTCGTAAATCACACCCGCAAGGTGAAAGTACGCAAGGAGAAACGCTCTGACGGTTCTAAAACCATCGAACGCGAAACCTCGGATTCAACCACATTCGACCGCGAATAATGGCTATTTCTACAGGTACTGCCTTATTAGTTGGTGCCGGAGCTGGTCTACTCAGTTCCGGCGCCTCTATGCTGCAGTCCAGTAACCTCAATACAAAAAACCGTGCGTATGCGACAAAGATGTTTAAGCGTCAGAACGCGGAGTATGATCGTAGGCTTACTGATCAACGTGCTTACGACGATCCCGCATCCCAACGCGCACGCCTTGAGGCCGCTGGACTCAATCCCTCTCTCATGTATGGCGAAACAGGTGCAGTTACGTCCCAAACCCCCCCTTCGCCCTCTGCTCCATCCGCAATGACTAATGTCCCTGCGGACTTCTCTCCCATCGCTAACTTCGGTGCTGACTTCGCTGGTACGATGCTTACTATGGCTCGTGCTAAGTCTGAAGCTAAAAACTACGATCTTCTTAACGCTAAGGAAGCTCTGACTATTTCGCAATCTCTTCGTGAACGTGCCAATGCTGCTAAATCTGACGTTGAACGTAGTATTCTTCTTCGTAATGCGGACTCTATCGACCGCAAGTATCTCGGCGATGCCCTTAATACTGAGGCTGATTATGCTAACAAACAGGCACAGAATGATATTCTCAAGGCACAGCTGCCAATCCTTGCCGAGGATCTCAAACTGAAACAAGGTTCCGTGTCACTCCAGGAACTTGAAAAAACAGCTAAGGAAATCGGTATTAAACAGGCTCGTTTTAATCTTGAAAAACTCTCGCCGCTTCAGGCTCGTGAACTTCTTTCTAAGGTGGTAGCCAACTATGCTTCTGCCGGAAAAGATGATGCTGATTCTGCCATGGTTAACTTTGATCGTAAACTTGCTGAGGCTGGAATAAATCCTAAAACATCTGATGCTTATACAGCATTCTTACGTCTTATGACTGCACGTGGCAAAAAAGGTCTATCGGAACCATCTTCTTCTAGTCATCCAGCGGGAATTTCTCGTGCAGCTAATGCAAAATCTTACAATCACCCTGATTATATCAATATGTCAGATGACTAAATCAAAAAAAATCACACGTAAGACCATCGTAGTTATCGGTCGTGGTGGTACCCGCATGTAATCCCGGCACCCCCATCCTTTGTGAAAAGCCCTACTTCGTTGTTGAAGAAACAGGTAAATACAGAGGTTCAGACGGTCGTCCTCACCCTTTCCCTGTCCGGTGTGGTAAATGTCCGTCCTGCTTGCTATCTAAACAGAGAGAGTGGATAATGCGCCTGACCGATGAGGCCAAGCGCGCCACCTCTACTTTCTTTCTCACTCTCACTTACGATGAGGCTAATATGCCCCGTAAAAGAACTAAAAAACATGGCACCTTTGGCGTGCTTAAAAAACTTGATATTCAAAACTTTTTAAAGCGATTACGCAATCATTATGAACCGAATGAAATTCGTTATTACTGTCTTGGTGAATATGGGCCCAATACTTTGCGGCCCCATTATCATCTTATTCTGTTTTTTCGTACGCTTAATCCCGTACTCGACGATCTTCGCACCCAGATTGCTGAAGTATGGGGAAAGGGTTTTGCTTGGACTGATGGAATTACGCCGTCTCGCACGGCCTATTGTGCCAAGTATCACACCATCCGAACCACTACGCCCGGACATCTCCCCCCGTGTTTCACGCTCAAGAGTCTCCGCCCTGGTCTCGGGATTATGTGGTACTTCAATAACATGCTCCAGCTCAACACAGATGATAACATCATCTACAACACCTCGCACTACTCAGAGCGCGGTCCAGATGGACCTCTTCCGCGATACTATCGATGTTTATTGCCCCAACGAGCGCTCTCCATCCAATCGGTGCAGCACGTGCGAGGACTGATTGATCACGGTCCCGATCAAAATAACCCTATCGAAACCGTTAAGGGTTTAAGACAAACTAAAGATTTTACAATGTCCAAACAACAACAACATTATGGCAAAAATTACATCTAACGCATCCTCAATGGCTATCAAGGTTCGTAATCCGGGAGTCAATTACAGCGACCTCAGCCACTATATTCAAGGTTCTACAAACTTCGGGGATATTACGCCCGTTCATGTGGAAAATGTACTTCCTGGTTCTCATCACCGCATCAGCTATGAGCACCTTATCCGGTTGCTCCCACTTCAAGCGCCCGCGATTCAAGACATCTATGTCGAGTTTCGTACTTTCTTCTGTCGTAATGACATTCTTTGGAAGAATTGGCGTTCTTTCATCACCGGCGGCGACCAGAGTGTAGCGGTTCCCACTCAATACCCCATTCCTCAGATGGAAATTATGACTAATCCCGATTTTAACGCTGGTATTCCTACGTATTTCGGGCCCAAGTCATTGACTTACCACCTTGGATGGCGTCCGCAGCTCCCTAAACCCGAAGATATGGATGATGGCCTTATAGTTCGGCTTAACCCCCTCCGCCACATGGCCTACCAAAAAATTTGGTGGGAGTATCTTCGTGATGCTAATAACACAACTGTGCCTTCTGTTAACTCTGGAATGTATTTCGGGGAGAATCGTTCCCTTCCTGATGGTGTATTTAATGTTTGGGGTACTTCTTATCCTGAGGAAAACCTCTATGCGGATCTTCTCGTTATGCGTTCTGCTTGCTGGAAACATGACTATTTTACCGATTGTCTCCCCCAAGCTCAGCGCGGTAATGCTGTTCAGATTCCGACCGGCTCTATCGATGATCTTTCAAAGGCTACTCGCCTCCAACGCCTCGCCCAGCTGTCTAACCGTGTCGGCGGTCGTTATCGTGAACTTCTTCGTGGTGAATACGGTGTTATTCCCTCTGATGATTCCTTGGATATACCTCAATTCCTCGGCGGCTCTACTCATCGTATAACTGTCGGCGAGGTACTCCAGACCTCTCAAACTGGTGATACTCCGCTCGGCGAGCTTGGCGGTCATGGTATCGAAATTGGCTCATCTAAGCCTATCCAGTTCCGTTCGGATCATCATGGAGTTCTTATGACGGTTATGTTTATCCGTCCCGGTTCTTCGTATATGAATATGATGGACCGGGAACTTCTCAAGACTTCTCGTTACGATTATGGTCTGCCCGATCTCGCTCAGATAGGTGACCAGATTGTCGATCAACGTGAGCTCTGCGCAGAGATGGCGCTCGGTAATCATACTAAACCTCTCGGCGGCATGCCTCTTGGCTATCAGGCCCCTTATGAGGAATATCGCCAGCGTCTCGCCCATGTTAACGGCGAGTTGGCTACTTCACTGCAGTTTTGGCACCAAGCCCGATGGTACAACCCTGATCGTGAGGATACGTATTATCCTTTCTTGAATCGCGATTTTAACGTTATAGCTCCGCGTTTCCTTGATACTCCGGATTTCTACAAGCCTGAGAGTCAGTTATACCGTATTTTCGCCGATACCAATCCTGCGAACCATCATATTGTTTATGAGTTGTTCGCTCACTACTCTGCTGGCCAGCCTTTGCCGGCTTATTCTGATCCATCTTTTGATTTCTTCCGTTAAATCATTCCTTATGAAACGTAATGTAAAATACATCAGTTCATCTACTTTTGACCCCGACAAGCTTGGTAATAGACTTACTCGGAAGTCGGCTCAACCTACTTTCTGTCCTGGTGGCGGCTTTACATCTACAACAATCGAGGCTTTTATGTCCGGCACCGCTCAGATGCCCGGCATGCTGTCCCCCCGTTCGGCTTTGGATATACCAAGTGACCTCGATAATCCTGTAAATGACCGCAACCCCTTTGTCCTCAATCAGGATCAAGATTTACCCCCTTCTGTCAACGAATTGCCTATACCCTCTATCGGAGACGAGGATGTAGAAAATTCGTAACTATCCCCATTTCCCCAATCGTGAGCGTGATTCCCTACGGAGTCGCGCTCACTTTGTTTATACTGCTCTTTTGCGACACGGTCGCTTAGGCCTTCAGCCGTTCCTGCGCCGTTATAGGCGCGATGCTGCCCTTGTGTAACTCTAATCGTGCGCGCGTGCTACACGTGTGCGCGAAATCAACTTTACTCCATATGGCAGCTTATTGGATGCGAACGTAGTGAGCATCCTCTGCACATCCCCCCCTTGTCTATTATGTGCTAAGTGACAGCACCCTGATTGTCAGGGTGTTATACTTCACAGTCACTTCCCCCTTTAATGGGTTCTAAATCAATCAATTACAAATAAATTTGGAAATGTAAAAAAAAATCCTTATCTTGCGCCCATGAACGATCTAATTAAGATAACATTTGTAGCAGTTCTTGTGTCTCTTTTCTCGTTCTTGCTCTTATCTTACTTCGTCTTTGGCAGTCTTATTTGACATTTTTAGTTCAAAATATTGGCTAACATACTGTCAATTATAACCCAAGTGATATGTAGCCATGATGACAGAAATGTGAATTTCCCTACCGTAGTTACTTATTAAGACTGGTGGAAAATCTTGAAGGTGCCGTCAGAATACAATACTGCGATTTGCTCGGCAGCTTTTTGGCTCATTAGTCCGCATGCAGTAGACTGAGGTTGTGCCACAGGTTCTTCCTGATTGACAGCCCTGATAACCTCTGATTTAGCATTTTGTCGAGAAATATTATTTTGCTCCGCGCCGACATTATCCTGCTTATCACTAATCTCCAATAAAGGCCGCTTTGTGGATGCCGGCCCAGTTGCAGCTGAATTTTGTTCAGTTGATTCAGTAGCGCCGTCTGGGGTACTGGTTGATGGCATTATGTGACTCAGCTCTGCCTCCGGAGCTCCGGTTATCTTACCTGCTCTATACATGGGTTTGACACCCAGGATCAGCCAGTCAGGGCTGAGATTAGGAAAACGAGAGATCATACGGGAAATAAATTCAAAGCCCGGTTTGTTTCTACCGGCGAGCAGATGTGAGATGTTCGAAGGGGGGACATCCATTAAGTCGGAAAATTTACGCGGGGATAAGCCCTCTGATTTCAGAAATTCCGCAAGCCTGTCTTTCATTGTTAAGTATTTTCACAAATATAAAGCATTATATTAATATATTGCTTTGCATGGGTGTTATTTTTATCTATGCAAAAAATATTGTGCGCACCATATCATATACCGCACTGACTCATTACGTTAAGAATAGATTCATATTCGGTATGTTAAATAACTGATATTTAGCAAAATAACGCGAAAAGAAACCATATATTACTGCTCATTTTACCTCACCCAATATAACGCACTTATATTATGTGGTGATTTTAAAGATTATATAATATACCGTAATGCACTGATTATTAAATGATAAAATATGATAAGTAAAAAATTGAACCAACAAAGAGGCACACCATGTAAGAAATACATGCCCATAAAACGCCAGCACCATTACTATAATTGTGTTCACAATTGTGACTTTGAAATACTGCTTTTAGATAACCCCTACCCCATCCCCCGCCCGGGAAATAGATATAATGGCTCATAAAAAAAGCCCGACAATGGGCCTATTGTCGGGCAATATAATAAACAAACAGCCTTGTGTTTGCCGATAAAGTTAATTTAAAAATGTAAAATCTCCTGAATGGACAAAAACTCCGCTACGGAAAGTTTGAGCTTTTCTTTATGGAAATCCACATCCGCCTCACTATTGATGGGGATAAGGTGTATGTGCGCATGGGGTACTTCGAGCCCTAACACGACCACAGCAACGCGTTTGCATGGTATATTGGCTTTAATACGCGCCGCCACCCTCTTTGCGAAGACCATTAGCCCAGCCAAAGTATTGTCGTCGAGATCAAATATGTAATCTATTTCCTGTTTGGGGATCACAAGCGTATGGCCAACCGCGACAGGATTAATATCCAGGAATGCGAAATACTTATCATCCTCAGATACCTTGTAGCACGGGATCTCGCCATTGACGATGCGCGTAAATATGGTTGCCATAGCGTTTGTTGTGATTAATGTGTATTTAACAAATGTGAAATATTAATATTCATCATACTTGGGCTTGAGTATTTCCGAATATATAACAGCTTTGCGCAGATCGAATTCAGCCAAAGCGCTGCCCCCTGAATGCGCAATCGTTTCCTCTGTATCGATCTTATTATCGGCATTACCCACTTTCTTTGTGGCGGTCGTGCTTCGCCCACCCTCTTTGACTATCATTTCGCGGATAGTCGCATCGCTGGACTCACCCTTTGCATTATTCCTGCTCGAAGAGGCATTGGGTTGCGGAATATCGAATCTGCGCACCGCCTTGGGCCGTGGTACCGGGTAATGTGGAAGGTCGTCCACCGCATCGATATCATCGTCTGTGTACTCCCCCGCCTCGGGCTGCCTTGATGAGGCTTTGTCCTTGCGGGCCTTGTTGATCATGCCCAGTATCGAAAATACCGCGACCAAACCGTATATAAGAAAGTCAAATGCGTTATCCTTCATGGTTTTAACTTATTAAAATTCCTCCATTGGTAGTGAGCCGGCGCAAAAAAAAATATCCGGCATCGCGCTACATCTTCCGCCGGATATGGTCGACGCCCTTTATAGCGCCAACTTTGTTGATTATCGTGTTAAGGTCCTCTGTGCTATGCACATAAAGGCTTATCGTACCTTCGAAAATACCGTCATGGCTCTGGATGTGCAACTCGCGTATATTGATGTGCAACTGACCGGCGATGACCTCCGATATATCCAACAACATGCCCATCCGGTCGATGCCGCGCATCTCGATGATCGCCAGGAATGATTTCACCTTATGGCTCGACCATTTCACAGAAGTCAGATTGTTGCCGTGCTGCGCGGAGAGCCTGGTCAACTCGGGGCAGGTGGTTTTATGCACCATGACCCGGTTCGTTTCGGGTATGCGGTAACCCATTACCGCATCGCCGGGAATGGGGTTACAGCACTCGGCCACTTCGAATGCCATGCCGCCCTGTGTAGCCTCTTCGCGCACCATGTATTGGTGCTTACGTTTATCGTTGCCGCCGAAGATCTTAAGTGGGTTCGCAAGCTGTAAAGTCCAGAATTTAAGCACTTTATTGGCTGCATTCTCACGCAATACTTTCTCTACTCCGTCCAGAGTTATTATCTCGGCGCCGAGTTTGCTGTAAAACTCGTCTTTCGTGGTGCATTCATACGCCGGCAGCAGCTTGCGGAATACCCTCGCGCTGGGTTGGATGCCGAATTCGCGCATCTTTTTCTCAAAGATGCCAATGCCTCGCTCGATGTTGTTCTGCTTATCTTTTTTGAGGTAGGTGGTGATAGCCTGTCGCGCTTTGGTCGTCGAAACGTGCTCGAGCCACTCTGTTTTCGGGTGCGAACTCTCTGATGTTATGATCTCTATCTGGTCGCCGCTTGAGATCGGCGTGAAGATAGACTCGATCTTGTGGTTGACTTTCGCGCCGATAGCCTTGTGCCCCACCTTTGAGTGAATGTCGTACGCGAAGTCGAGTGCGGTCGCCCCCTGCGGAAGTTTGCGCGACTCCCCTTTCGGTGTAAACACAACTATTTCAGATGTATACAGTGACATCTTAAAGTTATCGAGGAAGTCGACGGCATTCTCTGTCGGACTGTTCAGCGCCTCGCGTATCTTCTTGAGCCACTTGTCGAACTCGTCTTCGTCGCCCGAGATTTCTGCGTGTTTATATTTCCAGTGTGCGGCGAAACCGCGCTCGGCGATCTCCTCCATGCGTTGGGTGCGTATCTGCACCTCGACCCACAGCCCTCCAGGCCCCATCACAGTGGCGTGCAACGCCTCGTAGCCATTGGCTTTCGGTATGTTGATCCAGTCGCGTATACGGTCGGGCTTTGGCTTGTATTCGTCTGTTATCAAGGAGTATACGTGCCAGCACTGCGATTTTTCAGGCACCAGAGGCGACGGCTCGAAGACGATGCGGATGGCAAAGAGGTCGTATATCTCCTCGAAAGGAATCTGCTTGCGCTGCATCTTAGACCATATCGAATAGATGCTCTTCACGCGACTCGATATGGTGAAGTCGATGCCGTCATCCTTTAAACGTTTGATTATCGGAGCATTGAACTTCTCGATAAATTGCGCCCGCCCGGCCTCTGTTTCGCCTAATTTCTGCTCGATCTCGGCGTATTGGTCGGGAAAACGGTACTTCAGGCTCAGGTCCTCCAGCTCCGATTTTATCGAGAACAGCCCCAGGCGCAGCGCCAGCGGAGCGAACAGGTAGATCGTCTCGCCGGTGATCTTGATCTGCTTTGCCGGGGGCATCGAGCCCAACGTGCGCATGTTGTGCAGCCGGTCGGCGATCTTGATAAGTATCACGCGCACGTCGTCGGAGAGCGTCAGCAGCACCTTGCGGAAATATTCGGCTTGCTCCGAGGTGTCGGCGTTGAACACGCCGGCCATTTTTGTCAGTCCGTCCACCATCACGGCGATCTTGTGGCCGAACATCTCCTCGATCTCCTCGACCGTGTAGGCGGTGTCTTCCACCACGTCGTGCAGCAGCGCCGCGACGACGGATTTAACCCCGAGGCCTATTTCGTCGATCACGATCTTGGCCACGGCGATCGGGTGGATTATATATGGCTCACCCGATTTACGGCGCACACCTTTATGGGCCTCCTTCGCAAGGAAGAAAGCCTTCTTGATCAAATTCCAGTCTTCATCGCTGTGGCATATCTTGTTACAGCTTAAAAGCAGGTCATTGTACTTCTCCTCGATGAGAAGTTCGTCGGATGCGTCGTATCCAATCATCTACATAAACTGATTGACGAGGTGGATGTTTTAAGTTGTTTATTTTTTGATAGTTTCGCGTACTTTAGCCTCGATCTCGGCAGCCAGCGCGGTATCGGTGGTGAGCAGTTCCTTAACTGCCTCGCGTCCCTGGCCGAGCTTGCGTTCGCCATACGAGAACCACGATCCGCTTTTCTTGATTATGCCGTTGTCCACCCCTAAGTCGATGATCTCGCCGATGCGGGAGATGCCCTCGCCGTAGATGATGTCGAATTCGGCGCGGCGGAACGGGGGCGCCACCTTGTTTTTAACGACCTTGGCTTTGGCGCGCACGCCGAGTTGCTCTTCGCCGTCTTTTATCGACGACATTTTCCGGATGTCGATGCGCACCGAAGCGTAGAATTTCAATGCGTTTCCGCCGGTTGTAGTTTCGGGATTGCCGTATGACACGCCGATCTTTTCGCGCAGCTGGTTGATGAATATGCAGACGGTTTTGGTTTTGCTGATGCTGCCGGTCAGTTTGCGCAGCGCCTGTGACATCAGGCGGGCCTGCAGACCCACTTTGGCTTCGCCCATCTCGCCCTCGATCTCAGCGCGGGGCGTGAGCGCGGCCACAGAGTCGATCACCACGATGTCGATGGCGCTCGAACGGATCAGGTGGTCGGCGATTTCGAGGGCCTGTTCGCCGTCGTCGGGCTGCGAAATGAGCAGGTTGTCGACGTCAACTCCCAGTTTTTGTGCGTAATAGCTGTCGAAAGCGTGCTCGGCGTCGATGAATGCGGCGATTCCGCCGGCCTTCTGCGCCTCGGCTATCGCGTGGATCGCCAGCGTGGTCTTACCCGAGGACTCGGGGCCGTAGATCTCCACCACGCGACCCTTGGGGTAGCCGCCCACTCCGAGGGCCATATCGAGGTTGATCGAGCCAGAGGGGATTACAGCCACGTCTTCGTGTTTGTCGCTGCTCATGCGCATTATCGCCCCTTTGCCGAAATCCTTTTCGATTTTTTCCATTACGGCGTTGAGCACCTTGAGTTTGTCGGTGTTGACGTCTTTCTTTTCTGCCATGATATTTATTTGATTTTAAATTAATTATCGTTGATTATCTCGCCCAGTCGGCGATCTGCTCGAAGTGGCGTTTGGTGTCCACTTTGTCGAATATTTTCACGATCACTCCCCTCTCGTCTATAACGAACGTGGTGCGCAGGATGCCCATGTAGTTGCGCCCCGCGAATTTCTTTTCACCCCACACGCCGTAGCTCTCCGCAATGGCGTGGTCAGGGTCGGAGATCAGTGTAAAACCGAGCTGGTGCTTGGCGTCGAACCCGGCGTGCGACTTACCGCTGTCGGGGCTCACGCCGATAATGGTGTACCCCATCCGGCGCAACTCACTTTTGCCGTCGCGCAACGAACAGGCCTCGGCCGTGCAGCCGGGTGTGTTGTCTTTCGGGTAGAAGTAAAGAATCACTTTACCTCCCTTAAGTGCGCTTAGGGCCACTTGATTGCCCTGCTGGTCGAGTGCCGAGAAGTAGGGTGCGGCATCCCCTTCGTTTAGTTTTTTCATTTCTGCGGGTAATGACTGGTAAAGATATAATTTTTTTAGGTAGTTTCATAATCCGCACCGGCAAAAGAAGTGGCTTATTTATGCAAAAAACCACCCGGCAGGGGGTGGTTTTTCGTGAAACGGCGTTACGAAGTTTTATAGTTAGGTTAGTTTGGGGTCGCGATTAACGTCCGAGTACTTTTTTCTCGATCTCATCGATCTGGTGCTTAAAGTGTTTGTCGGTTTCGATCAGGTTCGAAATCGCCTTGCATGCGTGCAGTACGGTCGCGTGGTTCTTGCCCCCTATCGCGGCTCCGATGGTTGTCAGCGGCGCCTTGGTGTGCAGTTTGCTCAGGTACATCGCGATCTGGCGAGCCTGGGCGATCTCGCGTGTGCGTTTAGGTGAAGCAAAGGTTTCGGCGTCGATGTTAAGGCTCTCGCACACAGTTTTTTGAATGTGATCTATCGTGATCTCTTTCTGGTGGAACTGTATGTATACCTTCAGTATCTCCTTGACCAGCGAGATCGTTATCTTCTTGCCCAGGAACGTGGCGTTGGCGACCAGCGACGAGAGCGCGCCTTCTATTTCGCGGATATTGGCAGTGATGTTCTCTGCCAGGTAATTCACCACTTCCTGCGAAATATCCATCCCCAGCCGTGCGGCCTTGGTCTCGATGATCTTCACGCGGGTGGCGTAGTCGGGCTGGTGAAGTTCCGCCGACAAACCCCATTTGAAGCGGGTGAGCAGCCTTTCCTCGATGTCTTTCAACTCCACGGGCGGTTTGTCCGAGGTGAGGATTATCTGCTTGCCCGAGAGGTGCAGGTGGTTGAATATCGTAAAGAACGCGTTTTGCGTCTTCTCCTTGGTGCGTCCCGAAATCTCCTGTATGTCGTCGATTATCAGCAGGTCCACCATTTGGTAGAAATGGATAAAGTCATTCAATTCACCCTGCACGGCGGCCTTTTGGAATTGGGCCTGGAACTTGCTCATCGAGACGTAGAGCACCTGCAGTCCCGGGTGGCGCTGGCGCGCCTCCATGCCTATGGCCTGGGCGATGTGCGTTTTGCCGAGCCCCGAGTTACCATATATATACAGGGGGTTGAAAGCCGTTTTGCCGGGGTTTAGCGCCACCGCGAACCCCGCCGAGCGGGCCAGGCGGTTGCATTCGCCCTCGACGAACGAATCGAACGTGTAAGCAGGATTGAGCTGGGGATCGATTACGATCTTTTTTATACCCGGTATTACGAAAGGATTTTTTATATTTGCAGTATCGGTCTGGTTCACGAATTTACTGATGGGGGTCGTGTCGGCCTCCTGGGTGATCGAAACCGGTTGTTCCTGGCGCGGGATCGCATAGCGCAGACGGGTTTTAAGTCCGAAATGCTTATGGATTATCGGGCGCAGGAACGGAATGCAGTTCTTTTCGATGTGGTTCACGTAACTTTCGTTGGGAACCTTGAGCCTCAGGGTCGTTCCGTCGAAATCCAGGGGCACGATGGGGGCAAACCATCTGTCGAACTCTTCCGCCGAGGTTTTCTCGCGGATCAGTGACAGGCAATCATCCCATAAGTTAGTGTGCATCTGTGTTGAAACGATCATGATTTTGTATTGCAGAATATCGTGATACAAAAGTGTGGATAAAATTATTAATAAAACATGCGGTGCTGCTTGTTTATTTGTTTTATATTTATATAGAGTTTAGTGCGTTTTCGAATGTGTACTGCCAACACTCTGAAAATCAGCATCAAAAAACGGCATTTTGCAAAAACGATATAGAATTATTTCGTACTTGTGATTTCTAATCATAAACAAAACTTATACTGAAAATGAGCACTCAACTTGACAAAGCGGCATTGGAAAAAGCCCAAAAATGGCTCGAAGGCAACTACGACCCCCAAACCAAGGAGCGCGTGGCGTGGCTCGTCGAAAACGACCGCAAGGAACTTACCGAAAGTTTCTACCGCGACCTCGAATTCGGCACCGGCGGACTGCGCGGGATAATGGGCGTGGGCTCCAACCGCATGAATATTTACACGGTCGGCATGGCGACCCAGGGATTGGCCAACTACCTGAAGAAAAATTTCGCCGGACAGCAGATCAAAGTCGCCGTTTCGCACGACTGCCGCAACAACAGCCGCCTGTTCGCAGAGAGCGTGGCCGACATCTTCGCCTCCAACGGTTTTAAAGTGTTCCTTTTCGACGCCCTGCGCCCCACCCCTGAGCTTAGTTTTGCGATCCGCGAGTTGGGATGCCAGAGCGGCGTAATGGTCACCGCCTCGCACAATCCGCGCGAATACAACGGCTATAAGGCCTACTGGGACGACGGCGCGCAGGTGACCGCCCCCCACGACGGCAACATCATCGCCGAGGTCGGGAAGATCACATCCATCGACCAGATACTCTCGGGCGCCAACAAGGAGAACATCACGATCCTCGATGAGAAATTCGACGCGATATACCTCGCCAAAGTGCTATCGCTGAGCCTTTCGCCCGAAGCGGTGAAGAAGCACTCCGACATGAATATCGTCTACACCCCCCTGCACGGATGCGGTGTGCGCCTGGTGCCCGCCTCGCTGGCCGAATACGGTTTTAAGAACGTGCACATAGTTAAGGAACAGGCCGTTGTGGACGGCAACTTCCCCACCGTCGACTCGCCCAACCCCGAAGAGCGCAACACCATGGCCATGGCGATCTCCCAGGCAGAGAAGCTGAAGGCCGACCTGGTGCTGGCCACCGACCCTGACGCCGACCGCATCGGCATCGCCGTGCCCGACGAAAATGGCGATTATGTGCTGCTCAACGGCAACCAGACATGCGTGCTGCTGACCTACTACCTGCTGCGCCGCTGGAGTGATCTGGGACGCTTGGATGGCAAGCAATTCATAATCAAGACTATCGTGACTTCGGAAATGATGGCGCGCGTTGCCGATTCATTCAAGGTCGAGCACTATAACTGCCTGACGGGCTTTAAGTATATCGCCCAGATAATCCGTGAGAACGAGGGTAAGAAGCAATATATCGGTGGCGGCGAGGAGTCTTTCGGCTACCTGGCCGGCGATTTCGTGCGCGACAAGGACGCCGTGAGCGCCTGTTCGCTTGCAGCCGAAGCCGCCGCATGGGCTAAGGAGCAGGGATTGACGCTCTGGACGCTGCTCAAGCAGATGTACCTCGAATACGGATTCTATAAAGAGGGTCTGGTTTCGGTGGTGCTCAAGGGCATCGAGGGCGCAGACCAGATCACGCAGATGATGCGCGACTACCGTGCCACCCCACCCGCCCAGATCTGCGCTTCGCCTGTGGTGACCGTGCGCGACTACCTCGCCCAGACGGTGCTCGACGTAAAGAGCGGCAAATCCACGCCCCTCGATATCGAGAAATCGGACGTACTGCAATTCCTCACCGCCGACGGCACGATAGTTTCGATCCGTCCGTCAGGCACCGAGCCCAAGATCAAATTCTACTTCGGGGTGTGCGAACCGCTGCCGGCGATCGACAAATTCGCCGAGGTCGAGAAACAGCTCGACGCCAAGATACTGAGGATGAAACAGGAGTTGAAACTCATATAACAAAGAAGCCCCGCCGGTCTGGCGGGGCTTCTTTCATTATCACCACTTTTTCATTGACCGGCTGACCGCGCGCCATATCTCGCCCACGATCATTATAACGGACGTCGCGCCGATAATGCGCAACCAATCCTCAAGTGTCAGCGGCACCGTGCGGAACACCTCGCCGCCTATGCTGACTATGATGATCTGCCCGATTAGTATCGCCAGCAACACCAGCACAAAGATATAGCTGCGTCCCATATCGGCGAATACCGAGCCGCGCGCGCCGTAGCCCTTGGCGTTGAACAGGTTCCAGAACTGCATCATCACGAATATCGTAAAGAACATCGAGAGTTGGTAAATGGTCGGCGCCGAGCCCCAGTATAACAGCAATCCGAGCAGCGCTGCCACGAAAATCCCCCCCACGCCAAGTATCGCATGCGCCATGTCGCGGGTAATGATAAAGTCGGTACTCTTGCGCGGCTTGGCCTTCATCACACCGGGATCGGGTGGCAGCGACGCCAGCGCCATCGCGGCCAGTGTATCCATTATGAGGTTGACCCAGAGTATCTGCGTCACGGTCAGGGGCAATTCGGTGCCGAATACCGACCCGACCAGAACCACCAGCACCGCCGCCACGTTGATCGTAAGCTGGAACAGCACGAAGCGCTGTATATTCTTATATAAGGAGCGCCCCCACATAACCGCCGTGGCTATCGAGGCAAATGAGTCGTCCAGAAGCGTTATCGCACTCGCCTCCTTGGCCACCGAGGTGCCGGTCCCCATCGAGAGTCCCACCTGGGCGCCATTCAGCGCCGGGGCGTCGTTCGTACCGTCGCCGGTCACCGCCACCACTTCGCCCCTCTGTTGCAACAGACGCACCAGACGTTGCTTATCCAGGGGCCTGGCGCGCGACATCACCTTCAGGTCGCCCACCATTTCGAGCGCCTGTTCGTCGCTCAGGGCTTCGAAATCCACGCCCGTTATGTGGTTGCGTTCGCCGTCCGTCGCCGGGTCCCACAGCCCTATCTGGCGCGCTATTTCGCGTGCCGTGGCCGAGGTGTCGCCCGTTACGATCTTCACGGCTATGCCGGCGCTCATGCAGCTTCCGACGGCAGCCGGCACGTCCTCGCGCACGGGGTCGGATATGGCCGCGATGGCCATAAGCACCATGCCGCATGCCTCGACTGCCTCAAGGCATGTGTCTGACGAGGTGGGTAGGCATGCGAAGGCCAGCGTGCGCATAGCCTTGTTCTGGTAACCAGCCAGCGCGTCGCTGATCTGCTGTTCGCCGTCGCCGGCCAGGCACATGCGGCGCACCACTTCCGGCGCGCCCTTTACATATAAGGTGCGCTTTCCGGTCACGGCGGATTCCACGAGCGTAGCCATATATTTGCGCTCGGTGGTGAATGTGAGTTGGTCGACCACCCTGGTCGAACTGCGCAGGGGGTGGTAATCGATCCCTTCCGAGCGCAGCCACAGCAGCAGCGCCCCCTCGGTCGGGTTGCCGATAACCTTGCCTGACGGATCGAGGAAAGCGGTCGAGTTGATCGCTATGGCTTCACGTAGCTCTTCGGGACTGCATGCGAGTTGCTTCATTTCGTGAACGCGCATCTGGTTTTGGGTGAGCGTCCCGGTCTTGTCGGTGCAGATCACCGTCACGGCGCCCATCGTTTCACATGCGTGCATCTTGCGCACCAGGTTATTGGTCTTGAGCATTCGGCGCATATTCAGGGCCAGGCTCAGGGTTATGCTCATGGGCAGCCCCTCGGGCACGCTCATCACGATCACCGCCACAGCCACCATAAAGTAGTGCAGCAGGTGCTCGGCCACCGGCAACCACCCGTTGGAGAGGGACAGGTCGCCGGAGAAATAACCCTTGAGGGCCAGTATGACGAATATCGCCACGGCCAGCCCCACCCCTACGCGTCCGATCATGCCCGAGAGGCGCTCCAGTTGCAGGGTGAGCGGGGTTTTCTCCTCGCTCTTGGTCGTAGCCTGGAAGGCCACCTTGCCGAATTCCGTGGCGTCGCCCACTGCATCGACCACCAGCACACCGTGCCCTTCGACCACCGTCGTGCCACGGTAGAGGCGGTTAGAGGGGTATGTCGCCTCGTCGTCATTCTGCGACGGGTCGTGGTCCTTGCCTATCATCAATTCGCCCGTAAGCGCAGATTCGTTCACTCCCATCGACACCGAATCGACCAGAATGCCGTCGGCGGGGATCTCCTCTCCCGTGTCGAGCATAACCACGTCGCCGACCACCACGTCGCGCTTTGGGATTTCGCACACCGCCCCGTCGCGCAGCACCTTGACCAGCGTGTCGTCGTTGACCTGGTTTAGCTTTTCGAAACGCCTTTTGGCGTCGTATTCGAAGTAGAAAGCCACCCCGGTGGCGAGTAATATGGCCCCGAAGATGCCTATCGTCTCGGCATAGTCATTCTCCATTATGGCGACCACCAGCGACAGGCACGCGGCGGCCAGTAACACCTTGATTATAGGGTCGTTGAACTTACCCAGGAAAAGCATCCACACAGACTCCCTCTTGGGAGGGGTCAGCAAGTTTGGCCCATGTTGTTGGCGGCTTTGCGCCACCTGGGCTGAGGTTAATCCGTTTCTTTCCATAATTTAAAAGTCTAAGTAAGTAGAATTCTCACGCTTTGAAGCGTCGAGTTTCACCGCCACGAAAAACAGCAGCGTGAAAGCGATCAGTGACGACCCGCCATAGCTGAACATCGGCAGAGGTATGCCGATCACCGGCACCAGCCCGATGGTCATTCCCACGTTGATAAAGACGTGGAACAGGAATATCGAGGCCACCGAGTAACAGTAAACGCGCCCGAATGCCTCCTGCTGCCTCTCTCCCATTCGCATAAGGCGGTATATCAGGGCGCAGAATAGCCCCAGCACCACTATCGAGCCCACAAAACCCCACTCTTCGCCCACCGTGCAGAATATGAAGTCGGTGCTCTGCTCAGGCACGAAATTGAATTTGGTCTGCGTCCCGTTCATATATCCTTTGCCGAACACTCCGCCCGACCCTATAGCTATTTTAGACTGGTTGACGTTATACCCCCACTCCTTGAGGTCGCTTTCCAGCCCGAGCAGGTCGAGGATGCGCTTCTGCTGGTGCACCTGCATCACGTTATCGAAAACGTAGTCGACCGAAAACACGAATATCAGTGATCCGCAGAACAGCGCGATATAGCGCATAATGTTCATCATGCGGCTGCGGTAAGCTATAACCGCCAATACCGGCAGCGAGGCCAGCGTGCTCGACAACACGCACGCATATACGCTAAGTCCGCCGGTTACGGCCACCTGTCCGACCATATAGAGCAGCATCGAGGCCAGCGCGATCGACGCAAGGTATATCAGCGTGCCGCGCAGCACGCGGTTCTGCAATCCCACCCCGAGGGCACAGCCCGCGATAAGCAGTAAGAGCAGCGTGAAAGGCTCGACCAGGAACGAGAGCACGAAAAGCAGTATCACCATCCCGATCACGGCATAGAGCCACCCGTTAAACCCTTCGCGGTAGAGCATGAAAATAAACGAACCGTATACCACCGCGCTTCCCGTATCGTTCTGCAACAGTATCACCAGCGCCGGAATGCCCAGTATCAGCCCCACGCGCACGACATCGTGCAGGTTTTTCAACGAGAATGAATAGTGGCTCATATAGCGCGCCAGGGCCAGCGCCGTGGCGAATTTCATAAACTCGGAGGGCTGCAACGCCACGGGCCCGAGCTTGATCCACGAGCGTGCGCCGTTGACCTCGCTGCCTACGAAGATAACCGCCACCAACAGCAACAGCGTCGCGGCGTAAAGGGGGTAGGCCAACATGTGGTAATATTTGCTGTCCACCAGCAGCACCGTCAGCGCGACGAAAGTGGACACCCCGATCCAGATCATCTGCATCCCGTAACGCTGCGAGAGGTCGAACAGCGAGGCGTGCGCCTCATTGTAGACCGCGGCGTGGATATTGAGCCACCCCATTACCACCAGGGTGGCGTATATCATCACGGCCGTCCAATCTATGGCGCCGAACATTTTGTCCGTATGGCGGTTATCTATCATACGCTGGATAGGCTATGTGCATATCTTTGATGTACTGCACCAGGTCGGGGCGGCGTATAGTGTCGTTAAGGTACTGCTCGATTATCAGGCTGGCGATAGGTGCGGCCACGGTCGCGCCGAAGCGCCCGTGCTCGACATAGACCGAAACAGCGATCTTAGGGTTATCCTTCGGGGCGAAACACAGGAAGGTCGAGTGGTCCGCCCCGCGCGGGTTCTGCGCCGTACCGGTCTTGCCGCATACCTCCAACCCGGGAACGTCGGCTATGCGCGCCGTGCCGCCGTCCTTGTGCACCGCGTCGTACATGCCGTCGACAATGGGGTCGAAATAGCGGCTGTCGACCATCGTCTTATGGCGCACGTAGAACCGTGCGTCGATAGAGTCGCGGTCGTGTATGCGGCTGACGATATGTGGGGTGTAGTAATATCCGCGGTTGGCGACCGTGGCGGCGAGGTTGGCCATCTGCAGGGGCGTAGCGCCCAGTTCGCCCTGCCCTATCGACAGCGAAACCACGGTCAGCGAATTCCAGCTGTTGCGGTAGCGCTTATTGTAAAATTCCGCCGTGGGGACGTACCCGTTCAATTCGCCCGCGAAGTCGGTTTCCAGGCTGCGCCCGTAACCGAAACTGCGCACGTAATCTTCCCAGACGGCATAACCCTTCTTAACGTCGCCATATTTGCGGTTGTCGACGATGTTGCGGAAAACGTAACAGAAATAGGCGTTGCACGAATTCTGCACCGCAGCCTGCAGTTTCAGGGGCGAGGGGTGGGGGTGGCAGCCGAGCTTGCGGTTGCCGTATGCGTAACCCATCGAGCACGGGTATGCTGATTGTGGCGTCAACACACTCTCCTGCTGCCCAATAAGGCCGTTTATAAGTTTGAAGGTAGACCCGGGAGGATAACTCGCCATCACCGCGCGGTTGAACAATGGACGTCGCTTGTTACCCAGCAACTTCATGTAGTTGTTGCCCCTCTCGCGCCCCACCAGTTCATCGGGGTCGTACGTGGGGCTGCTGGCCATCACGAGAACCTCGCCCGTGGCTGGTTCTATGGCCACTATACTGCCAACTTTGCCCTTTAAAAGCTCTTCGCCAAGGGCTTGCAGACGTGAGTCTATAGTGCACGTGATCGCAGGGCCCGGCACGGCCATCGTGTCGTAGATTCCCTCCCGGTAGCTTCCCTGCGCCACGCCGTGCACGTCTACCATATTGATCTGTATGCCTTTACGCCCGCGCAGCTCCTTCTCGTAGGAGAGCTCAACTCCGCTCATGCCCACATAATCGCCCTGGCGGTAGTAACCGTCCGCGGCCAGGTGGCGGTCGTTGACCTCGCCCACATAACCGAGCAGGTTGCCGGCGATCTTGCGCGGGTAGGAACGCACCGTACGGTATACGGTATAAAAACCGGGAAAACTCCGCTCTTCGAAGCGGAGTTTCATCTCTTTGGGCATCTGCTTGATAATCACCGAAGGACGACGGCGCGAGAATTGCCATGCCTTTTTTAGTTGCCGCGCCAGTTCTGTGGTCGAGACCCCCGTGATCTGGCTCAGCAGCACCGTATCGAATGGCGTCACGTCGCCAGGCACCGCCATCAGGTCGTAAGACTCCTTACTCTGCACCAGAAATTCGCCCCTGCGGTCATATATCTCCCCGCGCGGCGGATACTGCACCTCGTAGCGCAGGGCGTTATTGGCCGCCTGGTCCTTGTACCGGTCCTGGATGATCTGTATATTGAAAAGCTGCAGCCCGAGCGCTATGAAAAGCACCGCGACCGCACATTTCAAAATTATATTGCGGTTGTTGCTCATCGCCCGGCGTAGAAAAGTTGAAAGAAATAGACCAGCCCGACGGTAGCCGCCGTGCTTATCACGATACGTATCAGGGTCAGGTAAAAGTAACTCCACGTGGCCGCCTCAAGCGAGAAATAGGCCAGGCAATGCACCGAGCACAAGAAGATGCAGTAGCGCAGAAAGCCCTTGGTGCCCAGCAGATCGATGGTGGGCAGCCCGCCCTCGCGCATATCCTCCTTATCGACCACCGTGCGCAGCAGCAGCGGGCGCGCAAATGCCGTGAGCAGCGTCGCCGAGGTATTCAGGCCCGCCCCGCCGCTGACCAGGTCGACCACCCCGCCCAGCGCGAAACCCAGCAACAGCACCCACACCGGGGCGAGTTCCATGGGCAGCAGGGCGATAAAGGCGATGTAGATCAACGGATGGAACCACACTCCGAAACTCAGGTTGTCGAGCAGCACCGTTTGCAGCAGCACCGCCACCACGAACATTATTATGAATTGAAGCGTGCGGGGCATCCTGGTTTAGTTATTTGAATTAAATCCTGTGGCCGACTCCAATTCGGCGCGCTCCACGGCGTCCATATATCGCACCAGCACCACGTCGCGCAGCGACGAGAGGCGTGTGGCGAGTTTGAGCTTCACGTCCCACGAATATGTCTGCGGGTTGAGATCCCACTCCTCGACCGTGCCGATCATAACGTCGGGCGGGAAGAAGACCGAGATGTGCGAAGTGCGCACCGTGTCGCCCTTGTGCAGTTCGGCGTATTTGGGGATCTCGGAGAGCATCACCGTCTCGGGGCTGCGTCCATCCCACCACACCGAGCCCACGTAGTCGGTACCCTTGATGCGTCCGCTGGTGCGGAACGAGCGGTTGAGCACCGAGATACATGCCGAGAATTTATCGTTGCACGAAAGCACGTAACCAACGATGCAGCCATCGGGCGAGATCACGGCCATGTTGGCCTCCACGTCGTCGCGTATGCCGCGATTAAGGGTCAGGAAGTTATCCTGGCGCGTGATGCTGTTGCCCACCACCCGGGCCGTGGTGTAGAAATAGGGCGTTTCACCCATCGTCAGCCTCATGCGCGAGGTGTCCGACTCATAGCTTGCCAGTTCGTTGCGCAGACGCGCCACCTCTGCCGTGAGCATTTTATTCTCGCGGCCCAGGGTAAAAAAGTGTCCCATGTTCGATGCCCCGGCATAGATCCAGCCTACGTAGCGGTTGGAGGCTGTCAACAGGCTCGCACGGGTGTAACTCGTAGAGTTTGCATAAAAATGCAGACTCAACACCTCCAGCAGCACGAACAGCAGCAGGACGTAGATCTTTTTGAGGAAAAGTACGAGGCGCAGCAAACCCTGAAAGGATTATTTCATCAGGAACGAGAACTTGTTGATGTTCTTGAGCGCTATGCTCGTCCCGCGCGCAACGGCCCTTAAGGGGTCGTCGGCCACGATGAAAGGTATGTTGGTCTTTTCCGAGAGGCGCTTGTCCAGGCCGCGCAGCAGCGCACCGCCGCCGGCCAGGTAAACACCCTTCTTAACGATGTCGGTATAAAGCTCGGGCGGGATCATTTCGAGCACCTTCATGATGGCGGCGTCGATCTTCACCAGCGAACGCTCCAGCGCGTAGGCCACCTCGCTGTACGAGAGCGAGAGGGTCGAGGGCAGCGCGGTGAGGATATTGGGGCCGGTATAGATGAAATCTTCCGGCTCGTCCTCCAGCTCGGGCACGGCTGCGCCCACGGCTATCTTGATATTCTCCGCCGTGCGTTCGCCGATGCGCAGGTTGTGCTGGCTGCGCACGTAAGAGCGTATCTCTTCGTTGAATATGTCGCCAGCCACATTGATGCTCTCCGAGCAGACGATGCCGCCCAGCGAGATACATGCGATCTCGGTCGTGCCGCCGCCTATGTCGACGATCATGTTGCCTTCGGGCGCTTCCACGTCGAGGCCCGCGCCCAGTGCTGCGGCCATCGGTTCGTAGATCATGAACACCTCGCGGCCCCCGGCATGCTCGGCTGAGTCGCGCACGGCGCGGATCTCGACCGGGGTCGAGCCCGAGGGTATGCAGATAACCACCTTGAGCGAAGGCGAGAAGAGGTGTCCGCTCATCTTGACCTTCTTTATCATCCCGCGCAGCATCACCTCCGTGGCGTGGAAGTCGGCGATCACACCGTCCTTCAGGGGGCGCTTTGTGATTATGTTGGGGTTGGTGCGGCCATCCATCAGTTTGGCGGCGTTACCTATCGCAACGGGCTTGTTGGTGTGGTGCTCGAGCGCAACGATAGAAGGCTCGTCGACCACGATCTTGCCATTGTGGATAATGACCGTATTGGCAGTGCCAAGGTCAATAGCAAGTTCCTGTGTAAGAGAGAATAATCCCATCTGATATCTATTAATGCTTAAAATGTCGTATTGATGTGAACACCATGCTCATGCCGTTTGCGTCGCAGTAGTCGATGCTGTCCTGGTCGCGCACGGAGCCGCCGGGCTGTATTATGGCGGTGATCCCCGCTTTGTGGGCGATCTCCGCACAGTCGGCGAAGGGGAAGAAGGCGTCCGAGGCCATCACGGCGCCTTTCAGGTCGAAGCCGAAGCTCTGCGCCTTGGCAATAGCCTGTCGCAGGGCATCCACGCGTGATGTCTGCCCCACTCCGCTGGCCAGCATCATACCGTCTTTGGCCAGCACGATGGCGTTGCTCTTCGAGTGTTTGACGATCTTGTTGGCGAACACCAGACTCAGTTTCTCGCTTGCCGTGGGCACCGTCTTGGTCTTGAGCTCCATTTCGGAATCCACGCCACCCACCTTAGCGTCGCGTCCCTGCACGGCCACGCCGTTCAGAAGGCTGCGGTACTGCATCTGGCCGCGGTCGGTGTTTTTGAGTTTGAGTATGATGCGGTTTTTCTTGCTTTTGAGCGTTTCGAGCGCCTCGGGGGCGTAGCCCGGGGCGAGGACGACCTCGCAGAAGAGTTTATTTACCTCTTCCGCCGTCGCGGGGTCGATCTCGCGGTTGCAGATCAGCACACCGCCGAAAGCCGACACGGGGTCGCCGGCCAGCGCGTCCGTCCAGGCCTCCAGGAGCGTGGGGCGCGAGGCCAGTCCGCATGCGTTGTTATGCTTGAGGATCGCGAAGGTGGGCTCGGTGTATTCGTTGCAAAGCGCAATAGCCGCGTCGATGTCCAGCATATTGTTATAGGAGATATCCTTGCCCCACAGCTTTTCGAACATGCCGTCCAGGTCGCCGAAGAAGGTGGCCTGTTGGTGGGGGTTCTCGCCGTAGCGCAGCGTAACGGCGTTGTCGTAACTGGCGCGGAATGCGGGGATATCCTCCACGCGGTTGAAGTAGTTGAAGATCGCCGAGTCGTAATGGGAGCTGACCGAGAAGGCGTAGGCTGCGAAGCGGCGGCGCTGCTCGATGGTCGTGGCGCTGGCCTGTGCCTGGATCACGTCGAAAAGTTCGCCGTATTGCGCCTGGCTGCCGATGATAACCACGTCCTTGAAGTTCTTGGCCCCTGCGCGGATCAGCGAGATGCCGCCTATGTCGATCTTCTCGATGATATCCTGCTCCTCAGCGCCCGATGCCACCGTGGCCTCGAAGGGATAGAGGTCTACGATCACAAGGTCTATTTCGGGGATTTTATATTCGGCCAACTGCTCCAAATCGCCCTGCAGCCCGCGGCGGGCGAGTATGCCGCCGAAAACGCCCGGGTGTAGGGTCTTTACCCTGCCGCCCAGGATAGAGGGGTATCCGGTAAGCGATTCCACCGCGGTGCACTCCAGCCCGAGGCTCTCGATAAATGTTTGCGTTCCCCCGGTGGAGTAAAATTTCACTCCGTCCGCTGCCAGTCGGCGTATGATTTGGTCGAGTCCGTCTTTATGATAGACCGAGATAAGTGCGCTTTTGATCTTCTTCACGTGAAAAAACTTTACTGATTTACATTATCGGGCAAAGGTACGAAAAACCCTCGGCTTTTACACAAAATTTGTTTAACAAAATTTGCCTACATTTGCAGTTGCAACAACACCTAATTTCAATCTTGGTCAACAGGCAGATAAAGTGGGCCGTCATAGGTCACGGAAGCTGGGCCACGGCCCTCGTTAAGATACTATTGCATGCAGGTATCCATGTGTCGTGGTATGTGCGCAACGACGCCGTGCGCGAACATATCGCCACCCACGGCAACAATCCCAAATACCTGAGCGACGTGCATTTCCACTCGCCGCACCTTACCCTGTGCGCAGATATCGACCAGGCCGTGCGCAACTCGCTGGTGGTGTTGCTGGCCACCCCGTCCGCCTTCCTGAAGACCACCCTCGAAACGCTCACCGAGCCCCTGACCGGCAAGTTCGTCATCTCGGCGATCAAAGGCATTGTCACCCCCGAGAATGTCACCGTCGCCGAATACGTCAACCAGGCCTACGGGGTGCCTTTCGAGCGGATCGGCATAATAACCGGGCCCTGCCACGCCGAGGAGGTCGCACTCGAAAGGTTATCATACCTGACCGTCGCGACCCACTACAAGTCGCTGGCCGAGAGGATCGCGCGCGGACTGGAGTGCGAATTCATCCGCGTGAACCATTCCGACGACATATTCGGGGTCGAATACGCCTCGATACTTAAAAATATATACGCCATAGCCGCCGGCATAGCGCTGGGACTGGGCTACGGCGACAACTTCATCGCCGTGCTGATCTCCAACGCCAACACCGAAATGGACCGCTTCCTTGCCGGGGCGTTCCCCGCCGAGGGGCGCAACGTGTCGGCGTCGGCCTACCTGGGCGACCTGCTGGTGACCTCCTACTCGCAATTCAGCCGCAACCGCACGCTGGGCGTTATGGTCGGCAAGGGGTATTCGGTGCAGAGCGCCAAAGCGGAGATGAAAATGGTCGCCGAGGGGTACTACGCGGCAGCGTGCATCTGGCCGATAGGCCGCCGCTACGGTATCGGCATGCCCATTTCCGACATGGTGTACAATATATTGTATGCCAACGCCAATGCAGCGGATGAGATGCGAAAATTAACCGATAAACTCATATAGCCATGAAAAAGATCACGGTAGACCACTCTAAAGCCGGAACCGGCGCGAAACAATCCCAGATAACGGGTCTGGCCGCCAAGGCCAAAGCCGCCAACGAACTGCTGCACAGCGGCAAGGGGGAAGGCAACGACTTCCTGGGCTGGGTGGCGCTCCCCTCGTCGATCACCCCCGGTCAGGTCGCCGAGATCGCCGACGCGGCCAAAATGCTGCGCGATAAGGCCGAAGTGGTCGTCGTGGTGGGTATCGGCGGATCGTACCTCGGTGCGAAAGCCGTGCTGGAGGCACTTTCGGATAGTTTCGCCGCCCTGCACAAGACGCGCCGCGACCCCGTGGTGGTATTCGCCGGGCAGAACATCAGCGAGGACTACACCTATGAGCTCATGGAGGCCCTGAAGCCCTACTCTATCGGCGTTGTGGTGATCTCCAAATCGGGCACGACCACCGAGCCGGCCATCGCCTTCCGTCTGCTGAAAGCCGAAGTCGAGAGGCGCTACGGCAAGCAGGAGGCCGCCACGCGCATTGTGGCTGTTACCGACGCCGCGCGCGGGGCGCTCAAAACCCTCTCTATGGGCCACGGCTACCGCTCGTTCGTCATTCCCGACAACGTGGGAGGCCGTTTCTCCGTGCTGACCCCCGTTGGTCTGCTGCCCATGGCCGTCGCAGGTGTCGATATCGCCGAATTCGTCCGTGGCGCAGCCGATATGGAAGCCGCCACCGCCCCGGGCGTGCCCTTTGAGGAGAATATCGCCGAGCAATATGCCGCTGCGCGCAACGCCCTTTACGCCAATGGGTTCAAAATCGAGATACTCGCCAGCTACGAGCCTAAACTGCAATATATCGCCGAGTGGTGGAAGCAGCTCTACGGCGAGAGCGAGGGCAAGGAGGGCAAGGGTATCTTCCCCGCCAGCGTAACCCTTACGGCCGATCTGCACTCGATGGGGCAATACATCCAGGACGGTGAGCGCACCCTGTTCGAAACCGTGATCTCGGTCGGCCAGGCCGCCCACAAAGTGGTCATCGAAGCCGACGGCGAAAACCTCGACGGACTCAATTTCCTTGCCGGCAAACGCATCAGCGAAGTGAACCGCATGGCCGAACTCGGCACTATGCTGGCGCACGTCGACGGCGGTGTGCCCAACCTGAAGATATCGCTGCCCGAGATCAGCGCGTATTGGATCGGGGCGCTGCTCTACTTCTTCGAGAAGGCTTGCGGCATAAGCGGTTACATGCTCGGCGTGAATCCTTTCGACCAGCCGGGCGTAGAGGCCTACAAGAAGAACATGTTCGCGCTGCTGGACAAGCCAGGCTTTGAGAAAGAGGGCGAGGCTCTGCGTAAAAGGCTCTGAACCACGGCTCGCTTTTTGCTCCTTACACCGTTATGAGGACAAAGCGCTTTTATATACTGCTGGCCGCGATCATCGTGGCGGTCGGTGTCGTCACGACGGCCCACACCCTGCGCGGTCGCGCTAAAATATATGCCATACGCCTTATCACCGAAGCGGTACAAGCCCACATAGGGCCCCTGTACCGCTTCGGCATTGACGGATTCGCCGTGCATCTGCGAGGCGGTGAGGTGGCCGTGCACGGACTTACCCTGACCCCGGACAGCACGGTGGTCGACAGCCTTGCCGCCGCGGGGCATCCCGTGCACACGCTCTGCACGGCCAGCATAAACGACGTGCGGATATGGATACGCCATCCGCTGCGCAACCTGCGCCACGGACGCCTCGATATAAACCGCATCGAGATAACATTTCCGCGCCTTAAGGTCGTGCGCGACACGGTGGCCGGACGTGTGGCGGCGGGGCCCGACACCCTTTTCCACTCGCCCTTCAGACGCATTACAATAGACCGTATAGACCTGTATAGCGGCGAGGTGTCATATCGCCGCGATTCGCTGCGCCACCGGGTGAGGGGGTTGTCCATTGCCGTCGACCGCCTTAGATTCGACTCTTTGGTCGACCTGCGCCGTCTGCCTCTGCCCGGCGAATTGCGCATCACCGCCGAAGAGTCGTCGCACTACCCCGTCGGCACGGCATCCAGGCTGGCCTTAGGCCATATAGAGGCCGATCTGCGCAGCCGTATGATCGCCGTTGACACGCTCTCGCTCACACCAGAGCATGGCAAGGCGGATTTCGCCCGCCTGACGGGCAAGGACTGGCTTGAACTTCATTCGGGACGCATAGCGCTGCACGGCGCGGATATCTCCGGCGGCGGATTGAAGGCCGACAGCCTGTTGCTGAGCGGCGTTTCCGTCGGGAGTTACAAGAACCGCCAGATCTCTCAGAATGAAACCATAAAGCCGCTGTTCAACAGATTGTTGCAACAATCCCAAACTTCCATAACAATAGACCGCATAAGAGTAACTGACTCGCGGGCGACATATGAAGAATTACCCGTCAAAGGGTACGCGCCCGGGCGCATAACCCTCACTGGGATCATGGCGCAGGTCGACTCGCTGACCAATGTGCCCGGCGCCAACACCCACTACCGGATGACAGCCCGCGCACACGTCATGGGCGGGGTGCTCAGCGCGAGGTTTACCTACCCCGTGTCGCAGAGCGACGAATCATTTCTTATCACCGGCACGTTCAAAGGGGCCGACGTGGCCGATTTCACCCCCATGACCAAGCCCCTGGGCAATATCGAGGGCGTCAGCGGACATATCAACCGGCTCGATTTCAATATCTACGGCGACGACCGCTCGGGAAAGGTCACAATGCGCATGGCTTACGACTCGCTCGAAGTGGCGGTGCTGGGCAAACTGGGCCTACGCTCGTGGATCGGCACGGCGGTGGTCAATAACTTCATACTGCTGCCCTCGAATCCCATCCCCGGCGAAGAGTTGCGCGAGGTGCGCGCCTCGGCCATACGCGACCCCCACCGCTCACACTTCAACTACATATGGCGGATCTCATTCGCCGGGATCAAAGAGTCGGTAGGGTTGACAGAGAAAAGGCAGGAGAAGATAACCTCGCTGCAAAAGCAATTCACCCGCAAGAAGGGTCAGAAATGAAAATTGCCCGCTTAGGCGGGCAATTTTCACGTGGAGGGCGTCTGCCCTATTTCTGGCAACTCTGTCCGAGCTTATAGCTGTAACCTATCGAGAGCGAACCCGCGCCGATGCGGTTCTGGCCGTTTGCCGCGTTCTTTTGCAGTTTCACGAACCCGTAGTTGCCGCCAGCCTCGAAGAACACGCTGTGGCGGCAGTGGAATTTATATGCGATACCGGCCGATCCGATCACGCCCACGTTCCAGCGGTGGAGTTCATTGGTGATATCCTGCTCGGGGAAGGATTGCTCGTTACCCAAAGCGGTGCCGGCGCCGGCCATTATTCCCGGGAGCGCCGAGGCTAACGCGGTCATTGCGGCCACGTCAGTGACGTTCGCCGCGATGAAAGGGGTGAGTATGGTCGCCACCTGCGAACCGAGTGTCGTGGTTTTTGCAATATCGGTATACAACCTGCTCGAACCGGTCATTTCGCGTTTGGCCGAAACGAGATAAGATCCGAATATACCGGCCTGAACGTACACGCGCCAGGGCGACGAATTGATGTTCCATCCGAAGCGCGCCTGAACGGGCAGCATGACGTAATTGAACTTCGTAGTGCTCTCGATGCCGTCGGTATAAAGATAACCCGGTATATCCTTCATTTTATCGGGTAACGCCAATATCTGCGCCGCACCTGTCGGCGAGGCCAGTCCGACCTGTGCGGCGATCCCGGTCAATACGGGTGAAAATTGATCGTTATTGAACATCCCCGACAGGGTTTTGCCCATTGGGAATACCGTATCGTCATTCTTACCGCCCTGGCCGCTATATTCGAGTCCCACGACCATAGAGAACGTCTTGGTGAATTTCATCTCGCCGAACACCCCCGCGTTGGCCGCCAGGCGAGAGGAGTAACCTTCGCTTAACGGGGTCTTCTTACCGCCGGCGGTGATCTTCGGGATATTCAGACCGCCTTTTACGCCGATCGAGATGTCGTGTTGGGCATTGGCGCCCATTGCTGCGAGCAGCATTGCTGCCGCCATCATAAAGCTCTTTTTCATAATCTCAAATTAAGTATTGCGTCTACAAATAAAAGAAAACTTTCGGGAGTTTTCCCATAAAATCACTTCACGCGTATCAGGTTAATTCCGTCGCGCATGGGAATTATCACGTTTTCAAGGCGTTCGTCCGCACTCACCGCTGCGTTGAATTCCAGCACCCCGGCGGTCTGCGGATCTGTCGTCGCGGCGGGGTCCGCCACCTTGCCGTACCATAATATATTGTCGGCAAGGATCCAGCTGCCGCCGCCTACCAACCCACCGTCCAACAGCATCGACAGATAGGCGGGATATTCGCGCTTGTCGCCGTCGATAAACACCATATCAAACCGTCCGCCCAGGCGTGGGGCGACCTCCAGGGCCGATCCTATATGCATCGTTATCCTGCCGCCGTGTGGGCTGCGTGCGAAGAATTCGGTTGCGATACCCTCCAGTTCGTCGTCCGCCTCTATCGTATCGAGCGTAGCGCCGTCGCCCAGCCCGGCGGCCATGCAGAGCGCCGAATAGCCCGTGAAAGTCCCTATTTCGAGCACCCTTCGCGGACGGATCATGCAGGTGAGCATTCTCAATAATTGCCCTTGCACGTGTCCTGAGAGCATCTGGGGATGGATAGTACGCAGGTGCGTCTGGCGCTCCAACTCTTCCAGCAGTTCATCCTGCGGAGTTGTGTATTGGGACATGTAACGTTCTAAGGCATCCATCATTAAATGAAAATAAGTGTCGAGTTGCCGGTGAATACTTCGTTTGCCACATCCATCAACGCACTCGGGGTGATCGAGCCGATGCGACGCACGCTCTCGCCCAGTTCCTCGACTTTGTCGTAAAGCAGGATGCTCTTGCCCGCCCCGAGCATCGTGCCCTCGTTGCCGTCGAGCGATATGGCCAACTGCCCGGCCAGTTGTTTCTTGGCCATCGACATTTTGCGGTCGGTGAGGGGGGTGTTCTTTATGCGTGCCAACTCCTTGCCTATCAATTCGAGACACTCATCGGTGCGCTGTTTCTCGCAGCTGAAGGCGATAGCGGCGATGCCGGTGTCCGAAAACGGGGTGTAGGACGCCTCGATGCTGTAAGTCAGCCCGCGCTTCTCCCGTAACGCGATATTCAGTAGCGAGTTGGCCGCCGGGCCGCCCAGTATATTCACGAGCAGGGCAAGTGTCAGCCGCCGGTCGTCAAAGGCGTTGAATGCCGCACCTCCCACGAGGCAATGCGCCTGGTGGTTGCCGTGTTTGAGCGTCTTTTCGAATGCGGGCCGCACCACTGACGCCTCGCGTGTGAATGTGCGCGGCCTCGGTGTGATGCCGCCCAGATAGCGCTCGGCCACGTCGCGGAAACGTTTTTCGGACACGTTGCCGACCGATGAAAAGACCATTTGATCGGTGTTGTAACACCGCTCCACAAAGTTGCCGATAGCCGCCGGGTCGATACGCGCCACCGAGCGCGGCGTGCCCAAAATGTTGTGCCCCAGCCCGGAACCGGCGAAAAGCAGGTCTTCGAACTCGTCCCAGATGCGCTCCGGCGGCGAGTCCTTATATGAATTTATCTCGTCCAGTATGACGTCCTTTTCGAGCGTGATCTGCTGCGCGGGGAAGGTCGAATGGAACGCCACGTCCGCGATCAGGTCGGCAGCCGCGGCGAAATCCTCCTTTAGGGTAGTCGCATGCACCACCGTTTCCTCTTTGGTGGTGAATGCGTTGAGTTCGCCGCCGAGGTTCTCCAGGCGGCAGTTTATATGGTGGGCGCGGCGGCGTGCTGTCCCCTTGAACATACTGTGCTCGGTGAAGTGCGCGATGCCCTCCTGCCCTTTGCCCTCGTCGCGGCTGCCGGCGTTGATGCTCAGGGCGCAATGCGCCACCGGGCCGCGCACCTGGCGGTGGACGCAGCGGATGCCGTTTGATAACGTGAAAGTGTAGAACCCTGCCATCACCCGCGCTTTTTAAGGAATTCTCCGGTGTGGCTATCCGGGCACCCTTTCAACCCGTCCGGCGCACCTTGGTAGAGCAGCCTGCCCCCACCCTCCCCGCCGTCGGGGCCAAGGTCGATCACATGGTCGGCACATTTGACCACGTCCATGTTGTGCTCGACCACAACGATGGTATGACCCCTGAGCAGCAGCGCGTTAAATGCCGCCAATAGCTTATTTATATCGTGTATGTGCAGTCCCGTGGTCGGCTCGTCGAAGATGAACATCACGTGCCCAGCGCTGTTTTCCTTCAGCAGGAACGAGGCCAGTTTCACCCTCTGGCTCTCACCCCCCGAGAGGGTCGACGAGGATTGCCCCAATTTGATATACCCCAGCCCGACGTCGGAGAGCGTGCGCAGTTTCTCCGCGACGCGCCTGGCTGTCGACTCCTTCTGGGCGGAAAAAAGCTTTATCGCGTCGTCGACCGTCATTTCGAGTATGTCGTAGATCGAATGGCCTGTGTAGCGCACCTCCAATATCTCGTCGCGGAAACGCCGCCCTCCGCAACAGTCGCACTTCAGCTCGACGTCGGCCATGAACTGCATGCCGACCTTGATGAAACCCTCGCCCTGGCACTCCTCGCAACGCCCTCCGGCGATGTTGAATGAGAAGTGCGACGGGGTGAACCCATTAGTCTTTGCAAACGGCTGCTCGGCAAATAGTTTGCGTATCTCATCGTAAGCCTTGATGTAGGTGACCGGGTTGGAGCGCGACGATTTGCCGATAGGGTTTTGGTCGATCATTTCGACCGCGCTGAGCAACTGCACGTCGCCGTCCATACGTTCGAAATTGCCTGGTTTGAGCCCGGTGTCATAAAGCTGGCGGCGCATGGCGGGATAGAGTATCCCCTTGACCAACGACGATTTGCCGCTGCCGCTCACGCCTGTTATGCAGGTCATTACACCCAGCGGAATGCGCACGTCTATGCCCTTGAGGTTGTTTTCGCGCGCCCCTTTGATGTCTATGTGATGCGTCCAGCCGCGCGGCGAGTCGGGTTTTTCGATCCTGCGCCGCCCGGTCAGGTAGTCAGCCGTGTAGCCCTGGCCCTTACTGAGAAGTTCTTTTAGCGTGCCGTTAAAGACCACCTCCCCGCCGTTGTAGCCCGCCTCGGGACCGATGTCGACCACGCGGTCCGCGGCTCGGATTATCTCCTCTTCGTGCTCGACCACGATCACCGTGTTGCCCAGGTCGCGCAACTGCTTGAGCACCTTTATCAACCGGTGCGTATCGCGTGGGTGAAGCCCGATGCTCGGCTCATCGAGGATGTACAACGACCCGGTGAGGTTGCTGCCCAGCGATGTGGAGAGGTTTATGCGCTGGCTCTCGCCGCCGGAAAGCGAGGACGAAAGGCGGTCGAGGGTCAGGTATCCCAGCCCCACGTCGAGCATATATTGCAGCCGTGTGCGTATCTCGGTCAATATCCGCCCAGCCGTTTTCGCGTCGTGCTCATCGAGTTGCAGGGAATCGAAAAACGCCTTGAGCTCATCGACAGGCATCATGACCAGATCGGCGACGTTAGCCCCGCCGATACGCACGTAGAGCGCCTCGGGGCGTAGGCGCGATCCTCCGCAATCGGGGCAGACGGTCTTACCCGTATAGCGTGAAAGCATCACGCGGTATTGTATTTTATATCTCTCTCCCTCAAGGTATTTGAAGAACTCATCCAAACCTTTGAAATAGCCGTTACCCCTCCACAGCAACGTCTTCTGCTCACGCGTCAGGTCGTGGTAGGGCGTATGCACCGGGAAATCGAATTTCGAGGCGTTGAACACCAGTTGCTCTTTCCACATGCGCATCGTCTCGCCCTTCCAGCACGCTATCGCGTCGTCCCACACCGAGCGGCTTTTGTCGGGAACGACGAGGTCTTCGTCGATGCCCACGACTTTCCCGTAGCCCTCGCAGCGCGGACACGCCCCGAGAGGGTTGTTGAAGCTGAAAAGGTGCTCGGAGGGTTGCTCGAAATGGATCCCGCCCTGCTCGAAACGCGATGAAAAATCGCGCACCAGGGCTTTCTTGCCTTCATTTTCGACGATCACGCGACAAACACCCTCGCCATAATTGAACGCAGAGGCTATCGAATCGCCCATGCGCGCGGTGATATCCTCGCCGCCCGGCAGCAGACGGTCGAGCACCACGGCGAAGTCTCCGGCAGAAGCCGTCGGCGGCAGCACAGTAAGAAGGTCCTCGATAAGCAGTGTGTTTCCGCGCGACCAGACCCTTTGCAGTCCCTCTCGCATCAACTCTTCGAGCCTTTCGGCCAGCGTGCGCCCTTCGGCGATGGTCACGGGCGCGGCGATTATCACCCGCGAACCCGCAGGTTGCGAGTCGATATATTCGGCCACGTCTTTGACATAGTATATGCGTACCTCTTCGCCTGTCGAGGGTGAAAAAGTATGCCCTACGCGCGCGAACAGCAGTTTTATATAGTCGTAGATCTCGGTCGACGTGCCGACCGTCGAGCGTGGGTTGCGCGTGTTGACCTGCTGCTGTATGGCTATAGCCGGTGCGATGCCGGTGATGAAATCGACATCGGGCTTGTCTATGCGCCCCAGGAACTGGCGGGCATAGGCTGACAGGCTCTCGACATAGCGCCTCTGTCCCTCTGCAAAGATCGTGTCGAAGGCAAGAGTCGACTTGCCCGAGCCCGAAAGCCCGGTCACGACGATCAGTTGGTTGTGCGGTATCTCGACCTCTATATTCTTGAGGTTATGGACTCTTGCACCCTTTATGTGAATTATTTGTTGCTTATCCTTATTCATTAACTCGTTTATAAAAAACCGCCACACAACTGCCGTGCATAGCGTGCGTCAGATTTACTTATCTTCCGAAGTCACAAACCGGAGCAGCCTGAAGATTTGGGATAAGGAGGATAAGTGCGATGTGCGCATCCGACAGAGGATCGACTCACCTAATCAGCTCGATCTGGCTCTGGCGCGTGATCTTCTCGCAGTAGCGGCAGCGCAGCGATATGCTCTCGCCGCCGATCACGTCGAATGCAGTGGCGACCGGTTCGTTGTTGGTCACGCACTTCGGGTTTACGCATTTCACGAAACCTTCAACGCGCTCGGGGACGGTCACGTTACGCTTTTCGATCACATCGAAATCCTTGATTATATTAACCTTGGCCATCGGGGCGAACAGGGCGACCCGGTTCAGTTCCTCGGTATGGCAATAACGCTCGTTGATCTTGATTATTGCCTTTTTGCCGATGCGCTTGCTGTCGAGGTTGGTGGCGAATGTGATACGGTTGGTCTCGCGCTCAAGCTGCAGTATGCGGATGATCTTGAAAAGGCAGTCAGCCGGAATGTGGTCGATCACCGTGCCGTTTTCGATAGCCCTAACTTCCAGTATCTTATCGTGTGTCATGTCAATCTATTTTTTAATACCAAGTATGTAGCTTATGATCGCCATGCGTGTGTAAACGCCGTTCTCGGTCTGGTTGAAATAGTAGGCCTTGGGGTTCGCGTCCACGTCGTGCGCGATCTCGTTGACCCTCGGCAGGGGGTGCAGTATGCGCATATTGTCCTTAGTGCCGCCGAGCATCGCATTACCGAGCACATAGACGTTCTTGACCCTCTCATACTCCATCGGATCGGTGAAACGCTCCCTCTGCACACGGGTCATGTATATGATGTCCGCCTGGTCTATGGCGTCGTCTATCGTGCGCTTTTCGGTGTATTTAAGCCCTTTTTCATCAAGGAATTGTTTATATTCCTCGGGCAATTCCAGTTCCGGCGGGGCTACGAAGGTGAATTTCGTGTCGAAATGCGAAAGCGCCTGAAGCAGCGAGTGCACTGTGCGCCCGTATTTCAGGTCGCCGACCATCATTATGTTGATGCCGTCGAGCGTGCCCTGTGTCTTTTTGATCGAATAGAGGTCGAGCAGCGTCTGCGAGGGGTGCTGATTGGCCCCGTCGCCGGCGTTCACCACAGGCACCTTGGAAATCTCGCCAGCGTAGCGCGGCGCACCCTCAAGCGTGTGGCGCATGATTATCATATCGCAGTAGTTGGATATGGTCATGATAGTGTCATGGAACGTTTCGCCCTTTGAAAGGCTGGTGCTCGACCCGTCCGAAAACCCGATAACACGGCCACCAAGGCGGTTTACGGCGCTTTCGAAACTCAGGCGCGTGCGCGTCGACGGCTCGAAGAACAGCGAGGCCACCACCCTGCCGTGCAGCAGGTCCTGGTAAGGCGCGGCTTCGAACTCGGCTGCCAGGTCCATGATGCGCAGGATCTCCTCTTTTGAGAAATCTGTGATCGAAATCAGGTTTTTCTTTCCCATGTTATTTCAATTTAAATCAACTCCTTCACACTTTTCAAGGCGCGCACGCAACTCCTCCGCCCTGCTCGCCCTTATGGAGAGCCGCATCGAGCAGACGTTATCGAAAACCTGCTCCAATACGTTGGGTTGCATCTCCTTTACTATCTTCATCACGGCGTTCGCACCCTCGTACGGGAAACGCAGGGGGAAAACCACATCGACGGTCTTTTCGACCACCCGGCATTCGCCCAGCACCTCCGCCGCCGACTCCTTGTATGCGGCAATCAGCCCGGGCACGCCTAACTTCGTGCCGCCGAAATAACGTACCACCACCACCAACACGTCGGTCAGCCCTGCTGAAAGTATCTGCCCCAGAATAGGCCGCCCAGCTGTGCCCGAAGGCTCCCCGTCATCATTGGAGCGGGTTTGCTCACCCTCTCCGACCCCGGTGCGCATAGCCCAGCAATGGTGCGTCGCGTCGTAAAACTCCTTGCGCAGCGCGTCGATGTGTCCCCGCGCCTGGTCTTCCGTCTCGACAGGCCATGCGAAAGCGATGAATTTACTGCTTCGCTCACGCATCGACGCCCTGACCGGGGCCTCGATAGTGCGGTAACTGTCGATCAATTCCATTATCTCTCCTGTAACGATTCAATGCCGTGGAACAACCTGCTCCAGCGCACCTTTTTGAAGGAGAACCACGAATGGTCCTTATCTGTCGAGAACCACACGAAAGACGCCTTACCCACCACGTGATCCTCGGGTACGAAGCCCCAGAAACGCGAGTCAGCCGAGTTGTGGCGGTTGTCGCCCATCATGAAGTAATAATTCATCTCAAAGGTGTAACTGTCGGCCTGTTCGCCGTTTATGTATATCGCCCCGTCACGCTCTTCGAGCGAATTACCCTCGTAAACCTCGATGATGCGGCGGTACAGGGGCAGGTTGTCCGCGGTCAAAGCCACCGTAGCCCCGCGCTCGGGGATCCATACCGGCCCGAAGTTATCCTCATTCCACGGATAGCGCTGATCGTGCGGGAAAGTGCTCTGCGAGGGCGTGTCGGCTACATACTGCACCACCTGGATTATATTGCCCATCGCGGCGATCCGCTCGGCGTTGGCCCTGGTGAGCGGCATTATGTACGTCTGCTCCATCTGGTTGTAGGACACGTCCTCGGAGTTGATACCCATTTTCTCGAATGCAGACTTGCTGATCGGCGTGCCGTTGGTGCGCACGAAGTAGACGTACTGCATCGCCGGGATGAAATCCTGCTTGCCGCCGTTGATCCAGAGTTGAGATGCGATCACATGCAGCGTGTCGCCCGGAAGTCCCACGCAGCGTTTTATATAATTCTCGCGTTTATCCACCGGGCGCGCCACGACCGTGTAGTCCTGTGCAAGGCGTTTACGCCCCTCGCTGCCGTATGTGCGCTCATATTCGCGCACCACGTCATAATAGGTGACCTGCTGGTTTTCGAGCAGCACCGTGTCGCCCGCCGGGAAATTGAACACCACTGCGTCGCCGCGTTCGACGGAACCGAATCCTTTCAGGCGGTGGTAGTTCCACTTAACGCACTCGCTGTAAGACTTCTTGACGGTCGAAAAAGGCATCGAGTTGTGCACGAAGGGAAATGAAACGGGCGTGTTGGGCATCTTGGGCCCATAGGCCACCTTGCTCACGCACAGGTAGTCGCCCACAAGCAGACTCTTTTCCATCGACGGCGTGGGGATGACGTACATCTCGAAAAAGAAAATGCGTATAAGGCTGGCCGCCACCGTCGCGAAGAGTATCGCCTCGATCCACTCCATCCAGTACTTGTACTGGCGGTTGCTCCTTTTGCATTGTTTGTGGTGCTGCCACACAAGCCGGTAGAAAATGTGCGAAATATACATGTCGTATATCGCCACAAGCCCGAGCAGCAGCCACATGTTGCCCGTCCAAACGACGAACCAAAGTATGTAAACGAGCGAAACGAGCAGGAATTTGACCCACTTGTTGCGCCACAGATCTCTGATGAATCCCATATATGCTTAATCGAATTTTAAAAGGTCGTCCATTGTGAAAACGCCGCGTTTGCCGGCCAGGAATTCGGCGGCGGCGACTGCCCCCTCGACGAATCCATCGCGCGATTTGGCGCAGTGAGTCAGCGTTATATAGTCGTGGGCGCTCTCGTATGTCACCACGTGGGTGCCCGGCACTACGCTGCGGCGCACCGAGGTCACCCCAAGGTGGTCGGGCGTGATCGTGGGTTCGCCCACCCATTTGCGCTTACGGTCCAAGGACGCCACTATATCCTCGGCCAGGGTGATAGCCGTGCCGCTCGGGGCGTCTTTTTTCTGGGTGTGATGGGTCTCCTCTATCGTCACGTCATAGTCCGGGAAGGAGTTCATCATCTGCGAGAGCATGCGGTTGATGCGGAAAGTGAGGTTGACCCCGATGCTGTAATTGCTGGCGTAGAAGAACGCGCCGTCATTTTTGGCGCACAGCTCTTTAACCTCCTCCAGACGGTCGAGCCAGGCCGTGGTGCCGCATACCACGGGAATACCCGCTTCGATGCAGCGGCACACGTTGGAAAATGCCGCAGAGGGCGCCGAGAACTCGATGGCCACGTCGCACCCGCGCAGGTTTTCCGGCGTCAAATCGCCCGTATTGTCAATATCTATAATGAGTTGGATGGCGTGGCCTCGCGAGATGAGGAGTCTTTCGATCTCGCGTCCCATTTTGCCATATCCGATAAGTGCGGCTTTCATCTGTTTTGCGCTGGAATTATTCTCACAAAGATAGCAATTCCAAAGGAATTATGAATTATTAATTGTGAATTATGGGTTGGCCCGGGCAAAAATGGCTACCTTTGCGACCATGCGCTATTTTCTCGACCTCTCATACCGCGGCACGGCCTATAACGGCTGGCAAAGGCAGCCCGACGCGCCATCTGTGCAACAGGCGCTCGAGGGTGCGTTGTCCACCCTGCTGCGCACTGAAACCGGGATAGTCGGCGCTGGGCGCACCGACACCGGGGTGCACGCCTCGCACTACACCGCCCACTTCGATGCGGCGGTCGAGCTGGACTCGGCGGATTTCCTTTACCACCTTAATTCGGTGCTGCCCGAGGACATAGCCGTACACGGCCTACGCCGGGTGAAGGACCAGGCGCATGCGCGTTTCGACGCCCTGCGCCGCGAGTATAAATATTACCTGCTGCAACATAAGGACCCCTTCCGCCGCCAGCTCACGTGGCAGTACTACGTCGACCTGGATATGGATAAAATGAACAGTGCGGCCCGGATGCTCTTGGGATGCCATGAATTCACCGCTTTCAGCAAGTTGCACTCGGCCAACAAAACAGACATGTGCACGGTGGTTAAATCTCAGTGGGACAGCGTGAACGGCGATCTCATCTACACCATCGCGGCAGATCGCTTCCTAAGGAATATGGTGCGCTCGATAACCGGCACCCTGGTCGATGTGGGACGCGGAAAGATCACTCCGGAAAGGTTCGGCGAAATACTCGCCTCGCGCGACCGTTCGCTGGCGAGCGGCTCCGCCCCGGCGCAAGGGTTATTCCTTACGGATGTCGCGTACCCGGACGAGATATTTATTTGAAATAATCCTCGGCGGCCTCAAGGGCCTTATAGAACTCCTGGCCGAAACGCCTGGTTATAGGCTCTTTCAATGCGCGGTACATCGGTATGCCGTGCTCCGCGCCGCACGACAACGCAGGGCGGCAGACGCTCCATCGGTGGTAATTCAACCCGACAGTGCCGTTCGAGAAATGCACGAGCCTGATGGGATAAAGGTGGCACGATATGGGCTTGGGAAACGCCGTGCGGCCATCCCTCCACGCTTTTTCTATGGCGCAAAGCGTCACTCCGCCCTCCTGGAAGGAATAGGCGCACTCGGCGTCGCCGACGAGCGTGGTGGTCAGGTCGCCATCCTGGTCCAGCACGGCGAATCCGTCCTTTTCGATAGCCGCAACGCCTTCAGGGGTCATATATGGGCGGTAGGCCTCGTATTCACTCTCCAAAACCGCCGCCTCATCCTCTTCGAGCGGCGCGCCAGCGTTGCCCTCGACGCAGCAGATGCCTTTACAGGCCGCCAGGTCGCAACAAAAGCGGGTTGTCACTATCTCGGCGCTGACGATATGTCCATCTATCTCGATCATCGGCGCGTGTCTTCTATCAGAAGGGTCAGAAACTCCTTGATGGTCATCCCTGCGGCGGCGACCTGCTTGGGGACGATGCTTCCCGAGCTCATGCCGGGCACGGAGTTTATCTCGACCATGTGGGGCACGCCGCGGCGCACGATAAAATCCACGCGCACCACACCGCGGCAGTTGCACGCCCTGTACGCGACAATGGCGAGACGCTGCATCTCGGCGGAGAGCTCATCGGGTATATCCGCCGGGGTGATCTCGTCCGACATGCCGGGCGTATATTTGGCCTCGTAGTCGAAAAACTCCTTTTTCGATATGATCTCGGTAACAGGCAGAGTGATCTCGCGTTCGCGCGTGACCATGACCCCGCAGCCGAATTCGCGCCCTTCGAGGAACTCCTCTATCAGCGCCACGTCGCTTTCCGTCAGGGCGTGATCTATGGCTGGCAGGATACCTTCGGCATCCTTTACCTTGGTCACCCCAAAACTGCTTCCGCTGGCGTTGGGCTTAACGAAGACCGGTAGCCCCAACAGCGTGGCTATAGCCTGCGGATCGACGCTTTCGCCCTTGCGCACGAGCACCTCGCGCGCCATCGCTATGCCCTGGCCGGCCAGGAAGCGCTTGCAGGTGATCTTGTCGAACGTAACTGCGGAAGTGGTCAGGCCGCACGAAGAATAGGGAATGCGCATCATATCGAGGTAGCCCTGCAGTTTGCCGTCCTCGCCGGGCGTGCCGTGTATCAGTATAAGCGCATATTCGAGCATGACCTTACGACCGGCCACGGTGATCGAGAAATCGTTGCGGTCGATCTGGCACACTTCGCCGTCGGGGGCGGTGTAGCGCCAATCGCGACCCTGCAGGTCGATAAGGTAGGTTTCGTAGCGCTCGGGGTCTATATGGGCGGACATCGAAGCGCCGCTATTAAGTGACACCTCCCTTTCGGACGAGTCGCCGCCGCACATCAGGGCAATATTCATTTTCATGGATTGTAAAGGTCGAAGTTTTTGAATTCCAGTATCTGTTGTGTCATTTCGATCAGCCCGCGCGCCTCCTCCAGCGCCGGGTCGAGCCTGAGCGCCTCGGAGAGCTCATTGAGGGCTTCGCCGTGGCGGGTCTGCCTTAGCAGCTGCTTGCCGCGTTCGAGATGGTCAGCACCCTCGTTGGCCGCCGCGCTCCAGAGCCCGCGTGTGCGGATATAATCGAGCACACCAACGTCGAGCATCGCAGAGCAATCCTCGCCGCGGGAGAGCCTTTCGCGCACTTGGGTGGAGGAGAGCTCCAACGCCGGAGCGTCGTCGAGCATCCTTACGCGCGCGGCATACTCCCCCACCGGGGAGCCCTCGCGGGGATATACATAAAAGGTGTAACCGTCCAGCAACGCCTCATATTCCTTCCAGCGGTCGAACTGCTCGAAAACGTCGCTTCCGGTGAGCACCGCAAAACGCCTGTCGGGATGCTGCGACTGTAGCGCCCTGAGCGTGTCGATGGTATATGAGGGGCGCGGCAGCGAAAACTCCGCGTCGCACACTTTTATCTTATGGTTATGGGCGTTAGTCACGGCTATTTCGGCCATGCGCAGCCGGTCGGCGTCGGGTGCCAGCCCGTCAACCTCCTTTAAGGGGTTGTGCGGCGAAACCACCAGCCACACCTCGCCCAAGCCTTTGGCGACGGCATAACGGGCTATGTCGAGGTGCCCCCGGTGTATGGGATTGAAAGAGCCAAAATATAACAGGGTATCGCTCATCGGATAAAAGCCCTGATAGTGGCGGAAACTTCCTCTACGGCATCTTCGAGGCGGTCGTTGACCACCGTGCTGTCGAAGCGCGGACTGAAGCCTATTTCGTATTCGGCCTTCGCGACGCGCCTGTCGATGGTTTCTGTCGAGTCGGTGCCGCGCGAGGTGAGCCTGTTGCGCAACTCCCCGATCGAGGGAGGCATAATGAAAATGGATAGCGCACGCGCGCCGAACCTCTCTTTGAGCGCCACGCCGCCCTTGACGTCCACGTCGAAGACTATGGTGTGGCCCTTGCCCCAGATGCGGTCGAGTTCGGTGCGCAGCGTGCCGTAGCACGTCCCGGCGTAGACCTCCTCCCATTCGACGAACTCATCGGCGGCCACACGGCGGGCGAATTCCCCGGGTGAGAGGAAGTAATAGTCGACCCCGTCGCGCTCCGCTCCGCGCGGGGCGCGGCTGGTGGCCGAAATGGAAAACTCCAATTCGGGGAATCGCCCCAGCAACTCGCGCACGATAGTGGTCTTGCCCGAGCCCGAGGGGGCGGAAAGGATTATCAGTTTGCCGTCTGCGGCCATCGTTTAGAGTATATTGAGTATCTGCTCCTTGATCTTTTCCAGCTCGTCCTTCATGTCGACCACGATCTTCTGTATGGTGGCGTCGTTGGCCTTCGAGCCGAGGGTGTTGATCTCGCGGCCCATCTCCTGTGCAATAAAACCCAGTTTGCGGCCCGCGTTTTCCTCCGTTGACGCCACCTCGCGGAAGTAGTTGCAATGGTTTTCCAGACGCACCTTTTCCTCGGTTATGTCCAGTTTCTCTATATAGAAGATCATCTCCTGCTCCAGGCGGTTGCTGTCCACCGGGATGTTCATCGAGGCGATATTCTCGCGGATGCGGTTGCGGTAGAGCTCGGCGCGCGGTTTTTCGTAGGGCCCCACGCTATCCTTCAACGCGCGTATATGGTCCACGCGCGAGAGCATGTCGGCCATGAGCTGCGTGCCCTCCTGGGCGCGGAAGGCGTCCAGTTGCTCAATGGCGCTCTCCACGGTCTGCAGCAGCGCCAGCTGTTCGCTTTCTGGTATCTCGTCCGAGTCCGACGAAACCACCTCGGGCATGCGCAGCACGGCGGTCATCGCCAGGGCGCGCGCCACCTCGCCGCTGAGGTCCATGCCCAAAGAGGCGAGCTGGTCGTAATATGCCCGGAAAAGTTCGGGATTGATGCACGTCCCGACGGTCGCGTCGCTGGTGACCGTTATATAGAAATCGACCTTGCCGCGCTGCGCTCCGCGCGCTATGCGCTGGCGCACCTCGTACTCGCATGCGCGCCACGCCTGGGGCATGCGCAGGTTCAGGTCCAGCTGTTTACTGTTCAGTGAGCGGACTTCGGCGCTGATTCGCTTGCCGTTGATCTCGACTTCGGCCTTGCCGTAGCCCGTCATAGATTTTATCATATAATGTGAATTTCCTGCAAAATTAACCATTTTTGCCAAGCATACAACACGATATAAATATGTTGTTAAAAACATCACATTTGAGCGGATATTTTAGTAAAAAAACAATAACTTTGTAGGGTCTAAAATAATTTCGAAAGAGAGAAAACGTATGAGCACAAAACACAACTTCAGCGCCGGCCCGTCGATCCTGCCGCGCGAGGCGATCGAAAGCGCAGCAAAAGCGATCTTTAATTTTGAAGGTACCGGACTTTCGATACTCGAAATCTCGCACCGTTCGAAGGATTTCGAAGCCGTGATGGACGAGACTGTCGCCCTTTTCACTGAACTGATGAACATTCCCGAAGGCTATAAGGTGCTGTTCCTCGGCGGCGGTGCAAGTACGCAGTTCTTTGAAGTTCCCTGCAACCTGCTCGAAAAGAAAGCCGGCTACATCAACACCGGCGTGTGGGCCGGCAAAGCCCTCAAAGAGGCCAAACAGTACGGCGAAGTCGTAAAAGTGGCTTCATCCGAAGACAAGAATTTCAACTACATACCCAAGGGTTTCCAGATCCCAGCCGACCTGGACTACCTGCACATCACCACCAACAACACCATTTACGGCACCGAGTACAACTTCGATTTCGACTGCCCCGTAAACCTGGTGGCCGACATGTCGTCCGACATCCTGAGCCGCCCGGTCGACGTTTCCAAATACGCACTGATCTATGCCGGCGCGCAGAAGAACGTGGGCCCCGCCGGCGTGACCGTGGTTATCGTGCGTGAAGACGTTCTGGGCAAAGTGTCGCGCACCATCCCCACGATGGTCGACTACCGCACCCACATCAAGGATGGTTCGATGTTCAACACCCCTCCCGTGTTCCCCATCTTCGTGATGAAGGAGACGCTCAAATGGCTCAAATCCATCGGCGGTGTCAAGGAGATCGACCGCCGCAACGCCGAAAAGGCCGATCTGCTCTACAACGAGATCGACCGCAACAAGTGCTTCGTGGGCACGGCCGAGAAAGAGGACCGCTCGCGCATGAACATCTGCTTCGTGATGGCCCCGGGCTATGAAGAGCTCTCCGACGAATTCTTCAACTACGCCAAAGGCAAGGGCATGGTTGGCATCAAGGGTCACCGCCTGGTGGGTGGTTTCCGCGCCTCGACCTACAACGCGCTCCCTAAAGAGAGCGTACAGGCGTTGGTGGACTGCATGAAGGAATTCGAAGCCGCACACGCAAAATAATCCACGCCATGCCGCTTTCATATCCATATTCGCCGGCGGCGCAGCGCAAGGCCGAAAAGGCCGTCACATTTTACTCTTTAATAGACGAACCGATGAAAATACTCGTTGCGACCGAAAAACCTTTCGCCAAGGCCGCGGTCGACGGAATAACCAAAATAGTAAAGGACGCGGGCTACCAGATCGCCCTGCTCGAGAAATACGCTTCGCAAGCCGACCTGCTCTCAGCTGTCGCCGACGCCGACGCGCTGATAATCCGCTCGGACAAAGTGACCGCCGAAGTGGTCGCCGCAGCCCCCAGGCTCAAGATCGTGGTGCGCGCCGGAGCGGGTTACGACAACGTCGACTTGGCAGCATGCTCGGCCAAAGGCATCGTGGTTATGAACACCCCCGGCCAGAACTCCAACGCTGTAGCCGAATTGGCAATAGGCTTCATGATCTTCATGGCGCGCAACCGCTTCACCCCCGGGACGGGCACCGAACTGAGTGGCAAGACCCTCGGCATACACGCCTACGGCAACGTGGGACGCATCGTGGGGCGCTACGGTAAAGCACTCGGCATGAAGGTGATCGCCTATGACCCCTTCATAACCGACAACACGGTCTATGAGGTAGACGAAGTGCAGCCTGTCGATTCGATAGAGAAACTCTACTCGCAGAGCCAGTACCTCTCGCTGCACATCCCCGCCACCGCCCAGACCAAAGGCTCGATAGGCTACGACCTGCTGATGACCCTGCCCAAAGGCGCTACGCTGGTGAACACCGCCCGCA
>JAVBOL010000032.1:0-18231 GCA_031550615.1 Rikenellaceae bacterium | reverse complement strand
GTTTAACTTTGCCTTAAAACCAAACTATGAAAAAGAACATTATCGCATTTGCCGCATTGCTGCTCCTGGCCGGGGCCACCGCGGCACAGGGTGTGCGCGTGGCGACGTACAACATACGCCAGGACAATAAGAACGACGTGCTAAGCGGCAACGGCTGGAAGCAGCGCTGCCCGGTCATTTGCAGCCAGATACTTTTCCACGACTTCGATATTTTCGGGGCTCAGGAGGTCTTCAAACGCCAGCTGGACGATATGCTCGCAGGGTTGCCCGGATATGCCTACACCGGGGTGGGGCGCAGCGACGGGAAGCAAAAGGGCGAATATTCGCCGATATTCTACAAGACCGAACGTTTCGACATGCTGCGCTCGGGCCATTTCTGGCTCAGCGAAACCCCCGACAAACCGCTGCCCGGCTGGGACGCGCGCATCGAGCGAATTTGCAGCTGGGGTGAATTCCGCGATAAACAGACGGGGGTGACATTCCTGTTCTTCAACACCCACTTCGACCATGTGGGCGTGGTGGCGCGCAGCAAGAGCGCGGAGATGATAATAGAGCGCATCGCGGAGTTGGCCGGCGACGATGCCACGGCAATTGTTATGGGCGATTTCAACGTCGACCAGAACAGCGAGGCCTACGCCACGATGGTGAGCGGCGGAGTGCTGCGCGACTGTTACGGGCTTGCCCCGGTACGCATGGCGTGGAACGGCACCTTCAACAGCTTCGAGCCTGACTCGCGCACCGCAAGCCGCATCGACCATATATTCGTAACGCGCGGGGTGGAGGTCAAACGTTACGGCGTGCTCACCGACTTTTACTGGAGCGACACGGACCAGGACGGGGTACGCGAGGCGGTGGCCTCTCCCGCCGAACCTGTTTACCGCAACTGTCGGGCGCGAACCCCGTCTGACCATTATCCGGTGATGGTGCAGATAGTTATGTAACAATAAAGGCGGCCTTTGGCCGCCTTTATTGTTAAAAGATAAAAGCTTCGCTGTGCGTATCGTGCGATACGCGCAGCCAACCCAAGCGCGACTACTTGACCTCTATTCCCATCTTGCGAAGCAGCGCCTTGTTGCTGGGCTCATGTCCGCGGAAGGCTTTGTAAAGTTCCATAGGCTTTTCCGTGCCTCCCTTGGAGAGCAGCGTGCGGAAACGCGCGGCCACCTCGGGGTTGAAGATACCGGCCTCTTTGAACGCCTCGAAAGCGTCGGCTTCGAGCACTTCGGACCACTTGTAGCTGTAATATCCAGCAGCGTAACCGCCCGGGAAGATGTGGCTGAATGAAGTGGCCACGCAGGTGCCGGGTTGCGGTGTGAACAGTTGCGCGCCTTTGGTCGCGCGGTTCTCGAACTGGTCCACAGGCTCGGTCACGGGTGCGGTGATCGAGTGCCATGCCATGTCGTCCATCCCGAAGAAGAGCTGGCGCACGGACAGGTAGGGGGCGAGGTAGTTTTGTGCGGCGACGATCTTCTCGATCAGCTCCGCGGGCATCTTTTCACCGGTCTGGTAGTGCACAGCCCACATGTCGAGGAATTCTTTCTCCGAGGCCCAGTTCTCCATGATCTGCGAGGGCAGCTCCACGAAGTCGCGGTAGACGTTGGTGCCCGTCACGGACATATAGGTTCCTTCGGAGAGGATGCTGTGCAGACAGTGGCCGAATTCGTGCAGGAAGGTCTCCACTTCGCCGAAGGTGAGCAGCGACGGGGCGGTGGCGGTGGGTTTGGTGAAGTTGCAGGTCAGCGACACCAGGGGGCGTTTCTCGTTGCCCTGTGCGTCGACGTAAAGTTCGCGGTAGTTGGTCATCCACGCTCCGCCGCGCTTGCTGTCGCGGGGGAAGAAGTCCATGTACAGGATCGCCATCATGCGTCCCGACGCGTCGTAAACCTCATAGGCCGAAACTTCGGGGTGGAAAACCTGGATTTCGGGGTTGAGCTTGAAGGTGAGGCCGTAAAGCCTGTCGGCCAGCGCGAAGATGCCCTCCTGTACCTTTTCGAGTTGAAAGTAGGGTTTTACCGCCTCTTCGTTGAAAGAGAATTTCTCTTCCTTGAGTTTTTCCTGGTAGTATCCCCAGTCCCAGGGCATCATTTCGCCCTGCAGACCGTTCGCGGCGGCGTAGGCGCGCACGGCGGCCATGTCCTTGTCGGCATAGGGGCGTGTTGCGGCGAGCAGCTCGGCCAGGAAGGCGTTGACCGTGGCGCGGTCGCCGGCCATGCGCTCTTCGAGGGCGTAGTCGGCGTATGTTTCATAACCCAGCAGGTTGGCCATGCGCATGCGCAGCTCGGCGATGCGGCGGATGTTGTCGCTGTTGTCGAACTCGCCGCCCAGGCAGCGCGACGAGTTGGCGAACCATGCCTGTTTTTTTACATCGCGGTCGGTGGCGTAGGTCATGTAGGCGTTCAGGGTGGGGGCTTTGAGCGTGAGCAGGTAGCTGCCTTCTTTGCCTTTTTGTGTGGCTTCCATGGCCATGCCGTCCTTGGCGAAGTCGGGCAGTCCGGCCACCTGGGCCTCTGTGAGGTACATCTCGAAGGCGTTGGTCGCGGCGAGCGCGTTATTGCTGAAGGAGAGCGACAGGTTGGCCAGCTCCTCGGTTATGTCGCGGTAGGTCTGCTTGTCCTGCTCCGAGAGGTTGGCGCCCTTGCGAGTGAAGCCCTTATAGGTCTTCTCCAGGAGCATCGCCTGTTCGGGGGTCAGTTCGCCGATGCTCTCGCGGTTATCCCACACCTGCTTCACGCGGGCGAAAATGCGCTCGTCGAGGGCTATGTCGTTGGAGGCCTGGGTCAGCAGGGGCATCACGTGCACGGCCACCGTGTCCAGCTCGGGCGACGCGCAGCACTCGCGCACGTTGAAGAAGATATTCGAAACGGTGTTGAGCAACTCGCCGGCGCGGTCGAGGGCTACGATGGTGTTCTCGAACGTGGGAGCTTCGGGATTGGCTATGATCGCCTCGACGTCGGCCTTTTGCAGCTCGATGCCTTTGATGAAGGCCGGCTCGTAGTGCTCCGGCAATATCTTGTCGAAGGGAGGGGTCTGGTAGGGGGTGTCGAATGCTTCGAGCAGCGGGTTACCCTGCTTGCATCCGGCGAGTGCGCATACTGCCATAATTGCAAAGATTGCTTTTTTCATCTATTAACGGTTTTTTAGGTTAATCGTACAGGTTGTCGTAGAAAGAACTGCGCTTGTCGTACTTGAGGTCTTTGAGCATGGCCGATTTGACCCCGATGTTAAAGCTCCAGCTCTGGCGGAAGCCGACAGGCATCCATGAGAAGTTCATCTGCCAACAGTGCAGGTCGCGCGTGAGGTTGATCATACCAGGTGTGATCTTGCGCGTTTCGAAGTCGTAGCCACCCGAAAAGGTGATACCCCATTTGTCGGTCAGGTTGACGCTGCCGTTGAAGCTCATCGTCTGGGTCACCTGCGCCTCGAAGCCCTGTTTGGAGTAAGAGAGCGAGTAGTTGAAACCCAGGTTCCAGGGGATGCTGAAATCGTAATATTGCGAAGTCATCATCGCCCGGCGCTGGGCTGCGGAGAGTTGCCCCTGGTCCTCGAAGAAGTTGGGGTCGGTATGCACGGCTGCCGGCTGCATGTTGCTGTTGAAGTCGTTGACAGCCCCGCCGGCCTTCTTGCTGTTGGAGAACTGATAGCCGAAGGACCAGCCGGTGGAGGTGATGCGCCCTATCTTGCCGCGCTTCCACATCAGGCGGTTGACCCTTACCGCGCCCTGCCCGTTGGGGCCGGGGACTATCTCATAGGGGTCGAGCTGCGCGCTCAGGCTGATGCCGAAGTTGCCGAACAGGTTGGCCGTGCGCAGCGAGAGGGAGAATGGAGAGAGGTTCATCGAGTCGGCCATGAAGTTCCACGAGCTGCTGGCCGAGAGTTGGTCTATGATCTTGATCTTTTTGACGCCCGTGGTGTCGTTCTTGCTTTTGACCTTCATTTCCACGGTGTTGCCCAGGCTGAATGAGAGCGCAGCCGATTTGCCGCGCCCTGGTACGCCGTATATACTGCCCTCGTAGGGGGAGTAGTAGCCGATAGTGCCTGTCGAGTCGGTCTGCACCGCCTTGTAGTAGCCGTATTTGGGATCGGAGAAGTCCGGTGTGAAGGAGATGCTGGCCGCCGGGGTCATCACGTGGCGGATGGCCTGTACGGGGAAGTTTTTGCCGAAAAGGAACGTACCGTAGACCTTCGTAGAGGTCGACATGGATACGCTGTAATTCCACACGCGGTTAAAGCCGTAGGTCGTGTCGCCGCGCATGACCGATTTGGTCGTGGGGTCCCAGTTCCTCTCGACGCTCTGGAAATACCACCGCTCGGTGTAGTTGAACGATGGCGAGAGGTTGATGTATTTGAGCAGGTTGAACGACGCCGACACGGGGATCTGGTGGTTGACGCCGTTTCGCATGTTCTTGAGCGTCGTTTCGGTGAATAGAAGCGAGTCGTAGGTGGCGACCGTGTTCTGCATCGTGCCGGTGTAAGTCATCGCGATCTTTTCCCACCAGCGCTCCTTGCCCATCACCTCGCGGCGCTTGAAGGGATAGATGCGCGACACGCTGAAATTGACGTTCGGCAGGGTCAGCTGTATGCTCTTGTCGCGCGAGTTCTGCGAGTGGGCCATGTTCATGGACAGCGACATGGGCTTGCCCGCCCAACGCTTGGAGTAGGCTATCGTGGAGCTGGTCTGCGAGTTGAGGTAGTCGTTAAGTGTGGTCGAGCCGTATTTCGAGTAGCCCGAGGTCGAGAAGTTGACGCTTGCCGAAAAGGTCGAGTTGGGGCGGAACTTAGGGTCCTGGGTGTGCGACCACTGCACCTGGAAGTTGCTCTGGTTGAGCTGGTCTTCGATCTTGTCCTTCGAGTAGCGGAATGAGAAGTTGCCGGAATATTTGTATTTTTTCAGGTAGCGCGTCGCGGCGTTGGCCTCCCACGACCCGAGCGTGTAGAAACCGCCCGTGACGGTGGCGTCGATATAGTCGTTGAAGGCGAAGTAGTAACCTCCGTTGCGCAAAAAGAAGCCCTTGTTGTACTCCTCGCCGTATTCGGGCACGATGAAACCAGAGTTGCGCCCGCTCATCTGGGGGAAGAAGCCGAAAGGCAGCGCCAGGAAATAGATGGGCACATCCTCGAACACCAGGTACGAGGGGCCGAAGATGATCTTGCCCGGCTTGCCGTCCTTGCCCGGGACGAAACGCCCTTTGGTCATGGCCAGGTAGAAGTGCGGGGCCTCGACGTGGTCGCAGGTGGTGTACTTGCCGTGCGCCACGTTGACCGAGTTGTCAGGCATCTTTTTGATGTCGTCGCTTATGAGCCACCCCTCGCCGTCCTGGGTGGCCACGTTGCGTATCTTGGCCTTGCCGCTGCCCAGGTTGTAGCGGATCGTGTCCATCGTGTAGCTCTTGCCGCTCTCAACGAATTCAGGGCGCGTGGGCGCGGGTTTGAGCGAATCGGTGTAGTCCATGCGACCGAAGGCCAGCACGTTCTTGGTGGCCATGTCCACACGTATGTAGTCGGCCTTGAGGTTCATTTTCTGGTACTGGATGTCGCCCTGCTCGTAGATGTAGACCATCTTTTTGCCCGGCATGTAGACCAGCGAGTCCTTGTTCTTACCCGTTATGGGCTCGTCCAGGAAACCCTTTTTGCGTTTGGTCGTGTCGCGGGGCTTGGCCGGCACGAAAAGGGCGCTGTCCGCGCGGTCGCGTATCGAGTCGAAGCGTTTCTCGTCCGCCGCGCTCTGCCTTTCAGCCGCCGCCGCGTCGTCCGCCGGGCTTACGTCGACCTGCGGCAGGGGGTCGACGGCACGCTGGGCGCGTGGAGTGCGCGCGGGATGGGCCCCGGCGCCGCCGAGCACTACCCAACAGGCCAGCGCCGTAAGCGTTAAAGGAAAGACGTATTTTTTAAAAAAATTTGCCAAACTTCGCGATATATTTGGTATCTTTGCCGGCAAAGCCGGCAAAACGGTCGCCGATATGGTGCAAACGGGGTTTGTGCCATACAGGCGGGCGTTTTTCCCGTGCAAAAGTAGGTAAAAAAAAGCAGTTTTTAATGTTCCGTACAGCTAAACTTTCAGCGTTCCTCCTTTTTGTCGCGTGTGCGGCGTTCACCCCTGCCGCTTTTTCCGCGGAGGTGGTGCGCACGGTGGTTATCGACGCGGGCCACGGAGGCAAAGACCCCGGCTGCGTCTGGGGCGCATACCGTGAAAAAGACATCGTGCTGGATGTGGCCAAACGCCTGGGGGCGCTTATAAACGAGCAGTATCCCGGACTTAAGGTGATCTACACGCGCGAGAGCGACGTGTTCGTCGAACTCGACGAGCGTGGCCGCATAGCCAACAAGGCCGGCGCCGACCTTTTTATGTCGGTGCACGTCAACGCCACGCGCGGGACCGCGCCGTCGGGCACCGAGACGTTCATAATGGGTACGACCAAGGGAGCGGCCAACCTCGAAGTGGCGATGCGTGAGAATGATGTTATCAAATTCGAGGAAGACCCCCTGACCAAGTACCAGGGTTACCAGCCCGGATCTGCCGAGTCGCTGATAATGTTCAACCTGATGCAGTATTCGCACCGCGAACAGAGCATGGCCCTGGCCAGCTCGGTGCAGGAGCAGTACAGCTCGAATATCGGGCTGCCCAGCCGCGGGGTCAAGGAGGCCGGCTTCCTTGTGCTGTGGTATCCGGCCATGCCCGCGATACTGACCGAGCTGGGGTTTATCAACAATGCGCAGGATATAAAGATAATGGCCTCACAGGCCGGGTGCGAGAAATATGCGCGCTGTCTGTTCAACGCTTTCAGCGCCTATAAGACGCGCCTGGAGGGTGCCGGTAATTGTATAGTGCTCGACACGGGCAACGGCGCGCCGGCGGATAAACCGGTGACGGTGGCTGCCGCAGAGCCGGCGGCGAAACCCGCCGCGGAGGGAAAGCCGGCCCGGAAACCGGTCGAAAAACCTGCCTCGACGGTGGATAGACCCGCGGATAAACCCGCGGAGAAGCCAGTGGAGAAACCAGCCGCTCCCGCAGCTCCCGCAGCCCCTGCCGTTCCTTCGACCCCCGCAACCCCTTCGACCCCTGCCGTTACCGCACCGGCGCCCGCCGCGCAGCGGGGCAGCGGCGTGACATTTGCGGTGCAGGTCCGCATTTCGACAAAGAAACTCTCTGTCAACGATCCCGTTTTCGGCGTGTGGAAAGGCAAGGTGTTCGAGAAGCGCATCGAGCCCTACTATAAATATTTCGTATACGAGTGTTTCACCTACCGCGACGCCAACGCCCGGCTGGCCGAGGCGCGCAGGGTGACCAAAGATTGCTTCCTTGTGGCGTTCCTCGACGGGCAACCAATCACTGTGGCCGAGGCGATAAAATTGACTTCCAACTGATTATGGCAAAAATAAAGATAAGGCGCGAGGCGCGGATAGGAATTTTCTCCGTGGCGATGATCGCCGTGCTCTATTGGGGCATCAACTTCATCAAAGGCACGGACCTGATCCGTGGCACCAAGACCTATTACGCCGTCTATGACCATGTGGGCGGACTGCAACCCTCCTCGCCGGTGGTGATAAACGGCTATAAGGTGGGCGTGGTGCAGAAAATGAGCTTCGATCCCGACAAGTCGCACAAGATCGTGCTGCAACTGCGCATAAAGTCGCGCTTTAACATCCCGGACAATTCGAGCGCGCGCATGTTCTCGGACGGGCTGATGGGCGGCAAGGCCATCGAGATCGTTATGGGCGACTCTGAAACCTACCTCGACAAGGGCGACACGCTCTTCTCGAAGGCGGACAAAGACCTGCTCGAAATGGCGGGCTCCGAGATGGAATATATCAAGGCCAAGGCCAACGCGATAGTCAACCAGATCACCGCGACGCTCTCGACCCTGAACGCGATACTGGCGGAAAACCAGGCCAATATAGCCACCACGCTGGGTAACGTGGCCAGCATAAGCACCACGCTGGACGGTGTGGTAAGCGCCGAGGCGAAAGACCTCGAAGGCACGATCCGCAACCTCAACTCGCTCTCGCGCAGCCTCGCCGCGGCGGGGCCCAAGGTCGACGGCATGGTGGCCAACATGGAGACGCTCAGCAAGACCCTCGCATCGCCCAAAATACCCCAGGCGGTGGACGACCTCTCCTCGGGCATGGCATCGCTCGAGCAGATGCTCGCCCGCGTCAACTCGGGGCAGGGCACGGCGGGCAAGCTGCTCAACGACCAGGCGCTTTACGATTCGCTCTGCGCGGCATCCTCGTCCCTTAACCTGCTGCTGGAAGACCTGAAGACCAACCCGAAACGTTACGTGCACTTCTCGCTGTTCGGCGGGGGCAAGAATAAATAAATTATGAATTCATAATTCATAATTCATAATTTTCTCAAAAGTGTCCTATCTTCTTTATTTAGCGCTGCTTTCGCCTCTTGTGGCCTTCGTGCCCCGGCGTGCCAAGGTGTGGTTTTCGCTGGCTTTGGTGGCGGCGGGGGCTGCGATAGCCCTGGCCGTGGCGTTACCCGTGCTCTCGGGCGGAGAGGCCGCCCAGTGGAGCTACCGGACGCTCCGTGGAGTGGAAACCGCCCGCATGGACGCCCTCTCGGCGATATTCGCGGTGATTATCTCGCTGGGAGGCGTGGCCGTTACGCTCTATTCGCGCGGTTATTTGCGGGCCCATTCGCCCGAGGCCGCCCGCGCCCACCTCTCGCTGCACTATACGGCCCTGCCGGTGATGTTCTTCGCCATGCTGGGCGTGGTGGTGTGCCGGGGGGCTTACGGCTTCCTTCTGTGCTGGGAGCTGATGACCATAGCCTCTTTCGTGCTGATACTCTTCGATGCGGGGCGCCAGGCCACGCGCCGCGCCGCGCTCTCATACCTGGTTATGATGCACGTGGGTTTCGTGCTGCTGCTCTCGGCTTTCGTTACGGTGGCGGCCAAAGGGCTGCCCGCGTCTTTCGACTCGCTGGCGTTCTATTTCGCGCTCTATAAACCCCTGCCGCTTTTCCTGCTTTTCGTGGCAGGTTTCGGGATGAAGGCGGGTATGTTCCCCCTGCACACGTGGCTGCCCGAGGCCCATCCCGCCGCGCCGTCGCACGTGTCGGCTTTCATGTCCGGGGTGATGATAAAAATGGGCGTCTACGGCATCGTCCGCGTCTGCTCTTTCATGCACGCGGAGCTGCTTACGGCTGGGATCGTACTCTTCGCGGCGGGCGTGGTGACCGGGGTGTGGGGCGCGCTGCTGGCCGCCGTGCAGAACGATATAAAAAGGTTGCTGGCCTATTCGAGCATCGAGAACATAGGCATAATAATTCTGGCCGTCGGCGCGGCGATGATCGGTCGGGCGATGAACGACTCGCTGCTGCCGCTGTGCGCCATGGCGGGGGCGTTGATGCACGCCCTTAACCACTCGCTGTTCAAGACGCTGCTGTTCATGGGCGCGGGGAATATCCAGACAGCAGTGCATACGACCGCTATCGAGCGCCTGGGCGGGGTGGCCAAACGCATGCCGGCGACCGCCGCGCTGTTTTTGACTGCCACGGTGGCGATCTGCGCGCTGCCTCCCCTTAACGGCTTCGTTTCGGAGTTTATGATATATTACGGCTTTTTCGACGTGCTCCCCGATGGGTGGCAGGCCATTCTCGGCGCGGCGGGGATACTCTCCCTGTCGTTTATCGGCGGAGTGGTCTTTATCGCCTTCACCAAACTCTACGGGGTTGTGTTCCTCGGGAATGCGCGCACTCCCATAGTGGAGCATGCCAGAGAGGTCGACGCCCTGCGCCTTGCCGCGATGGGAATCCCCGCGCTGGGGATCGTGGCGACGGGATTGTTCCCATTCGCGTTTATGCGCGGGTTTATATCCGCCGCGGGCGAGGTGACAGGCGCCGTGGCTACCGGTACGGCGTGGCGGTTCATTTCGGGCGACGTTTTTTCGATATCCGTCGTGGCGGGGCTTTTCGTGGGCTTCACCCTGCTGCTTTACTTTATCAAACGGGCGGTTTTGCGCCGCCGTCCACAGGGCGTTTCGCCCACATGGGGATGCGGCTACGGAGCGCCGACCGGACGGATGCAGTACACCGGCGAGTCGTACGCCGAGGGGTTGCAGAGCGTCGCGCCCGCGCTCTCTGGCACACAGGCGGGCGACGCTGCACCGGGCGAGGAGGATATATTTCCCGACGGGCGCACATTCGGCATACGCCGCGCAGACCGCATAGCCTCGCTCATCGGGCAATGGTGGGTCGAACTGCTCAGGGTCGTGAACGGTCGCGTGATGCGCATGCGCACGGGCAAGGTCAATAACTATATATTGTATGCACTGCTGTTTTTGCTGCTGGTGCTGCTGTTATCACTTTTTTCGCTGATCTGATGAGGGGACTGACTTCATTGATGCTGATCCTCACGCTCGGGCTGCTGATCCCTGGCGTGGTCAACCGCCTGAGGGCCGTAATGGCCGGACGGCGCGGGGTGAGCTTTTTCCAGCATGTGAGCAACCTGTCGCTGCTGCTGCGCAAGGGGTCGGTATATTCGCCTGTGACCACACTTATAACGCGCCTGGCCCCGGCGGTGTGCCTGGCCTCGTCGCTCACGGCGGCGTTGCTGATGCCTGTCGGGTATTTCACGCCGATGCTTTCGTTTAAAGGCGACGTGGTGGCTTTCTGCTACCTGCTTGCCGCCGGGCGCATGGCGTTGGTGCTTGCCGCGCTCGATACGGGCAGCAGTTTCGAGGGCATGGGCGCAAGCCGCGAAGCGCTCTACGGGGCGCTGGCCGAGCCGGCCATGATGCTCATCGCCGGGACGCTGGCCATGATAACGGGCATGACCAGTTTCGGGGCGATGTTCGTCGGGACCGCCGGAGTGGGCGCCGAGATGATAATCGTAGGGCTGATGCTTTTCTATGCGCTCTATAACATATTCACGGTCGAAACGGGGCGCGTGCCGCTGGACGACCCCCGCACGCACCTCGAACTGACGATGGTGCACGAGGTGATGGTGCTCGACTACACGGGCGTCGACCTGGGCATGATAACCATGTCCGGGTGGCTCAAGGGCGCGGCGCTGGCCATGCTGGCCGGGAATGCCGTGGCGGCGTTGGTTTCCAACAGTTTCTTTGTCGCCGTTGCCGCCGCGCTGGCCGTGGCCGTGGCCGTCGCGGCGACCGAGTCGCTCAGGGCGCGCAACCGCATGACCCGCAACGCGACCTATATATTGTCCATCCTGGCGGTGGTGCTGCTCACGTTCATGGTGGCGCTGCTGATCCGCAGTAATATACCCCTGGCATGATACCGTCGCTGATAATATTATACGTGGTGACGCTGGTCTACTTCTCGATCACCGAACGCTACCGCCATTTCGCCGTGCTGGTCGCCCTGCAAGGGGTGATACTGGCCGTGATAGCCCTTCTGAGGCTGCACGGCGGAGGCGTGGGCGAACTCGTGTTCATATTGGCGGAAACGCTGATATTCAAGGCTGTACTCGTGCCGGCGCTGCTTATGCGCATCATACGCCGCACGCGCATCAACCGTATCGAGGCTTTCGGGCGCAGCCAGTTCTCCTCGCTGCTCTTTTCGATGCTGGCGCTTGCGGCGAGCGTCGTGGTGACGATATATGTGGCCGACGAAACGGTCAATAAGATATTCTTCGGGGTGTCGCTCTACGCGCTTCTGGGCGGGTTGACGCTCATTACCATGCGCCGGCGGATGTTCTCGCACCTGGTCGGGTTTTTGGTCATCGAGAACGGGGTGTTCCTGTTTTCCATGGCGGTGGGGGTGCATATGCCTTTCCTTATAAATATCGCCGTGCTGTTGGACCTTCTGATGAGCGTACTGATGCTGGGGCTGTTCTTAAGCAAACTCGGCGAGGGGATGCACGTTGTCGACTCTGAAAAGCTCACCGACCTCAAAGACTGACCGGCCATGATGACAGTGTATTTCATAACGGCCCTTTTGGTGGCTTTGAGCGTGACGGTGGTTCCCGGCAGACGCCTCAGGCGTGTCGTGTGCATGGCATTTTGCGCCGTCCAGGCCGCGCTGGCCGTGTGGGTGGCGACCGGCGGCATGGGCTCGGGGAGTTGGATGTTCTGTTTCGACGCCCTGGGCACTCTGGTGTTTTGCCTGATGGCGCTGGTGACGCCGGCGGTGATGCTTGCGGGATTCGCGTACCTTGACCGCGAGGATGACCGCGCGTGGACCTATTACCACCTGTGGCTGATGCTGCTGTGCGTGGCGGTCTCGGGGCTCTATTTCGCCGATAACGTGGTCGTTACCTGGGTGTTCGCCGAGGCTACGACGCTCTGCACGGCGGGGCTTGTCTACCACCGGCGCACGCCGCGCAGCCTGGAAGCCACGTGGAAGTACCTTTTCGTCTGCTCGACCGGCATCGCGGTGGCCTACCTGGGTATACTGCTGCTCAGCACGGCGGCCACCGACGGCAGCCTATCATACGCCGCCATGGCACAGGCCGTAAGCGGGGGCAATCCCCTCTATATGAAACTCGCCTTCCTGTTTATCCTTGTGGGTTACAGTTGCAAGGCCGAATTCTTCCCCCTGTATACCGTGGGCGTTGACGCCAACTCATCAGCCCCCGCGCCAGCCTCGGCGTTTATATCCACGGCGCTGGTGAGTGGAGGTTTCGTGGCCCTGTACCGCGCGATGAAGCTATTCGCAGGGTCGGAGATCTATCCGTGGATCTGCAATGTGATGGTCGTGGCCGGGGTGTGCTCGATGCTGCTGGGCGTGCTTTTTATGCGCCGCACCAATAATTACAAGCGCCTGTTGGCCTATTCGACCGTGGAGAACATGGGCGTGGTGCTTATTGGCCTGGGCGTAGGCGGGGTGGGGGTTTTCGCCGCCCTGCTGCACCTTACCGCCCACACGCTTATCAAGTCCGCCGCTTTCCTGCAGATGGCGCGCGTGGGCAAGACCTATGGCACGTACCGCATAAACCGGATCGGCGGATATATGCTCTCCGACCAGACCGGGGCGGCGACTATGCTGATAATTACGCTGCTGCTGGCCGCTTTCCCCCCTTCGCCGCTGTTCATTTCCGAGATGATGATCCTCGGGGCGGCCGCCGCTGCCGGGAAATGGTGGCTGGTGGCGGTCATGGCGCTGTTGGTCTGCGTGGTTATCTATAACCTGCTGCTGCGCGTGCTCAGGATGTGTTATAAACCCACTGCGGCGGTGGCGACGCCCCCGGCCGGAGGTTTCTATAAGTGGTTGCCTGTCGCGCTGGTGGTCGTTGCCGCCGTGCTGGGACTCTGGCAATGGAACGCCCTTGTCGAACTTATCAACACCATAGTGCTATGAAGTGGCTCGGCGTGACAAACCGTGCGGGAAGTGTGCCCGTGGCGGATATCCCGGTTTTCGGATATGACGGGTTCTACGGGTCGCTGTGTGCGATGCTCGACAGCCGTGAGCGGCACCTCGCCAATTACGCGGCGCTGCCTTACGGCAAAGGGCTGCTTGCCGTGGCGCTCGTGGCGGACGATATGACAGGCGAGATACTGATCGGGGCGCATAAGTGCGTGCCTGGGGCAGTACTTGCCTCGGTGAGCGCGCAGTGCCTCGAAGCGCACCCCTTCGAGCGCGAAATGGCAGAGTTGCACGGTATAATCTTCGAGGGGCATCCCTGGCCCAAGCCGCTGCGCTACCAGGCCACGCGCGTGGATCAGTCGGCGACGCAGGATAACTATCCATTCTACTCGATAGAGGGCGACGCGCTGCACGAGGTCAACGTAGGGCCTATCCACGCCGGGATCATCGAGCCGGGCGCATTCCGCTTCGTGTGCAACGGCGAGAAGGTGCTGCACCTTGAGATCGCGCTGGGCTACCAGCACCGCGGGGTCGAGGATCTGATGTGTCGCTCCGGCGCGGTAAAACGGGTTTGCCTGGCCGAAAGCGTGGCCGGCGACAGCGCCGTTGCGCACGCCACGGCGTATGCCGAGCTCGTCGAGCGCCTGGCTGGTTTCGAAGCCCCCGTGGCGTTGGACGCGCAGAGGGCGATAGGGCTGGAACTGGAGCGCATGGCGATGCACCTGGCAGACGTGGGCGCGTTGTGCGGCGACGTGGCCTACCAATTGGGACAGGTGGCCTGTGAGGCGCTTCGTACGATAATCATAAACACTTCGCAGCGCATCTGCGGCAACCGTTTCGGCAAGGGAATGGTGCGCCCGGGCGGCTCGTGGTGCAGCATAGACGGCGCATTGGCCGCCGAGATACTCGCCAATGTGGCTGACGTTGACCGCCGCTTCGCCGAGGTGGCCGCCGACCTGAAGAGCGCCCCATCGGTACTTTCGCGTTTCGAGGAGTGCGGTCGGCTGACCCTATGGCAGGCGCAGGGCATAGGCGCGGTGGGAATGGCCGCCCGCGCGAGCGGTTTGGCACGCGATGTGCGCCACAGCCATCCCAGGGGGGTCTGGGCGGATCATCTTCGGCACGATCCCGTACTGCACGAGCAGGGCGACGTGATGTCGCGCCTTACGCAGCGCATCCGCGAGGTCGCCCAGTCGGCCTCGTATATAGGACGTTTGCTGGCGCTCTGCGCCGAGGTCCCCGCGCCCGATTACAAGACAGGGCTGAAAGCCTCGTCGCTCAGTTTCTCGCTGGTCGAGGGGTGGAGGGGCGAAGTGTGCCACAGGGCCCTGACCGACTCCTAAGGCGCGCTGGCGGGGTACAAGATAAAAGACCCCTCGGTGCATAACTGGCTGGCGCTGGCGCTCTGCGTGCGGGGCGGGGGAATATCGGACTTCCCGGTCTGCAACAAGAGTTTTAATTTGTCGTATTGTGGCCACGATCTATAGCGTATGTTCCTGGAAAAACTGAAAATACTGCGCAGCCACCGCACCCAGTGGATACGCGACCTCGCGGCGGCGAGCGTACCCGCACCGTACCGCGGCGTGCCGCTCATCACGCCCGGCGCGACAAAAAAGGTCGTGTCCTCACTCGCCGCCATGTGCCCCTCGGGGGCGATAGGGGCGGCGGATGAGCTTTCTATCGACCTGGGACGCTGCATCTTCTGCGGCGAGTGCGCCCGCATGGCGCCTCAATATATCGAGTTTTCCACATGGCACCGCATGGCCGCCACACACCGCGAAGACCTCGTGATGAGCGCCTCGTCGGCGGGACGCGTGCACTTCGAGCGCTCGGCGGTAAGGGAGGTTATCCCGGGGCTTTTCGGCCGCGCGCTCAAGCTGCGCGAGGTGAGCGCAGGGGGCGACAACGCCTGTGAGATGGAACTCAACGCCTCGATGAACGTAAATTTCGACTTCTCGCGCTACGGCATAGAGTTCGTGGCCTCGCCGCGCCATGCCGACGGCATGGTCGTTACGGGGCCCGTGACCAGGAATATGGCTGCGGCGATGCGCACCTGCTGGGAGGCGATCCCCGAGCCGAAAGTGCTTATCGCGGTGGGTGCGGACGCTATCTCGGGCGGTATATGGAGCGGCGGCGAGGGCCTCGACCGCTCGTTTTTCGACGACCATACCCCGGACCTGTACGTGCCCGGCAACCCCACACACCCGCTCTCGTTTATCGACGGTGTGATGAAACTCACCCACCGCAAGTTCGACCGCTGATGCGATGCCTGAGAAGCGTAAGAAAAGCCGCTGCAGCGCCCGCCTGTGAAGGCGGCGCATGCCGTTTGCGGTCGCTTTTCTGGTCGTTCCTCAAGATCGGGGCATTCACCTTCGGCGGGGGTTACGCCATGATACCCCTCATTAAGAGCGAAGTGGTCGACCGCCGCCGATGGGTCGAGCAGGACCATTTCCTCGAACTTTTGGTGCTTGCGCAGAGCGCGCCGGGGCCTATCTCGCTTAACGCGGCGGTCTTCGTGGGTTACCGCGCCCGGGGGATCAAAGGCGCGCTGTCGGCTTTGGCCGGGGTGGTGCTGCCTTCGTTCTTTATAATATTGGCCGTTGCGGTCTATTTCAGCAGCATAAGGGACAATAGGGTCGCCGCCGCAGCCCTCGAAGGGATGCGCCCGGCGGTGGTGGCGCTTATCCTGGCGCCCCTGTGGTCGCTGGCCAAGGGTATGGGCGCATGGCGCATCGCAATGGCCGTGGCGGCATGCCTCGCCGTGTGGTATTTCGGGTTGACGCCTATATATTTCATCATCGCCGGGGCGCTGGGCGGAATGGCGTGGACGTGGTATAAAACCCTCGGGCGATGATATACCTGCAACTGCTTTACAGCTACCTCAAGATAGGTTTCTTCGGCTTCGGCGGGGGATACGCCATGCTCTCGCTCATACACAACGAAGTGGTGGTGCAGCGCGGCTGGATATCGGACACCGAACTTACGGACATAATCGCCATATCGCAGATGACCCCCGGGCCGATAGCGATCAACAGCGCCACATATATAGGATATACCGTGACGGGGAGTGTCTGGGGCTCCCTGCTGGCGACGGTGGCCGTATGTCTGCCCGCGCTGACGATCATGTTGCTGCTCACGCATTTTTATATGAAGGTGCGCGGCAATGCGCTGATCGCCGGGGCTATGCGCGGCATGCAGCCCATGATGCTTGGCATGATCGGGGCGGCGGCGCTGTTGCTGCTCACGCCCGGGACGTTCCCCGACTGGCGGAGCTGGGCTTTCTTCGGGGCGGCTTTCGCGGCATCGGTGCTGAAGGTCAATCCGATCGTGCTGATCGTACTTTCGGGCGTTTTGGGAGTGGTTGTTTATATGTAGAAAGTTATGGATTACAAAAACATACGCCCACTGAAGGGCGACGGACGCAAAGTCTACGTCGAAACATACGGATGCCAGATGAACGTGGCGGACAGCGAAGTGGTCGTTTCGCTGATGCAGGGCGAAGGCTATTTCCACACAGGCAATATCGCCGAGGCCGACGTCATATTCATAAACACCTGCTCGATCCGCGACCACGCCGAGGCGCGCATCTGGAACCGGCTGAAGGAGATGCGCAGCTATAAACGCAAGCGCCCCGGCACGCTGGTGGGTATCATCGGCTGCATGGCCGAGCGCCTGAAGGACCAACTCATCGAGCGCGAACCGGCCGTGGATATCGTGGCCGGGCCCGACGCCTACCGCGATCTGCCCTCGCTGGTGCGCGCAGCCGCCGGGGGCGACAAGGGGGTCAACGTGCTGCTCTCTCGCGAGGAGACCTACGCCGAGATCTCGCCCGTGAGGCTCGATGCGAACGGGGTGAGCGCGTTTATCTCGATCATGAGGGGCTGCAATAATTTCTGCTCCTACTGCGTGGTGCCCTCCACGCGCGGGGCCGAGCGCAGCCGCCCGCCGCAGACCATTATGCGCGAGGTGGGCGAGATACTCGCCGCCGGATATAAAGAGGTTACGCTGCTGGGGCAGAACGTCAATTCATATAAATGGGACGATATTGATTTCGCCGCCCTGCTGTCGATGGTCGCCGGGGCGTCTGACCGACTGCGCGTGCGCTTCGCCACTTCGCATCCCAAGGACCTGGGCGATCAGGTTATAGAAACGATGGCAGCCCACGCCAATATTTGCCGGTCGATCCACCTGCCCGCGCAGTCCGGCTCGACGCGCATGCTTCAGATCATGAACCGCCGCTACACACGCGAATGGTACCTCGACCGCATCGCCGCCATACGCTTGCGTTTGCCCGATTGCGCCATATCGACCGACCTGATCGCCGGGTTCTGCACCGAAACGCCGGAGGACCACGCCGACACGCTCTCGCTGATGCGCGAGGTGGGTTACGAGTTCGCTTTCATGTTCAAATACTCGGAGCGTCCCGGTACGAAAGCCGCCCGCACGATGCCCGACGATGTGCCTGACGAGGTGAAGACCGCGCGCCTGACCGAGATAATAAACCTGCAGAACGAGCTCTCCCTGGCGAGCAACCGCCGCGACGTGGGCCGCACCTTCGAGGTGCTGGTCGAGGGGTCGAGCAAACGCAGCGCCAACCGCCTTTTCGGTCGCACGTCGCAGAACAAGGTGGTCGTCTTCGACCGCGATACCGACGGGGAGATAGCCCCGGGGGATTATGTCATGGTTAAGGTCACCTCCTGCACCTCGGCCACGCTCACCGGAAGGCTCGTTTGTTGAAAAAGAACGCATTTGCGTGTGCTGATATTCGGATTTAAAAATGTATATTTGCATTTACGTTAATAAAAACAGCTACATATGGATGGTAAAGGAATTATAACTCAGGTGATTGGCCCGGTAGTCGACGTGCGTTTCGGGCACGGCGAGGGGCGTATGGAGCTCCCTGCCATCCATGACGCGCTGCACGTGGCGCGCGAGGGCGAGTTGCCCCTGGTGCTCGAAGT
>JAVBOL010000035.1:0-46660 GCA_031550615.1 Rikenellaceae bacterium | reverse complement strand
GTGCGAGCATCCTTCGTGAAATGGGCATCAGCCGCATGCGACTTATGACCAACAACCCCCAGAAACGCGCCGCGCTCGAAGGCTACGGCCTCTCGATAGCCCAGATCGTGCCGATCGTGATCGCCCCCAACGAATACAATGAGCGCTACCTCGAAACTAAAGAGCGCCTTATGGGACATAAATTGGGGCTTACAAAAAAATAATCGCTACCTTCACGCAAAATCATTCGCCATGTGGCTCATCGTCGCCCTGCTTATAATCGCCGCGCTGCTCATAGTCGCTGAAATGGTGCTCATTCCGGGCTTCTCGGTCGCGGGGGTCTGCGCCCTGGTTGCCGACGCCGCCGCGGTATGGATCGCCTTTGCGCGCTATGGTTCTTCCGGCGGGTTCGCCGCGTTAGGGGTGGCCGTCGCGGTGGCGATAATTAGCGTAGTGCTTGCACTGCGCGCCAAGACCTGGGAGCGCTTTTCACTTAAGGACAATATCGGGGGTACTTCGATGCCCGTGCCCGAAAACAGCGTCGCCATAGGCGATCGCGGAGTGGCGATCACCCGCCTTGCGCCGATGGGCAAGGTGCGCCTGGGCGGCGAAACGTTCGAGGCCAAAGGTATCGACGCATATATCGACCAGGGCTCAGGGGTCGAAGTGACCGGATTCGATAATTTCAACGTAATAGTCAAAAAAATAAACCTTTAAAAAACTATGGATTTAGGACTGATCGTACTTGTAGGCGTGGTGGTAATCATCGCGCTGAGCTTTTTCCTCTATTTCGTGCCCGTGGGGCTGTGGTTCTCGGCGTTGGTTTCCAACGTCCGCATCAGCCTTCTGCAACTCATCCTTATGCGCTGGCGCAAGGTGCCGCCTTCAACCATCGTTTCGGCGATGATCGAGGGCACGAAGGCCGGGCTGACGCTAAATTCCAACGAGTTGGAGGCACACTACCTGGCCGGCGGACATGTGGCCAACGTGGTACACGCGCTGGTGTCTGCGCAGAAAGCCAGCATCACGCTCGACTTCAAGATGGCCACGGCCATCGACCTGGCGGGCCGCGACGTGTTCGAGGCCGTGCAGATGAGCGTCAACCCCAAGGTCATCAACACCCCTCCCGTTTCGGCCGTGGCCAAGGACGGCATACAGCTGATCGCCAAGGCGCGCGTTACGGTGCGTGCCAACATCAAGCAGCTGGTTGGCGGCGCAGGTGAGGAAACCGTGCTGGCGCGCGTGGGCGAAGGCATCGTTTCGTCGATAGGCTCATCGGCGTCGCATAAGTCGGTGCTCGAAAACCCCGATTTCATATCGCGTGTGGTGCTCGAAAAGGGCCTCGACGCAGGTACGGCTTTCGAGATACTCTCGATAGACATCGCCGACATCGACGTAGGCAAGAACATCGGTGCCGAGCTGCAGATCGACCAGGCCAACGCCGATAAGAATATTGCACAGGCCAAAGCCGAAGAGAAACGCGCGATGGCCGTAGCCCTCGAACAGGAGATGAAGGCTAAAGCGGGCGAAGCGCGCGCCAAGGTGATCCTGGCCGAGGCCGAGATCCCCCTTGCCATCGCCGAGGCTTTCCGCCAGGGCAACCTCGGGATCATGGATTACTACAAATTGCAGAACATACAGGCCGACACCCAGATGCGCGAGGGTATCGCCAAGCCTGAAAAGAAATAGCGTGCGGCGGGCCCGGGTTTGCGCCCGGGCCCACGCTTTTTTATACCTATGCAGATAACGGCCTCTACCCCACTTTGCGGGCTGATCGGCGAAAATCCGTCGCTCATCCCGGTGCTCGACCGCTTCGGTATACGCCTTGGCGTGGGCGAGGCGACCCTCGGCGAAATAGCCGCCAGACATGGCGTGGATGCGGATTTTGTGGCGGGAGTGCTAGGCGCCTACACAGGCGAAGGATATATCCCCGAGCACAGGCTGCTGATGGTGGACCCTGCGCAGGTGGCCGCTTACCTGCAGCGCACCAACGATTACTACCTGCGCGTGCAGCTGCCCAACATCGAGCGCCACCTGGGCGCATTCATAAAAGGCGGCAACGGCGAGAACTCCCCGCTGGGGATGCTCGGTGAGATATTCGGCTCATTCAAGCGCGAATTGACCGAAAGGATCGCTTCGGACGCGCAAATGCTGCCTCGGCTCACCACGGGCGGGCGCGTGCATATAGCGGACTGCTCCCTGGCGGGACAGCTATCCGAGATGCGCAACATCATGATACGTTATTTGTCAGGCGATTACGATCCCAACCTGTGTTACGCCGTTATCCTTGCTCTCGGCGCGCTCGAACGCGACATCACGTGCAACGACCGCATCCGCGAATTGCTTTGGCACCGTGCGCATGCGCACCGCAATGCTGCTGCCCCTTCGGGCAAAGCGTTGACGGCGCGCGAAACGGACGTGCTGCGACTGATCGTACAGGGGAAAATAAACAGAGAAATAGCCGACGAGCTGTTCATCAGCTTCAATACGGTTCTCACCCACCGCAAGAACATCACCTCGAAACTGGGGATCAAGAGCGTTTCGGGCCTGACCATGTACGCCCTGATGCACGGGCTCGTCTAATTCCTGCCCGGTTTGCGGGGAAACCATCCTTTGCGCACGCGTTCGCGCTGCTCGACGACTTCCTTAACGCTCCACAGCGACGAAAATCCCACCACACCGGCAATGATCTGCCAGAAAAGGTCATGCAGCAGCGCCGAAACCACACAAGCGGCAATGCCCGCCGCAAGGAAAACCCAACGGATACGCACCCCGAAATAATACTCTCCTTTTATCACCAAAGGGTGGAAAAGTCCTATTACGAGGAATGTGGCCAGCCCGATAGCCAGCCCGAGCAGGTTATGCTCCGCTAAAAACCCGCTCATCGCAGTTTGATGCTGAGTGTCGCCCCTATCTGGCGCGGGTTGCCTTTCTGTGCGAAGTCGTTGCCGCCAAGGCCGTGGAAGAAGAACGTCTTATATTGCTCGTCGGTTATATTGCGCGCCCAGAGGCTGAGCGCCGCGCCTTTTCTCTCGAAGATCACCTCAGCCGAAAGCAATCCGTAAAAATCCTGCGAGGCGTCGTTGCTTTCCGTGAAATAGACCTTGCCGGCGCCCGTGTAGCGCACCTGCGCCGCAATGGCTTCGAGCCACCCGCGCAGGGCGAAACGTTTGCCGACTCCCGCCGTAAAGGTGTTTCGCGGCGCGAAGGGCACGAAGCACCCCTTGTAGTCGATCTTTTGCAGATCGGCGCCGGTGTCGCTGTAATCGCGAAAAGTCGCGTGTGTGTAACCCCACGCCGCATCGAAGCTGAGCGAGGGCAGGTTACCACGCACAGAAATCTCGGCGCCATAGCTCGCCGAGCGCGCGGCGTTCTTCATTATGCGACCCAGTCCGCTGGGCACTAACTGCGTAACCTGCTGGTTGCGCGTGTCGATATAGAACAGCGCGGCGTCAAGCCATAAACGACCGTCCGCAAGCCTTTTGCGCGTACCCAGCTCATAATTCCAACTGTACTCGGGCTTATAAGAGATGGTTTCGGGGTCGAGGATAAGCGTTTCATCGATGTCGGCACGGGTGGACATTATGCTCTGCCCCAACTCCTTCAATTTGGCACTCGCGACATCGGAAAAGAGTTGGATGTTATACCCTCCGGCGCGGTAACCACGTGACACGGTGGCGTATATGCGGTCGCCGCCATCGCCCCTGGGGGCCCATTGCACGGTCACTTTAGGCGAAAGCTGCGCGAAGGTCTGGCTGTCGTCGTATGTATGGCGGCAGCCGTCGCCCTTGATCTGCAACGCTATATTATACATCATCGGCGTGAAACGTGGCGGCATGCGCACTTCGATGGGCAGCGCTGCGCTCGTGTTATGGTCTATCGAGATCATCTCATAGTCGAATCGCAATCCTGCGGAAAAGAGGAAATCGCCGGCCCGGAAATCAGATTGATGGAAAGCCGCGACGCCCCAAGACGGGGTTTCATAGATTCCGTCCGTGTCGCAATCGTCCGCCGCACCAACGAACATAGGTGGGGTGAGCGTTGGGAAAACCGACGCAAAGAAGTCTTTTTTAAGCGTTACCGGAGTCTGGGTCGCCAGATGCTTATAAAAGCCGAAAGCACCGAACAACCAACGATAACGCCTTGATTGCTCGGACTTTACAATCAACTCCTGCGTAATTGCGTTTTGGTTCTGCATTTGACTCATAGCAAATAGGTTAGCCTCTGTAAAGTCCTGATCGAGGGTCATCTTGTCGTCGAAGTGCTGCCATGAGGTCGTGCTCGAAAACGACACCCCATCACCCATATACCTGAGGTGCGCGCTGCCCAGCAGCCAGCGGCGGTCATAGCCCGACGGATCGTTGTAATCGACAGGGGCGACCTTGCCCGAAGCGCCGACCAGCCCGTAGGGATAGCCGCTCTGCGAACTCAACTCGCCGGCCACGGCGAATTCGCCCGTCCAGCGCTGCGAAAGCTGCCAGTCGAGCCTTATGCGCGCCGAGCCGCTCTCTATGGCGTCGGCATCCGACCCGTCGAATTCGTTTTTGAAAAAACCGTCCGTGCGGAAGTAGTTGCCACCGAGAGAGATCCCTACCCTGTCGGTCAGCCGCTGCGAGTGCACAGCGTTGATCTTCATGGTGTTGGCATTACCATAGGTCACTCCGAAACGCGTCGTTTCGTTATGCAGCGGCGAGGGCGTCCATATCCCCACTATCCCTCCCATCGAGTTGCGGCCATAGAGCGACCCCTGCGGTCCGCGCAGCAGGTCGATGCGCGCGATATCCCACAGGTCGAAATCATACATCGACTTATCCAGCAGGGGCACGTTATCGAAATACATACCCACCGCGGGGTCGTTCATGCGCGATCCCACGCCGCGGATATAGATCGCCGAGGATAACTTCGATCCGTAATCGGGCATATAGAAGTTGGGCGCAAGCGCGGTCACGCCCTCCAGGGAAGAGGGCATCCCCCCTCCGGTAAGGGTCGATGGGGTGAGTTGCGACACGGCGGCGGGAACGTCCAGCACCGGATCGAAATGGCGGTAGGAATAGACTTTAACCTCGTCGAGCACCACATTGACGGCATCGGCGTCAGGATGGGCGGCGGCAGCGCACGACAGCGCGGCCAGGGGCAAAACGGCAAGAAATTTCATGCCGCAAATTTACTGCTATCCATCGTGCGGTAAATCACTACTTGTAGCGATTTTTACAACGGCGCCCGGCGCTAAAGCCACATTGAAAACATTTTGTATATTTGCGCATGCTTGAACTGTACCTATATATATTGACTGCCGCGGCGTGCGCGGTCATCTGTGCGGGGCTCCACTCATGGCTCGGCAGGAAACGCAAAACCTCGATAGTCGTCGTCAGCAAAGCGGATATGACGTTGCGGTGTTATAACCGCCGCGCAGAGCAAACCGCGTGTTATCCCGTGGCGACAGGCCTTAACCCGGGTAAAAAAACCAGCAAGGGCGATATGAAAACGCCCGAGGGAGTCTTCCGCATAGCCAAAATATGCAATTCGCGGTCATGGTCGCATGACTTCCATGACGGCCTGGGTGAGATAAAGGATGCATACGGTCCACGGTTCATCCGCCTGGATACGCCGGGATTCAGTGGCGTAGGCATCCACGGCACCTGCAAACCGGAAAGCATAGCAACGCGCGCGTCGGAAGGGTGCATACGCATGCACAACGATGACGTACTGAAATTCGCGAAAAGCGTGCGCCGCGGGACGCTGGTCGTAATTTCCCCTGCGCCAGAAGACATCGCCGCAGACCGTGGCGCTGACGGCCCCTGCGGCTAATAATCGCATTTTTTCGTACTAAATTCGCATCGTGGGCGGGATATTTTCCCGTCCTTTGCGTATAAACTACAAAACTCATGGAAAAGACATGGAGGTGGTTCGGCCCGAATGACCGTATAACCCTGGATATGCTGCGCCAGATCGGCGTGGAAGGCATAGTGACCGCGCTGCACGGCATCCCCAACGGCGAAGTGTGGCCCCGTGAGGCTATCGCCGCCCACCGCAACCTCATTGAGAGCCATTCACTGCGATGGTCTGTCGTAGAAAGTCTGCCCGTAAGCGAGGGTATCAAATACGGCTCACCCGACCGCGACCGCCTGATAGAGAACTATTGCGCCTCGCTCGAAAACCTCGGTCACGAGGGCATACGCACCGTGTGCTACAACTTCATGCCGGTGATCGACTGGATACGCACCGACCTGAGGCGGCGGTTGCCCGACGGCACCTTCACTCTCTATTTCGACCGCATACGTTTCGCATATTTCGACTGCGTGCTGCTCGGTCGCGAAGGGGCGGAAAAGGACTACACCCCGGCGGAAATGGAAAAAGTACGCGAATTGGAACGCACGATCACCCAGGCGGAAAAGGACGAGCTGATCGACACGATCATAGTTAAGACCCAGGGCTTCATAAACGGCAACATCCGCGAGGGCGAAAGCGCCCCGGTAGCCGTGTTCAAACGCCTGTTGGATAACTATAAGGGCATAGACCGCGACGGTTTGCGGGCAAACCTGAAATATTTCCTCGAAGCGGTCACGCCGACCGCCGAAAAATGGGGCATCGGCCTGTGCGTGCATCCCGACGATCCTCCCTACCAGGTGCTGGGGCTGCCCCGCATAGTCACTTCGGCGGACGACGTCCGATGGATACTCTCCGCCGTGGACTCCCCCTCCAACGGGCTCACGTTCTGCGCCGGATCGCTCAGCAGCGGACTGCACAACAGCGTGGCGGAAATGGCTTGCGAATTCGCCCCCCGCACACATTTCGTACACCTGCGCAGCACCGAGGCGTGGACGGACGGCAACTTCATGGAGGCTTCGCACCTCGAAGGGCGCGGCGAGTTGATCGAGCTGGTGCGCATCTTCGAGAAGGCCAATCCCGCCCTGCCGATGAGGGTCGACCACGGCAAACTGATGCTCGACGACCTGGACAAGGGGGATAACCCCGGCTACTCGTTCCTGGGGCGCATGTACGCCCTGGCGCAGGTGTCGGGCATAATGGCTACGGTAGATAACGAACTTAAAAAACGATGATATGAACCAGCAATTCAGCATTAAAGACAAAGTGGCTGTCATAACCGGCGCAGGTGGCGTCCTGGGCGGCAGCATAGCGCGCGCCTTCGCGGCGCAGGGCGCGAAGATAGTGGCCACGGATATCCGCCAGGAGCAGCTCGACGCACGTGTGGCCGAGCTAACCGCCCTCGGCGCCGAGGCATTTGGCGTGGTTGGCAACGTACTGGACATCGCCAACCTGGAAGAGGCCGCGCAGAAAGTTTTGGAGCGTTTCGGTCGTGTGGACATACTGATAAACGTGGCCGGCGGCAACATGCCCGGCGCTACACTCACCGAAGGCCAGACCGTATTCGACATGCAGATCGCCGACTGGGAAAAGGTCACCAACCTGAACCTTAACGGCACGGTCTACCCCTCTCTTGTATTCGGCAAGATCATGGCCGGGCAGGGCAAGGGTTCGATAATCAACATATCGTCCATGGCGGCATATTCCGCGATCACGCGCGTACCGGGATACTCGGTCGCCAAAACGGGTATCATAAGTTTCACGCAGTGGATGGCCATGGAGATGGCGATGAAATTCGGCGAGGGTGTGCGAGTGAACGCCATCGCGCCCGGGTTTTTCATCGGCGACCAGAACCGCGCCGTGCTCATCAACCCCGACGGGTCGCTCACCGAGCGCAGCAAGAAAGTGCTTGCCAAGACCCCTATGGGGCGCTTCGGCGACATTAACGAATTGAACGGAGCCGTGCAATTCCTTTGCTCCGAGGCGGCGAGCTTCATCACCGGGGTCGTGCTGCCCATAGACGGCGGATTCAGCTCCTTCTCTGGGGTGTAGCGATGCGGCTAAAATTACTTACCGCCTGTGCGCTGCTGGCCCTGACATGCCGCCTGAGCGCAGGCGACAGGGAATATTGGGTGGCCACTATGCTTAAGGTGGCCGATCCGGTGCTCTCCTCGCTGGCGGAAGACCGCCTCAGGGAGCGCATCCCCGTTGGCCGCTCGGGCTCGGCCCTGGCCTCCTCGCGTGAATTCGTCACACACATGGAGTCCGTGGGGCGCACCATCGCAGGTATCGCCCCCTGGCTCGAATTGGGTGCGGACGACACGCCCGAAGGACAGCTCAGGGCGCGTTATATAGACCTGACGCGGCGCGCCATCGCCAATTCGGTGGACCCGTTGGCCAAAGACTACTTCGACAGTCACGCCACGCGCCAGATATTGGTAAACAGCGCATTTCTGATCCAGGGCATGCTCCGCGCCCCGCAGCAGACCTGGGGACGGCTCGACAGCCTGACCCGCGAAAGGTTGCTCGACCAATGGCGCAGCACGCGCACGATGAAACCCGGACAGAATAACTGGCTGCTCTTCTCGGCCATGGTCGAGTGCGGGCTGCGCGAATTCGGCGGGGAGTGGGACTACCCCGTCGTCGAGCGCGCCATAGAGGCGCACAAAGGATGGTACAAGGGCGACGGGATCTACGGCGACGGCGAGGTCTTCCACCTGGATTACTACAACAGCTACGTCATACAACCCATGATGGTGCAGGTGCTGCGCACGATGCAAAAGTACGACTGCCCCGGAAGTGGGTTCCTGGAGGTGGAGATCCCGCGCCTGAAACGCTACGCCGCGATCCTCGAACGAACCATAGCGCCCGACGGCAGCTATCCGCTCTGGGGACGCTCGATAGCCTACCGCCTGGCGGCGTTCCACGTGCTGGCCATGTGCGCACAGGAGAAGATGCTTCCAGAGCCCCTGACCGAAGGACAGGTGCGCTCTGCGCTCACCGCCGCGATGCACCGCGTGATGGACGCCCCGGGCACATTCGATCCCCAGGGCTGGCTCACCATCGGGGTGTGCGGCGAGCAGCCCGAGTTGGGCGATTCGTACCTCTCAACCCCTTGCGTCTACCTCACTTCGCTGGTGTTCACCCCGCTGGGATTACCCGCCACGGACTCTTTCTGGACCTGCCAGGCTGAGGATTGGACCTCCCGCAAGGCATTCTCGGGACAGACCACCCCTATCGACACCTTCCTTAAAGAACCGGCCCGATGAAACGCTGTATAGTTATATTCACGCTGCTCTTAGCCGCGGTAAGCTCCCGTGCGCAGGACGGACTGCAACAGAGGCAGCATTGGGTCGAGACGCTCACACGCATATCCGATCCGGTACTGCGCCAAATGGCCGCCGGCAAGCTGCGCGCCACGATGCCCGTAGAGACACTCGCGGGAGGCGCCAATCCTTCCAATGCGCGCACCACGCACCTCGAAGCGCTCGGCCGTACCGTCGCCGGTATCGCCCCATGGCTGGAACTGGGCCCTGACCGAACCCCCGAGGGACGTCTGCGCAAAGAGTACACCTCATTGACCTGCAAGGCTATCAGTCAGGGCGTCGACCCGTCTTCACCCGACTTTCTCAACTTTACCGTCACACGCCAACCGCTGGTAGACGCGGCGTTCCTGTGCCACGGCCTGGTGCGCGCCCCGGGGCAGTTGTGGGGCAATCTCGACGCACGCACGCGCCGCAATTTCATAACGGCGATGGACAGCATCCGCCGCATCACCCCGCCCGAAACCAACTGGCTGCTCTTCGCCGCGATGGTAGAGGCCGCGATGCTCGACCTGACGGGCGATTGGAATCCCGGCCCGGTGCACCATGCGCTCGACCGCTTCAAACAATGGTACGCGGGCGACGGCTGGTATGGCGACGGGGCGCAACTGCACATGGACCACTACAACAGTTTTGTGATCCACCCCATGCTCTACGATATCCTGCGCATAATGCACAAGCACGGCAAAGGCTACGACGATATGTTCGAGGCCGAAAAGGCGCGTATAACGCGCTACGCCGTCCAGCAGGAGGCCAAGATCTCGCCCGACGGCGCCTATCCGGTGCTCGGGCGCTCGATAGCCTACCGCTTCGGAGTGTTCCAGGCGCTCTCGCAAGCCGCCCTGCAGGGCAACCTTGGTAGTATGCCGCCCGCCGCCGTAAGGTGCGGACTCGACGCGGTTATCACCCGCCATATGGCCGTCGAGGGCAACTTCGACGCCAAGGGGTGGCTTACCCTTGGCTTCTGCGGCCACCAGCCCGAATTGGCCGAACGCTATATCTCCACCGGCAGCCTCTACCTCTGCACCACGGCATTCCTGGCGTTGGGGCTGCCCTCCACCGACGCTTTCTGGACCTCCCCCGCCCAGCCCTGGAGCGGCAAAAGGGCGTGGAGCGGCGATCGGAACGCTGTAATAGACAAAGCATTAAAAGACTAACCCGATAAAAATGAAAAAACTCGTAAGCCTTTTGGCCGTCTGCCTTATGACGGTCGCCGCGTGGGGACAGACCACGTTTTCCGGTAAAACAGACAAAAACGATATCGTAAAGGTGTGCGACGCCGTCGCCGACTGGCAGATCGCGCACCACGGCACGGTAAAGCACCACCAGCTCGACTGGACCAACGGAGCGCTGTATAAAGGTATGGTCGAATGGGCGCGCATGACCGGCAATCCGGCCTACACCGGTTTTGTGGCTTCGATAGGCAAGGCGCACGACTGGCAGATGTGGACGCGCCCCTACCACGCCGACGACATCTGCGTGGGACAGGCCTTTATCGAGATATATAAACTCACGGGCGACAAAAAGGTGCTGCAACCCACCATGGAGCGTGCCTTCTGGGTGGCTTCGCACCCCTCCGCCGCCCCCCTGAGCAAACTCGACCCGGTGGGTAAGGACGAGCGCTGGTCATGGTGCGACGCGCTGTTCATGGCCCCTCCCGTCTTTGCGTCGCTTTACACGCTCACGGGTGAGCGCACCTACCTCGACTTTATGGAAAGCGAGTTCAAAATATGCGTAGATTCGCTCTACGACCGCAGCGAGAACCTCTTCTTCCGCGATATCATCCGCAAGAGCAGGTTCGAGGCCAACGGCGCCAAACAGTTCTGGGGCCGCGGCAACGGTTGGGTCTACGGCGGCCTGGCGCTGGTGCTCGACGCGCTACCCGCAGATTACGCCGGACGGCAATACTACGTCGACCTTTTCATCGACCTGACCAAGGGCGTGATGCGCACGCAGGATAAAAACGGGGCGTGGCACACCAGCATGCTCGACCATGCGAGTTACCCCCTGCCCGAGAACAGCGCATCGGCATTCTTCTGCTACGGGCTGGCATGGGGGCTGAACAATGGCATGCTCAAAGGACGCGAATATGAAAAGGCGCTCGAAAAGGGATGGGGTTCGCTCGTACAGGGCGTGCATCCCGACGGCAAACTGGGCTACGTGCAGCCTGTCGGCGCTGCACCCAAAGCGACCGGCGCCGAGGCCACAGACGTATACGGCGTGGGCGCGTTCCTGCTTGCCGGCAGCGAACTTTACAAACTCTGCGGCGGGAAACCGGCAGGGCTTACCATGCCCCAATAATTATGCACAGGGCATTACTGCTGGCCGCGAGCCTTCTGATGTGCGACTGCGCCGCGGGACAGGACAATAAAACGGTAAATGGCGGCGCGTTCGACGTTTACCTGCTGATCGGCCAATCCAATATGGCAGGACGCGGGTATATGCTGCCTGGCGACACATCCGGCGACATCGATGGAGTGTGGCTGCTGGACGGCAGCGGAACGCCCATCCCGGCGCGCAACCCGCTGAACGCCTGTTCCACGGTGCGCAAAGACATCAGGCACCAGGGCATCAATCCCGGCACGGCATTCGGGACTGCCATCCACGCCGCCACGGGACGCGACATATTGCTTGTGGTCAACGCCCTGGGCGGATCCGCGATAGGGGCATGGCAGAAAGACGCCCCGCTTATCACCGATACGGGAAGCATCAACTACGGCACCCTGCAACTCTACGCCGAGGCCGTGCGCCGCACGCGACAGGCAATGCAGTACGGGCAGCTAAAAGGCATCCTGTGGCACCAGGGCGAATCCAACTCCTCCAACCCCGGGGCTTACCCGGCCCAACTGGCCCGCATGGTGGCGGACCTGCGTGAGGACCTCAATGCGCCGCAGGTGCCTTTCATAGCGGGTGAACTGGCCTATTGGCGTGCGACGTCCGCGCAATTCAACCTGATGATACGGGGCATCGCCGACTTTATCCCGCACAGCGCATGGATAAGCGCCGAAGATGCCGGGCCTCTTATCGACGAATCGGACCCGCACTTCAACCGGGACGGGCAACTGCTGCTCGGCGGGCGGTATGCGGAGAAGATACTGGAAATGGTGTATTAGAAAAATGGGCGAGTTCAAAACTCGCCCATTTTAATTTATTTGAATCCGTTGCTTTTATCCCGGTTGCCCTCGAAGCCGCCAGCACGGGCCTGATCTACGGCCTGTTGGCGCTGCTCTTTGAGTTGCGCCTGGGCGTTATTGCCGCCCCCGGTCACGAGTTTAGGGGGGATGGGGCCGAAATTATCGCGGTAGGTCTCTAATTTGCGTAGCATTTCGGCGGCTTTTTCCGGATACTTATCCCACAGGTTGTACTGCTCACCGGGGTCTTCGCGCAGGTTGAACAGCAGGTAACCGTGCGCATCCGTCCCTTCGCGCCAGAAGCCGCCGCGTATCGCCTCACGCGGGGTCGAGATCTTCCAGTCGCCCGAGCGGTAGTCGGTCAGCACGCTGTTTTTATGGAAGTAAGCGTAATCCTGGTCAGCGCGTCGCCCTGTGCCTTTCAGCACGCCAGAGATGTCATGGCCGTCGAGCCTCACCTCGGGCAAACGTCCGCCGCACAGGGCCGAGAGCGTGGGCATCCAGTCGGTCATGGCTGCGACCGAGCCCTCCACGCGCGGGGATATATGGCCTTCCCAATATGCTATGCAGGGTACCCTTACCCCACCCTCGAACGACGTGGCCTTTCCTTCACGCAAGGGGAAAGCCGTCCCGCCCAACGGCCCTTCCTGCAGCCAGGGCCCGTTGTCGCTGGTCAGGACGACCAGAGTATTTTTATCCACGCCGGCCTCGCGCAGGGCCTTCATGATCTGGCCCAGGCTCCAGTCGACCTCCATCATCGCGTCGCCGTAAAGTCCCGCACCCGACTTGCCGGCAAACTCCCCGGATACATATATAGGTACATGCATCATCGAGTGCGCCAAATAGAGGAAAAACGGCTGTCCGGCATTGCGGCGGATGAACGATACCGCCTCGCTGGTGTAGCTGCGTGTCAGGTTGGGGGTGTCGATATTGAACTCCTCCACATCGTTGCCGCGCAGGATCACCTGCGAGGTCATGTCATTACTGTAAGGTATGCCGTAGTATTCGTCGAATCCCTGCGCCAACGGCAGGAAACGCTCACGGTGCCCCAGGTGCCACTTGCCTATGGCCGAAGTGGTGTAGCCCGCCTTGCGCAACACCTCGGCGATGGTCACCTCCTCGGGCGGCATGCCTGTGTAGCATTCAGGGAAGAACACCCCTTGTATCCCCATGCGTACGGGATAACGTCCTGTGAGCAGCGCAGCGCGCGAGGGGCTCGAAACGGGCGAGGCCGAATAGAAGTCGGTAAAACGCATTCCCTGCTGCGCAAGGGAGTCGATGCAGGGGGTCTTCCATCGTGTTTGCCCGTAACACCCCAGATCGGAGTAGCCCATGTCATCCATCAGGATAAAAACCACGTTTGGTTTTTGTTGCCGGCTATCGCCCTTGGCGTGTGCCGCTTGCGGCAAGGCGAGCGCAAAACCTGAGGCCAATGCGGCTCCTTTTATAATATAATTCATGGCGGATAGTTATTTTGTTTGTAAAATTAACTCTTTTTTCATTCGCTATCCACTTAATAAACCCATTCAGGCGAGGGGTGGATGATTGTAATATCTATTCGTACGGAAATTATATCGGATATGGTATCTATCATTTTGTTTTGTGATACGTAAAAAACGCACTAACCAAAACCATTAAGATATGAGAAGAAAACTACTTTACATTTTCGTTGCTGCCGGTCTGCTTCTGGCCTCGTGCGGCAAAGACGACGAGAAGAAACCCAAAGTGATCCCAATGCCTCCCGGAGCAAGCATCTATGACGTGATGCCGGAAGAACTGCCTACCGCCGGTGCACAGGAGATCTATTCCCCCTCGCTCAAGAGCATTCCCTACAAACCGGTAACAGTAAGCTACGCCTCGGGCAATGCGCCTGTTTCGAACTGGTCGTCGGCTAAAACACGTCTGCTATCCTATCTCGTGGGATATGAAAAGCAGGTCACCAGGCACACGGACTACCTGGCGATGGTAAACAAGTACGGCAGCAACATCAACCTGCCGCAGCAAACCGCCACCGGACGTTTCCACGTAAAGAAAATAAACGGTCGCTGGTGGATCATCGACCCGCTGGGCTACATGCACTACCAGCGTGGGGTGACCTCGATGCGCAAAGGCTCGTCTGCGCGCAACGCTACGGCATGGAACGAGCGTTTCGGAACCAACGAGGTATGGATGTCCAAAACGCAACAGGAACTCGCCGAGATCGGTTTCCACGGCACGGGCGCATTCTGCACCAACACATATTCTGTGATCCAGGCGCACAACGCCGCCAACGCCGGCGCACCCATGACCCTCGCTCCTTCGTTCGGCTTCCTGGGGCAGTTCAAGAGCCAGGCCGGCATCACATATCCTGGCAATAGCGACCTTAACGAGTGCGCAGCCGTGATCGCAACGCACGGTTCGAAGACCTGGGAGCAATTCTGCATCGACTATTTCGCCACCGCGCTGGCGCCCTATCGCGCCGACCCCAACGTGCTCGGATTCTTCTCCGACAACGAACTTGCATTCGCCTCTGCGTCGGGCAACCTGCTTCAACGCCTGTTGGATATTAACAACAACAGCGATTACGGCTATGTCTATGCAAAGGCGTTTATGACAGGGAAAGGCGTTTCTACGGTTACCGACGCCCTGGCCTCTGAATTCGCCGGCATAATCGCAGAGAAATATTACAGCGGCGTGAAGGCCGCCCTCATAGCCAATGCCGCCCTCCCTCCCGCGGTTACACCTATGATGTACCTCGGCACCCGTCTGCACGGACGTCCCAAGCAGGTGGAAGGCGTCGTTAAGGCGGCTGGTAAATATTGCGACATCGTATCTATCAACTACTACGGCCCCTGGAGCCCCGAGCTTACCACCTATGTTAAGAACTGGGACGAATGGGCCGGAACCACAGCTCCTTTCATGGTGACCGAATTCTACACCAAGGGCATCGAAGACAGCGACCTTAACAACAAATCGGGTGCTGGCCTTTGCGTTAAAAACCAGGCGGCGCGCGCCTACGCGTACCAGCACTTCACCCTCGGGCTTTTAGAGGCCAAGAACTGCGTGGGCTGGCACTGGTTCAAATACCAGGACGACGACGGCTCGGACAACAGCAACGAGCCGGCCAACAAGGGCGTGTATGACAACTACTACAACATCTTCCCGAAGCTGGGCAAGTACATGCGTGATTTGAACTACAACGTGTACAGCCTGATCGAGTTCTTCGACGCCAGGTAAGTCTTTAACACCTGTAGGATAGGACTTTAGCCCTATCCTACAGGTGTTTTATGCGCATAAAACACCTAAAAAAACCACAATAAGATGAAAAAACTTTTCTTTTTCACCTCTGCCCTGTGCACTTTGGCATTCGCCACGCTGGTTTTCCAGTCGTGCAACAAAGATGCGATAGAGGTAATCTACGAAGACCCCACCAAGGACCTGACCGACGGCGGTGAAGAGGGCCCCGAGCCCCCTGCTACGCTCAGTTTTTCGAGCCTCGAACTGGCCCTTAAAGGCGAAGCCGGATCGAAATCGATGATCGCAATTACCAACGTCAAGAAAGTGACCGCCCAGGTCGAGGCAGGTAAAACATGGTGCACGGTTACCGTGTCGGGCAACCTGTTGACATTCTCCGCCGCAGATAATAACACGGGGAGCGAACAAACCGCCAATGTGACCGTAACAGCCGAAGCGCTTGACGATCCGACCAACAAGACCACCAAGGTAATCGCGGTTACGCAGGCTAACAAACAGGCCTCTATCACCTTCACTCAGACCACCATGTCTGACTGCCTCGGTGCTGCCGGGAATGTGGAACTGACTTTCACCTCGAACGTAACGCAGTTCGCAGCCGTGACCCGCACCCCGAACGATAGCTGGTGCTCGGCCACGTTCACCGGCAACAAAATGGTCGTTGCCCTTGGCGAAAACACCACCGGCGGCACCCGTACTGCGATCATCGACGTAACGGCTGGCAGCGGCACAAACACCGCCACCGCCATGATCACCATCCATCAGCAGGATAAGTCGCTCGACCCTGTTGTAGCTCCTGAATTGACCTTCACTACTGATACCTATACCGCTTTCGGCAGCGCCGACGAGTTCAAGGTCACTTTCACCACGAACGCATCAACCGTTACCGCCGCGACCCGCGCCCCGAACAATAGCTGGTGCACAGCCACTATCAGCGGCACCACCATGACCGTAGTGGTCGGCGCCAACCCCGGCTCATCGCTCCGTACGGCGATCATCGACGTAACGGCTGGCACCGGCGGCAACACCACCGTGGTTCCCATCACCATCAACCAGCAGAATCCCGCCCTCGACCCGAAATGGAGGGTTGGCGATTTGGTAGACCTGTCGGGCACCAGCGGCAATCCCGCCGATAAGGGCGTGCTGTACTGGGTGAGCGCAGATATGACCAAAGGTGAGATCGTAAGCCTCGATATCGCCGTTAAGACGTGGTCCAAAGTAGATTTCGGTGTCGCTGGCGGCATGGCAACCGGCGCTACCCAGGACGAAACGACCGATATCACCGCTGCGAATACCAAACGTGCGGCCAACCATAACGCTGTACATACGGCATGGACCGGTGCTACGTTGAATAAAAGCACTTTTGACGTCGACTTCCCCGCTTTCGCACATTGCGAAGCCAAAGGCACAGGTTGGTATCTGCCTTCGGTGATAGACTGCAAGACTTTCCTGGAATCTATCGACAAAATGGCTACCGATAACGCCACGTTTAAAACCAAGCTGACCACAAATGGCTGTACGGTTGTAGACGCAACTCCTGCGTCGGCTTACACGGCCTATTTCTATACTAACCGCGAAGACGGTGGAGCTGCCGCCAAAGCCATTGTGGTCGACCTGCGCCAGACCAACGTCAACTTCAAGCAGACCTCGTCACAGAACAAGCACGGCAGCGGTCGCGCGACAAGGTGTGTGAAAAGCGTAACCTTACCCTAACCAGAATTGCTGATTTGTGAGCCGGGATGCTTCTGGCATCCCGGACACAAAGTCAAAAAAAGAAGATGAGAAAAACAATAATATCCATAACCCTGCTTTTCACCGCCTTTGCCGCCGGGGCCGCCACGCCGCAGCCCTCCATGCAAAAGGTGGTTGACAAGGCGCTCAAATTCTCGACCGAGCAGTCGATGCGGCTCTACCGCAGCGTAAAGGACAGCGCTAACCTGCTGCCCCGCACCGCCGACGGAGAGAGGCTCATCACGTGCAGTTCGCGCTGGTGGACCAGCGGTTTCTACCCCGGCACGCTGTGGTACCTGTACGAGTACTCGCTCGACCCGACGGTGCGCGCCGCCGCCGAGCAGATGACCGACCGCCTGGCTCCCGAACAGTTCCAGACGGACAACCATGATATCGGCTTCCAGATCAACTGCAGCTACGGCAACGGCTACCGCCTTACAGGCCGCCAGGACTACCGCCAGGCGTTGGTGAATGCCGGCAACTCGCTTGCCAAGCGTTTCGATCCGGCAGTGGGTTGCACCCGCTCATGGAACAGCCGCAAATGGGAGTTCACGGTAATCATCGACAACATGATGAACCTCGAACTGTTCGGTGTGTCGTCAGGCCTGACCGGCGACCGCACGCACTACGACATGGCATGTTCGCACGCCAGCAAGACCATGAAAAACCACTTCCGCCCCGACGGCAGTTCCTACCACGTGGTGAGCTACGACTCGCTGCGCGGCAGGGTACTCAACCAGGTTACGCACCAGGGCGTGAGCGACGCTTCGTCATGGTCCCGCGGACAGGCGTGGGGACTTTACGGCTTCACTATGATGTACCGCCAGACAGGCCGCCAGGAGTACCTGGACCACGCCATAAAGGTGGGCAACTATATCATGAACCACCCCCGTCTGCCCAAGGACAAGATCCCCTACTGGGATTTCGACGCACCGGATATCCCCAAAGCTATGCGCGACGCTTCGGCTGGCGCGATCATGGCCGCGGCCTACGTCGAACTGAGCACCTACGTGCCGGGTGAGCAGGGTGAGAAATTCCTGCGTCTGGCCGAGCAGCAGATCACTTCGCTCGCCTCGCCGTCCTACTGCGCCAAACCGGGCAAGAACGCCAACTTCATCGTCGAGCACTGCCTGGGCTTCATGGCCAAGCAGTATGAGATCGACGCCCCGCTGGCATACGCCGACTACTACTTCGTCGAGGCGCTGATACGCTACAAAAGGCTGCTGGAAGGCAAAAGCCCCGTGCAGACCTGCACGCTGTTCAGCGAACTCGAAGACCGCGCATTCTGGCTCTCATCGGTCGACCGCATCGCCCGTCCGCTGCTCGAAAACCTCTCCAAGGGGACCCTCAAGGCCAATATGCCCGTCGAGTCGATCCATCCCGACATGTCCACCCGTCGCGCGGTGACCTACCTGGAAGGTGTGGGACGACTGCTCGAAGGCATCGCCCCCTGGCTGGAACTCGGACCTGACAACACCCCCGAAGGACGCCTTCGCAAGGAGTACATTTCGCTGGCTGTCAAAGGTATCGCCAACGGTGTGAACCCCGCCTCGCCCGACTACCTGAACTTTAACAAAGGCCGCCAGCCGTTGGTCGACGCCGCGTTCCTGGCCCACGCCCTGCTGCGTGCCCCGAAACAACTCTGGGGCAACCTCGACCAGACAACCCGCACGCGTCTGCTTACCGAGTTGGCCTCTTCGAGGGTGATCCAACCCTCGGAAAGCAACTGGGTCTTCTTCGCAGCGATGGTCGAGTGCGCCATAAAGGAATTCGGCGGTGAATGGGAATATGCTAAGGTTAAATATGCCCTCGACCGCCACCAGCAATGGTATAAAGGCGACGCATGGTATGGCGACGGCCAGGAATTCCACCTGGACTACTACAACTCTTTCGTGATCCAACCCATGATGGTGCAGGTGCTCCAGACGGTGGCTAAACACACGCCGGGCGACTACGCCGAGTTGCAAAAGCTCCAAAACGAACGTTACTCGCGCTACGCCGAGCAGCAGGAGAGGCTCATCTCGCCCGAAGGCACCTATCCGCCCATCGGTCGTTCGCTGGCTTACCGTTTCGGTGCGTTCCAGGCCCTTTCCGACGCTTCGCTGCGCCACATGCTCCCTGAAAAGGTAGCCCCGGCACAGGTGCGCTCTGCCCTGAGCGCCGTGATGCGCCGTCAGGCGACCGCCCCCGGCACATTCACCCCTGACGGGTGGCTGCGCGTAGGATTTGCAGGTCACCAGCCCTCGATCGGCGAAACCTACATCTCCACGGGCAGCGTGTACCTGTGCGCCGCCGGGTTCGTGGCGTTGGGACTTCCTGCATCGGACGCTTTCTGGAGCGCACCAGCCGCACCCTGGACTTCGGTCAAGGCGTGGTCGGGTGTGGACATACCCTGCGACAAAGCGCTTAAACAACCCATCAATAAATAACCTAAAACTTAAAATATGAAAAACTTGACTTTACGCACTTTCATCTTCGCCCTGTCGATGATGCTGGTGACCGTAGGCGCTTTCGCCCAGGCCAGGCAGATATCGGGCGTGGTAAAAGACGCATCGGGGCCTGTCTCCGGCGCTACGGTCGTGATCAAAGGCACGACGAAGGGTGCGCAGACCGACTCTAAAGGAGCATTCTCACTCGAAGTTACCCCCGGCGCCGTCGTGCAGGTCACTGCGATGGGTTACAGCCCCCGCGAGATCACAATCGCAAATCAGGCGCGCCTGGACGTGACCATGCTCGAATCAGCCGAGCAACTCGAAGAGCTGGTGGTTATCGGTTACGGTACGCAGAAAAAGACCGACCTGACGAACGCCGTGGCCACGGTCGACACCAAGGACATGCTCGCCACTCCCTCGACCAACCTGGCCGAGATGCTGCGCGGACGCGTGTCCGGCGTGCAGGTGACCTCGACCAGCGGTCGCCCCGGCTCGGCTTCGACCATTAAGATCCGCGGCATACGTTCGATGATCGACGGCAATTCCGCCCCTCTGTTCGTCGTTGACGGTGCGACTGTCGACGCCGCCGAGTTCGCCAATATCAACCCCAACGACATCGAGAGCGTATCGGTGCTCAAGGACGCCGCCTCACAGGCGATCTACGGCGCGCGCGCCGCGAACGGCGTTATCCTCGCCCAGACCAAGCGCGGCAAGAACGCCAACGGCACGATAACCTTCGAAAGCAAGGTCGGCATCCAGTCGCTGTGGCGTAATTTCGACTTCTACTCGCCCCAGGAATGGTATGACATGAGGGCAGAAGCCACAGCCAACTACCTGGGCCGTAACGCCTCAGAACTGACGGTCGAACAGGTACTGGGCAGCTCCATCATGGAAGACGCCTACAACGACAACACCCCTATCAACTGGGAAAAGGCGATGCTTAAAAACGCCATAAACCAGGAATACAGCCTCACCTTCAGGGGCGGCACCGAGCGCCTTAAAACCGCGATCAGCCTGGGATACTTCAACCAGGACGGCATGCTTCGCCTCGGTTCGGGTTACAAGCGCGGCAATGTTCGCGTGAACGTCGACTACCAACTCAAAAAATGGCTCACCGTCGGCACCAGCATTGCTTACTCAAAATCCGGACGCGACCACGAGGACGGCCAGTTCGAAAAATATATAGGTGCACCTCCCTTCGCACAGATATATGACAAAGATGGCAAGATGCTCGACTATATGAACTCCGAGGACCAGAATCCGGTCTACCTGCAAAACCACAGCAAGGGACTGGAAGTCAATGAAGTGGGCCGCTACACCGGTTATGTCGAGATCAAACCTTTCAAAGGCCTGACCTATCGCCTTAACGGATCTTACTACTCACGCTACCGGGAAGAGGGCACATATACCGACCGTTACTATACTTCAGTCGGTTCCATGGCCACGATCGATATCGGTAAATACCAGCGTGACCTGATCGATAACATCATCACATACAATGTTCCTTTTTCATGCCCCCAGCATTCGCTTACGTTGACCGGTGTGGCCAGTTACGACAAGAACAAATATACCACCCTGCAAGAAAGCACCCGCAACATCTCGGTCGACCGCGATTGGAATATGATCTCCGACGGTGAATTCGCCGATGACGACCGCATATACAAGGAAGACCTGGCTATCGCATTCATCGGTCGCGTGAATTACACCCTGATGGAGCGCTACCTCTTCTCGGCCTCGATCTGCCGCAACGGCTCGAGCAAGTTCGGACAGAATAACAAATGGGCCTCTTTCTACTCTGCGTCTGCGGGCTGGAAGATCAATGAAGAGAGTTTCCTGAAGAACGTAAGTTGGATAGACAACCTCAAACTGCGCTTCAGCTACGGAGAGGTGGGTAACGAGGGCGCTATCCCGCCCTACACCACCGTACCCCTGGCCACCGCCTATTCTACGGAATTCGGTAACTATCCCGTAATGGGCTACTCACCGGGCAGCATGCTTCCCAACCCTTTCCTGAAATGGGAAACCACTCGCTCCTATAATGCCGGCGTCGACTTCGGTTTCTTCAAGAACCGCCTGACCGGTACCGTGGAATACTACCAGACCAAAACCGACGACCTGCTCGTAAACAAGAAGATCAACTCGAACCTCGGTTACACCTATATGTACGAAAACCTGGGTCAGACCAAGTCTACCGGCTATGAAGTGAGCGTCGCATACGACGTGGTGCGCAACAACAAGTTCCACTGGAACCTCTCGGCCAACGTTACCGGCTTTAAGAATGAGATCGTGCGCGTGGACGACAACAAGAACCCAGACGGCAGCCCGATGGCCGACGAAGCCAACCGCTGGTTCCCCGGACACCCGATCAACGTCTACTACGAATATAAGTTCGACGGCATCTACCAGACCAGCGACTTCGTAAAAATGGGCGGCAACTGGCTGTTGATGGACGACATCGACACCAACGGCGACGGCTACGGCGACCGCCACGTGATACCCTACCAGACCAACTGCGCCCCGGGTATGATAAAAGTTAAGGACCGTGATGGAAACTTAGAGATCAACAGCGACGACAAATACATCCGCTCTATCGACCCCGACTTCATGGCTTCGCTGACCAGCAACATGAGTTACAAGGGCTTCGACCTGATGGCTGACTTCTACTGCATGATGGGAGGAATTAAGCGCAACCCGCTGCTTTACGAAACAGCCAATGGCACGCTGCGCGGTCGCTATAACGGCATCAAGGTGCATTACTGGACCGAGGAGAACCCCTCGAACCGTTTCCCGCGCCCGCATTCCCTCCAGAATCCTGCGCTCAACGGATCGTGCGCAATTCAGAGCACCGACTATATCCGTCTGCGTACCCTGGCCCTTGGCTATACATTCCCCTCGTCGATCACCGAAAAGCTCAAGATCAGCAACCTGCGCCTGAGCGTGACGGCTACCAACCTGTGGACGGCCACCGAATACCTCTCTTACAGCCCCGAGTTTTCGGCCAACGGATATCCCGAGCCCCGTCAGCTGCTTTTCGGGCTTAACATGACGTTCTAACCACAAAACTTCGAAGACAATGAAAAAGTTAATATACATATCCCTGCTGGCGGCGCTTACCCTTGGTTCGTGCACCGACATGCTGATGGAGGATAACAAGGTGAAGGTAACCACCGAGTTTATCTACACCACCGATGAAGGTATATACCGCGGCATGGTCGCGTTATACTACCTCGAGCGGGCTTTCGTTACAGATGGAGACCAAAGTGCTACGGCTATTACGTGCATGCTCGACGGAGCGACGGACATCCTTATGTACCGCGGCGGCGGTGACAGCCCCACCCTGTGCAACGAAAACCTGAAGCCGGACAACGGCGTGATCGCCACCTTCTGGAAACAGCGCTATGTAATGATAGGGCGCTGCAACGAGATCATCGATGCTGCGGAAAACAGGCTCGGGCTGGATAACCAGATTGTCAAAACGGCTTGGGGAGCGGCCAAACTGTTTCGTGCACGCTGCTACTTCGATCTGGTACGCCGTTTCGACAACATCTATCTCAATACCCGGCCAACCACTATCGGCAACCTCGAACGCACCTACCAACCTGCATCGCAGAGCGATGTATTCACCTTTATTAACGAAGATCTCGACGATGCTATCGAAGCACTCAACTGGACTCCTTCGCAGGTCGGCTCGACGATTCTTTACGGCGAGATGACCAAGGCCACCGCCAAGCACGTCAAAGCGCAGGTGGCCATATGGAATAAAGATTGGGATACGGCAATCACCCAGGTCGACGATATCTTCGCCCGCACCGAATACGGTATGATGCCTTCGGCGATCGAATGTTTCCAAGGTGCCAACCTTAACTGCAAAGAGGTGCTTTACTCTTACCAGTTTTCGAACCTGACGAGCGGCGGCGGCAAAATGTCGACCGAGGCTACACCTAAATGGATGGGACACCGCATGGCTCCCATGACAAACAACGACCTTAGGAACATTGACGGCATGTCCCAGGCGGTTGAGTATGGATGTTTCGGGTGGGGACGTATCTATCCAAACACCTATCTGCTCGGCCTCTACGACCAGAGCAAAGACAAGCGCTACACCGAGTTGTTCCATTATTGGCAGCAGTATAAATACAACAATCCGACTGGTCTGCCCCCAGGCAAAAGCATCGGCATGCCGTTCGACAAAAGTTTGCATCCTTCTGTTGATTTCTTAACACGACTGCACCCAATGTCGATGAAATACTTTGACAAGTGGACCAACACCGACCCCACCTACACGTCTTCTTACAAAGACATCGTTGTCTATCGCCTGGCCGAAACAGCACTAATGGGTGCCGAGGCTTACATGATGAAACACGGCGGCACGCACGCCAAGGCTCTCGAATATTACAACATGACATGGGAGAGGGCAGGCAACGATCCCGAAACCAACGTTACGATCGAGAAATTGCTCGATGAGAACGCACGTGAGCTGAACATGGAGGGCACTCGCTTTTACATGCTCAAGCGCCTGGGTATCTACGTGGCGCAGACTGTCAGATACGGCGGCAACACAAAAGAGGAGAACCCAGATTTGGCCAGCAGCAGCATAAAAGTGCGCACCGCGACCAAGGCGAAGAACATCACCTGGCCGATCCCCGAAGCCGAGCTCGACATGATGAACTCGACCAACATGATCGTCGCTCAGAAATTGGGCATCACCATACCACCCTATCCGCAGAATCAGGACTGGTAAACCGCAACTTCAGGGCAGGGGAATGGGGACATCCCCCTGCTCGCCAAGAGGTTTTTCAAAAAACCGTATAACCCGACCATAAGATGATAAGAAAACTGACCTTAGCCGCACTTTTATGCGCCCTGACGGCGACGCTCTCCGCCGCCCCGCGCATCACCGGGATCGTACCGGTAACGACCGCCAACACGGCCAAAGTCGAGGTGACCCTCAAGGGCAAGCCGGGCGAAACTTACGATATCGCCGCCTCGATTGCTCCCTGGCAGGGCGGAGAGGCCATCTGGCAGGGCGGGTTGGCCAAAGGGCGCCTTACGTCCGCCGAGCAGACCCTCACGTGCATGATCGAGGGGGTGAAGGCGCAACTTTGGGAGCCCTCAGCGCCGAACCTTTATACCCTCACACTTGTTTCGGGCGATGAAAAGGCCACTAAACGCATCGGTTTTCGCGACTTCGCAATGCGCGAGGGGCGCTTCTGGCTCAATGGCCGCCCGATCTTCCTGCGCGGCAACGCTATCAATCCCCCGGGCAGGGGCATACCCACCGAGGTCGAAACCTCGCGCCGCTTCGCACAGGATTACGTGAGGTTCCTAAAGGGCATGAACATCAATATGATCCGCATTCCCGACAACCAGACATGGATGGACGTGTGCGACGAGGAGGGCATGATGATCTTCGGGGGGCGCTATGGTCGGCCCACAGGAGGCACGCACGACGGTCCGCCAGCGGATTTTGACAAAGCTGTGGAGGCATACAAATATAAGGACCTCGGGCCTTTCACGCCCCACCCCTCAGTGATGATCTATATGCTGGCCAACGAAATGCCATACACCGGCAAGCAGGGGGATGACTACCGCGAATTCTTCCGAAAGGCCTACGAGCGGCTGATCGAGTGGGACCACACGCGCCAGTATATCTGTAACGCGGGATACGGGCTCGGGCGCTCTGCCGACATCTATGACGTGCACCGCTACTGGGGTTGGTATTACAACTCGTTTTTGACCTACCTTAACCTACGCCGGACCGACATGTGGCAGAACCAGGGAAAGACCCAGGCTATCACATTCACCGAGTGCGTGGGTAACTACACGGGCATCGACGGTAGTTTCAACCTCTGTTCGCGCACCAAGCAGCCCGGCTCGCAACTCTGCTGGACAGGCCACCTGCCCGCCGGGGAGCAAGCCCGCGCGGCGCTCGAATACCAGGCTTTCGTACTGAAGAACGCCACCGAAATGTTCCGCCGCATGCGCACCCAGAACCCATACCTCGCCGGGGTGATGCCCTTTACGATCATGTTCCATGACTGGGACGGCATCAGGAGTTTTGCCGATATGCGCCCTAAACCCGCCGCCTACCAATACGGGGTGAGCTACCAGCCGGTGCTGCTGAGCTGGGAGTCGTGGCAGATGAACGCCTTCGCCGGAAGCAGCGTCGAGATCACCGCCCACGTGGTCAACGACGACGACATGGGCCGCCCGCTCGACGGGGCGACGCTGCGCTGGGAACTCGAAGGCCCTTCGCGCCGCCTTACGGCATCGGGTAATATCGAATTGGGCAATATCGCCTATTACGGCGTTGCGCGCCACAAACTCTCTATCGGCATACCCGCCGGAGCTCCTACGGGAGATTACGTCCTGCGCGGTTATGTTATGCAGCAGGGCAAAGTGATCTCGGCCAACACCGCCCCGCTGTTCGTGGCGGGCGGCGAGTGGAAACGCCCGGTCGTGGCAGCGCGCCCAGTCGTGCTTTGCGACCCAACAGGAAAGACCGCCACGGCAATGAAAGCCGCCGGGGTGCCGTTTACCGGTTTCACCACGGCGAAAGCCCTTCCGGCCAACGCGTTGCTGGTGGTGGGCGAAGACGCGCTCGGCGCCTCTCCCCTATCCGATGCGGCTTTCGTGAAAAAATTCACCGGCAACGGCGGACGCGTGCTGTGCATGCGCCAATCCCCGGCGCAACTCTCCGCAGCGGGACTTCCGGTTAAAGCAGCTCCCCTTACGACAAGCAACAACGACCCCACATACCTCTCGCCGACCTATGAATACGTCGACGGCATGAACGTCAACATCGAGCGCGCCGAGCACCCCGTCTTCGAGGGCATGGAGCGCCGCATGATGCTGCTCTGGTCGGACTACACCGGCTTCGACGAATCACAGGCAGGCTTTCCCGCGATCTATCCCGTGACGGCGGGATTCTCACTGCGCGGCGACGATCTCTCGCAGACCGTCGTGCTGGCCAATTACAGCCGTAACCTGGCCGCGACGGCCCTGAGCGAAACGGCATCCGGCAGCGGTACGTTCATTCTTTCCGGTTTCGACCTGGCGGCACGCTACGGACGCGACCCCTTCGCTTCGCGCCTGTTCGAAAACCTGCTGCGCTATGCCGCGGGCGACACCCCGGCCAACCCCTGGCCCCTGGCCCCGCAAACCATCGTCTGGGGCGACTACCAGTCCGAGCGCGGACTCGTCACCGGGGCTAACAACGGCCTGGTGCTCAATCCGCGCCCGGTAGTGCCCGTAGACCAGCGCGCGGATATGCCGCTCAAGGTCGACAACCTGGGCTATCAATACGTAGGCTCGTACGGTGGCTGGAACTCACGTCCCGGCGTGCAGTATGTGCCTTATGGCCGCCGTCCGTTCGCGCCTTTCGGCTACACGCTGGGCGGCAACGACACGGTGGGCGCGCAGAACGCGTCGACACCGGCAAGCGGTTTCTTCCAATGCACCGTTCCCGCCGGCTGTTCGCGCATGCTCACCACGGTCGAAAACCCCGCCGGGGATATGATCGAAATACGCATATCGGTAAACGGCTCCTGGGGCGAATGGCAGCGGATAGCCCCCTCGGCCACGCTGACCATCGAGTCGAAACTGCCCGCCGAGGATCGTGTGCGCATCGCTTTCGAGGGCGACCGCCGCAACGTCGTAACCCGCACAGAATTTTTATAGACGATGAGATACCTGCTTATAATCGGCCTTGCACTTTCATGCGCCCTGCGCACCGCCGCCGCCGACAACCTTTTCAGGCGCGGCGTGGCCCACGCGTCGACACAGATGACCGCCTATCCGGCCTCGAAGGCTATCGACGGCGAACAGTCGCGCGCCTCGCGCTGGATATCGATGCCCCATTCGCGACCGCCGCACGTGCTTGAGGTGGAACTGCCGTTCTACGCTTCGCTCGACTCGATAGTGATCTACACAGGCATACCCGCCCAGGAGAAACGTCCTGCCGAGAACGGCCAGTCTGCCGGGTTCTGGAACATGAAGAATTTCGTGCTGCAATACTGGGACGACGCCAACTGGACGGACATCCCAGGTACGATGACCACCGAAAACCGCCTCGACCGCGTCTCTTTCTGCTTTCCGGCGCAGATCACCTCTTTCCGCTGGCGGATACACTCCACCGACGGCGAATCGATCCGCATCCTCGAATTCGAAGGCTGGGGCCGTGAAAACGCCGCTATGGGCCGTCCGGTGACCGCCGACCGCACGGAGCAACTCTCAGCCAAAGCCCCGCGCATCAACGCCACGGTAGCGCCACGCGTGACAGGACGCACGATGCAGTATGTTGGCTATAACCAGGGTTATTACATACCGGGCAGCAACGCCTCGGGCTGGATGGAATATGCCGGGGTCAACTCCGTGCGCCTTTGGGCCTCGCTCGATAGCTACGTGCCTCGCCCGTGGGTCGACAACGGCGACGGGATCGAAGACCTCGCCGGTTTCGAAAAACGCAAAGCCGCCCTTCGCCGCGATCCGGTAAAAAGCGGCATGATCCGCTGGGATTCGATTAACCGCGTGTGCTCGTCCGTCGAGTGGTCTACCAACTCGATGGAGCTCGACTACGCCCTGGGCGAGTTGCGCCGCCTGGGCGTGGAGGTGATACTGCAAATGGGCACCAAATTCCCCGACCGCTCGTGGAGCGGCAAATGGGTGGCGTGGCAGCGTTATTACGCGCTGGCCTACCATTGCGCACAAAAGGGCTGGGTGGGAATGTTCGCCATGCTCAACGAGCCCAACCACCGCCATGCGGGCCCGGTGCCCCTCGACGTGTGGATCGAAATGAGCAGGGTCGTATCCGACGCCGTGCATTGCGCGGTCGAAGACGTCAACGCGCGTTACGACAGGCAGATCGCAGCACGTTTCGTAGGACCGGTGACAGCCGGCACAAACACCGACTGGTGGGCGCGTATCGCCGCCAGCGAGGGAATAGACTACCGCGGCGAAAATACGGGCCGCGACCAGATCGACATTTTCTCGACCCACTCGTATAACGTACCTGCCCTCGGCTATGCCAACAAGGTGCAGGGCATCGACGCACTTTTGCGCGAAAACCACCCGCAGCACCGCACCAAACCGGTGGTGTTCACCGAGATAGGCCGATGGATGAACGCCTACCTGATCGACAAGGAGGAGACGATGGACTCGCCCTCGCTCTTCACCGAGTGGGCAGGCATATACGCCAACGTGATGCGCGGCGGAGGCTATGGCATGTGGGCCTTTAAATTCGCCAACACCGCCAGTTCGACCTATCCGCGCGGCATCAAATCGGGACACCACCACACATGGAAAGGCGCTCGTTATGCCGAGGACGCCTACCAAAACCTGGCGTTGGGCAAAACGGTCACCGCCTCGGCGAGTGACGAAGGTTTCGCCGCAGCGTCCGTTACCGACGGCAATAAGGGCGATCTGAGCGCCTGGCGCTGCTCCGCACCGGGCGGCAAATGGATCGAAATAGAGCTCGGCGCCCCCACCCTTTTGGGCGGAATGGCATTCTACACCGGTTCCGAAGGCGGCGAATTCACCGCCCCCGACCGCATGCGCACCTTCACGCTCGAAGCGTGGAACGGAGCGAAATGGGAAAAAGTCTCCCAGGAGAAAGAGTCGCGCTACGCGCAGGTGTTCCTCACTTTCGACCCCGCTATCGAGGCTTCGCGCCTACGCCTTAGCACGCAGGACAACACCGCCGCCATAGTGCGCGAAGTCAAGTTGTTCGGTCCGGGCACCCTCAGCGCGGCCCCGGAAAGTTGGGACGTTAGCGGCCTTCACCGTACGGCAGAGGTCGTAAGGCTCTTTGCCAAGGGCTTTAAAAACAGTCGTCCGCTGCTCGAATGCAGTATGGATGTCGAAGACCCCGACGTCGACGTCTGCGCCTCGGTAGACTCGCTGGCCGGCAACATGTATGTATGGCTCGTGCAGCGCGATGCGCGCGATATGCCCCTGAGCCTCGACCTGGGCAAGCTCGGGCTGAAGGAAGGAAGCAAAGCCGTGAAAGAAACGGTCGGCCCCGCCCTCTACGGCGAAGCCACCCCCCTCACCCTCGGGCGCGGAGGCGTGCTCGACCTCACGCTCGGCGGACAGAGCGTGTCGCTGCTGACCATTCCCCTTTCGCAGCGCAAACCCTCTACCGTCAAGGCCGACCGCACGGCGGCGGTGCGCGGCGGTAAGTTCGCCGCAACCGCGCAAGGCGGCAAAGAGATCGCCGTGCAACTCGACTCGCGCACGGGCGAGGACAATTATGCAGGATATATCCACTTCACGCTCGATAAAAAGGCTGTCGGACAGGCCAACCGCATTATGCTGCGCCTTAGCGCCGTCTGCCCCAATGGCGGCAAGCCGATGCGCATGCACGTCTACGCCACCGGGGAAAGCGGCTGGACGGAAAAGTCCCTGACCTGGAACAACGCCCCAGCGTTGGGCGATGAAACCAACGGCGCACGTGTAACCGGCGTAGGCCAGACCGCTTTCGTAGCCGGCCAGATCACCGCGACGGGGGAAAAAGCAGCGCACTGGCTCGACGTGACCGACCTGGTTAAGCGCCACGCCGCGGACGGGGTGACATTCATCGTGGCGCGCGAACTGCGCGAACCGGGCGACGACTATGACAAAGGCCGCACCGCGCTGATCTTCCCGCGCACCTCGCCCGACGCACCTGTAATTGAAATATGGTAAAACTCACGGATATGAAAAATTCATGGATACTGTTGGCCGCGCTGCTGGTAAGCGGATGTTGCGCCAAAACCCCGAAGGACATCGCCCCGAGCGACCCCACCTTCTGTAACCCGCTCGACCTGGACTACGGTTGGGGCACGTTCCGCGCCACCACGGCGCGTCACGCCGCCGACCCGGTGATCGTGCTGTTCAAGGACAAATATTACCTCTTCTCGACCCATGACACGGGCGGTTACCGCGTTTCGGAGGACCTTATCAACTGGACCGACGTGCGATTCAACGCCGAGGTCGAAGAGGCGGCATTCAACAACGGATGCTACGTCGCCCCGGGTGTCGCCGCCGACGATAACTACGTCTATTTCATGAAGCTAAACCGCGACCGCACGCAAAAGACCGTCAAGATCATCCGCAGCGCCGACCCAGCCGCAGGTGTATGGGAGGTGGCCAGCGAGATACGCCGCGTGTCCGACCCGACGATATATATCGACAAAGGGCGTTACTTCATATTCCACGGCCTGGGCGCCGACCAGTCGATCAAGTGTTTCGAGCTCGACCCCGCCACCCTGCAGGAGATCCCCGGTTCGGAGCGCCTGTTGCTGGACTACATCACCGACGTCAACGACACCAAATCGGGCTACCACCTCGGTCGCCGCGAACTGTGGGACGAGGTAGACGCTTCGGCATGGAAAGGGCGTTTCGAGCGGCTGCCGTGCACCGAAGGGTCGTGGGCCATCGAGCACAACGGACGCTACTATATGCAGTTCGCCACCCCCGGCACGCTCAGCATCTGGTATTGCGACGTGGTGATGGAGAGCGACAAGCCAGACCGCGACTACGTGGAGATGCCCTACAACCCTGTTTCGCTCAAAGCGGGCGGCTTTATCGGCAGCGCAGGGCACAGCAGCGTATTCAAGGACCGTTACGGCAACTGGTGGGAAGTGAGCACCATGTGGGTGGGCAACCGCGATGAATTCGAGCGCCGCCTGGGCCTGTTCCCCGTATCTTTCGACAAGCAAGGGCGCATGAAGGTGCACACGCTGCTGGGTGACTACCCGATGGTGGTACCGCAACGCCGCTTCGACCCCGAAAAAGAGGGACACCTGGTGGGATGGAACAACGTTTCATATAACGCAGCGTGCACGGCATCCTCGACCCTGGAAGGGCACTCCGCCGCGCTGGCCTCGGATGAGAACGTGCGCACATGGTGGAGCGCCCAGACCGGCGAAAAAGGCGAATGGCTGCAAATGGACCTGGGCGGACGCAAGCGCATCGCCGCCGTACAGCTCAACTTCGGTGAGCAGGACGTAGACACCACCCTTATCGCCACGGAAGACTACACCGCCTACGTACTTTCGGCATCCATGGACGGGCAAAATTGGGACGTAATCGCCGACCGCTCGGCCAACACGAGGGTCAACCCCCACGAATATTTCACGCTCGACAAACCTATCGACGCGGCATACGTAAAGGTGGAGTGCGTCCGCGCGATGGACGGCGGCAAATTCGCCGTGCGCGATCTGCGCCTGTTCGGACATGCCTACGGCAAGGCCCCGGCCAGGGTCAAAGAACTCGAAGTGGAGCGCGACAGGCAGGACGAGCGCTATGCACAGCTCAACTGGACGCCCGTGGCCGATGCCGACGGTTACCTGGTGCGTTTCGGCTACCAACCCGACTACCTGAACCTTGCCGTGCAGGTCAAGGGCGGCGAAAATGCTAAACTGCTGATACACATACTCACCAAGGGGCAGCCCTACTGGTACCGCGTCGACGCCTACAACGGTAATGGGGTGAGCGAAGGAAAAATGATCGGTGATAAAGTTGATTAACGAACTTCGGGAATACTTTTTTTTCAAAAAAACTCGTTTCTTTGGGGATGCAAAAAACTTTCACATCCCGCTTTAGTGTCATAGCCACCGCGATATTCGCGGTGGCTGTGGCGCATAATACGGCGGCAGGACAGGATAATTTTCGTTTTTCGAGCCTGGGCATCGAGCAGGGGCTCTCACAGTCGTGCGTAACGTCGATCTACCAGGACGAGTTCAACATGGTCTGGGTCGGCACCCAGGACGGCCTGAACCGCTATGACGGTTCGCGCGTCAAGACTTTCCGCCCTGTGGCAGGTGACGCGACCACGCTCTTTTCGAATAATATAAAAACCGTCTGCGGCGACCACAACGGCAACCTTTACGTACTGTGCAAATACGCCCTGTGCCGCATGGACATGCGCACCGAAAAGTTCCATACCATCCGCCGCGCGGGCATACAGGCGATAGCCCACACCCGCGACAGGCTATGGGCTTCGTCCGAGAACACGATATACCGCATGCAGGGCGACAGCCTGGAGGAATACTGCTCACTGGACGACAGCGCACGCATAAGCTGCCTTTACGAATCCTCCTCGGGCTTCCTGTGGGTGGGCACGGTGTCGGCGGGGGTGCGCATCATAGACGCCAACCGCAAGCAGACCACGGTGCTGCCCGACCGGCGTGTGGTCAACATCTACGAAGACTCGAAGCATAACATGTGGGTGGCCACACAGCGCAACGGGCTCTACCGCATCGACATATCCGGCGCGGTGACGAACATGCGCCACGACCCGAAAGACAGGCAATCGCTCTCGGACGACTACGTGCGCGCCGTGTGCGAGGACGACCAGGGGCATTACTGGATAGGCACGATGAAGGGCGTAAATATCTTAGACCCCCAGACACAGGCTTTCAGGCACGCCGACCACTCCAACCAGGATCCGCACTCACTCTCCCACTCTTCGATCTGGTGCATAATCAAAGACCACCAGGGCACGATGTGGATAGGCTCGTACTTTGGCGGAATAAGCATCTATAACCGCGAAAACGACGTTTACACATTCCACCGCCAACTGTTCGCCAACCCGCGTCTGTCGGTTATAAGCTGCATGACCGACAACGGGCAGGGCGACCTGTGGATGGGCACCGAAGGCACGGGCCTGATCCGCTATAACCCGGCCCGGGGTACGATCAGGGAGTATGGCGAAGGCATGCTTTCCTCGGGCAGCATCAAATCGCTGTGGCTCGACAAGCGGCATGGCGTGCTGTGGGTGGGTACGCTGCTGGGCGGCCTGAACCGCCTGGATATCGCGACCGGTAAAGTCCAGGTGTTCCGCAGCCAACCGGGCAACCCGAATTCGCTGCCCAACAACAACATCCGCCGCATAATCCCATACGGCGAGGGGGAACTGCTGCTGGCCACCCACCGGGGCGTGGTGCTCTTCGACGTCGCCACGTCACGGTGCACTAAACTCAGCGCCGAAGCGTCGGGGAAATACATATCCGACATGATGCTCGACAGTCAGGGCAACTGCTGGGTGGCCGCCTCCGAGGGCGTGGTAAGGCACAATATGAAAAGCGGACGCTCTGAAGAGTATTTTTGCGAGCTCGACTCGCCGCTGGGACCCAACCACATACTGGTCTTCTTCGCCGACAGCCGGGGGCGGATCTGGCTCGGCTCGTCTGGCGGCGGACTGTTCCGTTATGAGCCCGAATCGAACAGTTTCACTTCGATCAACAGCTCTAACAGCGGCCTGATAAACGACTATATCCTCGACATCAAAGAGTCCGAGGCGGGTTACCTGCTGCTGGCCACCAACAAGGGGTTTGTGCGCTATGATCCCGACCAGGGCGTCTTTTACAACTACGACGCGGGCAGCGGATTCCCCGTGTCGGACATCCTGCCGTACGGGCTCTACGTGGACGCTGCGCACGACATCTACGTGTGCGGCTATAAATCGCTGATCTCCTTCAACGAGAATAACCTTATGCGGGTCAGCCGCCCGATGAACCTCTATTTCACCTCGCTGTCGGTCAACAACAAAGAGGTGGCGGTGGACGGGCAGGACGGCATACTTACCGAATCGATGCTCTACCAGAATCAGATCGACCTCTATCCGCGTCACTCGACGATAGCCATAAACTACGCCACATCGAGTTACGCGCCCTATGAGAACGCCCGCACAGAGTACCGCCTGAAGGGTTTCAGCAACGAGTGGATCAAAGGAGTAAAGGGACAGCCCATCATCTTCACGAACCTCGAACCGAAGACCTACCGCCTCGAAATACGCAGCGTAGACGGCCACAGCCACGCCACGATAGCATATAACGCCCTGACGATAACCATGCACCCGCCATTTTATAAGACCGCGTGGGCCATTCTTATCATGGTCGTTATCGTGCTGTCGACCGCCGTGTGGCTGACACGTTTCTACATCTCGAAACTACGGCTCAGGGCGTCGCTCGAACTCGAAAAACGCGAGAAAGTACAGGTGCAGGAGATGACCCAGTCCAAGGTGCGCTTCTTCACCTATGTTTCGCACGAACTGCGCACCCCGGTAACGCTGATCCAGAGCCAGTGCGACGCCATAATGCAGAAGCCGGACATCTCGCCGTCCGTATATAACCGCATGATCGGCATACAGGGCAACCTCAATAAGATCAATCGCCTGATAAACGAATTGCTCGATTTCAAGCGCCAGGAGCAGGATTTCCAGCAAATGGCCTTCTCGGGCCACGACATGGTGGCGTTATTGGGTAAAGTGTACCTCACTTTCCGCGAATATGCCGCCGAGCGCAGCATCCGCTTTTCATTCGAGCACCCCGACACCCCGGTAGAGGTTTGGTGCGACGCGGAGCAACTGGAAAAGGTGTTCTACAACCTGCTTTCCAACGCCTTTAAGTACACCAAAGCCGGCGGCGAGATCACCGTTTCGCTCATCGCAGCCCAGGATAACGCGGTGGTCAAGGTGTCCGACACGGGAAGCGGCATCGAGGCGCGCCATCAGCAACATATCTTCGACCCCTTCTATCAGGCCCCGCACAAGGGCGATGGCGTGTTGGGCTCGGGGCTGGGGCTGAGCATCACCAAGGGGATTGTGGTGGCCCACTACGGCCATATTTCGCTGGACAGCGAACCGGGGCAAGGCTCTGTGTTCACCGTCAGCATCCCAATGGGCAAGGAGCACATCCCGCAAGAGTACCTGCACACCAAAAAGGACGAGGACAGCAAGTGCATCGAAGACCTCGGGGCTGTCGACGCGCGGTTTATCGAGGAGGTGATGCGCTCACGCAGCGAAACCGGCATCGAAGAGATGCCCACCATTATGATCGTGGAGGACAACGACGAACTGCGCGGACTGTTGGTCGCACTTTTCACCCCTCTGTATAAGGTCGTCGAAGCGTGCGACGGGCAGGATGCGCTGCAAAAACTCGATTCGTCCGCGCCCGACATCATCCTCTCCGACCTGATGATGCCACGGGTGGATGGCAACGAGCTTTGCCGCAAGGTGAAGGGCGATTTCGCCACCAGCCACATACCATTCGTGATTCTCACGGCCCAGGTCGCCGTCGAGTCGGCGCTCGAAGGCTTCCGCCACGGTGCGGACGACTATATAGCCAAGCCGTTCAACTCACGCATCCTGGTGACCAAGTGCAACAACCTGGTCAACAGCCGGGCCCACCTGCAAGCCAAATTCGCCCGTTCGACCTCGCTCACCCCATCCATGCTGGTCACCACCCGTATGGACGAGGAACTGATCGAAAAGGCGGTCGAGGTGGTTATACGCAACATATCGAATCCCGATTTCGACATCGTGCTATTCGCCCGGGAAATGGCGTTGGGGCGCACCATGCTCTTCTCGAAGCTCAAAGGCGTCACAGGGCAGACCCCTAACCAATTCATCACCAACATCCGGCTCAAACATTCGGTGACGCTGCTGCGCCAGCACCCTGAGCTATCGGTCGGCGAGGTGGCTTTCATGGTCGGCTTCAATTCGCCGAGCTACTTCATCAAATCGTTCCGCATGCTCTACGGCCTGACCCCGGTGGCATTCCGAGAACAGGGGTCGCTGTAAGGGTCGAAAAAGCAGGTCGGGACAACTATCTGAAAGTTGTCCCGACCTGCTTTTTCAGTTACCGTCTTTTATTTATTCGCCGGCTTTATGGTAATGTACTTACCTTTTACGGAATATGTCATCGGTATCGAGTTACAGAGCGATTCCAGCACGTCGCCGATACTGTCTTTGCGGCGTATGAAGCCCGTGTAACGCTTATTGTCGTACGAACCGGGGGCAAGGTCTATGTCGACGCGGTAAAGCCCTTCGAGTGTGCGGACGATTTCGTACAGGGGGGTGTCGTTGAACGGGATGAGGTTGTTGTGCCATACGGCGTCGAGTTTCGCGTTGACCAGTTTAATGCTCATGCGCCTTGCGGAGAGGTCCAACTCGGCACGCTGGCCGGGAGAGAGTATGACGTGCCCTTCGCCGTTGTTACCCTTAACCTCCACCTCGCCCTCCACAAGCGTGGTTTCGGCTATCGAGGCGCCGGCATTGTCATTTATGTTGAAGGTAGTACCGAGCACCTTTACACGCATCGTACGGCTCTTGACCGTAAAGGGCGATTCGCTGTCTTTCGTAACCTCGAAGTATGCCTCACCGTCGAGCGAAACATTCCTGTTGGTCGGTGAAAACGATTCAGAATATTTCAGCGTCGAGGCCTTGTTGAGCCATATTTTCGTCCCGTCGGGCATCACAAGTTCCTTCACGGGGCCGTCTGCGGCAACCGATACAGTGATTAGTTTCTCCTCCACAGGGCGGTTGAAGAACATTACGGCAACGATACCTACAATCGCCGCGGCACTGCCCCAGCCTATCGTTTTTATAATACGCGATCTGCGATCTGCCGCTGCCATGGCCTTTTTCGACGCCTCGATCCGCCGGGTGATCCCATTCCACGCAACCGCCATGGCACCCGCTTCGGAATGGAGTTCGCGCAGGGGCGCCTTATAGGCTAACTCCAGATCGAAAAGTTTCTTCCTGTTATCTTTCGAGTTTTCAAGCCAGGTGTTGATCGCTTCAAAATCCTCTTTCGTGCACTCTCCCTGAAGGTATTTAAGTAATAATATGTCGTCCAATTCGTTCACTTTATGTTCTTTGAATCTTTAAATATGCGTTGTCATTATTTTGTCGCGTGCGTTTCAGCGCAGATACCATAGCTCTTCCCTGAGAGATTTCAACGCCTTATACATGTGGGCTTCCACTGTTCGCAGGGATATTCCCAAAGCCAGTGCTATCTGGGCGTTTTTCATATCGTAGAGATAACTGAGCCTGAAAACTTCACGGCATTTCGGCGGCAGCGCTTCTATCGCGTGTTCTATTTTTACTCCGGTTTCTGTGTCTTCAAGTTGCTTTATTACTTCGTTATTGTCGGGGGACATATATTCCGCCTTCTTGATGTAGACGTTTATCTGCGCCTGTCCGTAGTTTTTTGCTATCGCATCGTGCTTTAGCCGGTTAAGGCACCGGGTATATACCGACCTGTACAAAAATGCACGGATATTACCGCTCAGATCCAGTGAATCCCTGCGCTCCCAGAGGTCGGCGAAAGCATCCTGTACAACGTCTTCGGCCTGCAACTGGTCAAGGATACGGTTGGCGTAAAAGAAAAGCGCGGCGTAGTGCTTCCTGAAAAGCCCCTCGAATATCCCATCAACATCAATGCGGCTTTCGTCACCTTTTCGGCTTATTTGATGTCGAAAAATCCCCATTCTACTATTAATAACAAATAAGTAAACAAAAACACTTACCGCGTGCCGGCGTAAAAATGAATCTCATAAAACCTCATACCGCCTAACGCATTCAATATCTGAATAACTCACGGCTATGGCTTTCCGCCATATTAAAATATCGAATGGCAAACATAATAAATAAAAAACATAGATAGTTATAATTTATCTGGGAAAGGTAAGTGTTTTTACGGGTACGGCTGTTTCAGATATTAGGAACTACCTAAAAACTTAAACCTTTATTAACCAATTTCATTATCGGAATGAAGAAATCTGAACTTCGGCGCCGGAAAACTGGCCTTGTGCTGTTACTGGCGTTTTTTTTCTTGTTCGCCGGTATTGGGCGCTCCGCGGCCCAAATCACCATTGCTGCAAAAGATCCGACCCTGGGTCAGATAATCGATGCGGCCAAGGCGAAAACTGCATTTCAGTTTTTCCATGACAGCAAGATCGTCAGCAGGAAAGTCAATTCGGTCGACGTGAAGAACGTACCGCTGAACCAGCTGCTCGACATCGCGCTGAAAGGCACCGGGATCACCTACAAGATCGACGACAACGTTTGCTACCTTTCCGCCGCCGACGAACTTTCGGACGGTAAGGAGAAGGCCGGGCGTATCGTGTCGGGAACGGTGCTCGACGTGAGGGGAACACCGCTCATCGGCGTTGCCGTCCGTGTACAGGGCACCGACCTTCAGTCGTCCACCGGCATTAACGGGACCTACTCACTGAACGTTCCGGGTGAAAACGCCGAGCTGTCTTTCTCCTACTTGGGTTACACCACGCAATTCGTGAGGGCCGGAAGGAACACCGTTATCGACATCACGATGGAGGAGACTTCCATCGTTTTCGACGATGTGGTCGTTACCGCCCTCGGTATCAAGCGTGCAAGCAAGGCGCTCAGCTATAACGTCCAGGAAGTGGGCGGCGGCGAACTGACCACGGTAAAAGACGCCAACCTTATCAATTCGCTTTCGGGCAAAGTGGCTGGTATGAACGTTAACTCCAGTTCTTCGGGCGTCGGCGGAGCCAGCAAAGTGGTTATGCGCGGTAACAAGTCGATCACTAATTCGAGCAATGTGCTCTATGTTATCGACGGCATGCCGATGTACAATATGATGAATCCCGGCGAAACGGAATTCGGATCGAGGGGCAGCTCCGAGGCGATTGCCGACATCAACCCCGAAGACATCGAAAGCGTTTCAGCCCTGACCGGCGCAGCGGCGGCAGCCCTTTACGGCAGCCATGCCGCCAACGGCGCTATCGTCATTACGACCAAAAAGGGTGCGATAGACAAGACCGAGCTCTCGGTGTCGAGCGGCACAGAGATACTCAACGCCTTTGTAATGCCCGAATTCCAGAACCGCTACGGCACGGGCGACGGCAACGGCTCACTTATCCTGAGCTGGGGCGACAAGCTGAATTCAGCGAACCGCACGGGCTACGACCCCGCCAAGAATTACCTGCAAACCGGCGTTATCTACAACAACTCGGTTTCGCTCTCCACCGGTACCAAGAAGAACCAGTCGTATTTCTCCGCCGCGACCATCAACTCCAACGGCATCGTGCCCAACAACCAGTACGACCGCTACAACTTCACTTTCCGCAACACGTCCTCTTTCCTGGACGATAAGATGAGGCTCGATTTCGGCGGAAGCTACATCATCCAGAAAGACCAGAATATGCTCAACCAGGGCGTTTATTCAAACCCCCTGGCGTCGGCGTACCTCTTCCCCCGCAGCGACGATTTCGGCTCGACGAAGATATTTGAGCGCTGGAACGCCACCGAAGGCATTTACGAACAATACTGGCCGCAGGGCGAGGGAACTTTCCGCCTTCAAAACCCCTACTGGATCAACTACCGCAACCTGAAGAACAACGACCGCAAACGCACCCTGTTCAACGTGGGGTTGAGCTACGACGTTACCGACTGGCTCAACCTTACCGGACGTGCGCGCGTGGACAACTCCAACAACACCTACACCGAAAAGCTCTGGGCGACGACCAACGCCACCCTGGCCGGTCGCAAAGGCCAATACCTGGAGGAGAAGAGCAACGACAAACAAACATACGCAGACGTCCTGCTGAATATAAATAAGAGCACCCAGAACCTGTCGTTTATCGCCAACTTCGGCGCAAGCATAACCGACATGTATTCAGACATGCTCGGAGTAGGAGGACCTATCGCTCTCGACGATCCCGATGGTTTCAAGGGGCAGTATAACGTATTTAACGTACTGAACCTCGACAAGATGCAGCGGTCCACCGTACAGGAAGGTTTCCGCGAACAGATGCAATCCCTTTTCGGAAGCGTCGAAGTGGGCTACAAGGGCACCTATTACCTCACCGTTACGGGACGTAACGACTGGGCGTCGGCGCTGGCCGGCTCTCCCCAGCAGAAAACCGGTTTCTTCTATCCTTCGGTAGGTCTCTCGGCCATCGTTTCAGAGATGTTCGACCTGCCCAGGCAGATATCCTACCTTAAGGTCCGCGGTTCGTTTGCTTCGGTGGGTACGCCTCCGGCGCGCGGACTTACCACCCAGACCTACCCTGCGCTCAAAGGGGGTTGGAGCACGGTGCTGCCCCACTACCCCATGGACGAACTGTTCGCCGAGCGCACGGATTCATGGGAGGCCGGTGTGACCGCACGCATGTTCAAGCATTTCAACTTCGACCTGTCGCTTTACTATGCCACCACGCGCAACCAGACTTTCGACCCTCAGATAAGCGTATCGTCGGGCTACCAGACCCTATACGTGCAGAGCGGCGCCGTCGTGAATAAAGGTATCGAAGCCACCCTCGGTTACACCAACAAATGGAACGACTGGGGATGGAGCTCCAACTTCACCTTCAGCGCCAACCGCAACAAGATAACCGAGCTGCTCGACAGCTATGTGCACCCCGAAACCCATGAGGTGATCTCCGTGGACAGGCTCAATATCGGCGGCCTTGCCCGCGCCCGCTTCATCCTCAAGACAGGCGGAAGCATGGGTGACCTATACTCCGCACGCGACCTGAGGCGCGACAGCAACGGTGATATCTACGTCGATGCGGACGGAAAGGTGACCGTCGAGGACAATGTACAGGATATCTATATCGGCAGCGTATTCCCCAAAGCCAACCTCGCATGGCGCAACGACATCTCATGGAAGGGCATTAACCTCGGCTTTATGTTCTCGGCACGTTTGGGCGGCGTGGTATACTCCGCGACCCAGGCCGCGCTCGACGCCTACGGTGTATCCGAAAGGTCTGCCGCCGCGCGCGACAATGGCGGCGTGCTGATAAACGGCAGCGAGAGGATCGACGCCCAAACGTGGTTCACCACTATCGGCAGCGACAGCGGCGTACCCCAATACTACACCTACAGCGCCACCAACGTACGTCTGCAGGAGGCCAGCCTCGGCTATACCATACCCAAACGCAAGTTGGGCAACGTGATGGAGATGACCTTCTCGCTCGTTGGCCGCAACCTGTGGATGATCTACAACAAAGCCCCGTTCGATCCCGAATCCGTGGCCACGGCGGGTAACTTCTACCAGGGCATAGACTATTTCATGATGCCTTCGACCCGCAACATCGGCTTCAACGTCAGAATCAAATTTTAATCTGCTACGGAAATGACACTGAATAAATCAATAGTTAGGATTCTGTTGCCGGCCATCGCGCTGTTATCGTTGCAGGCCTGCACCAAGAATTTCGAGAAGATGAACAAAAACCCCTACCAGATCGACAAAGAAGAGCTGGACAGGGGAGGTTACAGCATCATGGCGGCAATGAGCGATCTCCAGAATATGGTGATCCCCGGCGAAAAAGAGCACCTGCACCAGTTCTTTGAGGTGCTTGCCGGATGCACTTACGCCGGTTATACATCGCATACGGTCCCCAGGTCGGCACAGTTCTCGACCTACAACCCTCCCGTGGACTGGTACCGCGCACCGTTCAACGACGTTATAGCCGGGGTTTATCCCGCCTACCAAAAGCTTCAGGCCGCCACCGAGGATCCCGTGGTATTGGCTTGGGGAAAACTGCTTCGCGTCGCTTCGATGCACCGCGTCACCGACAGCTACGGTCCCATTCCCTATTCGCAGATGAGTGCGGCGGGCGGCACGGGCAGCACGGCCCTTTCAGCCCCCTATGATTCGCAAGAGGAGGTCTACGACCACATGTTCGACGAGCTCGACGAGGTTATCGACGTGTTTACCGCAAACATAAACAGCGATCCTGCACTTTACAAGAAATTAGACCTTGTGTACTCGGGCAACCTTCGCAACTGGGTCAAATTCGCCAATTCGCTCAAACTGCGTATGGCCGTTCGCCTGAGCTATGTCGCTCCGGCCAAGGCTCAGCAGAAAGCGGAAGAGGCCGTCGCGCACAGCGTGGGCGTTATGACACAGAATGCGGACAACGCATTCATGTCGGTGGTATTCAACCCCTTCGAGATGCAGGTGGTGCAATGGGGCGATGATCGCGCCGGCGCCGACATCGTTTCATTCATGAACGGATACGAAGATCCCCGCCGCGAAAAATATTTCAAACCATGCCTTATAGAGGGTTATACCTCCACTTACCAAGGTTTGCGCTCGGGCATCGACGTGGCTGACAAAACGGTCGCCACACAATACTCGACGCCTATCGTAGGCATCACCGACCCCATCATGTGGATGAATGCCGCCGAGGTGTCGTTCCTTATGGCCGAAGGCGCGCTGCGCGGATGGTCGATGGGTGCGACTGCAGAGGAGCTCTACAACCAGGGCGTGACGCTCTCTTTCGGGCAACACCAGGTCGGTGGTGCGGCGACATACCTTGCCAATACGGATAAAACGCCGGCTTCTTATATCGATCCTCTCGGCACCTATTCGTACAACGGCGCGACAAGCACCATTACCATCAAATACGACAACAACGCAGCATTCGAGGTCAATCTCGAACGCATCATCACCCAGAAATGGATCGCCAACTATCCGCTCGGCATCGAATCCTGGAGTGAGTTCAGGCGCACCGGCTATCCCAAGCTCATGCCCGTGGTGCTCAATAAAAGCGGCGGCAATGTCCCTGTGGGCCAATTCGTGAAGAGGCTGCCCTTCCCCGACACCGAGTACTATGAAAACACCGAAAACCTCCAGGAGGCTATCGATCTTCTCGGGGGACGCGACACACAGGGCACTAAACTGTGGTGGGACAAGAAAAACTAATGACAAGCCATGAAAAAGATATTTGAGATCAAAAGAATAGTATCTGCCGGACTGCTGATCGCAGCAGCCGCCGTGATGGCGTCATGCTCCGATTGGACAGACCAGGAGAGCATCGACATTACGGCCCGGAAGATCGCCGACAAGAACAGCGCTCTGTATAAAGAGTATCTTCAAAATCTGAAAGCCTACAAGAACTCTTACCACCAGATCATGATGGGATGGTTCGACAACAGCGACAAAGCCACACCGAGCCGCGCAGGAAGCCTGGCATCGCTGCCCGACAGCGTGGATATGGTGTCGCTGCTCTCTCCCGACAACCTGACGGACAAGGAGATCGCCAACATCGCGGAGTTGCAAAGCGACAAAGGCACGAAGGTTATCTTCAGGCTCGACTATGAAAAGTTCGCCGCCGATTTCGCGGCGCGCAAGCTTGCCGCCGAAAATGCCGGGACGGATTTCACCGAAGACCTCATCGAGGAGTTGACCGAATTCATGGACAACGGCCTGGCCCTGATCCAAAAGTACAACTACGACGGGGTAAGCCTCTATTTCAACGGTTGCGCGACCTCTACGCTCAGCGAAGAGGAGAAGTCGGAATACGAAGATATTCAGGAAGTGATCTTCGGCAAGGTTGAGGCAGCGAAGGAAGATCCCGCCAATGAGGGCAAAATGTTCATATTCGAAGGACTGCCGCAGTTCGTGACCGACACCGACGTATTTGAAATGTTCAGTTACATCGTGATACACGCTTACGCCACCACAACAAACGCGAACGGCATCAGTTTCGAAGTGCTCAAATCGCTTACCGTGGGCGTTCCGACCGATCGCACGATCGTTACGTCGATCCCCTTCAAACTCAACGTCGATGACGACGATCGGGGTATTTTCGATGGCGGAAAGAGCGCTATTACCGAAACCGCATACTGGATGTCTGTCGGGAGTTCGTATCGCAAGGCAGGCATGGGCGTATACCTGATAAACCACGACTATTACAATGCGGAAATGATATACCTGCATGTGCGTGCCGCAATCGGCATTATGAACCCTTCGGGACAAAACTAAGAAACCATGAAATTCAGCAATATCACTTTGGCGATCGCCGCAGCTGCATTGGCGCTGGCCGGTTGCAACAGGGTTGGCGAAGGCGAGTCGAATTTCGACAACAAGGTCTATATAAAACAAGCCGAGAACAACAATACGTTGTCCATCGCCTTGAAGCCAAAAGATGTGACCCTTTCGAAAACGATCCAGGCCGCTTTGGCCAAACCCCAGCAGACGGATGTGAATGTCACTTATAGGGCAGACTTTTCACTTCTGGACCATTATGCGAAATCGACCGGCATGGAGTACACCGCGCTTTCAGTCGACCACTACTCCTTCTCGGCCACAGAGGCGCTCATTAACTCGGGCAACGTCCGCTCCAATGACATCAGGATCGATTTTACCGACCTGAACGAATTGCCGCGCGGCGTCAACTTCCTTCTTCCTGTGACCATCGAAAATTCGAATGGCGTGGATGTGCTCGAAGGTTCGAAAACTCTGTACTACGTGATCCGCCAGGGCGCTATGATCAATACGGCTGTGTCCATGACCGAGAACTATTTCGAAGTCCCGACTTTCGCCACAAGCCCCGCAGCCCAGGGTCTGACCAGGATTACTTTCGAGGCGCTGATCCGTCCGCGCAAATGGAAGGAAATCAGCACCATTATGGGTGTCGAGGACTACTGCCTGGTACGTGTCGGCGATACATTCCCGAAGAACACCGTACAGCTTGCTTACACCGGCGCCAATCTTCGTGGTCCGGACCTCGTGGCTGGCGACTGGATGCACCTCGCATGTACATACGATTTGGGGACGGAAAGCTTTAAATGGTATATCAACGGTGAGATGGTACAGGCGAGCAGCATGACGTTCCCTTATTCGACGATCGACCTGGGTAACAACCCGAAAAACGACCGTAATTTCTATATCGGTTATTCTTATCTGCCCGATCGTTACTTCGACGGCGACATGTGTGAAGTGCGTATTTGGAATACGGTCCGCACGCAACAGGAGATCGCAGAGAACATCTATGATGTTGATCCCACGACCGCCGGTCTGGTGGCTTACTGGAAATTCGACGAAGGCTCCGGAATGACGGTTATCGATCATTCGGCAAACGGAAATAACGCCGTAGCCAAGAATGCCGTAAAGTGGGTCAAAGTCGAACTGCCCGCGAACTGATTAATAACAAAAAAACTCCAATCGTTATGTTTAATCTTATAAAAACGTGCCACAGGATAATTTTCGCCCTGGCCGTCACGACCTGTACTGCGGCAATGCTCACCTCATGCAGCGATGATGTGTTGATCGACAATGTCGACGAGTCGCACTACCAGACCGGGGAGACCTTCGGTTACCTGCGCAACACCGACATTCCGCGTAATATTATCGGGATAGACCTGAACAACGCCACTTACGAGCAACCTGTGATCTTCGGGTTGAGCCAGGGGGTATCTTCGGCGCAATCTGTTTCCGTGGTAGCGAACACTTCGCTGGTCGCCTCATATAACAGGGCCAATTTCACCAATTATGAGGCTTTCCCTGCCGGCCAGGTAACTGTTCCGGGCACGATCTCAATTGATAAGTGGAGAACCGAATCTGCACAATTTAAAGTTATCTTCTCTAAAGGTTCGCTCGCAAACGGCGAATACCTGTTGCCCGTTTCGGTGACAACCTCCGGCAACAATATTAAGATCGAGGAGAAGAACAAGGTGCTTTACTATATTGTGAAGGTCGGCAACCCGGTTCCCGACAACAGTAAGCCTTACAAAGTCCTGTGCTATGTCGAAGTGAACGAGCAAAACATACTCAACGTCGGCTCCTATACGCTGAAAAATAGCGGTAAGCAATTCTTCGACGTCGCCGTTATCTTCGCCTCCAACATCAACTACAACTACGACACTAAGCGCCCGGAACTGAGATTCAACCCCAATGTGCAACATATCCTCTCGAACAGGGATAAGTACATCAAACCGTTGCAGGATAAAGGCATTAAGGTCGTTCTCAGCGTGTTGGGCAACCATGACTTTACCGGCCTGTCCGTTCTGACAGGACAACTCGCGACAGATTTTGCGGCACAGTGTAAAGCTGTCGTAGAAGCTTACGGACTGGATGGGATAGACCTCGACGACGAACACTCCGAATACCTCCAGAGTGGCCCGATATCTCAGCCGAGCCAGGAGAAATTTGCGGAATTGGTACTTGCGTTGCGCGACGCTATGCCCGACAAAATGCTTACCGTTTACAACATGGGTTATGCGGCTTCGATGCCTGCCACCCTGAACGGGCGAAAAATGGCGGATGCCATAGACCACATTTCGTTCGCTTACTATAACAACTACAGCCAGGTAGGCAGGACCCCGCTCGAGAATACTTATCCGAAAAGCAAGTACTGCTCGGTGCCGGCCTGGATCAACAAGCTTGCCCCGATCGCGACTAAACTGATGGAATATACGCAGAAGTATTCGATCGAGCAAGGCAACGGAACGGTCATGTTTTACGAC
>JAVBOL010000028.1:0-47379 GCA_031550615.1 Rikenellaceae bacterium | reverse complement strand
GCTCATATATACGATACCCTTCTCGGTAAGGTCGACCTTTCCTTCGGTGACCTTGCGGTAGGGGGTTTCGATGAATCCCATCTCGCTCACCTTGGCGTAAACGCACATCGAGGAGATCAGACCGATGTTCGGACCCTCGGGGGTTTCGATCGGGCAGAGGCGGCCATAGTGGGTATAGTGCACGTCGCGGACCTCGAAGCCGGCGCGCTCACGCGAAAGACCGCCCGGGCCGAGTGCAGACATACGGCGCTTGTGGGTCATTTCGGCCAGCGGGTTGGTCTGGTCCATGAACTGCGAAAGCTGGTTGGTGCCGAAGAACGAGTTGATAACGCTCGACAGCGTCTTGGCGTTTATAAGGTCCACCGGGGTGAACACTTCGTTGTCGCGCACGTTCATCCTTTCGCGGATGGTGCGCGCCATGCGCACGAAACCTACCGAGAACTGGTTGGCCAGCTGTTCGCCCACCGTGCGTACACGGCGGTTGGACAGGTGGTCGATGTCGTCCACGTCGGTTTTGGAGTTGATCAGCTGGATCAGGTATTTTATGATCGCGATCATATCCTCCTTGGTGAGGATGCGCACCGCCGGGTCTATATCCAGGCCCAGTTTCTTGTTGATGCGGAAACGGCCCACCTCGCCCAGGTCGTAGCGCTTGTCCGAGAAAAAGAGCTTCTCGATAACGTCGCGCGCCGTGGCCTCATCGGGCGGCTCGGAGTTGCGCAGCTGCCTGTAGATATATACGACCGCCTCCTTCTCTGAGTTGCAGGGGTCTTTTTGCAGGGTGTTGTATACGATAGAGTAGTCGACGCCGCTTTGGCTCTCCTTGTGCAGCAGGATGCTCTTGGCGCCCGACTCGACGATCTCGTCGACGTGCTCCTTTTCGAGGATGGTCTCGCGGTCGACGATGATCTCGTTACGCTCGATGGAAACCACCTCGCCGGTATCTTCGTCTACGAAGTCCTCGACCCAGGTGCGCAGCACGCGCGCGGCCAGCTTGCGGCCCACCGCTTTCTGCAGGGTCGATTTGGAAACCTTCACCTCGTCGGCCAGGTCGAATATTTCGAGGATCTGCTTGTCGCTCTCGAAGCAGATGGCGCGAAGCAGTGTGGTTACGGGCAGCTTCTTCTTACGGTCGATGTATGCGTACATCACGTTGTTGATGTCCGTCGCGAACTCGATCCACGAACCCTTGAAGGGGATGATGCGGGCCGAGTAGAGCTTCGTGCCGTTGGTGTGCATGCTCTGTCCGAAGAATACGCCGGGCGAGCGGTGCAGCTGCGAAACGATGACACGCTCGGCGCCGTTTCTAACGAACGTGCCGCGCGGGGTCATATAAGGTCTGGTGCCGAAGTAGACATCCTGCACGACCGTGTCGAAGTCCTCGTGTTCGGAGTCTGTGCAATAGAGTTTCAGCTTGGCTTTGAGGGGTACGCTGTACGTTAAACCCCTTTCGAGGCACTCGTCGATGGAGTATCTCGGGGGATCGACATAGTAGTCGATGAATTCCAGAACGAAGTTGTTCCGTGTGTCTGTTATCGGGAAATTCTCCATGAACACCTTGTACAGACCCTCGTTTTTACGGTTCTCTGCGGTGGTGTCCAGCTGGAAAAAGTCATGGAACGATTTGAGCTGTATCTCCAGGAAGTCGGGATAGGGCATCCGGCTGCTCGCCTGTGAAAAGCTGATCCTTTGATTTGTCTGCTTTGAGGACATCGTCTTTGCGATATATATTTTGTCGCTATTTTCCGATAGCTCGGTGGAAGACCGGCATGCCCTCTAAGGCACGCCCGCCAAAAATGGCTGATTCACAATCGCTTATCGCTCCTGTCGGCTCACCCCGGGCCGCTGATTACAAAAGATAGGTATAGAGTTTACGCACTCGTAAACTCTATACCCGGGTAGCCTTGTGGCTAAGCTATATTACTTAACCTCAACTTCGGCACCAGCCTCTTCGAGTTGGGCTTTGATGCTTTCGGCTTCTTCTTTCGAAACGCCTTCCTTAACGGCCTTGGGAGCACCGTCAACGAGGTCTTTGGCTTCTTTCAAGCCGAGGTTGGTGATCTCTTTAACGACCTTAACCACCTGCAGTTTGGCCTGGCCGGCCGAGGTGAGGATTACGTCGAAAGAGGTCTTTTCAGCAGCAGCGGGGGCGTCGCCACCGGCTGCGGGAGCTGCAACAGCAACAGCTGCGGCTGCGGGCTCGATGCCATACTCGTCCTTGAGGATCTGTGCAAGTTCAGTTACTTCCTTAACTGTGAGGTTTACCAACTCTTCAGCTAACTTTTTGATGTCTGCCATGATTGATGTTTATTAATTTGTTTTTGTTTTTTGTTTTTAATCACGCCGCCCTTTCATGCGGCCCGGAAACTGCGGAAAACCGCTCGCCTCCGTAACGCCATACCCCGGGGGGTTAGGCGCCCTTGCGCTCTTCGAGGCTCTTCACGAGGCCTGCGACCTTGCCGCCTGCCGCGCCGGTAAGCGCCGAAATAACGTTCTTGGCCGGCGATTGAAGCAGACCGATAACGTCGCCGATGAGCTCTTCGCGGCTCTTGATGTTGATCAGCAGCTCGAGCTGGTTCTCACCCACATAAACGCCTTCCTGTACGTAGGCGCCTTTGAGCACGGGCTTGGCGTTCGTCTTACGGAACTCCTTGATAAGCTGTGCCGGGGCTTTGCTCGACTCTGAGAACATCACAGCGCTCGAACCTTCCATAAGGCCAACCAATTCAGCGTCGGCCCTGTTGACTTGTTCGAGGGCTTTGATGAACAGGGTGTTCTTAACCACCATCAGGTTGATCGACTTCTCGTGGCACTTGGCACGCAGCGAAGCGGTCTGCTCGGCGTTCAGGCCCGAAATATCGGTCAGGTAGAAGTGGGGATAGGCGTTGAGCTTTTCGGCCAGCGAATTAATGATGACTGTTTTTTCTTCCCTTGTCATGATTAGATCGTTTTAGAGTCAACCGATTTGGGGTCGATTTGCAGGCCGGGGCTCATGGTCGAGCTCAGGTAAATGCTCAGCACGTAAGTACCCTTCGCTGCCGAAGGTTTGAGTTTGTTGATCATACCCAGGAACTCGCGGGCGTTGTCCACGATCTGTTCCGGGGTGAAAGAGACTTTGCCCACAGAAGAGTGGACGATACCGAATTTGTCGACCTTGAAGTCGATCTTACCGGCTTTCACCTCCTGTACTGCCTTGCCTACTTCCATCGTAACGGTACCCGTCTTGGGGTTGGGCATAAGTCCGCGGGGACCCAGGATACGACCCAGGGCGCCGACTTTGGCCATTACGTTGGGAGTGGTGATGATGACGTCCACGTCCGTCCAGCCACCCTTGATCTTGTCGATGTATTCGTCCATACCAACGAAATCCGCACCTGCGTCCAAAGCTTCTTTCTCTTTGTCGGGGGTACAGAGTACGAGCACGCGAACGGTCTTACCCGTGCCGTGGGGCAGGGTTACGACGCCACGTACCATTTGGTTGGCTTTGCGCGGGTCTACACCCAGGCGCACATCGAGATCGACCGAAGAGTCGAATTTGGTATAGGTGATCTCCTTGAGGAGAGCTGCCGCTTCGCTCAGTTTGTAAACCTTGTCGGCTTCAACTTTCGCGAAGGCTGCCTTCATGTTCTTTGTCAGCTTTGCCATACTCTCTTACAATTTAGGAAATTCACCTACCACGCTGATACCCATGCTGCGGGCCGTTCCGGCCACCATGCGCATGGCGCTCTCAAGCGAGAAGCTGTTCATGTCGGGAGCCTTGTCCTGGGCGATTTCCTTTACCTGTTCCCAGGTAACCTGGCCAACCTTTTTACGGTTGGGCTCGGCAGAACCGGACTTAACATTGGCAGCGTCCTTAAGCTGTACGGCTACGGGCGGCTGTTTTACAACGAAGTCGAACGACTTGTCGCCGTATACGGTAATGATGACCGGAAGCACTTTACCTGCCCTGTCCTGCGTGCGTGCATTGAACTGCTTACAGAAGTCCATGATATTCACGCCTTTCGATCCCAGTGCGGGACCTACGGGAGGCGAAGGATTCGCGGCACCACCTTTGATCTGCAATTTAATAAATGCAGCAACCTCTTTTGCCATGATTTTCCTTAGTTTATTCTTTTTCTACTTGCATAAAGCTCAACTCCATGGGAGTCTTGCGACCGAATATCTTAACCGAGACGGTGAGTTTTTTCCTCTCGTTGTCGACAGCTTCGATCGTACCCGAAAGGCTTGAGAATGGGCCGTCCGTAACCTTGACTGTCTCTCCTTCGAAGAAAGGAACTTCGTTCTCTTCCTCCCCTGCACTCATTTCATCGACCCGTCCGAGGATCCTGGCGACTTCCTGCGGGCGCAACGGTGTGGCCTGCATCATCTTGCCAGCCTCTTTCGAATCTCCGAGGAAGCCGAGTACGTTGGGGACGTTGCGTAAGATAAGCGGTATTTCGCCTACGAAGGCGGCTTCTACCAATACATAACCGGGGAACGACACACGCTCCTTGCTGATCTTCTTACCGTTGCGGATCTGGTAGATCTTCTCGGTAGGAATCAGCACCTGGGAGATATAGTCTTCGAGGTGGAGATGCCGAACTTCTGATTCGATATACTCCTTGACCTTTTTCTCTTTACCCCCAATGGCGCGTACGACGTACCACTGTTTCTGCTCTTTTTCACTCATAGTCTGGAAGCTGACCGTTAGTAAAGCAGACTGTAAATGGCTTTCATGATGTTCTCGAAGGAGAGGTCCATGGCAAGGACTACAAGTGCGAAGATCAGCGATGCTACCATCACGACGATCGCGCTCGATTGAAGTTCTTTCCAGGTGGGCCAGGTTACCTTCTCGACAAGCTCTGCGTAGGCGTTTTTAACGTAATTTACAACTTTCATTTTGGCGTAAATTTTAGCAGGAGTGGAGGGATTCGAACCCCCATCAATGGTTTTGGAGACCACTATTCTGCCCTTGAACTACACTCCTATTTGTTTTTTGAAATATGGCGCAACTGCTGCCTTCTCCCCTCCTCTCAAATGGTCACAGCCACAAAAGGCTGCTCACATTTGATCATCGGGTCGGGCGTTGCATTTGCATCCCTATTTCAAAAAACTCCCCGCTAAAGCAGGTTTGTTGTTTGGTTTACCGCTCCGACCTTGATTTCAAAGCCGGAGCGGCTTACCTATTTTTTGTCCGCTGTGCCCGATGTGCGTGCGCAGCGATCGAGTATTACTCGATGATCTTGGTGATCTGACCGGCACCCACGGTACGACCGCCTTCGCGGATAGCGAAACGCAGACCGAGGTTCAGGGCCACGGGGTAGATCAGGGTAACCTTGATGGTGGTGTTGTCACCGGGCATTACCATGTCTACGCCAGCGGGCAGTTCGCACTCACCCGTTACGTCGAGCGTACGCAGGTAGAACTGGGGACGGTATTTGTTGTGGAACGGAGTGTGACGACCGCCTTCTTCCTTCTTCAGGATGTAGACCTCGGCTTCGAACACGGTGTGGGGAGTGATCGAACCGGGCTTGGCGATAACCATACCACGCTTAACGTCCTTCTTGTCGATACCGCGCATCAGCAGACCTACGTTGTCGCCGGCTTCACCCGAATCGAGCAACTTGCGGAACATTTCCACGCCGGTGCAGGTCGAGGTCATGGGCTTAACGCCTTTCTCCTGCAGACCTACGATCTCAACGGGGTCACCGACTTTGATGATACCGGTTTCGATACGACCGGTCAGAACGGTACCGCGACCGGTGATCGAGAATACGTCCTCGACGGGCATCAGGAAGGGCTTTTCGTTCTCACGGGGAGGTATGGGAATGTAGCTGTCAACAGCGTCCATCAGCTCCATGATCTTCTCTTCCCACTCGGGAGCGCCGTTCAGGCCACCCAGTGCCGAGCCGCGGATAACGGGAGCGTTGTCGCCGTCGAAGTTGTAGAACGAGAGCAGTTCGCGAACTTCCATCTCAACCAGCTCGAGCATCTCGGGGTCGTCAACCATGTCGACCTTGTTCAGGAAGACAACGATCTTCGGAACGTTCACCTGGCGGGCGAGCAGGATGTGCTCACGGGTCTGGGGCATCGGACCGTCAGTTGCGGCAACCACGATGATGGCACCGTCCATCTGGGCGGCACCAGTTACCATGTTCTTCACATAGTCGGCGTGGCCCGGGCAGTCAACGTGCGCATAGTGGCGGTTGGCAGTCGAGTACTCAACGTGCGAGGTGTTGATGGTGATACCGCGCTCTTTTTCTTCGGGAGCGTTGTCGATCGAGTCGAAAGAACGCAGTTCCGAAAGGCCGCGCTTGGCCAGTACGGTGGTGATAGCAGCGGTAAGGGTAGTTTTACCGTGGTCAACGTGGCCGATGGTACCGATGTTCACGTGCGGTTTCGACCTGTCAAATTTTTCTTTTGCCATAATCTGAAAGTTATTTAAGAATTTAGTTCTGTTTTAATTACGTTTATGCTTCCTTAAAGTGGGAGAAGATGGATTCGAACCACCGAAGACGTACGTCAGCAGATTTACAGTCTGCCCCATTTGGCCACTCTGGTATTCTCCCTTATTTAGATAGGTCTGTTCGCTTTGGACGGCCACGCGCATCGCACGCCACCGTTCCCTTATCCTCCTCTCCCCAAATCCTCACAACCACAAGGTTGCTCCGGTTTGTGAATTCGGACGATAAGCGAAATCTGACGCACGCTGTGCACGGCTTCGTTGTTGAAGGTAATTCTGCGAATCAAGCCCGCTCCGTACGTCAGTCCGTTTTCCGGACATTCCTATAATATATATATGTGTAAAGAACTCGGTGTTGCTTCCGGCCTGCTTCGCCGCCGGGGCGTTTCCTCTTCCCGGGATTGACTCGCTGCGCTCGCCTTTCCCGTTGGGGGGTGGCTTTCAAAGTTTAGAAAACCAAACCCCGCTTTGCGGGTTTTTCGACCGTGCCGCTTAAAAACTGCTTCAAACATAAAGATGTTTGAGCATCTTTTAATCGTCCCGGTCGAACTTTGCCTTCGGCAAAGTTTTGGTTTTCAAAACTTTGAGCCGATGGAGGGATTCGAACCCCCGACCAGCTGATTACAAATCAGCTGCTCTGGCCAACTGAGCTACATCGGCGTTCTGCCCAATTTACGGGGCGACAAAATTACGAACAAATAATGAACAATACAAGAATTCTCCCCGGAAAAAGCATCGTAAGCGTGAAAAATCTTACCCGCCACTCCGGTTTTCTTATTCTTATCTGCCTCCGCCCGTGAAAATTTAGGCGAAATTCGCCCCAAAAGTACGATTCTTTTTGACTTTGGCAAAATTTATCGCCGAAATCGTTGATTTTGGCGGAAAGAGGTAAAATTTGTAAAACAAATTTTGATCGTTTCGCTATTCGCGAAACTCACGTTATTTTATACCTTTGCAGATTATGGACTTTAAACTCGTATCCGGATTTTCCCCTACGGGCGACCAGCCCGAGGCCATAGATTCGCTGGTCACTGCATTGCAGGGCCACAGCGGGCACAACGTGCTTATGGGTGTCACCGGATCGGGCAAGACATTCACGGTCGCCAACGTGGTGGAGCGGCTGCAACGCCCCACACTCGTGCTCTCGCACAACAAAACACTCGCCTACCAGCTATGGAATGAGTTCAAGGCGTTTTTCCCCGACAACGCCGTCGAATATTTCGTGTCCTACTACGATTACTACCAGCCCGAGGCCTACCTGCCAAAGAGCGACACCTATATAGAAAAGGACCTCTCGATAAACGACGAGATCGAAAAACTGCGTCTGCACACCACGGCCTCACTGCTCTCAGGGCGCCGCGACGTGATAGTCATATCGAGCGTGTCGTGCCTGTACGGCATAGGCAACCCCGACGATTTCCACGAGTTGGCCATAGAGCTGCACCGCGGCGCCGACCTCTCGTTGCAAAAACTGCTGTACTCGTTGGTCGAGGCGCTCTACACGCGCACCGAGACCGACCTGGTACCAGCCACCTTCCGTCTCGCCGGCGACACTCTGGACGTGTGCCTGGCTTTCGGCGAGTACTCCTACCGCATAAGTTTCCTCGGCGACAGGATCGAGAGCATCGATTCGATAGACCCCGCGACGGGGCGGCGCATAGAGCCCCTCGACAGGGTGGTCATATATCCCGCCAACTTGTTCGTCACCACGCGCGAACGCATCAACCATGCGGTCAAACAGATACAACTGGACCTGGGTGCGCAGATCGAACATTTCGAGCGCCATGGCCGCCTACGCGAGGCCGAGCAGATCAAGCGCCGCACCGAATACGACCTGGAGATGATAAAGGAGTTGGGCTACTGCTCGGGCATAGAGAATTACTCGCGCTACTTCGACGGGCGCAAGGCCGGTACGCGGCCCTTCTGCCTTCTGGATTATTTCCCGGAAGATTATCTGCTGGTGGTCGATGAGAGCCACGTGACCCTCCCCCAGGTCAGGGCGATGTACGGCGGCGACCGCGCACGGAAGGAAAACCTGGTGGAATATGGCTTCCGGCTGCCAGCGGCGATAGACAACCGCCCGCTGACTTTCAACGAGTTCGAGGCGCTGGCCGGGCAGACGCTCTACGTGAGCGCCACGCCCGCCGATTACGAGCTCAACAAGTCCGAAGGCGTGGTGGTCGAGCAGATAATACGCCCCACGGGACTGCTCGACCCTCCGATGATAGTGCGCCCTACGGACGACCAGATAGACGAACTGATGGAGCAGATCGCCCAACGCACCTCCCGCGACGAGAAGTGCCTTGTGGTGACCCTGACCAAGCGCATGGCCGAGGAACTGTCGAAATATTTCGACCGCCACGGGGTGCGCAGCCGCTACATCCACTCGGACGTCGAAACGCTCGAAAGGGCGAAGATCCTCGAGGACCTGCGCGGGGGACTGTTCGACGTGCTGATCGGGGTAAACCTGCTGCGCGAGGGGCTCGACCTGCCCGAAGTGTCGCTCGTGGCCATCATGGATGCCGACAAAGAAGGATTTTTACGCAATACGCGTTCTATCACCCAGACGGCAGGGCGTGCCGCCCGCCACGCCGCCGGCACGGTGTTGTTGTTCGCCGACAAGATGACCGATTCGCTGCGCCAGGCGATAGCCGAGAGCAATTCGCGCCGCGACCGACAGGCGCAATTCAACCGTGCTCACGGGATCTTTCCGCAAGCGGCGCGCCGCAATACCCCCGCCCCTGTGGCCACCGTGCCAAAGGCCGAAATGGCCTATCCCGATCCGTCGGCGCTTGCCGCACCGGCACTCGCCGCGGATAATAAGGCGGGGTACGACGCCGGGGCGCTCGACGCGCGCATCGAAGAGGCGCGAAAGAAGATGGCCGAGGCTTCGGAGGCGCTCGATTTCCAGGAGGCGATCAAGTGGCGCGACCTGATGTACGCCCTGCAAAAACAGCTATAAGAGATCTGTCTCGATTATTGGTTGACTGCAGCCTGGCGGCTCCCGGCACAGCCATACCGCAGTCCCGACGTATCCATTCGCCGATCATCCCCAAAAAAACCAGACGGCCCACCGAATCCGGTAGGCCGCCCGCCACTTGCATATCTATGTCTTATTTCGACTCTTCAAGAATCCGCATCGCTGCGTCGAAGATCGAGGTGTCGTCCAGGGTGACCACCCCGCCGTCGGGACCTTTCTCAAAATGGACGCCGGTAAGTGTATCGCCGCTGAAGTGGCTGCCCCCGAAGTAATTGCGGACCTTATCCACGTCGATACCCAATTCGTTCGCGATGCGCTGTGAGCTGCCGCTGGGCAATTTGTCCTTGATGCGGCGCAGCTCATTGAATGTAATGACCATGATTGTAGAGGTAATTAGGTTATTTTTTATCTGCCCCGTATACAAGGGCTTATCTTTGGTTCCGTTGTTAAAGATAATAACAAAAAACATAACTTCAAAACTTTTGCCGACTTTTAACCCCCGATAGCGCCAAAATGTCAGACCGTCTGACAATATATCCCCCTTTTGGCAGCCGGAAAGGCTGAAAAACGGGTTGGCATAAAGATTGAAGTTCTTTAATCGACAATCGAAAGAAAGACAACGAAAATCATAAAAACTATGGGAAAAATCATTGGAATCGACCTGGGCACCACCAACTCGTGCGTGTCGGTCATGGAGGGTAACGAGCCTGTCGTTATCCCGAACAGCGAAGGGCACCGCACCACGCCTTCCATCGTCGCGTTCACGGACAACAACGAGCGCAAAGTGGGCGAACCGGCCAAACGCCAGGCAATCACCAACGCCAAACGCACGGTATTCTCGATCAAGCGCTTCATGGGCGAGACCTACGACAAGGTGGGCAAGGAGATAGGCCGCGTACCCTACACGGTGGTAAAGGGCGACAACAACACTCCCCGCGTGGAGATCGACGGTCGCCAGTACACTCCGCAGGAGATCTCGGCCATGATCCTGCAAAAGATGAAAAAGACCGCCGAGGACTACCTCGGCCAGGGGGTGGACGAAGCCGTTATCACCGTGCCGGCCTACTTCTCGGACTCGCAGCGCCAGGCGACCAAAGAGGCCGGCGAGATCGCGGGCCTGAAGGTGCGCCGCATCATCAACGAGCCTACCGCCGCGGCGCTGGCTTACGGCCTGGACAAAAAGAACAGCGACATGAAGATCGCCGTGTATGACCTGGGCGGCGGTACGTTCGATATCTCGATCCTCGAACTGGGCGACGGGGTGTTCGAAGTCAAATCGACCAACGGCGACACGCACCTGGGCGGCGACGACTTCGACCACGTTATCATCGACTGGATGGCCGAGGACTTTCAGAAGCAGCACAATATCGACCTTCGTCGTGATCCCATGGCCATGCAGCGCCTCAAGGAGGCCGCCGAAAAGGCCAAGATCGAACTGTCGAGCTCCACTTCGACCGAGATCAACCTGCCCTATATCATGCCCGTGGACGGCATCCCCCAGCACCTGGTGATGACCCTCACGCGCGCCAAGTTCGAGCAGCTGGCCGACAGCCTGATCCAGGCCACCATCGAGCCGTGCCGCAAGTCTCTCAAAGACGCCGGCTACACCGCGTCGCAGATCGACGAGGTGATCCTGGTGGGCGGTTCGACCCGCATTCCCGCGATCCAGAAGGTCGTGGAAGACTTTTTCGGGAAAGCCCCCTCGAAAGGCGTGAATCCCGACGAGGTGGTTGCCGTAGGCGCCGCCATCCAGGGTGGCGTGCTGACCGGCGAGGTGAAGGACGTGCTGCTGCTGGACGTTACCCCGCTCTCGCTGGGTATCGAAACGCTGGGCGGCGTGTCGACCAAGCTGATCGAGGCCAACACCACCATCCCCACGCGCAAGAGCGAGACCTTCTCGACGGCTGCGGACAACCAGCCCTCGGTGGAGATACATATCCTGCAGGGCGAACGCCCCATGGCGCGCGACAACAAGACCATAGGCCGCTTCCACCTGGACGGCATCCCCGCCGCACCGCGCGGAGTGCCCCAGATCGAGGTGACCTTCGACATCGACGCCAACGGCATCCTCAACGTGTCGGCCAAGGACAAGGGGACCGGCAAAGAGCAGAAGATCCGCATCGAGGCCTCTTCGGGCCTGACCGACGCCGAGATCCAGCGCATGCGCGACGAGGCGAAGGCCAACGAGGAGAAAGATAAGGAGGAGCGCGAACGCGTGGACAAGGTCAACGCCGCCGACAGCATGATCTTCTCGACCGAGAAACAGCTCTCGGAGTACGGCGACAAAATTCCCGCCGACAAGAAAGCCGCCATCGAATCGGCCCTCGGACGCCTGAAGGAAGCCCACAAGTCGGCTGACCTGGCCGCTATCGACAGCGCCACCAAGGAGCTAAACGACTCTTGGCAAGCCGCCTCGCAGGATATCTACGCCTCGCAACAGGCCGGTCAGGAAGCACCCCAGCAGGAAGCCCCGGGCGCCGGCGCAAGCCAGGGTGCACAGGGCGACAACGTAACTGACGTTGAGTTCGAGGAAGTGAAGTAATAACACCCTCAAATAGCCGAACCGCAGGAAACGAACTGTTTCCTGCGGTTTTCTTTTTTAAATCAATACCTTTGCATATTGAGTCGACTACTTGAAAGGAGCCAGCGGTGAATAATAACACGAAAATATCCATACGTTTTTTCGACGACCGGGAGGTCCGCTCCATTTGGGACGAAGAGGGTAACAAATGGTGGTTCTCAGTTTTGGATATCGTCGCCGTCCTGACCGGTCCGGACGACTACGCCAAAACGCGAAACTATTGGAAATACCTGAAAGCGAAGCTGAAAAAGGAGAACAGCGAAGTGGTTAGTATTACTACCCAGTTGAAACTTCTCGCACCTGATGGCAAAAAACGTTTATCCGATATGCTCGATCATAGCGGAATTATTGCGCTTGGCAAGCAATTCCCCGGCAAACAGGCAACCCGCTTCATCGAATGGTTCACATATGGCGATGAAAGCATCGACGGGAAAAGCAAGACGAAGGCATACGCCCTGTTCGAGAGTTCTTTTATCGGCGCCATAGAAGTGGGGACGGTAAAAGGCTTGCAACAGATACACGCCTATCTGTTCGGCGGGCTTTACGATTTCGCAGGGCAAATCCGTCAGAAAAACATTTCGAAAGGCGGATTTCAATTCGCAGTAGCCCACTTCTTAGGCGACAGCCTAAGGAAAATCGAAGAAATGCCGGAAAACACATTCGATGAAATCGTCGATAAATATACGGAAATGAACATTGCCCACCCGTTCATGGAAGGCAATGGCCGTAGCGCCCGGATCTGGTTAGATATGATCCTGAGGGATCGCCTGAAAAAATGCGTGGATTGGAGTAGGATCGGCAAGAACGACTATCTCGATGCGATGGTGAAAAGTCCTACGGACAGCTCAGAATTAAAAACCCTGCTGCACAATGCCCTGACCGATCAAATAGGCAGCCGTGAAATATTTATGAAAGGTATCGATTATTCGTATTATTATGAAGAAAATGAGTAGCGGTGCGAAAGATCGGCAACAGCCCGGCGGGATGAAAAAACTGGCCTTCTTCGGATGCGGCTACCTGGCCGGGATCGTCGCCGATGCGCTGGTCGGCGGACTATTGCCGGAATATGAATTGGTGGGGGTGCTGGCGCGCACCCCGGAAAGTTCGGCGCGACTTGCGGCGAAAATGACCACGCACGGACACCCTTGCAAGGCTTGCGCCTCGCTCGAAGAGTTGCTGGCACTCAAACCCGAATACCTGGTCGAGGCGGCCAACCCCGCGGCAATGAAGGCAATGGCTGTGCGGACGCTCGAAAACGGGACTTCCATCATTACCCTTTCGATCGGCGCACTGGCAGACGACGACTTCCGCGAAGAGGCTCTCATGGCTGCGCGCGACAACTCCTCGCGCATATATATCGCCTCGGGGGCGACTGGCGGTTTCGACGTGCTGCGCACCGCTACGCTGATGGGCGGCGCACAGGCGGGGTTCTACAATGAAAAGGGGGTGCGCGCGCTGCGCCGTTCGCCTTTCTACACGCCTGAGATGGAAACCAAGCGCAAAGAGATATTTTCGGGCACGGCGCGCGAGGCGATAGCCACCTTCCCCACCGGGCTCAACGTATCGGTGGCGGCGTCGCTGGCATCGGTGGGCGTCGAGAAGATGCACGTTACGATGGCATCGAGCCCCGAATTCGTCGGCGACGTCCAGCGCGTGGAGATCCGCAACGAGCAGGTGCACGCCGTGGTCGAGGTTTACAGCGCCACCCCGCAGATCGCCGGGTGGTCGGTGGTGGCCACACTACAAAATATCGTGTCCCCTATCGTATTCTGATTGCACAATATTCGAGGGGGTTTCGGTGCTATTACTTATTGATATATTGTGATATGTTGGCAAGCACCTTTTCGCTCAGGCGGTCGAAAGCCTGTCGGGTGCGTCCCGACGATACGTTCATGCACTCAACATGGGGGTGCGAAAGCAGTTTTTCGTCGCCCAGCGCCCCTAGGGTGTCGCAATAACAGAGGTTGTCGCCGTCGAGCCATTCCAGGAAAGGCTGCCGGTCCCAGGCGGGCGAGAGCCCGGTGTTGAAGAGTATCTTATGGTTGCCGAGCCTTTCGAATTGCTCCGCATGCAGCAGGACCGTGTTGCGGTTAAGGCAACAGCAGACTACCTCGCTCCAACCTAAAAGCTCATCGAGGGGCATATATCGAAACCCCCTGGCAGCAGCCTCCGGTTTCTCACTGCGGGCAAAGTAGGCTACCTGGGCGCCGAAGAATTTCAGCGCGTCGGCGATCATGCCGCCCGATTTACCCAGCCCCACTATCCCGGCCTTAAGCCCGGTTATCTCGCGCGGCATGCCGTCCCAGGGGGTGCGGCCAAAGCCGTGGAGGCAGCGCACAAGTTCGCTCACCACATATTCGACCACCCCTTCGTCGCCGTAGTCGCGGATGCCGGTCACGGTGATGCCGCGCGAGGAGGCGTAAAGTATGTCGACGTTGGCGCTCTCGGGCGAGTAGAGCGAACAGCACATGCCGATATATCTGACGTTAGGGCATTTTTCGAGCGCCCCGCGCCCAAGGCGCGAAGTGTAGCTGAGCAGCACGGCGTCGGCGTCGCCGATGCGGGCGGCTATCCGGGCGTCGTCTGTGGGCACATCGTCATACATCACCACTTCGCGGGCGAAACCATAAAGTGCCTTTTCGGCTGAAGGGATGAGGCTCACCGGTTCGATGGCCACCAATTTATTGAACATATCCACAGGCTTTAGGGCAAAGGTAACATTTATAAACGAATAAGGGGCGCACCATCGCTGGCGCGCCCCCGTCACATTAAGCGGAATCTTTGTTTATTTGGGTAATATCTCATCCAAAACCTGGTCGAGCGCCGCCGCTTTCACGTCGTGGCGGACGATCACTCCCTCGGGCGATATGATCATCACGCGGGGTACGCCCGTGATGCCGTAGTTCTTGGCCACAGGCATTTCGGGTTGCCAGTCGACCACGCACGTCCAGGGCATGCCGTCGGTCTGGATCACTTTTTTCCACAGGTCGGGCTGCTTGCGCGACTCTATGAACACGCTCATGGCTACCAGCCCGCGATCTTTATATTTCTCGTAGGCGGCCTTCATGCGGGGCATCTCACGGCGGCACGACTGGCACCACGAGCCCATGAAGTCGAGCATCAGGTATTTGCCGCGGAAATCCGACAGGCTGACCTGCTTCCCGTTGGTATCTTCGAGGGTGAAATCGGGGGCGGGGTTGCCGTTGGCTATGCGGTCGGACACGTCGAGGCGACCGGCGAATTTGCGGGCTTGCCAAGTGTCCCTCATCTCGGGGCTGAGCATCTCGAAATAGGGGGTGGCCTGGGCTACGTCGGGTTTATTGCCGAATACCTCGCCCAGGGCTATGACGCTGAAGAACGACGAGGGGTTGTTACGGATATACTCCTTCTGGCGCTCGCGCAATTCGGCGTACATTTTCTCGCCGGCCTGTCTCTGCTTTGCCAGGAATTCGGGCGTGGTACGCGTTTCACGGGGCTCCGCCAGGCGCATCACGCCGAGCAGGGAGTCGATCTGGATCATTGTGGGTGCGGTCTTGGCAATGTAATCCTGCCATTGGGTGATTATCGGCGCCTCGACCACGGCATGGTGCAGGGAATCGGGCGAAGTTACCTTCACCGTGCCCGCATCGGCGTAGAAAGTAAGCAGGTTACGCGTGTCGCGCAGGAAAGGGGCGTTGTCGTAGTTTATGATAAGCGACACCCAAACCGGCTGGGTCACATCGAAACTGAAGGTGAAACTCCCGTCGGACAGGACGGTCTCCTGGCTGCGCGACCCGTCTTCGAGGGCATAGCGCATCATGATCTTGGCGGGGGCGTTCAGGTTGCCTATCTTACCCTCTATGGTGCAGTTGGCCGCCGAAGCGGTGACGGCTGCGCAAAGTAACGCCGCCGCGATCATTAATTTCTTCATTTTCATGTCGTTTGTTTTCAAAATTGCTCTCCCGTGCGATAGTATAGACTGAGCTTTCGTATACGCTGCCACACACCGGCGGGACTGCAAGGTAAAAAGTTTTTTTACGAAAATCATCGTTTTTGTCGGATATGATTAAGAATTATAATTATTTTTGCCTGAACCGGTTATCAATTGATATGCGAAAGTGTTACTTTTGATAAACGTTTTATTACCATCCGTAACCATATTGCGAAAAACGGTTTAAAATTAGAAATAACTTCACGGCTCAAATTACACCTTGACGAAAATGCAAAAAAGCACCTTTATCCTCCTGGCCGCAACTATTTGCCTGTTGGCCGCCGGCATCCCGGCGACAGGGGCCCGCAACGGGAAAAGCCCCGAGCCGAAGAATGAAGTCCCGGCCCAATCCGCACAGGAAACACCCACAGCCCCGGCCACACAACCCGCCGCGACCGCCCGGCCCGCCGCAGCCACCGCGCAAGGCGGCGCACGCCCCTACGCCGAGGTGGTGACAAAGGACGCCATGACCTCGCAGGGCTTCATCACCGTGCACCAGGTGCGCGACCGCGTGCTGGTGGAGATCCCCGACTCGATACTGGGGCGCGACATCATGGTCGTAAGCCGCATAGTGAGCACATCCGCCGATATGAGCCGTTCGCGCGCTGGATGGCCGGGCGACGAGATAAACAGCGAATTGGTGCGTTTCGAAAAGGGCCAGCCCGGGAAGATATACATGCGCGACGTATTCCAGCGCGAATACGCCCTGGACGAGGACAACCTGGGCCGAGCCCTGAAAAATACGTCGTCGCTGCCCATAGCCGCCGTGCTGGACATCAAGGCCAACGGCGAGGGCAGCGTAGTGGTCGACCTGACGGAGATGATAAAGAACGACCGCAGTTTTTTCTCCTTCGGCGACTCATTCCGCAAGAACGCCAACATATCCTCGCCTATGGCCGACGCCAGCTACCTCGCCTCGGTGAAGGCATTCAGCACCAATATAGAGATCCGCAGCGTAAAGACCTACTCGCGCGGCGGATCGGGCGGTCCCATGCCCGCGGCAACCACCTACGAGCTCAACTCGTCGATCCTGCTGCTGCCCAAAGAGCCCATGAAGGCGCGCCTGTTCGACCCCCGCGTAGGGTATATGAACGAGCCCTACACCGAATACGACTCTAACCCCTACGGATCGAAGCAGCGTTATAACATCGTGCGCTGGCGCATGGAGCCCAAAAAGGGCGACGAGAAGCGTTACGCCGCAGGGCAACTCGTCGAGCCGCGCAAACCCATCGTGTTCTACATCGATCCCGCCACCCCGCGCAAATGGGTGCCCTACCTGATGGCCGGGGTCAACGATTGGAAGAAGGCTTTCGAAAAGGCCGGGTTCAAGAACGCCATATACGCCCTGGAAGCCCCTACCGACGACCCGACCTGGAGCCTGGAAGACGCGGCGCACTCGGCCATAGTCTACAAGCCCTCCGAGGTGGCCAACGCCCGCGGCGCGAACATACACGACCCCCGCACGGGCGAGATCATCGAATCGCACATCGACTGGCACCACAGCGTAATGGAGATGGCCAACTCATGGTACACCGTGCAGTGCGGCCCCCTGGACAAAAGGGCGCAGAAACCGGTGATCGACGACGAGCTTATGGGACGCATCATACGCTACATCTGCGCGCACGAAGTGGGCCACGCCCTCGGGCTGAGGCATAACTACGGGGCGTCGGCGACTATCCCCGTGGAGAAACTGCGCGACAAGGCGTGGGTCGAGGCGAATGGACACACACCCTCGATAATGGACTACGCACGATTCAACTACGTCGCCCAACCCGAGGACAGGATCTCCGAAGACGGCCTGTTCCCACGCATAGGAATATATGACGAGTGGGCAATAGAGTGGGGCTACCGCTGGCTGCCGCAGTTCAAAACCCCCGAGGACGAGGTGCATTTCTCCAACGAAAGCATAATCGCCAAGCTCAAAAAGGACGTCCGCTACACCTTCGGCTCCGAGGCCGACTCCAACGATCCGCGCAACCAGGGCGAGTGCGTGGGCGACAACGCCATGCTGGCCAGCCACTACGGCATCCTCAACTTGCAGCGCATCGTGCCCAATATCCTCTCATGGACACGCCAGCCCGATTCGGATTACTCGGCGGCCGGGAGCCTCTACCGCGACGTGGTGGCGCAATACACTCGCTACATGGGCCATGTGGCCACATACATCGGAGGGGTCTACTCGACTCCCCGCACCGTGGAAGAGAACGCACCCACCAGGGTCTACGTCCCCGCCGACCTGCAACGCCAGGCCGTGGATTTCCTCTCCAAGGAACTGTTCGCGACCCCTGAATGGCTCATCGACTCCAAGCTGATAGAGTACGCCGGGATCGACCCCATGCCCACAATCGCATCCGTGCAGTCGCGAATGCTGGACAGGCTGCTCAGCCGCTCGACGATCGACAAAATAGCCAAAGGGGCCCAATACGGCGGACAGGGCAACTACACCCCGCGGGAACTCATGGACGGCATAAAAAACAGCGCATGGGGAGAGTTGTCCGACGGGACGGCACCCGACGCCTACCGCCGCACGCTGCAACGCAACTACATACGAAGCCTTGTTGCAATGCTCGAGCGCTCGGGCGGAATCTCAGCGGCCAGCGCAAGCGCAAACCCCGACGGCCCAGCCCTGAACCAGCCCTCATCGCCCACCCAGTCAGACGGCCCCGCCCTGGCGAGGGTGCAGCTCGGCGAACTTTACGACGGGCTCAAACAGGCCGCCCAGAACGCCGACGACCTCACCCGGGCACACTACGAAAGCCTCCGCGCAGCAATCGGCGACGCCATAAAGGCGGAGTAAGGTCCCATACCCAAATATTAAGGGAGGTATGCTCTATCGAGCATACCTCCCTTAATATTTACCAATTGACTTAACCCAGGAATCCAAGCAGTACGCCCGCCGCTACCGCGCTGCCGATCACACCGGCCACATTGGGGCCCATGGCATGCATCAGAAGGTAGTTGCTTTTGTCGTACCGGATACCCATGTCCTGCGACACACGTGCGGCGAGGGGCACTGCCGACACACCGGCGTTGCCGATCAGGGGGTTGATCTTGTTGTCTTTTGAAAGGAAAAGGTTCATGAATTTCACGAACAGCACCCCGCAGGCGGTGGCGATGAAGAAAGAGCACGCCCCGATGGCGAACGTACCTATCGACTTGGGGGTGAGGAACGTAGTCGCCTGGGTCGATGCGCCCACGGTCAGGCCGATCAGGATGGTCACGATGTCGATCATCGGGCCGCTGGCGGTCGTCGCCAGGCGCTTGGTCACCCCGCTCTCCTTGAGCAGGTTACCCATAAAGAGCATACCCAGCAGGGGCAGCGCGGCGGGCACGATGAAGGTGGTGAAGAGCAGCCCTATGACGGGGAAGAGTATCTTCTCGGTCTGCGACACGGGCCTTGCAGCCTTCATCTTGATGAGCCTCTCCTTTTTCGTGGTGAAGAGCCTCATCACCGGGGGTTGGATCACAGGGACCAGGGCCATGTATGAGTAGGCCGAGATGGCCACCGCGCCCATAAGTTCGGGCGAGAGCTTGCTCGACAGGAAGATGGCCGTCGGGCCGTCCGCGCCGCCGATGATGCCTATCGAGGCGGCCTCGGCTGCGGAGAAACCCATCGCCAGCGCACCCATGTAGGCGGCGAAGATGCCGAATTGCGCCGACGCACCCACGAGCATCAGCTTGGGGTTGGAGATCAGCGAGGTGAAGTCGGTCATCGCCCCGATACCCAGGAAGATAAGGGGCGGGTAGATGCCCTTCGACACCCCGAAGTAGAGGTAGTTCAGAACCGACCCCTCTTCATAGATGCCCACCTCGAAACCGGGCAGGAAAGGTATGTTGCCGATCAGCATGCCGAAACCTATCGGCACGAGCAGCATCGGCTCGAAGTGCTTGACGATGGCAAGGTAGATGAATAACATCCCGAACAGGATCATCGCCACGTGGCCCCAGGTCACGTTCGCGAATCCGGTGTAGCCGAAGAACGTTTGCAGGTTCTCGCCCAGGAAGTTCAGCAGCCCGCCGGCTGCGGCTGTCAATTCCATCATAGCTATCCGATAGTTAAGAGCACGTCGCCTTCGAGCACCGAATCGCCCTTGCCGACGTTGATCGATTTAACAACCCCGTCGCGGTCCGAGTCGATGTTGTTCTCCATTTTCATGGCCTCCAGCACCAGCAGCCTCTGTCCGACCTTTACCGCTTGCCCCACTTCGACGTTAAGGCTCAGTATCACGCCCGGCAGGGGGCTCTTGATACCTGCGGCTGTCGACGCGCCCGGGCTTACCGTGCGCGCAACGGCGGGATGGGCGTCGGTCGGGGGTACGGCTGCCACGGCAGGGGCGGCTTTGGCCAGTTTGACCTGCAGGGGCCGGTCGGCGACCTCCATCTGCACGGTGTAGGGCACTTCGTTGACCGTCACTTCGGCAGCGGCGTCGTCTATCGAGTTGATCTGTACGGCGTAGTCGTTGCCGTTTATTTTGAATTTGTAAACTTTCATATCCGATTGTCTTTATTTGTTCTTTTGTGGCACCTGCCTCAGGCCGTAGATCTTTGAGCTCCAGGGCGAGTAGGCGCGCGCCACGCGGTTGATCGTGAGCACGGTCGACTGCTTGTCGTGCAACTCGCTGCGGAATTGGTGTATCGCCATGGCTATGGCAGCTATCTCCTCCTCGCCGGCGAAAGCGCTGCTGCGCCTGTTGGCCGTGGCCAGCAGCTCCGCGGCAGGTTTGACGACGGGCTGCTCGCCCTTGGCCACGCGCACCATGATCTTGCCGAGCAGCGTGAAGAGCACATAGAGCAGGACCAGCGAGGTGAACACCACCGACATCGCCGTGATGGCCATCAGTATGCCAGAAGGGTCGAACTGCAGGAACGCCTCGGCCTTGGAGAGCGCCTTGGCGGCGGGCTCTGCGGTCGTGGCGGGCTCTGCCGCCAGCGGTACGGCGGCATGCTGGGCCGCCGCCGTACACGCGGCGATAAGCGCCATGAATAATGCTGAAAACTTCTTCATCGCCTTACAGGGGTATATTGGTGTGCTTCTTGGCGGGGTTGACGAGCTTTTTGGTCGAGAGCGACTGCAGGGCGCGTATCACGCGAAAACGTGTGTTGCGCGGCACGATGATGTCGTCGATATATCCGTACTTGGCCGCCACGTAGGGGTTGGCGAACTTGTCGCGGTACTCGTTCTCCTTCTCGGCGATGAATTCCGCGCGTTTGGTGGGGTCCTCGATGGCTGCGATCTCTTTGCTGGAGAGCACTTCGGTAGCGCCCTGTGGGCCCATGACGGCGATCTCGCCCGTGGGCCACGAGTAGTTGATGTCACCGCGCAGGTGCTTGGAGCTCATCACGCAGTACGCACCGCCGTAGGCCTTGCGCAGTATGACGGTGATCTTGGGCACGGTGGCCTCGCCGTAGGCGAACAGCAGTTTCGCGCCGTGGATGATGATCCCGCCGTACTCCTGCGCCGTGCCTGGCAGGAAACCGGGCACGTCGACCAGCGTCACCAGGGGAATGTTGAACGCGTCGCAGAAGCGCACGAAACGGGCGGCCTTTCGCGAGGCGTTGATATCGAGCACACCGGCCAGGTACTTGGGCTGGTTGGCCACGATACCCACCGACTGTCCGTTGAAGCGTGCGAAGCCGGTCACGATATTGGGCGCGAACAACGCCTGGCTTTCAAGGAATTCGCCGCTGTCGACGATGGCGCGGATCACGTCCAGTACGTCGTAGGGCTTGTTGGGGTTGTCGGGTATGATCTCGTTGAGCGAATCCTCCAGGCGGTCGATATCGTCCGTGCAGACGCTCAAGGGGGCGTCTTCGAGGTTATTCTGGGGCAGGTATCCCAGCAGCTTGCGCAGGGTGGCGATGCCATCCTGCTCGGTGTCGGAAACGAAGTGCGCCACGCCGCTCTTGGCCGCGTGGATCGATGCGCCGCCCAGCTGCTCCTGTGTCACCTCTTCGCCCGTGACGGTCTTTACGACCTTGGGGCCGGTGACGAACATGTAGCTCGTGCCGCGGCTCATAAGTATGAAGTCGGTCAGCGCGGGCGAGTAGACCGCACCCCCGGCGCAGGGGCCGAAGATCGCCGAGATCTGGGGGATCACACCCGAGGCGAGGATATTTCTTTGGAATATTTCGGTATAACCGCTCAGCGAATTCACACCCTCCTGGATACGCGCGCCGCCCGAGTCGTTGATCCCGATAAGGGGCGCGCCGTTCTTCATGGCCATATCCATCACCTTGCAGATCTTCGCCGCGAAGGTTTCGGAGAGCGAACCCCCGAAAACGGTGAAATCCTGCGAGAAGACATAGACCAACCTTCCGTCGATGGTGCCGTAGCCGGTCACCACGCCGTCGCCGTAGTACGATTCGTTCTCAAGCCCGAAGTTGGTCGAGCGGTGGGTTACGAACATGTCGAACTCCTCGAACGAACCCTCGTCCAGAAGCAGGGCGATGCGTTCGCGTGCGGTGAGTTTACCTTTTGCGTGTTGCGAGTCGATGCGTTTCTGGCCGCCTCCCAAGGCCGCCTGTTCGCGCTTGTCGATCAGATCCCTGACTTTTTCCGCGTTGCTGCTCATGGTCGCTGTTTATTTTTTATCTTCACAGAATTCGGTCAGCACGCCGCCGGTGAACTTGGGGTGCAGGAAAGCTATCGAAAGACCTTCGGCGCCGGCGCGGGGAGCTTTGTCGAGCAACTGTACTCCAGAGGCCTCAACCTCCTGGAGCGCGCCCTCGATACCCTCGACCGCATAGGCGATGTGGTGGATGCCGGGGCCGCGTTTTTCGAGGAATTTGGCGATGGTGCTTTCGGGGGAGGTGGGCTCCAGCAACTCGATCTTGGTCTGGCCAAGTTTGAGGAACGCCGTTTTAACTTTCTGGTCGGCAACCTCTTCGATGTTGTAGCAGGTCAGCCCGAGGACGTTTTCCCAATAGGGCAGAGCCTTCTCGATACTCTCGACGGCGATGCCGATGTGTTCGATGTGTGTAGCTTTCATTTTTTAACTTTTTATGTGGTTTTTGTAAGTTTTCGGACGTAATTTTATGCTCCTTACAAAGGTATGTGTTATATTTTGATTTCTTAAGAAATTTTCAAAATATTTTTTATCCCGCCGTGCCTTTTCCGTGCCCGGTCGTAAAAGAAGATCGGACGCTATTAAAAATTGTTACCTTTGTCATCAGGAACGAAGCGCAATTATGAAAATAGAACACTATGAGGACCATCACGGCGAAATGATGGACAGCGCCCTGACAGTCAACCAGGGCGTGGAGCAACCACCCGTGGTAAACCCCAACTACCGCCGCGTCCGCCGCCGCGAATTCTCCGCCGGGCAATTCGTCGAGGGCATCCTCGCCGGCGATATATCGACCCTTTCACAGGCCATAACGCTCGTGGAGAGCCACAACCCCGCGCATTACGACCAGGCACAGGCAATTATCGAAGGCTGCCTGCCCCACGCCGGGCACTCCGTGCGCATCGGCATAACCGGGGTTCCCGGGGCGGGTAAGTCGACCTTCATAGAGGCGATAGGCGGCATGGTCATCGAACGCGGACACCGCCTGGCCGTGCTGGCCATAGACCCCTCCTCGCAACGCAGCGGGGGCTCGATCCTGGGCGACAAGACGCGCATGGAGAGCCTGACGGGCAACCGCGACGCCTTTATCCGCCCTTCGCCCTCGGCGGGTTCGCTGGGCGGTGTGGCGCGCAAGACGCGCGAAAGCATAGTGCTCTGCGAGGCGGCGGGCTACGACGTGGTATTCATAGAGACGGTGGGTGTAGGGCAGTCCGAAACCGCCGTGCACTCGATGGTCGACCTTTTCATGCTGCTGCAGATAGCCGGGGCGGGCGACGAGTTGCAGGGTATAAAACGCGGGATCATGGAGATGGCCGACCTGGTGGCGATAACCAAGGCCGACGGCAGTAACATCGACCGCGCCAACCTGGCCAAGGCACAGATAACCAGCGCGCTCAAACTCTTTCCCCAGCCCGAGTCGGGCTGGCGTCCCGAGGTATTCACCTGCTCGTCGCTGGAGACGACGGGGCTGGACGCGGTATGGGACGGCGTCGAGCGGCTGCTCAGCCACACGCGCGATAACGGCTATTTCGAAAGGCACCGCCAGGACCAGAACAAGTACTGGATGTACGCGACCATAGACGAACGGCTGCGGGAAGCGTTCTACCGCAACCCGGCCATCGAGGGCATCCTGCCGGAATATGAACGCAGCGTGCACGACGGGCAACTCAGCCCTTTCACCGCTGCGCACCGGCTGCTGGACGCCTACCGGCTCAGTTAAAGAGCATTATCCACGCATTGAGGTAGGTGGCGAAACACATCCATCCCAGGTAGGGCCAGAACAGCGCAGACGCGGCGCGTGAGCTGCGCCATGAGCAGAGGGCGTACAGCGCCACGGCCACATCCAGCAACACGATGCACAAAAACGCTATGACGGGTTCGCGCATGGTGAAGAAAATCACGCACCATACGAAATTGAGCAGCAGCTGGACCGCGAAGAGCGACAGCAACTCCGCCTTATCACGGCTGCGCGAGGCGATAACCAGCGCAACGGACACACCCATAGATACATACAGCAGCGTCCAGACCATGGCGAAGACCCACCCCGGCGGGGTGAGCGAGGGTTTTACCAGCCAGGGATACCATTCGGCCAGCGCCTGTGCCTGGACCATCGAGGCTGCCAGGCCGACACCGAGGCACACCGCCACGCAAAGCAGCGTTATGAGGAATTTTTTCATGCTCCGGTTTTTCTTTCCCCCTCCCTCAAATTGCGTACCACGACCGTTTTCCCCCCTGCAGACGCACAGGGGGCAAGGCGTTGGTAAAATGTCAATAAGTAGTTCGGGGTAAGATGGCCGGGATAGTTCATTTTTAATTCCTTTGTAAAAGCGAAAATCGCCCACAGGAAATGTCACGTTGCACTATATTGCTGGAAAACATGGAGTTCCGCGCTTTCCACGGCTGCTACGACCTCGAAAAGGTCGTGGGGTCGCGCTTCGTGGCCACCCTCGAAGTCGAGGCCGAAGTGGGCGACGCCGCGCAGCGCGATTCGATCGCCGACACGCTAAATTACCTCTCTTTATATGAGATCGTCGAGCGGGAAATGGCCATACCTTCCGACCTGATCGAAAATGTGGCGCACCGCATAGCCGCCAGTGTCCGCGAGAGCTTCCCGCAGGTTATCGCCGCACGGGTGAGCCTCTCGAAGATCGCACCGCCCCTCGGGGGAAAGGTCGACCGCGTTACCGTGCGCCTGGAACGCTAACCCAGAAAAAACCTGAAAAATATAAATATTCCACACTTCTACCATGTCAAACATCAGTGACAACCATCCCGCCGGCGATCTGCGCGAGTACACCTACCAGGAAGCCGTCGAGCGTTCGCGCGAATACTTCAAAGGCGATGAACTCGCCGCAACGGTGTGGGTGAGCAAATACGCCCTGAAAGACTCCTTCGGTCGTATCTATGAGTCCTCGCCCGAGCAGATGCACCGCCGCATCGCGCAGGAGATCGTGCGCATCGAGCAGAAATACCCCAACCCCATGGAGATGTCCGAAGTGCTCGGACTGCTGAAGGATTTCCGCTACATGATCCCCCAGGGCGGCCCCATGACGGGCATCGGCAACAACCTGCAGGTGGCCTCGCTCTCGAATTGCTTCGTGATCGGCCACCGCAAGCCCGCCGACTCCTACGGCGGCATCATCCGCCTGGACGAAGAGCAGGTGCAGCTCATGAAACGCCGCGGCGGAGTGGGCCACGACCTCTCGCACCTGCGCCCCACCGGCAGCCCCGTTCTGAACAGCGCCCTCACCTCGACCGGCATCGTGCCCTTCATGGAGCGTTACTCGAACTCCACGCGCGAGGTGGCGCAGGACGGACGTCGCGGCGCACTGATGCTGTCGCTGTCCATAAAGCACCCTGACGCGGAAAAGTTCATCGACGCCAAGGTCGAAACGGGCAAAGTGACCGGAGCCAACGTCTCGATCAAGATCGACGACGAATTCATGCGCGCCGTGGTCGCCGGGTCGCAATACAGGCAGCAGTTCCCAATCAAGGGCGACAACCCGATGTACGAGAACACCATCGACGCGCGCGCCCTGTGGGACAAGATAATCCACAACGCCTGGAAATCGGCGGAGCCCGGGGTGCTCTTCTGGGACACCGTGATCCGCGAATCGGTGCCCGACTGCTACGCCGACGAGGGTTTCGCCACCGTGTCGACCAACCCGTGCGGTGAAATCCCCCTGTGCCCCTACGACAGCTGCCGCCTTCTGGCGATCAACCTTTACAGCTATGTCGACGAGCCTTTCACCCCTCAGGCGCGGTTCAACACCGAACGCTTCAAGGCGCACGTGGCCAGGGCCATGCGCATGATGGACGACATCATCGACCTCGAATTGGAAAAGGTCGAGCAGATCATCAACAAGATCTCCGCCGACCCCGAGGAGGACGACATCCGCCGCGTGGAATTCGAACTGTGGCAGAAGATCCGCGAAAAGGCGCGCCAGGGCCGCCGCACCGGCCTCGGCATCACCGCCGAGGGCGACATGCTTGCCGCGCTGGGTCTGCGCTACGGCTCCGACGAGGCCATCGACTTCGCCGTGGAGATACAAAAGACGCTCTGCATCGAGGCCTACCGCGCCTCGGTGGCCATGGCGCGCGAAAGGGGCGCATTCCCCATCTTCGACGCCAATAAAGAGAAGGGCAACCCCATGATCGAGCGCATCCGCCAGGCCGATCCCGCCCTCTACGAAGATATGGTGCGCACGGGCCGCCGCAACATCGCCATGCTCACCATCGCCCCCACCGGCACCACCTCGCTCATGTCGCAGACCACATCGGGCATCGAGCCTGTATTCCGTCCCGTCTACATGCGCCGCCGCAAGGTCAACCCTTCCGACAAGGACGTCAACATAACCTACGTCGACGAAGTGGGCGACTCGTGGGAGGAATACAACGTATACCACCATAAATTCATCACCTGGCTCGAAGCCAACGGCCACTCAGAAGCGAGCCTCAAAAAGATGAAGAAAGAGGAGGTGGACGCCCTGGTCGAGCGCTCGCCCTACCACAAGGCCACCGCCAACGACATCGACTGGGTGGCCAAAGTGCGCATGCAGGGCGCGATCCAGAAATGGGTCGACCACTCGATCTCCGTGACCGTTAATCTCCCCGCGGACGTGACCGAAGGCCTGGTCGCCGACGTCTACCGCACCGCCTGGGAGTGCGGCTGCAAGGGCGTGACCGTCTACCGCGACGGCAGCCGCGCCGGCGTGCTGATCGACAAGAAGAGCGAAAAGAAAGGCGAAGAGAAAAAGCAGGGCGAATACGCCCCGCCCCTGAAGCGCCCCGTGGAGTTGGATGCCGACATCGTGCGCTTTAAGAACGGCGAGGAGGATTGGATCGCCTTCGTGGGTATATACAACAACCGCCCCTACGAGATCTTCACCGGTAAGATCGAGGAGGACGCGCTGTTCATACCCAAAAAAGTCACCGCCGGACGCATCATAAAGGTCATCGAGGCCGACAAGAGCAAACGCTACGACTTCCAGTACACAGACAAGTACGGCTACACCAACACCATAGGGGGCATCTCCCGACTGTTCGACCAAACGTTCTGGAACTACGCCAAACTGATCTCGGGCGTGTTGCGCAACGGCATGCCCATCCTGGACGTGGTGACCCTGATCGAATCGCTGCAATTCGACATGGTGTCGATCAACAACTGGAAAAACGGCGTCGCCCGGGCCCTGAAACAGTACATCACCGACGGCACCCAAACCAAGGAAACCTGCCCCAACTGCGGCCAGGAAGGCACCGTCTTCTACGAAAGCGGCTGCAAGATCTGCCGCAACTGCGGGGACAGCAAGTGCGGTTAACATTCCAGCTCCCCGGAAATGAGAAAGCCCCGTTTCGCATTGAAACGGGGCTTTCTCATTTCCGGGGCGGACTCTAATCGACCACCTTTACCAGGTCGGCGCACATCAGGTACGAGTTATAGGGAAACCACATCGACATAGCGAAATAGAGCTTGTCGCTATTCAGGCATATCGGATGTATATACGAGCCGTAGAGTTGCGCGTAATCCCATCCAGACACGATCTTTTGGGGAGCGGCCCAGGGACCGGTGATCTCGTCGGCATACGTGAAGGTGATATCGTAACGCGGACCGCTGAAGTAGAGCATGATCCACTTGCCGAATTTTTCGTTGTAAGCCACCGAGAGTTCCCCGGCGATGTCGTCGATGAGCACCGCCGCGGCGGACTCGTTGTTCTTTATCCATGCCGAGCCGTTCCAGAATTCGTACTCGGACTGCCTTTCGAAATTCTTTTCCGCAACGCGCGCCAGGTGGGGCTTATTTAAACGTCCCGAGTTGGTGCCCACCATGTAGCAGTAACCGTCCTTGCACCAGTAGCCTACCTGGCCGAAGTTGCTTTCGCCGGCGAACGTGAGCGTGGTGCACTGTGTCCAGGTTTTGGCGTTGTCCGTCGATTTGTAGACCTTCGAGTAGTCGGTGATCCAACTCGACGGGGGGTTATTAGCCCAATTGCGGATCTTCATGTAGTGCACGTAGTCCACGCCGTTGACGCGTATCGCGGCGGTGGGGATCGAAGTATTCTCGCCGCCGGCTGCGCCTTTGCATATCTCGCGGGCGAACTTATTGGTGGGATCCATGGCCGCGCCGCACAGCGCCATGCCGTTGGACAGGTCAGTGTCGTCGGAGAACAGCAGCACGTTGCTGCGCCAGTCGCCGCCGTTAGGGCCGGGGGTGGTGGGGTTGGGTGTGAACGACCTGCCGAACGTATCCCCGAAGAACAGACCGTAACGGCCCGGCTCTATCTCCCAGATGATGCCCAGGTCGGTACCGCCCACGTTATATTTCTGGTCGGTCTGGTTGTCCACCGTGGCGATCGTGGCGGGGAATCCCGCACCGGTATTGTTCCTGCCCGTGATACGCGAAATGCAGCGCACGTTCTGGAATCCAAGCCCCGCGCGCCTGTCGATTTCGAACAACGCCGGCTCAGAGCGCAGCTGAGTGGTCCTCTCCACGGCGGCGAAAGAGACGCTAACCAGGTCGGGATCGGAGTCACTCACCGCACAATCGTAGGTATGGGGGAAAGAGGGTATGTCGGTGATGTAGGATACCTGCTCTGCACCCATGCCGCGGCGCGTAACAGCGATCTTATCGAGGTTCGACGGGTCGCTGACCGAAATGACGACCGGCACGCTGGTCGCTCCGGCGGCAGGGGTGACAGAGGATTGGCCGAGGCTTACGGTAACCTGGTAGGCCGATTTAACGATCTCCACGGTTTTGGGCTCGGAAAGCTGTCCGCTTTCTCCTGTCGCCACAAAGCGCACCGAGAAACGGTTGGGACGGTCGGTACCGGCCTGGCAAACATAGTCGTACTGTTCGGAGAGTTGCGCTTTGAGTATCTTTTCGGTCTGGGTTATACCGTTGACCGTGGTGTGTACCGTCAAAAAGGCGATCCCCTCGAAGTTGGTGAAGGTGATCGGCACGGACGCCGTCATATCGTTGCCGACATTGAAACTCGTGCCGATGATTGATACTTTGACTGGCCTTGTGTTAAGCGGTGGTGTGGGATCTCCGCCGCCGTTATCGCCGCCACCGCAACTCCACATTCCGGTGGCGACCACACAACAGAGGGCCAATGAGGCCAGGTATTTTATCTGGTTTTTCATGATCTTATAGTTTTCTTATGTGTGCCACTGCGCCACCCGATCCGGCAAGAGGCAGGGTGATCTTGTCACCGCGTTTAACATTGACCGTCTTCTTGTCCAGCTTATTGGGATCGGCGGCCGTTTGGGGGGAATCGGTGTATAGCTCCGCCGAATAGTGCACGCCGGGCTCCAGGAAATCCAGATCGAGGGTCAGGGTGCGCTCCTGGCTGTTGTTGAGCGATCCCACCCACCAGTCGGCGCCCTTGCGGCGCACTACGGTCACATATTGGTCGAATTCGGCCAGCGGCACGCGCGTTTCGTCCCACGATGTGGGCACCTTGCACAGGAATTCGAAGCCGGGCTGCCCCTGGTAAGCCTCGGGCTTGTCGCACAGCGAGGTCATATAGCTCTCCAGCACCATATACATGGCCAGCATGTGGCAGCGGGTGCTCGTTACCAACGGGTTGACGAACTGTATTTTCCGGTCTGCCTCTGTGACCGAGCGGAAACCGCCGAGGTGATAGTCTGTCACACCCGCCAGCAGACGCGAGAAGGGCATGTGTATGTCATGGTCGGCGTTTATGATCGTGTCCCATTTGTAAACTTCGTAGTTGAGCGTACCTTCGCGGGTGAACTCGTTGGGCCATGTGCGGTTAAGGCCGGAGGGCTTGCTCGACCCATGGAACTGCACGAAAAGGTGGTATTTGGCCGCCGTGCGCAGGATATCCTCCTGGATCTTTATCATCTGCTGGTCGTCGCGGTCCAGGAAGTCGATCATCATGCCTTTTACGCCCCATTTCTGGTACTGGGCGCACGCCTGCTCCAGCTTGTCGTAGAAAGGGCGCCAATGAACCCACAGGTGCAGCCCCACGCCCTTCGATTTGGCGTATTGCGCGATGCGCGGCATATTCAGGCAGACGATGGGTTTGGTCACGTCGGCGTTGGGGCCGGCCCAACCGAAGTTGAAATTGTCGTCGATATACCACGGCGTTTCGGCGTAGCCGTATATAGAGTGCAGGTCGATGCCGTTGCGCGCGGCGAAGTCTATGTAATATTTGTTGGTTTCGAAGTTGTTGCCCGGTGAAAAAGTCGTGTCGGGCACAACATTGCCGTTCCACCAGGTGAATGTCGAGCGGCAGGGTTTGATCCACGAGGTGTCCTCTATTTTGCACGGAGGGCACAGGCTGCTCAGTATATTGCTCTCGATAAGCGCGCCGATGCGGTCGCTGACCATTATCACCCGCCAGGGGGTGCGGTGGGGGAATTCATCGATGCTGACCTTAACCTTTTCCTGGCCCAGGTGGGGCGAGAGTTTGCCGACCAGCTTACCCTGCTGTTTGCACAGGTACATGCCGGCATAGTCGACCACCGCCGCCTCGGTTATGGATAGGTAGGCGCCAGGGAAGTGGAACGTGGAAGGCATGTCGATCAACCTGCCTTCAGGGAGTGCGTCATATGGGGCCTTTGTGTACAGCCCCTCATGGGTAGATGTGTAGTGCGGAACGGGAAGCACCAGCGAGGTGGGGTTGCCCGTAAGGTTGAATTGCGTATATTCGTCATACATCACGTAGCCGTTCCAGTTTTTCTGCTCTGGGAACTCATAGCGGAATGCTATCCCGTCGTCAAAGGCGCGCGCGACCAGGTCGATGCGCCGTTGGGGGACGGCCTTCTCGGTAAGGGGGATCAACGCCTGGTTATAGCGGCTCGTGACGTGTTTGGTTTTGCCGACCACCAGGTCATACTCTTCGACGTGCTTGCCGGTGGTGACTTTGCCCATGGACAGGTTGGCTCCGAACGGGCCGCTGTCGAAATCGAAACCCATCAGAGCATCCTTTACCAGCACGTTTTTCTTATATGCAACCTGATAGGCGACCTTCTCGGCCGACACCCTGACGGTCAGTTTGAGGTTGCCGTCGGGCGAGGAGAGAACCACAGCGTTCTGCGCCGAAAGCGGCAGACTGGCGCATAATCCGGCAAACAGGGTGAATAATAGTTTTTTCATGATGGGCTTTTCGCTTTGTGTTATTTTGTGTGTCGTTAAAAAATCCGGCCGGCGCCGGGTGACGCCGGCCGGATAGGGAGGGAGTGTTATTGGGGATTCTGTTCGAGGTTGCCGTTAGCCTGTATCTGGGCCAGCGGGATCGGACAGAGGTTCCTTTTGTTGTTGGCCAACGGCAGGTGGTACGTCCACTCTCCCTTGGTGTAGCAGTCGTCGAAACGGATCAGCTGGCTGCGGCGCAAGCCTTCCAGGCAGGTCTCGCTGCCCCACTCTCGCAGCATGGCGGCATATCGCACCGGCGTGCCGTAGTAATTGCTCGTGGCGGCCAGTTGGGCGCCGGTCACAAGGTGGGCGGCAGGATCTGCGAATGCGCGCTCGCGCACTTCGTTGACTATATCGGCAGCGTCCTGGGCATCGCCGCCCGTGCGAAGGATACACTCCGCCTTCATGTAGAGGATCTCGGCATAACGCATCACCACCCAGTCGTTGTCGGGGGTCTCGCGTGCACCCACTTTTACCTCGTACTTATGGAAGCGCAGACCGTCGCCGTCCACGGCGGTGCGTATGCCATTCACCTGGTCGTTCATGTCGCCCACCTGGTGGATGTAGAAGATCGGGCCGTTCCATCCGAACAGGCCGCCGTACATCAGACTGCCGTCCATTGCGTGCATCTCACCGAAAAGCCAGGACTTGTGGAAGCGCTGGTCTACGGTGTTGGCATAGGTATACCATTCCGAATCGAAACCGTCGTAGTTATCGAAGAACGAGGGGCAACCGCAACCGCCGCCGTCGAGCCAGGTCGCGATGTTATACTGCGCCGTACTCCAGCAGTGCATCGTCTTGCGCATCATGCTATAGATCTGGCCTCCCGAGTATACCTCATCGAAGGGAATGGCGAAGATCGACTCCTTGCACGTGTGGTTGTCGAGTTTGAAGTTATCAGAGAAGTCATCGGCCAGTTGGTATTTGTTGGAGCCTATGATCTCTTCGCAGACGCTCAGGCACTCGGTGTACATGGGTGTGCCGATCCACGCCTCCGCGTTGATGTACATGCGCGCCAGGATTCCCAGGGCGTTCCAACGGTTGAAGCGGCCATAGGTGGCGACCTTGTCTTCGCTCAGTGCGTCGAGATTCTCCGTGATCTCGTCCACGATGAATTCGAACACCTCGTCGCGGGGGGCCGTAGAAGGCAGGTAGCCTTCCGGTACGTCGAAACGATCCACGATGGGCACGTTGCCGAAGGTTTCGCACAGCAGGAAGTAATAGAACGCGCGCGCTACTTTCATCTCGGCGATGAACGCGTCACGACTGGGCAGGTCGACAGTCGAATTCTCCATTTCATACAACACGCGGTTACAGTTGTTCACACCGGCGTAAAGCGTGTTCCAGATATCGTTGAAGTGGGGGTCTTCCGGCAACCACGTCTGTTGGTGAAGGCGGATGTATATGCCGCCATCCTCCCACGCCCATCCTCCGCGGACGGGCGTCAGGGCTACGTCGGTGGTCTCTTCGAGGTCCCACCACTGCCGCCAGCCAAGAAGGTTGCGCATGTTGGAATATACGGGGCCCATGGCAGAGATGAAATCCTGCTCACTTTTGTAGAAATTATCGGGCGTAATGCGGTCGTAGACCTTCTCATCCAGGTCGGTGCATCCGCCCAGCGTTACAAGGGCGAGCGAAAGGATGAGCGAGCGATATAATTTTTTCATAACGTTTTGCGGTTGAATGGTTAGAACGAAATGTTTACGCCGAACGTATAGGTGCGGCAGGTAGGATAGAGTTCGCCGCCATTGGCGCCTTCAACGCCGGGAGCGAGGCCGAGCATGTTGACTTCAGGATCCAGGCCGGTGTACTTGGTGAAGGTGTACAGGTTGTATATAGCCCCGTAGACCCTCAGGCGTTTGATTACCTCCTGTTTGCCCAGTTTGAAAGTGTAGCCGAGGCTCAGGTTGTCGATCTTCACGTAGTTGCCGTTCTCAAGGTAGTGGCTCTGCATGCCCGGGGCGTCAGTCACGTAAGATTCGCTGCCATAAGGCTTCTTGAGTACCGACTTGGGCAGGTTGCCGTTACCGGCGCGCGAGGTGGTTTCCCACATCATGCGGTGGCTGTTGAGTATCTCGTAGTCGAAGGCGCCGCGTGCCGAAACGTACAGATCGAAACCTTTATAATCGAACGAAGCGTTGAAACCGAAGAATTTCGAGGGAAGGCCGTTGCCTATCACGCGTTTATCGGCGTCCGAGCCTGAAGCCAGCGGGATCGGGTTGCCGTTTTTGTCAGCGATCAGCCATTTGCCGTATTCGTCCAGGCCCAGGGTCTTGAAGCCCCAGAAGTTACCTACGGGTTCGCCCTTGCGCACGATGTGGGTATTGGTCTGGATGGGTGAGCCGGTCGCTCCGGTGTACATATATTCTTTGGTGTAAACATCGTCGCCCAACGCGGTTATCTTGTTGACGTTGGCCGAGAAGTTGGCTGACAGGGTCAGGTTCATCTCCCTGTTACGTATCACATTGGCGCTCAGGGCTACTTCGATACCTTTATTCTCCAAGTTGCCGGCGTTGGCCGTCATGGTCGGAACCAGGTTGGGCGGGACGGGCACGGTAAAGGAGCCCAACAGGTCGTTGGTCTTGCGGTTATAAAGGTCTACCGAACCGTTAAGTCTGTTGAAGAGGGTAAAGTCAAGACCGAGGTTTATCTCGCGTTTGGTTTCCCATTTGAGGTTGGGATTGGGGTTTTGGTAGGGACCTACGCCACGCACCCAATCGTCGCCGCTCAAGAAGTATGCTCCGTAGTTGAGCAGGTAAAGCGATTGGTAGCCCGTGTTGATAAGGGTTCCGGTCACGCCGTAACCGGCACGTAGTTTAAGGTCGTTGACGAACTTCACGTCCTGCATGAACTCTTCGCCGCTGATCCTCCAACCGGCGGAAACGGCGGGGAAGTCACCCCATTTGTTGTTCGCCCCGAAGCGCGACGAGCCGTCGCGGCGGTAGCTGGCCATGAGCATATAGCGCTCTTTGTAATTATAGGTAAGGCGGGTGAAGAACGAGATGAAGCGGTCGCCGTTGCGGTAGCTGGTCATATCGGTCTTACCTTCTTTGATGTCGTCTGACGTCTGGATATTCCAGGGGCCGAAGATGTCGGTGGGGAAGTTCTTGGCCCACTGGTACATGCCCTTGTTGTCGGTGTCCTGCCAGCTGTATCCGGCCAGAATTGTAGCGTTGTGGCCCATGCACGAGTAGCTGTAATCGGCGGTAGTTTCGATGGTCTTCTGCAGGGAGTTGGTCGCCCAGTTCCACACGTTGCCGTTGTCACCGTTCATCGTGGTGGAGATGTGCTTGAAGGTGTTGCTCTTGTTCTCCATGCGGTCGAAGCGCTGCAGTGCGCCCATGACGCTAAGGTTAAGTCCCTTGACGGGGGTGAAAGTAACCTTTCCGTTGGTCATCAGCTGGTTGTATCCTTCCAGGTCGTCTTCCTCGTTTATCTCGGCAACCGGGTTGAATGGTTGCAGGTTGGCCGTTGCGTCGTTATACGAACCGTCCTCGTTGTAAACGGGCGAGGTGGGATTGTTGAGCATCGCCGAAAGGAATGCGTTATACCAAACGCGGGTCTGGGTCACATAGCTGTCGTTGAAGTTGAGCTGGAAACGCAGCTTGTTGTCGAACATGTTGTGGTTAAGCGCCATGCGGGCTGTGATCGACTCGCGGTCGGTCTTGTTTATCACCCCTTCGCGTTTGCGGTAGTCGACCGAAGCGACGTAGTTGGACGCCTGTGAGCCGCCCTTGAGAGAGAGGTAGTGGTTCTGGCTTATACCCACGCGGGTGATCTCGTCGATCCAGTCCGTGGAGGTGCCGTTGTCCACAAGTTGGTAGAATGCAGGGTCGTCCTGCAGCCGGCGGTAGTCTGATGCGGTCAGCAGGTCGGGTTTTTTGCTGATCGTCTCCGCGGCGAAAGAGCCGTTGTATTCGAGTGTGCCGGCGCTGGCCTTGGGCTTTTTGGTGGTGATGATGATAACGCCGTTGGAGCCCTGCGAACCGTATATGGCAGCAGCCGAACCGTCCTTGAGCACGTCGAAAGACTCGATGTCCTCGGCGGAGATCGCCGTCATGCTGCCGCCCGGGATACCGTCTATGACGATCAGGGGCGATGCGTTGCCTTCGAGCGAGTTGGTGCCGCGGATGCGCAGTTGCAGCCCTACAACCGGGTCGCCGGTCGTGTTGACTACCTGAAGGCCGGCTACCTTACCCTGGAGCAGCTGCTCGGGGCTTTTCACCAGTCCCTTTTGGAAGTTTTCGGGGCTGACGTTGCTGATGGCGCTGGTAACTTCGCCCTTTTTCATAGAGCCGTAACCGATCACCACGATCTTTTCAAGGTCGGTGACGTTGTCGCGCAGGATCACTGTGAAACGGGATTTTTGTTCGGTGTTGAGCCGCTGGGTTTCATAACCGAGCATATTCAGCACCAGGATGGCACCAGGTTCGGCCTGGATTTCGAATACCCCATTGGCGTCGGTAACCGTGCCTTTGTTGGTCGATTCATCTACAACCGTCACCCCAGACATGGGGTTGCCGGCGTTGTCGGTAACCTTGCCGCTCATCAGAGCGGGAGCACCAGTCGCACCTGCCGTTGCCAGGGCAAGCATAAAACCTGTGGCAAACAGTGTCCTCGAAAGTTGCGAGAGGAAAGATCCTTTCATAAGTTCATTGTTTAATGGTTAGTATTGCGGTTTGTCGGGTTAGTAAGGCATAGCTATCTCGAGCTGGTCGGCCGAGGGAAATTTCGGGAATTTAGCGTGCGGCTCGGATTGGTACCAGAATACGACCGAAGAAATATCCGATTTCTGGTCGAGGTAACGTCCGTCGTTGCGCCAACCGAGGTCCTGGATGGTCACTTTGAGGTCTTTGTCGAAACGGACGGGATCCACCACATGCCAGCGGTACATGCCGAAACGCTGCTGTGAGCGGTAAACGCCGTCGGGACGCAATATCTGATGCAGGCCCGCATAAGGCGTCGTGAACTCTTCATACTGGCGGGTGGCCTTGTTCTCGAAGTTGTACGATCCGCAGAAGTAGTCTTCGGTGCCCGTGCCGCAGATAGTCGGGAATTTGGTGTCGCCGTCCATGAAGAACTTGATCTCTCCTTCGCCCCACCAGCCGTTGTTGTTGACCTGCCATGCCATGTAGGTGCCCACATACTGGCCCTTGCCCTTGATGCCGTCGACCAGCACATGGTCCGAGGTCATATTGGGATTCGAGGTGCGGAACTGGGCGTGGAAGTAGGCTGCGTCCTTGGGAACGTCGGCCAGGGCGTAGTTTATCTGGTAGTAGACGCGCATCTCCTTCTTATCCAGGTTCTCCATGGTGATCTTGCAGCTCTTGCGGAAAGGCATCTGCCAGTAGCAGTTGAAGGCGCTGCCGGGGTTTACGCATACGGCCAGCGAGGTAAGGGGAGAATATACGCCCCAACCCGAGCAGAAGAAGTCGCCTATCGGGCACTCGACCGAAGGTTCGGTTTCGCCGTCCCAGTAGAAGCGGATAATGGTCTTACGCCATTCGCCGGTGGGGGTCATCCATATCTGCTGGATAGCGCCCGATCCCTGGATCTCGGCCAGGGTGAACGTTTCACCTGCCGGGATGTTGACGTAGGGGTTTACCTTCCAGCCCTGGCCCAGAGTGCTGGCGGCATGGTGTGCGTTTGCCTGGTTGGGCTTATCCTTGTCCTTTACCGGATCGGCCATACCGCCCTTGCCTTTTTCTCCTGTAAAGTTCTCAGGACTGATCGAACGGGTCTTGGCGTCGGAGAGCATGTACATGTTGCCCATGTTGACGTCCAGGCCATTGAATTTTTCCTGCGCTCCGGCAGTAAACGCTGCCGCACAGAGAACGGCCAAGCTTAGAAGTTTGCTTTTCATGTCATTATTGTTTTAGGGTTGTTTTTATATCTCTTTGGCGTATCCCGCCGTAAGCAGGTATTTTTCGTAAAGCGTGCGGTAGACCTCCGCATTTTCGGGGCGGGGGCGGTACTCGGCCTCGACCGGTGAGCTCATAGCAGCACGTGCGGCGTCCATCGTGGGGTGTATGCCCGCGGCCACCGAGGCGAACATCGCCGAGCCCAAGGCGCACGCCTGGTCGGAGGCGATAACGCGGATAGGCATTTCAAGCACATCGGCCATCGTCTGCATAACGAAAGGCGATTTTTTACTGATCCCGCCGATGGCGTTGATCGAGTCGATCTTCGCTCCGTTGCGTTGCAGATGCTCCACGATGCTGCGTGAGCCGAAGGCCGTAGCCTCGACCAGCGCGCGGAAAACGGCAGGTGCCGAGGTGCCCAAAGTCAGGGCGCCTATCGCACCTTTGACGTTCTGGTCGGCGTTGGGCGTGCGGCGGCCATTGAACCAATCGAGCGCCACGGGGGCGTGTGCGCCTACCGGAAGTTTTTCGGCTGCCGAGGTCAATGCCGGCAGGATGGCGTCTATGGCGCGCTCCCTTTCCGCCGATTCGGGCAGCAGGTTGCGCAACGGCCAGGCCATCAGCTCTTTGAACCACGCATAGATGTCGCCGAAAGCCGACTGTCCCGCTTCGAGGCCCACCGATCCGGGCAGGACTGAGCCGTCGACCTGTCCGCAGATACCTTCGATGCATCGGTCGCCTACCGCTGCGGGGTCAGCCACCATGATGTCGCAGGTCGAGGTGCCTATAATGCGCACCAGCACGCCCGGGGCCACCGAAGCGCCTACGGCGCCCATATGCGCGTCCAATGCCCCGACAGCCACCACGGTGCCGGTGGGCAGACCCAGCCGTGCCGCCCATTCCGGGGTTATCGTGGCCGCCGGGGTGTCGCTGGTGTGGGTCTGTGAGAACAGGTGAGGGTGCATCGCACCCAGTGCGGGGTCGAGGCGGGTCAGGAATTCACGGTCGGGCAGACCGCCCCATGAGGCGTGCCACATGGCTTTGTGGCCGGCGGCGCAACGGCTGCGCAGGATGGTTTCGGGTTTTGTGTTACCTGTTACCAGTCCCGCCATCCAGTCGCAATGCTCGACCCACGAGTAAGCCGCGGCACGGACAGCCGGGTTTTTGCGCAGCACGTGCAGCGCCTTGGCCCAGGCCCACTCCGAGGAGTATGTACCCCCGCTGTACAGGGTGTAGTCAGTCCTCCACTGATGCGCCAGCGCGTTTATCAGGTCGGCCTCTTTGACCGCCGTGTGGTCCTTCCAGAGGATGAACATCGCGTCTGGGTCTTCGGCAAAGCCCCCGGTGAGCGCCAGAGGCGTCCCGTCCGGGCCGACCAGCGCGGGGGTGGAACCGGTGGTGTCGAAACAGATGCCGGCCACCGCCCCGGCGACGTCCTCTCCCGCCAGGGCCAGCGCCCCGTGCACGGCTTCGACGAGCGAGTCGACGTAATCCTGCGGGTGCTGGCGGTAGCGGTTCGCCGCAGGGTCGCAATACTTACCCTCCGCCCAACGGCGATAGCAACTCACCGACGATGACACCTCCCTGCCGTCGGTGGGGTCCACCACCAATGCACGGCACGAGTCGGTGCCGTAGTCTATACCTATGACGTACTTTTTCATACTACCTGAATTCCTGTTTGCGGGCCACGAACAGTCCATAGTAAGCGATCACGGCGAAGGCGACTGCCGGAACGATGTAGGCGGTCATAATGCTGCCCGAGGAGTCCGAAACGATGCCCTGGATCTGGGTCAACAAAGCAGCGCCCGCAATGGCCATAACCATACCCGCACCGCCGATCTTGGTGTCCTCGCCCAGTCCCTCCAGGCCAAAGCCGTAGATTGTGGGGAACATGAGCGACATGCAGCCCGAAATACCGATCAGGCAGTAAACCCCGAAAGCCCCTTTGCCCAGCATCGCGCCGAGGCAGAGCGCAACGGCGAGCAGCGCCATCGTGGACAGCAGCGTCGAGGGTTTGAAAAAGCGCATCATTCCGGTGCAGACGAAACGCATCACCACGAACAGGATGAGCGAAAGGATGTAATAGGTCGCTCCGGCCTGCTCGGCCGTACGCGGCAGCAGGTCGCCCAAGCCGATGCCTTCGCACAGATTGTAGAAGCCGGCGGCCAGCGGCTCTACGCTGCGCAGCGCTGCGACCACCTGGTCGCCCGAGGTCGAACTGCCGAGCGCCGCAACGACACCGTCCAGGTTGAGTTGCACCATAGCGTAGCGGATTATGAATGACCAGACGGCGATCTGCGCACCCACATAGAAGAATTGCGCCACCACGCCCCAGACGTAATTACGGTTGAGTCCCAGGCGACGGAATGTAGCCCCGAATTCGACCTTGCCACCCTCTTCCTTCAGGTTGGGCATTTTCGTAAGGCGGATGGCGATCATGATGGCGACCATCACCAGTCCCAGGATCACGTATGTAGTGGTCACGGCCTGTAGCTCCTGGCCCTGTATGGCGGCCAGTTCCCCGGCGGGCAACGCCGCGCGTTCGGTGGCCGTGAACAGGTTGAGCTTCGAGAGGATGAACACCTGGCTGAGCACCACGCCCGTGATCGCCCCGAAGGGGTTGAACGACTGGGCGAAGTTCAGTCGCCGTGTGGCCGTCTGCTCCGGCCCGAGCATCAGCATATAGGAATTGGCCGAGGTTTCGAGCACCGAAAGGCCCGAGAACAACACCAGTATCGCCAGCAGGAACATCCCGAAACTCAGGTCGATATTGATCCCCGCGCACAGCATGGCCGGGTAGAACAGGAACGTGCCCAGTGCGTACATGCCCAGCCCGAGCAGCACGCCCGCCTTGTAGGTGTAGCGCTTGATGAAGATGGCGCCCGGCAGCGCACAGCAGCCATAGCCCAGCAGGTAGCACACCACTTGGATCCAGGCGGTCCTGGAGTCCGAAAGGCTCATAATCCGCTTGAAGGCGGCGAGCATAGTGTCGGTCAGGTTATTGGGGATCGCCCACGCGAAAAACAGAGAGGTGAGCAGTATGAACGGCCACACGATGCCGTGGGGAATTATGCGTTGTTTTTCCATTTTGCAGAGGTTTCAGTTCGGTTCAGTGTCTATGGAACTATTGGAATTTGGCAGTGATGCTGCCCAATTCCACTCCGAAAAGATCTTTTACAATGGGGGCGATCTGCGCTTCGGAGCCTTGTATGTGCAGCACCTTCTGGGTGTGGGTCAGTGAGCCTCCGGGGGCGAGTTCGGCGCCGGGTGACGAGGTCTCGATCTCGTAGAAAGGACCCATTATAGAGCCGTCTGCCACCGGGCCGTCGTTATACGAGTTGATCGCGTCGCCGTTGAAGGGATCGTCCTGCTCTCCCCATTGTCCGTTGACATAGGTCGCCTGGCCTTCGGGCAGACCGCACCACAGCAGCGTGAGCACGCCTTTCGACGAGTCGTAGCTGCCGCAAAGTTCCCTGGCGCGCGGGCCGGGGATACCTATTTTCGTACGCATCTGTCCGTCGATCTTGAAGTAGATCATCCCGTCCTCGACCTTGAGGCGGTCGGCGGGCACCTTCCCGAAATATTCGTCGTTCACTATTGTACCTTCGGCAGCCGTATTATAGGGAATGAACACCGTGGTGGTAGGAGTGGGAGTGAACATGCCCAGCATCCACACCGACACCAGCCCACCCTGTTTGGTCCAGGCTGCCGCGCCGTTGTTGGTGATCACATTCTCGGTCGAGTAGGCGACCATCTTCATGCCCTGCTTCAGGGAGATACCGAATGCCGAAGAGACCTCCTCGGCGCCCAGCAGCGAAACCGTGCGGCGGATGCCTATGTCAAAACGTGTGTCCGAAGCGTTCACCAGGCTCGCCTGTTTCGTGAAGACCACCCTGTCGGCAGACTGCTCGGCGACCTCGAAGCCCTCGGTGTCGATAACGGGGGGCACGACCCAGTTCTCATAGACCTGCTGCTGCCCTTTTTTGAAGTAGAGCGAGAATGGACCTCCCTCGGGGCCGAACCAAAAACGCTCTTCACCGCCCACGGGGTTGAACTGTGGGCTCACCGCGCCGGCCTCGATGAATTTATAGTTGATCCAGCCGTAGCTGTCGCCCTGATCGCCACAGGCCGAGGTGGTCATAACGCGTCCCTGCCATGCGGGGATGAGCATAACTTTGGACTGTCCGTCCGCAGAGCAGAGTTCGATGGTGGAGATGTCGTGCTTGCGCAAGAACTGCGCATCGTAGCCGTAAGTTCCCATGGGGTACTGTTTGGCCCCGCCGCATGCGCCGAGCAGGGCGCATGCGGTGAGGATGGTTATGTAATCGGTTATCCGTGACATTTTAGTCGGATTATTTGGTTGTCTTGTACAGTGCTCCGTAATTTTCGCATGCGCGGTAGTCGGCACCCTCCGGGTTCATGCCGAAAGCGCCCCACGACGAGGGACGGAAGATCTTCCCTTCCTCTACGTTGTGCATGCACACCGGGATGCGCAGCATCGAGGCGAGCGTTATCATATCGGCGCCGACATGGCCGTAGCTGATCGCGCCGTGGTTGGCTCCCCAGTTGTTCATCACCGAGTAGACGTCGCTAAACGGGCCTATGCCTGTAAGGCGCGGGGCGAACCATGTGGTGGGCCAGGTTTTGTCGGTACGCTTGTTGATGGCCTCGAAAATATCTTTGTCCACATCCACGGCCCATCCTTCGGCGATCTGCAGCACGGGGCCCTGGCCCTTGACCAGGTTGATACGGCACATGGTCACGGGCATTTCGCCCGTGGTAAGGAACTGCGAGGAGTAGCCGCCCCCGCGCATGTACTCACGACCGGCAGGGTACCACGTCGTGGCTTTCAGGCATGCCTCGGCCTCTTTTTCGGATATCTCCCAAAATGGCTTCATCACTGAATTCCTGCCGTCTTTCTGGCACCCGGTGGCGTCGAGTGTGCATGATCCCGAGTTGATAAGGTGTATGATGCCGCCCGCGGCGTTGCCTTTGAGTTTTTTACCCGTCACGCGCTGCACCGATTCGGGGCTCCAGAAGGTGCGCACGTCGGCGAACATCTGGGCCCGGTTGGTGAGCAGGTGCAACAGCAGCATCGAAGCGCCGTTTAGGGTGTCGTTCTCTGTCGCGAAGGTGAAAGCCTCGCGTATGCCGTTCCAGTCGAAGGACGAGTTGAGGATCGCCTCGGCAAAATCGCCGTCGGGTTTGAAATCCGTCCACTGGCGCTGACCCTGGAAACCGCCGGCAATTGCGTTGTGACCCATTGCCTCCTCTTCGAATCCCATTTTCGTCAACACGGGATTGCCGACCATCAGGTCGCGGAAGATGAGGGTCATCTTAACGACGTACTCCCATATCTCGTCCTTCTCCTTGCGGCTGTATATAAGGTGCTTGGGGTTGTAGTCCTCGCCTTCGTTGGGCTTGCAGTATTTTTCCGTCCATGCCATCGCCTTTCTGAATTCCTCCTTGTCATAGATGCCCAGCTGCACGCGGCGCTCGATCTCGCTCGCGTCGACCTGTTCGCTGCGAATGCCCAGATAGTCCTGGAAGAAGTCATGGTTGGGGATCGATCCTGCGATGCCCATCGATACGGAGCCTATCGAGAGGTAGCTCTTACCCTTCATCTGAGCCACAGCCAGCGCCGCGCGGGCGAAGCGCAGCAATTTCTCCTCCACGTCGGCGGGGATCGCCTCTTCGCCCATGTCCTGTACGTCGCGACCATAAATGCCGAAAGCCGGAAGACCTTTCTGGGTGTGGCCGGCCAGCGCCGAGGCGAGGTAGACAGCCCCGGGGCGCTCGGTGCCGTTGAAACCCCATATAGCCTTGGGCATCAGGGTGTCCATGTCGATAGTTTCCACGCCATAGCACCAGCATGGGGTTACGGAGAGCACTGCGCCGACATTGGACGCGGCGAATTTCTCGGCGGCCAGCGCTGCCTCCTTGACCCCGCCTATGCAGCGGTCGGCTATCACGCACTCGACAGGCGATCCGTCGGGGTAACGCAGTTTTTCCGAGTAGAGCCTGGCGACGTTCTGCGCCATTTTCATAGTCGTTTCTTCAAGGGATTCACGGATGCCACCGCGGCGACCGTCGATAACCGGACGTATTCCGATCCTGGGGTAAGTTGTTGTAGGTTTCATAAGCGGTTTATTTTGGTAGTTTTTAGCTATAACGTTTAAGCAAGCAGGGCAAAAAGAGATTACCTCTTAGACGACGATTTTCTTACGACCAACTCCCCTTCGATTAACATCGACTGCACCGATCTGTTCTTGTTGGCGATCTGGTCGGTTATTATCTCGACCGCCTTCTGGGCGATCACATCCACAGGCTGCTTGGTATAGGTCAACGGAGAGTAGAAGAACTCGAAAGCGTCGCTGCCGTCGAAGCCGACCAGCCCGAGGCGTTCCGGCACTCTGATATTAAGTCTCTGGATAGCGTACAGGCATGCGATGGAGATGGTGTTGGTCGCCAGGATAAGCGCATCCGCCCCGGCGTCGGTCATGACCTGAACAACCTTGTCCGCGCTTTTGCGCACGGAGTTGTGTTTGAGGTATCCCACTCGTATATTATCCTTTAGGCCACGGTCGGCCATGGCTTTCTTATATCCGCGTATGCGCTCGCGCATGTGTGTGAGGGCGATGTCGTAAGCGACCATCCCAGGCGTTTTAAAGCCTGCGTCGAGCAGATGCACGGTGGCGTTGTATGCGGCGGAGAAGTTATTCAGGCCCACATAGCTTACGTTCAATCCGGGAATCGTGCGGTCGAGCAGCAGGATGGATGTTTTCCCGGACTCGGCAAGCCCTGTTATCGATTCTGCAGAGTTTTCACAGGGGACGATTATCATTCCGTCTACGCCCTTGCTAAGCAGGTTCGAAACGATTATATTGAGTTTGTCGACATCCTCGTCCGAGCTGCCGAAAAGTACCGTATATCCGCGTTTGGCAGCCTCGTCCTCGATGCAGCGGGATATTTGCGAGAAGAAGGGGTTGGATATGTCCGAGACCACGACGCCAATGGTATTCGTCTTGCCGCTGCGCAGGCTTTTGGCCGCCATGTTGGGCTGGTAATTCATCTCCGTGGCCACGCTCAGGATATGCTTGGCCGTCTGTTCGCCCACGCGGTACTCCTTGCCCTTGCCGTTAAGCACAAACGAGGCAAGGGCCGTCGATACGCCCGCTTTGGCGGCGACATCCTTTAATGAACTCTTCTTTATATTGCCCATAATACCCGGGGGATTTTATTGTCGCAGACTATTCCCCAATGCAAATATATAAATAAAAAATAAAAAACAAGAGTTTTTGCTAATTCGTTTTAACTTTTTTATACTTTTGCATAAAAGTCACCGCACCCGACCTTAAAACAGAATCTTATGAGGAAGTATTTTCTGCTCCTGATCTGCGCCGCCTCCGTTAAAGGCGCATTCTCACAGACCGACATCCAATTCGATCCCTGGGATCTGGCCCAGCCCGTAACCAACGGCATTTGGCTGCAACCTGCCCAAGGTACCAAGGCCCAACCTATATGGGGCTTCGCAGAGGGCATAAGCGTCGGCATCGCCCCGCTCCCCGGTCCGCGCGGGCTGCTGCGCATCTACACTCCCTACCTGGACCACGACCCGCTCGTGGTAACCAACTTCATCGCCATAGAACCTATCGACAAGGCCAAAGGCATCCGGGGCCTGTCTGAGCTCGAACCGAGCAAGCTCGACGGGGTGCGCGGCAAACGCTTCTGGAGCGGCAACACTCCGCAGAGGCCGTCGTTTCCCGACCGCTACTATCCCGCCGCCGGGGTAATAGAGGGGCAGGGCAATAAACAGACCCTTACAGTGTATATCTTCTGCGAAAAATTCGACAACGGGGCGGACGTATACCTGCGCCTACGCTTCAACGCCGGTAAACCCTATGAGTTCGAGCTGACCACGTTCACCGGCGAAGGGTGTGTCCCCTTAAATGAGTGTATCCTCACTGCGACGATGGGCAACAAAGCCCGTCTGCGCACCCTCTACCTGGCGGGTGGCGCAACCAAGAGTGCCGGCGCGCTATGGCCCGACTACCGCGATTCGAACTTCACTCTCCACGACCACACCCCCGTGGCGGAAATGATCGAAGACGGCCAGGGAGGAGTATGGTTTGTCGCGGCGCCGGACGAAACCGATCCTGCAGCCGCCGTCTATGCCTCAGACACGCACGAGCATTGGAAATACAAAGGTAAAGTGGCCACACAATATTGGTATTGCCCCCGGCCACAGCCCGGCATGAGGGGTGTGGTCAATGGCCGCTATTGCTATTGGGCCAGCAAATCGCCCATACCGGGCGGCATCTCGTTTGAGAATTTCGAACTTATGGAACAATTCCAGCCAGGCCAGAGCTACATCTTCGGCATAATCCCCCAGGCCCCGGCGCAATTTATAGATGGCATAAATCCCGGATTATAAACACCGGGCATTCCGCGCAAAAGTGCGATGGGGGTAAAGTGGCGGGGATTTCCATCCTCGCCGCTTTGCGCTAAGGCGCCCGGAATTAATATTCCTATCCTACCGGTTAATATGCGGACTCCCTATTGCCGAGCCCGAAAATTATTATCTTTGCGCTTTAAAACGTTTTTTAGATGTTTGAGAATTTAACAGATAAATTAGAAAGGTCGTTCAAGATACTTAAAGGCGAGGGGCGCATCACCGAGATCAACGTCGCCGAGACGCTCAAGGAGATACGCCGCGCGCTGATCGATGCCGACGTCAACTATAAGGTGGCCAAGACCTTTACCGACGAGGTCAAGAGCAAGGCCATGGGCGCCGACGTGCTGAGGAGCGTCAAGCCGGGCCAGATGATGACCAAGATCGTGCGCGACGAGCTGGCGGCGCTCATGGGCGGCCAGGCGACCGATATACGCCTCGAAGGTTCGCCGGCGGTGGTGCTGATCGCCGGTCTGCAGGGCTCGGGTAAGACGACCTTTTCGGGCAAGCTGGCCTCGCTGATCAAGTCCAAGAAGGGACGCGGGGTGCTCCTGGTGGCGGGCGACGTCTACCGTCCCGCGGCTATCGAGCAACTTAAGATACTCGGCTCACAGGTGGGCGTGGAGGTCTACACCGAGGAGGGCAACCAGAATCCCGTGCAGATCGCCGAAAATGGCGTAAAGTACGCTAAGACCAAGGGGTTGAATACGGTCATCGTCGATACGGCAGGTCGCCTGGCGGTCGACGAGGCGATGATGCGCGAGATCGAGGCCATAAAGGCTGCCGTCAAGCCTTCCGAAATACTTTTCGTGGTCGACTCGATGACCGGCCAGGACGCGGTGAATACCGCCCGCGAGTTCAACCAGCGCCTGAATTTCGACGGGGTGGTGCTCACCAAGCTCGACGGCGACACGCGCGGCGGCGCGGCCATCTCGATCCGCTCGGTGGTCGACAAGCCCATCAAGTTCATCAGCGCGGGGGAGAAGATGGACGCCCTGCAGGTGTTCCACCCTGAGCGCATGGCCGACCGCATATTGGGCATGGGCGACATAGTCACCCTGGTAGAAAAGGCGCAGGAGCAATTCGATGAGGACGAGGCGCGACGCCTGAAAAAGAAGCTGGTCAAGAACCAATTCGACTTCAACGACTTCCTCGCCCAGATCGCCCAGGTCAAGAAAATGGGCAACTTCAAGGACGTCGCCTCGATGATCCCTGGCGTGGGTAAAGCGCTCAAGGACATAGACATGGACGACAACGTATTCAAGCAGACCGAGGCGATCATCTACTCGATGACCCCCACCGAGCGCAGCAACCCGGGCCTTATAAACGGTTCGCGCCGCGAACGCATCGCACGGGGCAGCGGCACG
>JAVBOL010000021.1:0-65313 GCA_031550615.1 Rikenellaceae bacterium | reverse complement strand
TAGTGTCGGGGTCCCACCTCTTCCCATTCCGAACAGAGAAGTTAAACCCGATAACGCCGATGGTACTGCACTTGTTGTGGGAGAGTAGGTAGCCGCCTTCTTTAAGCGCCGCATTCGAAAGAATGCGGCGCTTGCTTTTTTGTACTACATCCGTCAGGAATGCGGCGCTTGCTTTTCGCATTCGACATATATTATATATCTTTGAATTAAATTAAAGCAAGCAAGAGATGGATCAACCGCAGCCCAAGGTCAGTGTCATAATGCCGGTGTACAATACCGCCCCATATCTGGAGGATGCGTTGGATAGCATTACCGGGCAAACCCTGCGCGAAATAGAGATAATCGTCATCAATGACGGGTCTACCGACGGTTCGCTTGAGATAATCGAGCGCTTTGCCGCCTCGGACGGGCGGATAAAGGTGATCTCACAGGCCAATGCCGGGATCTCCGTCGCGCGTAACGTGGGAATGGAGGTCGCACGGGGCGAATTCACATATTTTATGGACAGCGACGACCTGCTGGGGGATGACGACGCGCTGGAGCTTTGCTATGCGAAATGTGTCCGCGACGATTTGGATTTCGTCTTTTTCGACGCCAAGCCGTCGAGCAAGTCCGATTATGAGGTGAATTACGATTACCTGCGGTCGGGCAAGATCGAGGACCGCACATACGGCGGCACGCAGGTCATGCAGCTGCTCTACGACATACGAGGCTTCAGGGCTCCAGTGTGGCTCTATTTCATACGCACTGGCTTCCTTGAGCGCATCGGACTGCGTTTCCATCCGGGGATCATCCATGAGGACGAACTCTTCGCCGCCATCCTGCACATCGAGGCGCAAAGGGTGGGGGCTATCGACCGGACGTTCTTCCATCGCCGCCTCAGGCAAGCCTCGGTGACCACCAGCAGGTTCTCGTCGAAGAACGTGGTCGGTTACCTAACCGTCGCCGGCCAACTCAGGGCATATTATGGGACGCTGAAGGACAATCAGGCGAAGAGGGTGCTTCGCACACACATAAGGCGCGTGCTCAAATCGCTGATGTACAATGGTGAAGTGATGCCGTTTGCAGGGCGTATAAAGCTGCTGTGCCGCATCTTATCCGGCAACGCGGGGTATGTCAGCTTTGTGCGTTGCAAGCGCCTTATCCGCGGCAGGTAGACCCCGCCCGGCTATTTTTTGAAGATGAAATAGACTGCCGCCACGAGGAATACAAACCCTATCAGGTGGTTCGAGCGTAGGGTTTCGCCCTTGAAGACCAGCGTGGTGAAGACCGTGAAGACGAGCAGCGTGATTACCTCCTGCATCACCTTGAGTTGCCATATCGTGAACGGGCCCCCGTTGCCCTCGAAGCCTATGCGGTTGGCCGGCACCTGGAAGCAATATTCCAGCAGGGCGATGCCCCAGCTGACCAGAATGATCCCGGGCAGTCCCCAGCGGACGAGCCATGATGCCGAGCCGAAGCGCAGGTGGCCGTACCAGGCAAAGGTCATGAATACGTTGGAGAGCACCAGCAGGGCGATCGTTGCGAAAGCTTTCATTATTAAATCCTAAAGACGCTGCAAAACTATACAAAAACAGCCACCCCGCAAGGGGTGGCCGTCTGTTTTTCAGATGCCCCGTCATTTAGTCGCTATCGATGTCTATGCTGACAGGAATGATGTACCTCTCACCGCCCGGACCTGCGAATACCAGCTCGCCCTCTTCATGCATCATTTCATTGTGAGCATAAAGTGCCTGGAAGAAATGCCAGCCCGGATAGCCTTGGGTTATGTTTAATTCCAGAACCCAGTCAGGTTTCGATACGAGCCACCAGCGGGTACTGAACTCTGCCTGTGTGAAGTCACTCCACACAGGATCTCCTTCCCAGTTCCAGTCTGTTATTTGCAGTGCTTGGCAACGGAAACCCTCCTGGCTCGCCTGGGTTATACGAAGGGCCTGCCTCTGGTCTGCGCATGTGACTACTAAGTCGTGCCGTATAACGTATTCCGCGCCTTCTTCGGCCGATACTGTGATGGTGGCGTTGCCGGTGCCTTCAAGTTGGCTCAACTCCCAATTATTCATCGGCGGGCGGCGGTCCAGATCGTCAGTGATCCATTCTATCGTCCAGTGATCGCCGGGGGCGGCGTAAACGTTGAATGTGACCGTGCCCCCTTCATAGGGTATCACCTGGTCTGCCTCGTATGAGGTGGCGAATGCCTGTGGGTCGTCGAGTTTTGTGCACATGGCCAGCGACGCGCAAAGGGCGAACAGGGGCAGGGTGCGTAATATAGTTTTCATGATCTTTTAAATATTAGCGGGTTATTGTATTGGTTTGAGCTCCGCGCGGCGGTTGATGCGGCGGTTGTCCTCGGATGTGTTGGGCACGAGCGGTTCGCGTGACGATTTGCTCAGCACGCTCACACGCGAACTGTCTACGCCTTTCGAGGCGAGGTAGTCGGCTGCCGCCTGGGCGCGTTGCATGCCGAGGCGCTCGTTTACGGCGTCGCTGCCAAGGTCGCAGGTGTGACCTTCGACGATCAGATTGAGCCAGGGCTTGTCCTGCATCAGCGTGGCCACCATGTCGAGTATCTCGCGGCTGTTCTCGCTTAAAGACGTGTTGTTCACATCGCCGTATGTTATGCGGCTGGCTATCAGTTGGCGCTCGGCGGCGGTGAGGGTCTGCGCGGGGGCTGTGGGTGCGGGGGTCATCACGACCGGAGCGGGTTTTGGTGCGGGAGCCGGTGCAGGTGCTGGCTCCGGCTTGGGCGCGGGGGCGCATGGGATTACTGCGGGCACAGGTTTCGCGCAGCGGGGCGAGAAGGCCAGGCGAAGTTTCAACCCGAATGCCAGGGTGCGCACGTGCGAGGCGGCACCCGGGATTTCGAGCACGCTCGATCCTCCACGGTTGAATGCGCTGCCGATGAGCAATGAGTAACTTGGATTGACTATCGTCGCATTGGATTTACCTTCGCTGCGGATGCAATTCATGCCATAGTCTATGAATGCGCCAGCGTAGAGGCGTTTGGTGCCTTTCAGGGCGAACCGCAAGCCAGCCTCTCCGGTCAGTGAGTGCGACATTCCGAGGCGGTAGTCCCCCTTGTTCTTCCAGCCGTCTTTGTGACCGATGCCGAAATTTGCCTGCTCTTCCTCCAAGTCTTCAACAAATTCGTAACGATAGCCTCCGTCAATTTGTTCCAACATAGATGTCTGCACAAAGTCGGTAGTCGTTCGGAATGAGGTGCTTACAGGTAGCCCCAGTTTATACCCTGCCGAGAGGAACAGGGCTGTCCTGCCGGTCAGCGGCATGTTGTAGCGGATCGATATGGGGATATTGACCATGACGGTGCGCTGTTTCTCTACGTATCCCGTCGCCCTGGCCATATAATCCATGTGGTAGGTGTCCTTGTAGCCCAGTATGGAAATTTTCGAACTGAACGAAGTGCCCTCGTCGAGCGTGACGCGGTTGTAGTAGAATCCCATCTCTACGCCCGTGCCGACATCCAGGCGGGGTGTGATGAAGTAGTTATAGCCCAACCCGAACTGGAAACCGGGGCGCAGGGGGTTGTCGCCAGCCGTCAGGTTGTAACGCAGCGTCGAAACGCCGCCCGCGCCCATCACCGAAAGCTCGTGTTTCGGCTGATCTTCGGCGCGTGTGGCCGCCGGCGCAAGCAACGCGACGGCCATTAATAAAGTAAAGGTTCTTTTCATAATTGGTATTTTATTTAAGAATGTTGTGATAGCTGGACGCTGTCTGCGCCCAGACCCTAATAGTACAAAGTTAGCCCCGTAACGAATACGCATGTGGACAAAACGTACAAATGTTAAGGACAAAACGTACGAAAAACGCTGCATTTGTCCGGCTGCTTGCGCATTGTCCGGCTGCTTGCGCGCGGCGGATAGGAAGCGCCCTGAAAATGGCTTAACCGGCGCCGGTCAGCCGTATGGATTATTGTGCAGGTTGCCGGGCCGCGCGGGGCCGGGAGCTTTTTCGCTTGCTATGTTGGAATTTTGATATACCTTTGCGCCGTAAAACGCCTGACGATGCAAGTTTTCGAAAAGACCGACCTGCTGTGCGGCTATCTGGCCGGCCGTCCCGACGTGGGTTTCGTGCCTACCATGGGAGCGTTGCACAGCGGTCATATCTCGCTGGTCGAGCGCTGCCGCCGCGAATGCGTGACGGTGGTGGTGAGCGTTTTCGTCAACCCCACGCAGTTTAACGACCCGGCTGACCTGCGGAGCTATCCGCGCACGCCCGAAGCCGACCTGGCGATGTTGCGCCAGGCGGGCGTGGACGCCGTTTTCGTGCCTTCGGTCGGGGAGATATACCCTGAGCCGGACACACGCGTTTTCGACTTCGGGCAGATCGACAAGGTGATGGAGGGGGCGACGCGTCCCGGCCACTTTAACGGCGTGGCGCAGGTCGTGAGCCGCCTTTTCGACATCGTGCGTCCGGCCAGGGCGTACTTCGGGCAGAAGGATTTCCAGCAGGTAGCCGTGATCCGTGCCCTGGTGGAGCAGCTGAAAGCCCCGGTGGAGATCGTCGAGTGCGACATCGTGCGCGAAGACGACGGCCTTGCCAAGAGTTCGCGCAACGCCCTGCTGACCCCCGCCCACCGCGAGGCCGCGCCGCAGATCTACCGTGCGCTCAGGTGGGGTGTGGAGCACCGCGCCGCGACGCCCGCGCAAACTGAAGGAATTATCGCCGCGAGGGTCAATGAAAACCCCCTGCTGGACGTTATATATATGAATATAGTCGATCCGCTCACCCTCGCCCGCCTCGAAAGCTGGCAACCGGGCGCGCGAGGCTGCATCGCCGTACAGGCCGGTGCCGTCCGCCTGATCGACAACATAGCATTTTAAACAGATCCGGGCCATGACCATAGAAGTACTCAAATCGAAGATCCACCGTGTAAGCGTGACCGAGGCCAACCTCAATTACGTGGGCAGCATAACCATCGACGAAGACCTGATGGACGCGGCCAACCTGATCGTGGGCGAAAAGGTGCAGGTGCTCAACATCAACAACGGCGAGAGGCTGGAGACCTACGTCATCAAAGGCGAAAGGGGCAGCGGGGCTATATGCCTGAACGGCGCCGCCGCGCGCCTGGTGGCCGTGGGCGACATCGTTATCATCGTGTCGTTCGCCACCATGGACTTCGAACAGGCCAAAACGTTTTCGCCCTGGGTGGTGTTCCCCGACTCTGCGACCAACCGCGTGGTGAAGTAAAACGAAACTATAACGCATATCGAGAGGCCGCCGTTTTTTTGTAAACGGCGGCTTTTTTACGGGGACTTTTCGTATTTTTGTAAAACGCTAACCCTAAACGCGATCCGTATGACCCGTTATCTCCTGTCTGTGGCGTCCCTGATGGCGCTTTTTGTTTCATGCTCGCCCTACGTCGGGGTGACCCTTACCTCCATCGCGCCCCCGCTAAGCGCCGACCAGCAGGTGGTAGTCATCACAGGAGATGCCCCCCTTCCCGAAGACGCCTATGTTATCGGCGAATTCAATATCGATGATACCGGCTTTACGACCAACTGCACCTATGAGGACGTGGTTGGGCTGGCCAGGAAAGAGGCGCGCAAAGCCGGGGCCAACGCGATCAGGATCACCCGGCACCTTCAGACCGGACCTCCTCCGGGCAACTCGTGCCACCGCATCAGCGGATTACTTCTCTACTGGCCTGATGCCGGGCATTCGGTATACGCCCAGGCTGGGGCGCCCCAGCAACCTTCTCCCCCGACCGCGCTTGCTGGGTCCGTATCGTCCGATAATTGCTACCCGCGGAGCCTGAGCGAACAAGAAACCAGGCTTCTCAAGGACAAAAACCTGCCCCGATGGAGGATAGGCATAGACGGGGCGTATGCCCACCGTATAGGTGGTTTGTTGCCTGGTCTCGCTCCCGAAGCCAGGCAGTTTCTGGAAAAAACGCTCAACGGGACGTCCGTGGGGGCTGATGCCCATTACTTTATGGGCAATTCTTTCGGTATCGGTCTGCGCACGATGTACAACCATTACGAGGGTAGGCAGACAGAGATGCGTAACGAAGTGTCGATGCTCTTTGCGGGGCCGTCGGTCATGTTCAGAACTGCAGACCGCAGAGGCCGCAACATCATGTACTGCGACGCGTCGCTGGGATTTGCGCTGCATGATCAGGATGTGAAGCTGGAGCGCCACATCGCCAATTCCGTACACGTGGTCGGGGCGGGCTCGATACTGGGGCTGGGGTATGACCTCAGGCTCGGCCATTCTAAAAGTTTTGTCGGTTTCCGGCTCAGCTTTATTGCCGCTTCCGCCACTACCGACATCACGGATTTCACTACCGGCAAAAAGAGCCGCAAGCATAGGGAGGATATGAGCGCCGTACAAGCCGGGTTGGGTTTGCGTTTTTAATGCCGGACATCGCCGTGTGGGATTTGCAAACGAAATTTTTGTAACTTTGCATTCTCTATGGAACTTCAGGGCATAAAACAGCGGTTCGGCATTATCGGCAACGCCCAGGGCATCAACGATGCGCTGGAGGTGGCCGTGCGCGTGGCCCCGACCGACCTATCGGTGCTGGTCACCGGCGAGAGCGGGGTGGGAAAGGAGTTCTTCCCGCAGGTGATCCATGCCTACTCGTCGCGCAAGCACAATAAATTCATAGCGGTAAACTGCGGGGCGATCCCCGAGGGGACGATAGACTCGGAACTTTTCGGCCACGAGAAAGGGGCTTTCACAGGCGCGTCCGAGGCGCGCAAGGGCTATTTCGAGGAGGCCGACGGGGGGACGATATTCCTGGACGAGGTGGCCGAGCTGCCGCATTCGACCCAGGTGCGACTGCTGAGGGTGCTCCAGACCGGCGAATTCATCCGCGTGGGCTCGTCCAAAACCCAGAAGACCAACGTGAGGGTCGTGGCCGCCACGAACGTCGACCTGCAGGGTGCGCTCGACACAGGGCGTTTCCGCAAAGACCTCTACTACCGCCTTAACACCGTGCCCATCTCGGTGCCGCCGCTGCGCGAACGCAAGGAGGATATCTACTTGCTGTTCCGTAAGTTCGCCGCCGACGTGGCCGTGCAGTACCGCATGCCGGCCGTGAATCTCGACCGCGGGGCGCGCCAGGCGCTGGAGGATTACTACTGGCCGGGCAACATACGCCAGCTCAAGAACGTGGCCGAGCAGATATCGGCCATCGAGCAGACCCGCGATATCACCGCCCCCCTGATGCAGAAATACCTGCCTGTCGCCACTCCGCGCTTCAACGTGCCAGCCCCGGCTACGGCGGATTACTCATCCGACCGCGAGATTCTCTACAAGCTGCTTTTCGACATGCGCTCCGAGATCTTCGACATGCGCCAGATGCTTTCGGAGCTCACAGGCCGCACGGTGGCGCAAAGTGCGAAAACACCCGCCATAGCCGGATTGCTGCCCGGGGCCTATCCGCCCCCCGCCGCGCTTCCCGCACCCCAGCCCGAGGCGCTGTTCGCCGACACCGAGGAGGTGGGTGAGGAGGCGCCCATGACGAAGGAACAGGCGCAGACCGAGGCGATACTCAAAGCCCTGCGCCGCCACGGCGGCAAACGCAAGGAGGCCGCCCGCGACCTCTATATTTCCGAGCGCACGCTCTACCGCAAAATAAAAGAATTAGGAATTGAAGACCTTTAGGCAATTCGCCCTCGCTGCCGTGATACTTTGCTCTGTTGCTGCCGCCCTGTGGGGCTGCAAGGTGAACTATTCGCTCTCGGGAGCGTCCATTTCGCCCCTGGCCAAGACCTTTTCGGTCAGCTATTTCCCGAATAACGCGCTGATGGTCAACCCGGCGCTCTCCTCGGCGCTCACCGACGGCCTGCAGGACCGTTTCGTCCGCCAGAGCCGCCTGCGCCAGGTGCGCGAAGGGGGCGATCTGCACATGGAGGGCGAGATCACCGGTTACAACTCGTCATACAGCGCCGTGACAAGCGACGAGGCTGCGGCCATGAACCGCCTGACGGTGACGGTTAAAGTGCGGTTTACCAATGTCATAGAGCCGCAGTATAATTTCGACCGCTCTTTCTCGGTCTATCTCGATTACAGCGCGCACGAGCTGTTGCAGACCGTTGAGCCGAGGCTGACCCCCGAACTGGTGGAGATGCTCGTGGAGGATATCTATAACGCCGCCGTGTCCAACTGGTAGCATGGAGTCGCTCAAAACATACGTCAGGGAGCGCGGGGAACTTCCCACGCGGGCCGGACTGGACGCGCTTCTGGAGCGTTACCCGTGGTTCGCGACCGCGCGAGTGCTGCGCAGCGTGGCGATGAAAGCCCCCGCGGAGAGCATCAGCGACCCTCTGCTGGCGCTCAGCCTCGTTTCGAAGCCGCTGCCCGCGCCATGGCTCAGGCCGGAGGTGGAGTCCGCGCAACCCGTGGTCGCGCAGGACGCGCAAGACGCGCAAACTGCGCAAACCGGGGGAGCTGCGGAAGTTGAAGGGTCACACACGACCCAGGAGAGCCTGATAGAGCGTTTCCTGACCCTGGGCGACTACCGGATAGTGCCCGCGGCGGATGCCTCGCAGCCTTTGGACGAATCGCAGCAGGATGAACCACAAGGTGTTATGCCGCAAATCGTGACGGAGGGGCTGGCCCAAATATATATGCGCCAGCAGCTTTGGTCGCAAGCGAGGGAGGCATATGAAAAATTAAGTTTGCTTTATCCGGAAAAAAGTGTTTATTTTGCCGAGATTATCGCCGATATAGAGCACAAGGCGACCCAAATGCAGACAAACTAAAACGTAAAACAATGTATATTTTCTTCATCGTACTGATCCTTATCGCGAGCCTGTTGCTCGTGCTCGTAGTGCTGGCGCAGAGCCCCAAAAGCGGAATGGCCGCCAACTTCGGGGCTGCGAACCAGGTGATGGGCGTGCGCCAGTCGTCGGATTTCCTCGAAAAGTTCACCTGGGGCCTGGCTATCGCCATCGTGCTGCTGTCGCTCGCCGCGACGATGGCTATGCCCTCGGGCAGCATCGCTTCAAGCAAGAGCGCCGTCGAGCGCGCCATCGAAACTTCGGGCACACCCGCCTCGGGCGAAGGCTTCCTGCCAAACCAGACCACGCCGGGCGAAGAGGCTCCCGCCCCGGGCGCCACCCAGGACGCTGAGTAGTCTTCGGGATCGAAAAAGGCTAAGGTCGCGACCATTGGTCGCGGCCTTTTTTGTGCTTATTTCTTTAGGGTTTCGGTGAGGTTTCCTGATTTAAGGCCCTGAAACATAAGTCTTCAGATTTGTTTGCCTGTCACTCTTTTTCGCCTGAGGGCGACTTACTTTTTTGTGTGGACAAAAAAGTAAGCAAAAAAACCACGGACCCGCCAAATAAGGCTAAAAAACCTCCGTCATCGGCTAAAACGCGGAACTCCTCCTTATAGGCGCTTCGCGCCTAACGTTCGTCGGACAGGCCGCGTTTTTAACGCCGCCGACGGAGGTTTTTCTTAACGCATATTTGTCGATGGTCCGCGACCGGCCCTGTATCGGCACAGCCAGTCCGCAGCCAGTCCCCTAAAATACCGGCTCGAATGCCGGATTGTTTGCCCGGGCGGCGGTGGCGTTGTGCGGACATGCCGTCTGGCATGCGTCGCAGCCGTATTCCCACCCATGCAGGTCTATCGGGGCCGTCGAGTCGTCGCGTCCCTGCGCCCTTTCGATAGTTATGCTGGCTATGCAACGGCGGGCGTCCACCACCCTCGGGGCTATGATCGCCCCGGTGGGACAGGCCGCCACGCAACGTCGGCAATTTCCGCAGAGCGCCTCCATCGGTTTGTCGTAGCTGTCCGTTTCCATGTCGGCGATCACTTCGCCCAGCAGCACGAAAGAACCATATCCTGGGGTCACCAGCAGGGAGTTACACCCGATCCATCCGAGCCCCGACTCGGAGGCCCACGCCTTTTCGAGCAGCGGCGCGGCGTCGGTGAAACGTCGCGTGCGCAAGCCCGGATGGTCGGCCACCAGCATCCCGATCAGCCGGTCGAGCATCGGTTTTATTATACCGTGGTAGTCGGGCGCGAAGGCGTAGGACGCCTTGCGGGGCACCCCGTCCGATCCCGCGCGCATGTGCATCCCGTAATTATAGCTCACGGCGCACGAAATTACGCTGCGCGCCCCGGGCAGCACCGCTGCGGGGTCGAGCCTCACGCCTGGATTGCGCTCCATATAGCGCATGCCGCCATGCATCCCCCGGGCAAGCCACCGCTCCAGGTGCGGGGCGTGCTCCGGCAGAGTGCGACAGGCCGATACGCCGCACAGGTCGAAACCGGCGGCAAGGGCATATCGTTTGATCGTTTGCAGGGATAGCATCGCAGAATTTGCCCAAATATAGCATTTTCACAATAAATTAACGTATTTTTGCCCTCAGAAGACAACCCAAAAGTTATGGAATTCCAGACACTCAAGGAGTTATATCTCAGTAGCGTCGCCCGGTACGGCGACAATCCGTCGTTTTCGATGTATGGGGGCGAGGGATATACCTACAGCCAGTTCGCCGAGCAGGTCGAGTGCGTGCAGCAATCGTTGCTCTCGGCGGGCCTTAACGGCGGCGACAAGGTAGCCCTGCTGAGCAGCAACATGCCCACGTGGCCCGTGGCCTACTTCGCCGTGGTGACCCTCGGCATGACCATCGTGCCCGTGCTGCCCGATTTCTCGGGCCCCGAGCTCGACATGATACTCGAACATAGCGAATCCAAGGCGCTTATAGTTTCTGACCGCCTCTATTCGAAAATATCGCCCGACAGCCTCAAAAAGCTCAATATAGTCATACGGAGCAAGAACCTCGGCGTGATCGCCCAGGGCGTTACCGGGCACGGTACGCCCACCGAGCCCAAAGGGAGCGACGTGGCTGCGATAATCTACACCTCGGGCACAACGTCCAAGCCCAAGGGCGTGATGCTGACACACTACCACCTGTGCAGCCAGCTCGAAATGGTGCTCAACATCCAGTTTATCGAAACATGGGACGTGTTCCTGTCGGTGCTGCCCCTGGCGCACACCTACGAGTGTTCATTCGGCATGTTGCTGCCTTTCCGCCAGGGCGCTTCGGTGGTCTACCTCGACCGTCCGCCCACGGCAAGTTCGCTGATGCCCGCCCTGAAGGACGTGCGCCCGACCACGGTGCTGAGCGTGCCGCTTATAATCGAAAAGATCTACCGCAGCCAGATCGTGGCGCGTTTCAGCGGCACCAAGGCCAAACGCATAATGTATGCCAATAAGCTGTTCCGTAAGACTATACACCGCATCGCCGGGGCGACCCTGATGAAAACTTTCGGGGGACGTCTGCGCTTTTTCGGCATAGGGGGTGCGAAACTTGATCCCGATACCGAGCGTTTCCTCCAGGAGGCGCATTTTCCCTACGCCATAGGCTACGGGCTGACCGAAACCGCGCCCCTGATCGCCGGGGCCGGTGTTGGGCTGACCCGTCTGCAATCGACCGGCCCGGTGATGAAAGGCATCGAGATGCGCCTCGAAAACCTGAACCCGGCCACCGGCGAGGGCGAGATAGTGGTAAAAAGCCCCTCGGCGATGCTGGGTTACTTCAAGAACCCCGAAGCCACCGCCGAAGTGTTCACCCCCGACGGCTGGCTGCGCACCAAAGACCTCGGGTCGGTCGACAAGGACGGCTACCTCTACATCAAAGGCCGCCTGAACAGCATGATAGTGGGCCCGAGCGGTGAAAATATCTACCCCGAAGAGATCGAGAACGTTATCAACAGCCACCTTATGGTCTCCGACTCGATAGTCAAGCAGGAGAAGGGCCACCTGGTGGCGCTGGTGCACTTCAACGCCGAAGAGTTAGAGCGCAAATACCGCAACCTGGTCGAGGACTGGGAGATCAAAAAGGAGGAACTCAAGGCCGAGCTGATGCAGTACGTCAATTCGAAAGTGAGCAAATTCTCGCGCATCTCGGTGGTCGAAGAGCAGGAAAGCGGTTTCGAAAAGACGCCGACGCACAAGATCAAACGGTTCTTATACACTAAAAAGCATAAGAAATAACCCGCCGCGGGTATATTTACATGAAAGAGGAGCCGCCGGCTCCTCTTTCATGTTGGCGCACAGCCATAATCACTCGCCCGCCAGGGCGTAAAGCCGGGCGATCTCCTCGCCCCAGCGCTCCTCGTCGGGGGTTTCCAGTATCAGGGGTATCCCGTCGAAGCGCCCGTCGCGCGCGATGTATTCGAACACAGGCATACCGAGCGTCCCGTGGCCGAGGTTGGAATGGCGGTCCACATGGCTGCCCTCGCCCTTGATGCTGTCGTTAAGGTGCATCCCCCTGAGGTACTTCATACCCACCACGCGGTCAAGCTCGGCGAAGGTTCTTTCGCACGCCGCGGCTGACGAAAGGTCGTAACCCGCCGCGAAGGCGTGGCAGGTGTCGATGCATATCCCCACGCGTGAGCGGTCGGCGACGCGGCCTATGATATACGAGAGGTGTTCGAAACGGAACCCGATGTTGGAGCCCTGCCCGGCGGTGTTCTCTATCACGGCGCATACGCCCCCGGTGCGCTCCAGGGCCATATTTATCGACTCGGCGACCCTGTCCAGGCACTCCTCCTCGCTGATCTGCCCCAGATGCGCTCCGGGGTGGAAATTCAGGCGGTCGAGCCCCAGAAGTTCACATCGCGACATCTCGTCGAAGAACGCTTCGCGCGATTTGGCCAACGCCGCAGGGTCGGGATTGCCCAGGTTGATAAGGTAGCTGTCGTGGGGCAGTATCTGCGCGGGCGAGAAGCCCAGGCGTCCGCAATTCTCTTTGAACGCCGCGATGGATGCGGCGCTTAACGGCGCGGCGCTCCATTGGCGTTGGTTCTTGGTAAACAGGGCGAAGGCTTTCGCCCCTATGGCCGCCGCGTTGACCGGGGCGTTCTCTACGCCGCCGGACGCGCTTACGTGTGCTCCGAAGAATTTCATGGTTCAATAATTTTAACAAATTTAAGTATCTTTTCACAAGATAGGATGCGGCCCGGCAATTTTTGCGTGCAAGCGCGCGCGATTGCGCCCACCTTTTCCTATCTTTGCCGTTAATAAAAAATGCCGCCGTTGTCCAGATATATTTTTTTGCTGCCCGCCCTGCTCTTCACCTTGCCCGCGCTGGGGCAGTTTTCGCTGCCCTCGACCCGGGACACGCCGCTTTCCACATTGCCCATGGCCGACACGATGAGCCGCCGCGAGGTCGACAACCCCTATTTCAGCCGTGCGCGCTGGCTGGCCGAGCGCAAGGCGCTGCGCAAAGAGCGTAACACTATCGAATTTAATGCCAGCCTTACCGCCACCCAGACGCAATTCATAGATTGGCAGGCTGGGGGCGACAACACATTCACCGGCATTTCGCAGATCTTCTACCACCACCTCTACAAACGTGAGACGTTTTCGCTGGACTACCGCATCGATGCGCGCTATGGGGCCAACTACATCGACAAGGTGCTGTTCAAGAATGTGGACGAGTGGAAATTCAACCTGCAGACGGCATGGAAGTTGCGTGGCAACTGGTCTTATGCCGCCACGACTTCGGCGCGCAGCCAGTTCTCCGAGGGTGTCAAATCACGTACCGACGACACCAAGGTGTCGAATTTTATGGCTCCGGGCTTCTTCGACCTCTCGGTGGGTTTTAACTGGAAGAGCAAGCCATGGGATATCACCCTCTCGCCCATAGCCGGCAGCGTGACGGTGGTGCTCGACGAGCAGTTGCAGCAGAGGGGGATCAATGGCGTGCCCAAGGGTGACAAGACAAAAGGCCAGCTGGGGCCCTCGGCGAGGATATTCTTCGATAAGGAATTCGGCAGGAAGATGTTCCGCTACCGCTCGGACCTGTACGCGTTCACCAACATACGCACCGCCCCGAAGGTGCGCTGGGAAAATACGTTCGAAATTAAAGCGACAAAGCTGCTATCGACAAAGATATATTGCCTGATGTATTACGAAAAGCCGTCGATAGACAAACTGCAGTACCAGTATTCGCTCAGCCTGGGGATATCGTATTGGCTTAAAAACAAGTAAACTATGTATAAAAATCGCACGGGTGTCATCATCCTGCCGCTGGTCGTCGCAATAGCCCTCGTGGCGGGGCTGCTGGCCGGCACTTTTATGAGCCGCATGGGGGCCGACGCCGAGGTGGGCAGCGCCCTGAAGGCGGCCTCGAAGAAGAATAAGCTCAGCTACACGCTCTCGCTGATCGAGAGCGCCTATGTCGACCCGGTCAATATGGACACTATCGGCGAACACATGATACCGCTGCTGCTGGAGGAGCTCGACCCACATTCGGTCTATATCCCGGCATCGGAATTCGCCGACGCCAACGAAACCCTCGACGGCCATTTCGACGGCATAGGCATCGTGTTCAACATGATGACCGACACGGTGGTGGTGCTCAACGTAATTCCCGCCGGTCCGAGCGACAAGGCCGGGCTGCGTGCCGGCGACCGTATAATAAACGTTGGTGACAGCGTGGTGGCCGGACGCAAAATGGACCAGGACAAGGTCGTGAAGATGCTGCGCGGCCCGCGCGGCACACAGGTCCGCCTGGGGATCGAGCGCCAGGGACTCTCCTCGCTGGTCAATATCGATGTGACGCGCGGGGTGATACCCATCAAAAGCATCGAGGCGGGCATCATGCTCACCCCGACGGTCGGTTTTCTGAAACTTTCGAGTTTTTCGCGCAATTCGCACTCCGAAATGATGGCCGCCCTGGAGCGTATGCGCAAGGATGGCATGAAGGGCCTGATCTTCGATCTGCGCGGCAACTCGGGCGGATTCCTCGACCAGGCCATAGAGATAGCCAACGAATTCCTTCCCTCGGGCAAACTGATCGTCTACACGCTCGACCGCGCCGCCAAGCGCACCGAGGAGTTCAGCGACGGGCGCGGACGCTTCACCGACCTGCCGCTGGCGGTGCTCATAGACGAGGGCAGCGCCTCGTCGAGCGAGATCCTCGCAGGGGCGTTGCAGGACAACGACCGCGGGGTGATAATAGGCCGCCGCTCATTCGGTAAGGGGCTCGTGCAGCAGCAATTCATGTTCCCCGACCATTCCGCCGTGCGGCTGACCGTGGCGCGTTACTACACCCCCGCCGGACGCTCCATACAGAAGCCATACGTGAACGGCAATCCCGTGGAATATGAGAAGGACCTGATCTCGCGCATGGAGCACAACGAGTTCTTCTCGGCAGACAGTATAAAATTCGCCGATTCGCTGCGTTACCAGACCGTGGGCGGACGCACCGTCTACGGTGGGGGCGGCATCATGCCCGACCTTTTCATACCCCTCGACACGACCGACGTGACCCGCTATTTCCTGCAGGTGTCCGGGCGCAACATCCTGTTCCGCTACGCGATGGATTACGCCGACCGCCACCGCGCGCAACTTGAGGCTGTCAGCGACGTGGCCTCGCTGCGTGCGCTGCTCGACTCGGATAAAGGTATGTTCGACGATTTCGTGGCCTATGCCGCCCGCCGCGGGGTGGCGCCGGTGCGAAGCGAGGTAGAACGTTCGCGCAAGCTGATAACGGCGCAGCTAAGGGCATACATCGGGCGCAACAGTCCGCTCGACGAGGGCGGTTTCTACGCCAACATATACGTGGTGGACAACACATTGCTCAAGGCGATAGACTATTTGAGCAAATAGGGCCGCGAATACTACATGCGGGTAGCCGCCTCGATGACCACCTGCGCCGCCTTCTGTGAGGGCAGCACCCCGCCGTGGGGGCGCAGCATGCCGAGTATCTCCTGCGCGCGCACGATCTGGGCGGCTCCCTCGCCGGGATCGTCGAGCAGCCTTTCGGCGCATCGGGCGATCAGCTCCGGCTTGCAGCGCTGAAGTACGAATTCCGGGATTATCTCGCTCTGCGAGAGGATGTTTATCAGGTTTGCGAACGGTATCCTAATGACTGCGCGCACCAGGATATTGGTCAACGGGCTGAACGTGTAGGCTATCAGGTGCGGCACGCCCAACGCCGAAAGTTCCAGCGACACGGTGCCCGACGCGGCCAGCGCAATGCTGCTTGCGGCAAAAGCGTCGTAACGCTCACCGTTGCCGACCACCACTCGCACCTGGCACCCCTCGACGGCGGCGAACCCCTCGCGCACGCGTTTTTCGACCCCGGTCACGGTGGGTACGACCACCCACAATTCGCCGTGGCTGGCGGCGATCTGCCGCAGCGCCTTTTTGAATACCGGCGTGAGCCGGCTCACTTCGCTGCGGCGGCTGCCTGGCAGCACGCACACCACCCTCGCATCGGCGGGGATGCCGTGCCGTGCGCGGAAGTCCGCCGGGTCGGTCGACACGCCCTGCATGCGCTCCATGACCGGATGGCCTACGAAATCGCAGCGCAGCCCGTATTTGTCGAAGTATTTACCCTCGTAGGGCAACAGCATCATCAGGCGGTCGACCACCTGCGCGACGTGTTTGGCGCGTCCCTTCTTCCAGGCCCACACCTGCGGGGCGACGTAGTGCACCACGGGGATCCCGCTGCCGTGCTTCTTCAGCTTGCCGAGCACCGAGTTGACGAATCCCCAGCTGTCGATGGTGACCAGCACGTCGGGCTGCCACTGCTCTATGTCGGCGGTCGTACGGCGTATGTGGCGCAATATGGTGCGTAGGCGCGGCAGCACCTCGAAAACGCCCATCACCGATATGTCGGATATGTCGAAACGGCTCTGCAAACCCTGCGCGGCCATCCCCTCGCCGCCCACACCGCGGAATTCGACCCCGGGTACGGCTTCTTTAAGCGCAGCCATCAGTCCCGCGCCCAGCAGGTCGCCCGAAGGCTCGCCGGCAACCAGATAGATCTTCATAAATTATTCTTTCAGTAACGCGGCGACGTAATTGTCTATGTCGGCCGTAAGTTTTTTATACAGGAAACAATCGCGGTAATTCTCGTTGTCGAGCAATATGTCGCGCACGTTGCGCAGCGAATTGTTGTAGTTGCTCTGCTCGTTGCGCAGGGCGACGCCCTGTTTCGAGGAGTGCGATATTCGGCGGTTGACCATCAGCATCAGCTGGTCGCATACCGCGTGCAGTATCACCATGACCACGTTGTCCATAAGGGTGTGCCCCTGCATGAAAAGGTAGGTGTTCTCGGGGGTCATCCCCCTGTGGGAGAGCATCGCGGCGAAGCGGTTCATCTCGCCGTCCAGGCCCGGATGGCGGCGGTGCAGCGCTTCGAGGCGACGCTCCACCTGGCGTTCGAGCCACGCTATGGTGCTCGCCCCGCAGTCGTCTATTTCGAGGTAGTTGAGCTTTACGCTGCTTTTGAAGTCGAGCAGCGTGAAAAAACTCTCGCTCTTGCGCTGCGCCGAGAGGGCGTACCACAGGAACAGCGGATATATCGTGCGCGAGTAGTCGGCCATAAAGCGCTCGAAATCGAAGATGCGCATATCGTTCTTGGTCGCCTTTACGCAGATGTTGTGCAGCGAGGGGGCGTAGCAGAGGTAATTCTCGGCTGCGTAGGCGTACGTGTGGAACATATACGGCGACGAATTGAGCAGCTTGGACTGCGGCGTCGAATTGCCGAAGATGTAGTCGAAGTCGCTGTCCGCGCAGAGCAGGAACAGCGGCGAGGAGTTATCCAGCATGTCGAACAGCACCTTTTTTCCCTTCGCAAGGTCGTGGCGCGGAGGCACCGAGATTTCGAACACCACCCGCTCACTTTCGTAAGGGTCGAATATCCCGCGCCAGAAAGCGACGTCCTCGTAACCTTCCACATAGACCTTCACCAGCCTGGTGTCCTCCCCGAGGGGCATGCGGCACGCCACTTGCACGGTCTGCGGCATTGCGCGTTGCGTCGTGTGGCGGGGTTCGTTGCGCGTTCGTCTGCTCATATCGGCAAAATTATGAAAAATCTTGTATATTTGTGTCATATGTCGAACAACGATTGGAAAGCACGCCTCGGAGTGGTCTACTCGACCGACCCGGGGTTCGAATATAAGCGGGACACGTCAGATGACCAGCCCACGCCGTCCCCCGCGCAGCAGGAGCTGCGCGTGTGGCTCGACCGCAGCCACCGGGCGGGCAAACAGGTGACCCTGGTCAAGGGTTTCAGGGGCGGCGAGGAGGACCTCAAACAACTTGCCACCATGCTCAAAAGCAAATGCGGGGTGGGCGGCAGCGCCAAGGACGGCGAAGTGATAATCCAGGGCGACCACCGCGACCGCGTGGTCGACATTCTAATTAAAGCGGGCTATAAGGCCAAGCGGGCAGGGGGGTAGATGAAGCTAAAAAATATAATAGGGGCCTTCGCATGTGCCCTGCCGCTGTCGCTCAGCGCACAATATTACGACCAGGGGCCGGCGCCGGCGTCGGTCAAATGGGATGTCGTGCAGACCAGACACAGCAAACTGATCTTCCCGCGCGATTACCGCAGCCATGCCATGCGCGTGATGCACTACCTGGACACGTTGCGAACGGCGGTCGGCTACGGCTACCGCGTGCAGCCGCTGCGGATGCCCATCGTGTTGCAGACACACAATTTCGCAAGCAACGGGCTGGTGATGTTGGCACCCAGGCGCATGGAGCTTATCACCGTCCCGCCCGCGGCAATGACCGCCGAGCCGTGGCTCAAACAACTCACGGCGCACGAGGCGCGCCACACGGTGCAGTACGCGCTGATGAACCGCAATTTCATTAAATTCGCAAGCTTCGTGCTGGGCGACCAGGGTTCGCTGTTGGGCGTCGCGCTATTCCCCCTTTGGGCGATGGAGGGCGACGCCGTGCTGGCCGAAACCCAGCTTTCGACCTTCGGGCGCGGACGGCAGCCGTCATTCACGATAGAATACCGCGCCATGCTGGCCGAAAAGCCGTGGCGCAGGTATGCGGTCGACAAGTGGTTTTGCGGGTCGATGCGCGACTTTATGCCTGACCATTACCAGTGGGGCTACCAGATGACCTCCTACGCATGGACGCGCTACGGCGAGAATATCTGGGACCGCCTGGGCGAGTACTCCTCTAAATACCCGTTTTTGATATTTACCACCAAGATCGGGATGTGGAAATATTACCGCAGCTCGGTGAACCGCCTTTCGCGCGCTATGCTTGCCGACCTGGACGCCTATTGGGACAGCCTACCTTTACGCGACAACTCGGCGCAGATCATCCCCACACGCACCACGAGCCACACCGCCTACTCGTCGCCGATCTACGCCGGGGGCAGGGTCGTCGCGCTGAAGAAAGATATGGACACGCCCGAGAGGGTGGTCAGCGTCGACCCCGGGAGCGGCAGCGAACGGGTGCTCTTCCATACCGGGTACATCCATTCGCCTCTCTCGCTCTGCGAGGGACGTCTGGTGTGGAGCGAACTGCGCCGCTCGAAACTCTGGGCGCAAAAGGTCAATTCGCAGATATGTACAGCCGATCTGGCCTCGGGGCGCAAAACGGTTATGCGCGGCGAACGCCAGGGCATGTTTCCCGTAGCCCTGCCCGGGGGCGGAACTGCCTATGTGCATTACGATTACCAGGGCAGCTACTCGATACGCCTCGCGGGATGTGAGGAACCCCTGCGCAGTTTCGAGATGCCCACTTCGCTGCACGGGCTGGCGTGGGACGCGGTCACGGAGCGCTACTATTACATAGCTGTCGGCGAAACGGGAATGTATATCGGTTCGCTCGATGCCCGGGGCAACGACACGGGAGTGGTCAAGCAACCCGGCTACGCCACCCTGGGCAACCTGCGCGCCGAAGGCGGGGCACTTTACTTTTCATCGACCCAATCCGGCTATGACGAGGCGCACCGGCTCGTGATCGCCACGGGGCTCGAAACGCGCCTTACGACATCGCGCTACGGCTCCTTCGCGCCTGCGCCAGCCGGGGCTGATTCGATAGTGTCGACCACCTACACCGCCGGCGGCTATATGCTATCGCGGCAGATCACCGGAGGCGGCGTCGACGTCGACCCTTCCCCCATGCCCATGGATGCGGTCAATCCGCCCCGCCACCAATGGGAAAAACCGCTCAACATGGATAAAGTGACGGTGGCGGACACCACCGAACGCCATGTCCGAAAATACCGCCGCGGGTTGCACGCCCTGAACGTGCACAGCTGGGCGCCCACCTCCTTCGACCCGCATAGCGTGACAGGTGAGCGCGAGGCCAACATCAACGCCGGGGTGACCGTCCTCTCGCAGGATCTGCTCAACACCACGTTCTTCACCGGGCGCTGGGGCTGGACAGACCAGGGTTCGCTGCTCAACGCCACGCTATCATACTATGGCTGGACGCCCAAGGTGGAGTTCGAAACCGAGTGGGGGGGTGGCGACCAACCGGTATACATAGTAAGGCGCGGGGTCGTCCCGCCCGACCCGAAGGCGTATTTAGCGCTTGAGGGGCGTGTTTTCCTGCCCATGTATTTCGATGGGGGCTACCACACGCGCCTGATCCGTCCGATGGTCGACCTGCAATACAGCAACGCGCTGATCTACGAGCCGGACGGCAGCGACACGCACGGTATCTACAAACTGCTCTATGAGTTGCAATATTCCGAGCAGGTGCGCATGGCCGAGCGCGACATACTCCCGCGCTGGGGCTGGGCCGTGCGCGCCAACATGGCCACCGAGCCGTTCAATGACAATTTCAGCAAGCTCTACACCGCCTACGCGAGGCTCAACACCCCCGGCCTGTGGCCACACCACAGCCTCATGCTGCGCGGGGCGATGCAATGGCAGCAGGACGGCATCTACCGCTTCGCCCAGAAAGAGGTCTTCCCGGTGGGGGCGGATTACAACAACCTCGCCCCGGAACGTTACCGGTCCGTGGCTGCGGACTACCAGCTGCCGGTGGCTTATCCCGATATAGGGATCGCCTCACTGGTCTACCTGAAGCGCATAAGGCTCAACGTTGGCGGTACGTACGCCCGTTACCGCCTGGTCGAGGGAGGGGAGTGGAGCGACGTGTGGTCCTATGGCTGCGACGTGACGATAGACACCAATATGCTGCGCGCACCCGCCGCGGCGACCAACCAGGTCAGCGTTTCGATCTACCGTCCCTCGGACCGCAAAGGGGTCTGGTGCGGGTTCAATATTACCGTGCCGTTGTAACGCGCCGCTATTTGCTTACCGTATTTTGCGGAATTTGCCAGGGGTCATTCCCGTCCTCTGGACGAATGACGAATGGAAGGTTGTGGGCGAGGTGAAGCCCGACATATATATGATCTCCCCGATGCGTAAATCCTTTTGCGAGCAGAGCAACTCCTTGGCGTACTCTATCCTGTAATCGCACACCACGGCGCTGAACGACGAGCCGAATCCTTCATTGAATACCCTGGACAGGTAGCTGCGGTTCATCGGCAGCACTTGCGCCACGTCGAGCAGTTTCAGGTCGCTGCGCAGGTATGGCCTATAGCTCTCCATCCAGCGCTGTATCGTCTCCTTGTACCGCGGCAGTCCCTCGTAGAACGCGGTGTCTTCCTTCGGGCGTGGCGGCACGGACATCTCATTGCCCGCTTGGGCCACCTTTTCGTCCATCGTCTTGCGGAAGAACTTCTCGGGGTAGGGGTTACGGTGGCTCCATCCTTTATAGAAAGCGCACATGAATACGAACTGCACTGCGACCTGGTGCGCCACATAGGCCCACATCCCCGCATCGAGGATCATCAGGCAAAACGCTCCCGTGATGAACCAGAAGCCTACGGCGATGTATTTGAGCCCGGAAACGTCCACGGCTGCGGAATCGGAGTGGTTTTCGCGGCACCATTTGTCGTAATAGTGCCTGTAACGGATCGTCATCATGTGAAGGAAAAGCAGGTACGCGAACATTTGGACCAGCAGCACCACCCTGAACCATACATTGAATTGGGTGATGTGCGACAGAAAATCGCGGTGGTCCTCCAACTGCATCACCCTCTCGCCCCTGGCTGCGACCACAATGAAATAGAGGGCGGAAAGGACGAGCCACGGCAGGAATATGAAGAATCCGCGGCGAAAATCGATCCACCCCGGGCGGATCATCTCCAGTATGAATGGGAGGGTCGTTATGACGAAGAAAGTGCCGAAGACCAGGAAATACGAGGAGAAATACTCGTTGGGCACGATCGACTCCCCTGTGGCGATGCCCAGGCCCACCCTGAGCGCGTAATCGAGGCACCAGACGCCCATAGTGGCCGCAAGTATAAGGCGCGAACGTATGCCCTCATAATGCATGGCAAGGAAAAGGCTCCCCGTAAAGAGTATGGCGAGGCTTATCGCATTCTGCGTATATATCAGATTTTCCATCGGCCGGTATATTTATTTTAAGTGAATGTACGAAATAATGCCCGCATTTACAGCGTATGCCATTGTGTAAGAATATCGCCGGAGGTTTTTTTACCTTCCTGCACCTCTTTTTTACCTTACCGCAGTTTTGCCTTGGCCATTTACCCGACGGGAGTTAACTTTGTGGCAAATATACCCTACAACAAAATCTATAATATGAAAATCAACCGCTACCTTACCGCTATCCTCGCCCTGTCGGCAACGGCGCTGCTGTCATGCTCGAAAGACGACCACGGTCACACGCCGAAGCCCTCCGACTACTCTCTCACCTCCAACTGGGCGAAACTCCCGACCTCCGCGGATAAGCCCGTGGACATATTCTACGTCTATCCCACCGCCTGGCAAAAGATATCGGATAGCGATCCCGACGTTTGCGAGATCGACAATCCGATCATGATACAGACCGTCAACGCAATTATGCTCCCCGAACAGGCCTCCGTGTTCGAAACGGTGGGCAATATCTACGCTCCCTACTACCGCCAGGTGGCCATCAACACCCTGGCATACGCTCCCGCACGCAAAGAGGCGCTGTTGCTGTCCAAAACCGTGCCCGACGTGATCGCCGCCTTCGACTACTTCATCAGGCACTACAACCAGGGCCGCCCCTACATCATAGCGTCGCACTCACAGGGCAGCAACGTGCTTATGTACCTTATGAGCGGCTATATGAAGACGCACCCAGAGGTTTACGACCGCATGGTGGCCGCCTATATGATAGGTTACGACATCACCCCCGGATATATGGCCGGCAACCCCCACCTGCGCTTCGCCGAGTCGGCCACCGACACCAAAGTCATAATATCGTACAACACCGAAGCCGAGGTGCCGGACGCACCCAATCCGGTGATGGCCGACGGTGTGGGTTTAGCGATCAATCCCCTGACCTGGACGCGTACGTCCGCCTACGCCTCTACGGCGCAAAACCTCGGGTCTATGACATGGACGCCCCAGGGCCTTCAGGCGGTGGTCCCCGGCTATGCCGACGCGCAGGTCAACCTTACCCGCGGTACGCTGGTGTGCAGCTCGGTGGATCCCGACGACTATTTCAACCCTGCGAACCCGGTGATGCCGCGCGGCGTATACCACATCGGCGACTACAGATTCTATTACTATAACCTGCGGCAGAACGCGCAGGACAGGGTGGATACCTATATGGCCATTCACTGACGCGGGGTCATCCCGTAAAACGCCCATAGCGCGAATGCGGCGTAAAAGCCGAGGCTGGCGATGTGGTAGGCCGGCGTGAGCGCCGGGTCCAGTCCCACCACGAAGTTCATTATAATGATCGTCGCGGTGGGCGCGGTCAGGGCCATGCCCGCGAACGTCCCCACCGTCCGGCCTTTCAGCCCCGTACGCCCGGAAAACAGCATAACGGCGGCGAAGCATGCCAAATCGCACGACACCAGCCAAAACGGGTTATACGCGAACAGGTCGGCCATTAGGTCGAGCGCGTAATGCAGCCCCAACCCCAGGGCCAGGGGAAGCAGCCACACCCGCAGCCGGGGCAGCGACGCGGCACCGAGTGCCGCCACAGCAAGCGCAAGCCACCAGAAACGGTGCGAGGCGTAGAGCGAAAACGAGCTGACGGTTCCGTCGTCGGCGGCGTAGCCCCAAAGGTGGTCGGCGTCGATGAAATTGGCGGCTATGACCACGGCAAGGAACCGACCGAAACCGGCCGTGGCCCTTTTGGCTGCCGCTTCCGAGGCAAGTACCGAGGCGAGTATGTGGCCCGAGGCGTACATAGTGTGAAAATTTAAAGGGCATTATCCGTCGGATAATGCCCTTTCTGAATATTTTGCGATTATTTCTTGAACAGCGACTTGGCGATACCCATCTCCAGGCCACGCAGTTCGGCAAGGCCGCGAAGCCGCCCGATGCAGGAGTAACCGGGATTGGTCTTCTTTTTCAGATCGTCGACCATCTGGTGGCCGTGGTCTGGACGCATCGGCACGGAGCGCTTCTCGCGCTGCTGCAATTCGAGCAGGGCTTTCATAACGCCGTACATATCCACGTCGCCCTCAAGGTGGTTGTCCTCGTAGAAGTTGCCCTCCTCGTCGCGGCGGGTGCTGCGGAAGTGGACGAAGCCCACGCGGTCCGAAAATTCCTCCATCATCGCGGCCAGCTCGTTATCCGAGCGCACGCCGAACGAGCCGGTGCACAGGCACAGCCCGTTGCTCTTATTAGGCACGGCGGCGATCAACTTGCGAAAATCTTCGGCGGTCGAAAGGATGCGGGGTAGGCCCAGGATCGCGTAGGGGGGGTCGTCCGGGTGGATGACCATCACCGCACCCACCTGGTCGGCCACGGGGCACACCTGCCTGAGGAAATAGACCAGGTTGGCGCGAAGTTTTTCGGCGTCGATACCCTCGTAGCGGTCGAGCGCCTGTTGGAATTGCTCCACCGTGAAGCTCTCTTCCGATCCGGGCAGACCGGCTATCATGTTGCGGGTGAGCAGCTTTTTCTCATCGTCACTCATGGCGGCGAAACGCGCCGTGGCTTTTTCGATCTCGGCGGCGGTGTAATCTTTCTCGGCGCCGGGACGCTTGAGGATAAACAGGTCGAAAGCCACGAAAGCCGCCTTCTCGAAGCGCAGCGCGCGCGAGCGGTCGGGCAACTCATAGGCCAGGTCCGTGCGCGTCCAGTCGAGCACTGGCATGAAGTTGTAGGTGATGATGTAGATGCCGCACTCCGCGAGGTTTTTCACGGACTGCTTGTAATTGTCTATATAGCGTTGAAAATCGCCTGTTTGGGTCTTGATGTGCTCGTGGACGGGCACGCTCTCGACCGTGCTCCAGACCAGCCCGGCGTCTTCGACCTCTTTTTTACGTTTCAGGATCTCCTCTACGGTCCACACTTCGCCGTTGGGGATGTGGTGCAGGGCGGTTACCACGTCGGTTGCGCCCGCCTGGCGGATATCCCACAGGCTTACGGGATCGTTAGGCCCGTACCAGCGCCATGCTTGCTTACAAAGGAACATAATAATAATGCGGGTTTGGGATAAAACCCATATTTTTGTTTGTACTCGGGGATGCCATCTGCGGGTTTTATCCCAAACCCGCATTATTACGGGCTTTTACAAAGCCCTTTTTTGCGCTGACACCCCCACCCAAACCCTCCCCCTCTTAGGGGAGGACTTTGCAAACGAACCACAGGTTCGTTTACGGTGCGCTAATTTATCCTATTAAATAGAGAACGCGTCGAAGCCCCCGTCGATTACAGTCAGAGTCCCCGAAACGAATTTCGATGCGTCGCTTGCGAGGTATTGCAGCGTGCCGAGCAGCTCCTCGGGCTCACCGAAGCGGTTAAACGGCGTGTGCCCCAGGATCGAGTGCGAACGCGGGGTCAGCGAACCGTCGGGGTTGGTCAGCAGCGCGCGGTTCTGCTCCGTGAGGAAGAAACCCGGCGCGATGGCATTCACGCGCAGCCCGGGGCCGAATTTGATGGCCAATTCGCCGCACATGTATTTCGTGAAGTTGACAACCGCCGCTTTCGCCACGCCGTAACCTGCCACGCGGGTCAGGGGGCGGATAGCCGATTCGGAGGCTATGTTGATGATCGAGCCTTCTTTTTGCTCGACCATGGCCTTGGCGAAAACCATCGTGGGGATCACCGTGCCGAACAGGTTGAGGTCGACGACTTTGCGCATCGCCTCGATATCCAGATCGAAGATCGTCTTTTCGGGAGGGATGGTCGCTCCGGCCATGTTGCCGCCCGCGCCGTTGATGAGCACGTCGATGCGCCCGAAGAGTTTCATTATCTCTTCGTAGTTGCCCTCCACGACCTCTTTGTTCAGCACGTCGGTGTAGAGGAACAGCGCTTTGCCGTTCGCGGCGGTGACATCGGCGGCGAGGGCTTCGCCGGCCTCTTTATTACGGTCGAGGATAACGACCTGGGCGCCTTCGGCGGCGAAGTGCTTTACCATGCTGTTGCCCAGGATGCCCGCAGCGCCCGTTATGATGACTACTTTGTCTTTTACGGAAAAAAGTTGTGACATTATTGGATAGTTATTGGTTTAATACTGCAAAGATAGGAAATTTTATTATCCGAAAAACAGGTAGGCCACCGCCACGGCGACCACGAGCCCCACCAGGTCGGCCAGCAGCGAACAGGTGAGGGTATAGCGTATCTTTTTGATGGCCACCGAGCCGAAATAGAGGGCTACCACGTAGAACGTGGTGTCGGTGGCGCCCTGCACGATGCAGCTCAGGCGGCCCACGAATGAATCAGCGCCGTACTCATTCATCGCGTCGATCATCACACCGCGCGCACCGCTGCCGCTCAATGGCTTCATTATCATGGTCGGCAGGGCCCCGACCCACTGCGTGTCGCAACCCATCCACGCCACGGCCCCGGTGATACCCCCGATCAGGTAGTCCATAGCCCCCGAGGCGCGGAAAACGGCGATGCCCACAAGTATGGCGATAAGGTAGGGGATTATGGTCACGGCGGTCTTGAAGCCGTCTTTCGCGCCCTCGATAAAGGCGTCGTAGACGTTTATGCGCTTGCGTACCCCGGCCATGATAAAGCCGCAGATCACCATCAGCAGCATGGCGTTGGATACTGCCGTAGCCCATTTCGAAAGCGCCTCGCGCTCGGTGCCCAGCAATAGCGCAACCACACCCGCGATAACCGCGAGGATGATCCCCAGCGGGATAAGAATATCTTTGTCCCACAGCCTGATGCGCTGGCGCGCGCCCACCAGCAGGATCGCCGCGAAGGTCGAGCAAAAGGTCGACAGCAGGATCGGGATGAATATGTCTGCCGGATTGGCCGCCCCCAACTGGGCGCGGTACATGAGTATCGTTATTGGTATAAGTGTCAGCCCCGAGGCGTTGATAGCCAGGAACATAATCATCGCATCCGAGGCTGTCTGCCTGTCTTTGTTGAGCTCCTGCAACTGCTGCATCACGTTAAGCCCTATGGGCGTGGCGGCGTTGTCCAGGCCCAGCAGGTTGGCCGAGAAGTTCATGAACATCGCCCCCGTGACCGGATGCCCCTTGGGGATCGACGGGAAGAGCTTGCCGAAAAGCGGCGCGGCGAGACGCGCGAAACTGTTTATCACCCCGCCTTTTTCGCCCACGCGCATCAGCCCGAGCCAGAGCGCCAGCACGCCCGTCAGCCCGAGGGAGATCTCGAAACCGGTTCGCGCCGAGGAGAACGTGGCGTTCACGATCTCGGTGAAGACCTGCACGTCGCCCGTAAGCAGCAATTTGCCGAGCGCCACGAGGAGCGCTACGAGGAAAAAACCTATCCAGATGTAGTTGAGTGCCATATTTCTATTTTACCGCCTGTGCGGCGTCCGTCACGCGGCGCAGGTTGCCGCCCCATATTTTTTGCAACTGCCCCGGGGTGTATCCCCTGCGCAGCAACTCTACCGTGAGGTTTATCATTTCGTTGGACGTCGCGCAACCCTCGATGCCGCCGCCGCCGTCCATGTCCGAGCCTATGCCGACATGGTCGATACCCGCCACGCGCACCATGTGGTCGATGTGGTCTACGGCGTCGATCACGCTCGCCCCGCCCCCTTCACGCAGAAAAGGGTCGTAGAAGCATACCTGCGCCACCCCGCCCGCCGCGGCGAGCGCACGCAACTGGTCGTCGGTCAGGTTGCGCGGATGGTCGCACAGCGCACGCGCCGAGGAGTGCGAGGCGATGATAGGCGCGGCGCTCGTTTCGAGCACGTCGTAAAAGGTCGTTTCGGCGGCGTGCGAGAGATCCACCACCATCCCCAGGCGGTTCATTTCGCGCACGGCGTCCCGCCCCAGGTCGCTCAGGCCTCCGTGTGTGGCTTTGCCCGCCGCCGAGTCGCACAACAGGTTGTCACCGTTATGGCAAAGGGTCATGTAAACCACCCCCTTCTCGCACAGCAGGGCGATCCTGGAGAGGTCGTCCCCTATGCCGCAGCCGTTCTCTACGGCCCTGAAGATCGCTTTGCGCCCCCCGGCCTTCAGCGCGTCGGCCTGGTCGAAAGAGCGGGCGAAACCTGCCCTGTCGCTGTTTTTTTCTATCGTGGCGTCGATCTTTTCGAGTAACGCGAGGGTCAGTCCCCACGGGTCGGGGTCGTCCTGCGGGATATATGCCACCATGAACACCGCGTCGAGCATCCCCTCCTCCATTTTCACGAGGTCCACCCTGGCCACCGGGTCGCGGCGCGAAAAATCTGCGGGGCCGTGCCGGCGTATCGACTCCGTAATTTCATGCTCATAGTCGCGCAGCCCGAAGAACATCGGCGTGTCGGTGTGCGAATCGACCGTCAGGCATGTGCGGTGCACCTCTTTGGCCCGGGCGAAGAGTCTGGCCTCGTCCACCATCGCCCTGAAAAGCGCCTTGGCCGCCGTGTCGCCGCCGCACGCCATATTCTCGGGATGCCACTGCACGCCCCATATCCTGCGCACCGGCATCGCCTCGACCGCCTCTATCACACCGTCCGTGGAAACGGCGGCGGTGCGGAATCCGGGCGCGAGGTCTTTGACCGCCTGGTGGTGACGCGAATTCACGCCCAGGCGTCCCCCGCCCAGCACGCCGCCGAGCCATGTGCCGGGCGTAAGGTCGACCTCATGCGCCGGGGCTTCGAGGGCTATGCCCTTACCGTATTTGCTGTGTTTTATCGTCTTACCCGGGAATTGCGAAGGGATGTCCTGCCAGAGCGTGCCCCCGAACGCCGCGTTTATGACCTGTTCGCCGCGGCAAATGCCGAAAACGGGAAGGCAGCGGTCGGCGGCCAGCCGCAGCAGCGTAAAATTGAACCGGTCGAGCAGATCGTCGACCTTTATGCCTTTAAGGGTCTTCTCGCCGAAATAGTCGCCCGAAATATCGCCGCCTCCGCTCAGTATAAGTCCGTCGATGCGCGTTACTATCTCGCGCAGGGCCTCGGCGTTGTCCGTAACCGGGATTATCACCGGAATGCCGCCCGCATCGAGCACGGCGCGCGTGTAGGCCGTGTGCAGTCGCGAGGTATTGTCGTCATGGTTGGCGCAGACGCCTATAATGGGGTGGGGCATAGACATAAGATCAGGATTAACAAAGGTAATTATTTTTTTAGTACATTTGCGCCTTTAAAACAGATAGAATATGATCCAGGCCATAGCCATGCTCCAGACAGCGACACAGGCTGCTGTGAGCCCCGAAAATATGAGCATCTTCGCCCTTTTGGTCAAGGGCGGTTGGGTGATGATACCCCTTCTTATACTCTTTGCCGTGCTGCTGTTCGTGGCCAGCGACTCGTGGTTCACGATCCACCGCATGGAGAAGACCGACCGCACGTGGTTTCCCGGCGTTATCAGCCTGTTGCGCGAGGGGCATGCCGACAAGGCGCTGGCAATGACCCGCAACTCCAACGCCTCTTTGGCCGGTGTGGTGCGCGCCGGGATCGAAGGGCGGGACCTCGACAAGGTGCAACTCGAAGAGGACATGCAACTCGAAGCGCGCCAGACCATATCGCGCATCGAGGCCCCGATAGGCTACCTGAGCATGATCGCCTCTATCGCCCCGATGCTGGGCTTCCTGGGGACGATCTTCGGTGTCATCACGATCTTCATGAACATCTCGGCCACCAACGAGCTGAGCATTTCGAGCATCTCGGACGGGCTCTACCAAAAGATGATCTGCTCGGGTGCGGGCCTTCTGGAGGGCATTATCGCCTATTGCTGCTACTGGCTGCTGGGCCGCCGCGTGGACCGCATGGTGATGAATATGGACAAAGGCGCGAACATATTCCTGCGCGAAATAGGCAAGTAATGAAGATCGAGCGCACACGCCGCCCCTCGGCAGAGGTCTATACCGCGTCGCTGAACGACATCATGTTTTTCCTGATGCTGTTCTTTCTTATCATTTCGACCATGGTCACCCCTATGGCCATCCGCGTGATGCTGCCCAAATCGTCGACCTCGAAGCAGGTGACGGCCAAAGAGAACATCAACCTGAGCGTCACGCGCGAGGGCCGTTACTATATCAACGACAGCGAAGTGCCATTCGAGGCGATAGAGCCCGAGTTGCAGCGCATGACCGCCGGACTGGCGGAAGAGGAGCGCCCCAATGTGCTTTTACAGGCTGACCTGAGCCTCGATCTGCAAAGCGTCGTCAGGGTTATCGACATCGGCAACCGCACCGGGCTGAAGATGATACTGTTCACCGAAAAAGATAAATGATCCGTTTTATGTGGTTCTTACCCATTGCCGCGATCTTTGCGGCAGGTGTCGTGCTGTTCTTTAACCATCCGTCCTTTGGCCGGATGCCGCGGGGTGCGCGCCTCGAACGCATATTGCGCTCACCTAATTACGCCGGGGGCGAGTTCCGCAATCTCACACCCACGCAGATGCTCACGGGCGGCAGGAGCCGCTTTTCGATGGTGGGCGAATTTCTGCTGCGTAAAGTCGACGGGCTGCGCCCCGCGACCGACCTGCCTACGGTCAGGTGCGACATGGGGGCTTTCGACCCCCGCCGCGAAGTGGTCGTGTGGCTCGGTCATTCGAGCGTTTTTATCCAGACGGGAGGCAAACGCATCCTGGTCGATCCGGTGCTGGTCAAAGCCGCCCCCATAGCCGCCGCCAACCGCCCTTTCAGGGGTACGGCGATATACACACCTGATGACATTCCCGCAATAGACGTGCTGGTCATCTCGCACGACCATTGGGACCACCTCGACTACTCGACCGTGCGGGCGATCCGCGATCGCGTCGAGGTTGTCGTGTGCCCCCTGGGTGTGGGCGAACACTTCGAATATTGGGGCTATGACCCCGCGCGTATCGTCGAAATGGACTGGGGCGAACATGCCGCGGTGGCCGGTATGGCCGTGCACTGTCTGCCCGCGCGCCATTTTTCGGGCCGCGGACTGAGATCCAACCGTACCCTTTGGGCGTCATTCCTTATCGAAAGCCCCGCGCGCAGGATCTACATCAGCGGCGACGGCGGTTACGACAACCACTTCAAACAGGTGGCCGAGCGTTTCGGGCGGATCGACCTGGCAGTGGTCGAGAACGGACAGTATAACCAGCAATGGAGGTACATCCACATGTTGCCCGGGGAGGTGGTGAAAGCCGCGCAGGACCTCTCCCCACGCCAATTGCTGACGGTGCACCATTCGAAATACGCCCTGGCGCTGCACCCGTGGCGCGAACCCCTGGACAGCATATCCGCAGCCGCCCTGCGCGACAGCCTACCCCTGCTAACACCTATGATCGGAGAGCCGGTGGATATGGAAAACCCGGGATTTTCGGGGCAGTGGTGGAGATAAAAAAGATTGGATTAATCTACCCCCAACCATTTTTTTACTTTATGATTGTCCCTTAATTTCATAAAGGGTACTTCATAATATTTATACAATAGTACAGACAGTGCTATTGTCAAAAACCAATATAATGAATTCCTCATTATGGCGGATACGATAATACTATCTGTTATCATTTCCCATGGTATTCGCACAACGCACCAATTCATTACCAATGATAAATTTAATAAGTACATCGAATACGATATCAGGCTGATACGGGTGACTGTCCTGTAAACTACCCCTTTCCCTGACTTGTATTCGCTCAAAAAAGGAAGTAGGCACAGTGTCGCAAAAGAATACAGTGAAAATGAAAATACACATTTATATAACCCGGGAGCGGCAGATAGATTTATTAGTTCGAGAGCTTTAATTAAGACAAATAACAGCAATCCCAATACAAAAACAGATTTTGAATATTTAATCCAAATGTCTTTGTAATAATATTGAATAAAGGCGCCGATCACCCCATACATTAAGCTGTCGAGCCGGCAAATCACAGTCCAATAAACAGCCTTCCAGACCAGATGATCGCAGATATCGCCGACATTATATCTATACAATCTGTATAGAGTGACAAATACCAATACAGAAAATGCAGAGTATAAAACGGCTGCTTTATTACTGCGTTTAAAAACAGCTATCGAGATAAATATTAATGAAGGCACCAATAAATAAAACCATTCCTCAATCGTCAGGCTCCATGCTTCCCGAAAGAAGTCAGGGTGAGGAGAGATCAGATTTTGAGCAAATATGAAATATGAGAGAATTTGCCCCAATGGTATATCGAAACTCTCATTAAATAACAGATTGATCACTAAAAGTAGCAGCAGGATCAGAAAATAATTCGGAACGGTCCTAAACCATCGTCTAATCCAAAATCCAAGAAGTGTCTTGCCTGTGGCCTTTTTTCTCTCAATGGTTTTTATTAGAATTCCACCTATCAGAAAGCCGCTCAATACAAAAAATAAAGTAACTCCGTCAAAAACAAATATGTCATGCAGGGATTTTCCGCCCAAAAAACCTATTTTGAAGTCAGACCCGTGAATAACGACAACAAACATGATAGCCAGTGCCCGCAGTATATCCAAGCCATACACTCGTTTTGCGTCAAAATCGATCTTGAATAAATCTTTCATTTTCAAAATTTTGCGCAAAGATAATGATTACCTTAATTAGTCGCGACTTAATCTGGCGATTAAATTTACTAATTGAAAGGATTGAAGTCATGACCACGAAACAGAGGGTCACCAAGAACAAGTCGCTCCTGGCTTAACTGGCCCAAACGCTCGGCAACTTTTAAAGACGTCTGACATGACGACACAAAAAATCGGCGCAGGAACTCTCCCCCGCGCCGATTCAGCTATATCGAAATCACTTTACCGTAGCGGTCAGCCACTCGATGCGCTCCTGGCGCACTATCGGCGCGAGGACCATGAGGGGGGTCTTGCCCAGGCGCTTGCGCAGGGTCTTGAACTCTTCCAGGCGCTCTGCCGCCTCGGGGTCGGCGGGTATCTCGAAGCCCGATTCGGCCAGCATCATGTTGCGCTTGGCCTGTATCGAGAGTTCGAGGTAGAGTTTTACGTAACAGAACATGTCGAGGTAGGTCTCGGGGTCGAAATTCTCTTTGACCGACTGCATGTACTGCCCGGCGTGGGTCGACGAGAACTCCCCTTTGCGCATCGCGGCGAGCAGTCCGGCCTCCGAGGCAAGCTCCTTTTCGAGCCAGCCGCCGATGCTCTTTTCGTTTATCACGAACAGCGTGCCCAGTACGAGCACCACACCCACGCAAAGCAGGGGCAGGGCGACCTGCGGACTGAGCACCTGCGAGTTATAAAGCAGACTGAGCCCCACGGCGGGCAGGATGGCCAGCGGATAGAAGCGTGCGGCGTGGCCGTAGCGGGTCATCAGCCACATCAGCAGCACGCCCGTGGAGGCAGCCGCACCGCAGTACATTATCGCCGTGCCCAAGCCGCGCATCAGTGCGACCATAAGGCCCATTTCGGGGGTCTGCACCAGGAAGGCGATGTTGCCGGCCACGGCGAATCCCGCACCCGCGGCGACGCTGTAGAGCGCCGCGTCGATGAAGAATATCGCTTTTTTACGCCTTACCAACCCCAGGACGACCAGCGCCACCAGCGCCTGTGCGATCATAGCGTCCACGACGGGGGGCAACCCGGCGGTGTAGCTGCCGATCACGGTGCAGAGCGGGCTCATTATGGCGCCCCAGGCGAAGCAGAGCGCCAGATACCCCTTTTTGACGAGAGAAAAACTGTCGAACCACATAAGCGCCACAAGCAGCAGCAGGGGCGGGAAAAGCACGACGTTGTAGAGCATATCCATGGCGTGTAGTGTTAAATTGACGTAAATTCCAGATTTAAAGGCTAAAATTTCGCATCCTGAGCAACAAAAGTAATGAAATTTATTAAAAACGATTAAATTTGTTCTTTTCCAGGTGTGTCATTGTATTTATGGTACATATGGCCATTAATAAAAGATTACTTTTACATAATCATTTTAACCTTTGCCGATGCGAAAAATTAACTTGTTGGTTCTGTGCCTTGGCCTTCTTCTGCTCTCGTGCGGACGCGATAAAGGCACCCGGGTCAGTGAGATGGACGATCTGGCGCACGCCCGTATAGCCGTGCTCATGGGATCGACCCACGACGCGTACATCACCGAAAACTATCCCCGGGCCAAGGTCCTGCGCATGGACGCCGAGGCGGACCTGTTCCTGGCGATGGATAACGGCGTGGCCGACGCATGCGTCTACGACAGGCTGACCTACCTGAGCTCCTATGACAAAACCGGCAAATATAAGGAGGTAGGCTCCGTTTATATCGAGCCGCTGGGTATCGGCTTCAGTAAGGGAGATCCCGAATTGGTCGCCGAGTTCAATGCGTTCCTCGCGGAAACGCGCAAGGACGGCACCTACGACGCAATATATAACGAGTTCTGGGGCGACGGCACCCTCGCGTCGCTGGACGGCGGGGATTTCCCCGAGCCGACGAAAGAGCCGCTGCGCTATGCGTGCCCCGGCACGATGATGGCCTTCTGCTTCGTGCGCGACGGTGAGCTTTCGGGCATGGATGCCGAGTTGGTGAAACTTTTCGCCCGCCGCACGGGGCGTCCCCTCGAAATGCAGATGATAAACTTCGGTGGGCTGATAGCCGCCATCGCCTCGGGCAAGGCGGACGTCATATCCGGCGGGATGACCATCACCGAGGAGCGCTCAAAGAAGGTCACTTTCTCCGACCCGTACGTGGAGAGCGGCGCGGCGGTGATCGTGCCCGTTGGAAAAGAGGGCGAGGTGGACGGCAAACCACGCTACGCGACCATCGAGGATGCCGCCGAGGCGCGTTGCGCCGTGATAACGGGCAACCTCTACGATAAATACGTGACCGAGAATATGCCCTCGGCCACGCCGATGCGCTACGACACCTATCCCGACGTGATGCTCTCGCTCGACTCGGGCAACAGCGACGTCGCGTTCGTCGAGGGTGTGGTATATGAGGTTTCGCTCAAGAAGAGCGGTAAATATAAGATCCTCGACAGGCTTTTCGACGATCCCTACGGTTTCGGTTTCAACAAGAAGGATAAGGCGCTGCGCGACCAGTTCAACGAATTCCTCAAGCAGATCAACTCGGACGGCACCTACAAGCAGATGTGCGAACGCTGGCTCGACAACCTGGAAACGGCCAAAATGCCCGAGCTTCCCGCACCGGGCGAGGGCAAGCCCATCCGTTTTGCGAGTTGCGGGGCCACCGACGTGTTCGATTTCGTAGCAGACGGCAAGCCCGCGGGCTTCGATATCGAGCTGATCGAGCGTTTCGGCCGTTATGCGGGCCGCCCGATAGAGTACCTGACCCTGAATTTCGGCAGCCTTATCACCGCTCTCGCCTCGGGCAGGGCCGACGTGATCGGCTCGGCCATAACGATCACCGAAGAGAGGGCGCAGAAGATAGATTTCTCCGACACGTATTACCTCAGCCACGCGCTGGCCATCGTGCTCAACGAGCGCTACGGCGGGGCGCAACACCCCGATGTGGCCACCGCGCGCATCGCCGCCATGACCGGCACGACGGGCGAAATGTACATCCGGGAGCACTATCCCCAGGCGGACGTCCAGGATTTCGACGATATAAACGACGCGCTCATGTCGCTCTCCACAGCCAAGAGCGACTATGTGGTGACCACCTACACCACGGCGCTGACGGCAGCCCGCAAGGCCGGCGGAATGACGGTGCTGCCCGAGAGGTTCTTCAAGGCCGCCAACGCCATGGCCGTGTCGAAAAAAGACCCGGCACTGCTCGCGGGATTGAACGAGGTGATCACGCAGATGAGCGAAAGCGGCGAGTTGCAGCAGGTAATAGACCGTTGGGTGCGTCCCGACGGGTCGGACTACGTGGTCGAGAGCGTGCCGCAGGTCGAATCCGGCACCCCGATCAGGGTGGGCATATCCGCCACCCGCGAACCGGTGGGATTTATCTCTGGCGGCGATTATGCCGGGCTGGATATAGAGTTGATAAAACGCGTGGCGTATAAATTGGGCCGTCCGGTGGAGTTCCACGATATGAAGTTCGCATCGCTGATCGCCGCCCTCGAATCGGGAAAGATCGATATGATAATATCGAATATGACCCCGACAGACGAGAGGCGCAAAAAGGTGGATTTCACGGTTGGTTATTTCGAGAACCCGGACGTGCTGCTGGCTCTTGACCACACGGTCCCCGTAGCGCAGGGAGAGCAAAAAAGCTGGCTCCAGCGCGTTAAGGAGAGTTTTTATAACAACCTGATCCTCGAACAGCGCTACATGCTGGTCGTGAAGGGGCTTTTGCAAACGCTACTGATAACCCTCTTCGCCGCCCTGCTCGGCACGGTACTGGGCGGGGTGGTGTGCGCGATGCGCATGAGCCGCAGCGGGTTTGTAAACGGTTTCGCCCGGGGGTATATAAACCTCATACGCGGCATACCGGTGCTGGTGCTGCTGATGATACTTTTCTATGTGGTGTTCGCCTCCTCGGGGCTTTCGGCCACGATAGTGGCGGTTATCACCTTCGCGCTCAACATGGCCGCCTATTCTTCCGAAATGTTCCGCACGGCGATCCAGAGCGTGGACAAAGGGCAGAAAGAGGCCGGCATAGCCCTCGGGTTCACCAAGGTGCAGACTTTCATCAATATCATCATGCCCCAGGCCGTGCGCACGGTGCTGCCGGTCTATAAGGGCGAGTTGATCTCGATGCTCAAGATGACCTCGGTGGTGGGCTATATCGCCGTGGTCGACCTGACGAAGGCTTCGGACATTATACGTTCGCGCACTTTCGATGCATTCTTCCCGCTGCTCCTGGTCGCGGCGGTTTATTTCCTGATCGCCTGGCTGATCGGCGTGGCGCTCGATTACCTTAACAATAAAATCCCTGCCTCGAAATGATAACGGTCGAACATTTGACAAAGAGCTACGGCTCGTTGCAGGTCCTGCGGGACGTCAACGCCACTGTCGCACCCGGCGAGGTGATCTCCATAATCGGGCCGTCAGGCACCGGGAAGAGCACCTTCCTGCGCTGCCTTAACCTGCTCGACCAACCCACCTCGGGAAAGATAATGATCGGCAGCGACGACATACTGGCCAAGGGCGCCAACGTGCCAGCCATGCGCCAGAAAATGGGTATGGTCTTCCAGTCGTTCAATCTTTTCGAGCACCTTACCGTGCTCGAAAACCTCACCATAGGTCCGGTGAAACTCCTGGGCCGCACCCGTGAACAGGCCCAGGAGCGTGGCCGCGAACTGCTCAGGACGGTCGGCCTGGCCGAAAAGGCGGATAGCTATCCCAACCAGCTTTCGGGTGGGCAGAAGCAGCGCGTGGCGATAGCCCGCTGCCTGTCGATGGACCCGAGCATCATACTCTTCGACGAACCCACCTCGGCGCTCGACCCCACGATGGTCAGCGAGGTGCTGGGCGTTATCCGTTCTCTGGCGCGCCAGGGCATGACCATGCTTATCGTGACGCATGAGATGCGTTTCGCCCGCGACGTATCCACGCGCATATTCTACATGGACGAGGGGATAATCTACGAACAGGGCACCCCGGAGCAGATATTCGATAATCCCCAGAAGGAGAAGACGCGCGCCTTTATCAACCGTGTGCGCAGCTTCAATTACCGCATCGGCAGCCCCGACTACGACCTTTATGCGCTTAACGCCGAGATCGAGACTTTCTGCGGCAAGCACTTCCTCTCGGCCACGCAGCTGCGCAGCATACAGCTGCTTATCGAGGAATCGTTGCAGATCCTGCCCCTGGACGCGGGCACGGAGCTGTCGCTGGATTATTCGGAGAACTCGGGGCAGGTGTCCATTTCATTCACCCTGCCGGCATCGTGCGCCGGGGTGCTAGAACAGGCCGACATGATAAGCCTCTCTATAATACGCGGCCTGACGCAGAGCCTGACCGAAGAGCGGACGGCGGCCGGGCAGACGATCAATATGATATTGAAATAAAGTATGTTAAAAAGGATCAGGAATTCATTTTCCACGCGACTGAGCGTATTCATCCTGGGGGTGTGCGCGCTTATCTTCTTCGCGGCGTTCATTTCGTTCTACCATTTCTCGTCGCGGCTGCTGGAGAAGAACGCCTACCAGACCGCGCATGACAAACTCGAAATAATCAACCTTAAGATCGATAACGTGTTGCGCCGCGTGGAATCCGCGCCACGCAACCTGCGCTGGGTGGTGGCCAACCGCGGCATCGCACCAGACTCGATCTACGGCATCACCCGCAGGGTGATCGCCGACAACCCCGATATTTACGGCACCACGGTAGCGTTCGAACCCTATTATTTCAAGGACAAGGGCTATTATTACGCGCCATACTCATACCGGGGTGAGGGCGGGGAGGTGCTTTCGCTACAACTCGGCACAAAGGACTACGACTACTTTACATGGGACTGGTACCGTGTGCCCAAGGAGTTGGGATGCGCCTGTTGGAGTCCGCCTTATTATGACGAGGGGGGCGGCCAGATGGTGATGTGCACCTACTCCTCGCCAATCTATGACCGCACGGGTGGCTTCGTGGGCATATTCACGGCAGACATCTCGCTCGAATGGCTCACCGACATGATAATCGGCATGAAGACCAGCGACGCGTCGTACACCTTTATGATAGCCCAGGACGGCACCTACATCGTCCACCACAAGAAAGAGCGCATCCTGAACCAGACCTTCGCCACCGCCACGGTGGATATGGTCGATCCCGAGGTGGCCGTCCTTGCCGAAGATATGATGGCCGGTGAAAGCGGCATGCACGTGGTTGACAACGACGGGGTCGACTCGTATGTGTTCTACGCCCCTGTGCCGCGCACAGGATGGAGCATCGCGACGGTCATACCTAAAAACGAGGTGTTCGCCGACCTGAGGCGCAACAACATCAACGTGAGCATCATTTTCGGGCTGGGCATGGTCGCCCTTTTCCTGGCTTGCTGGCGCATTATCAGCCGCATGGCGAGGCCCCTGAAAAAGTTCGCCGTGTCGGCGCGCAGCGTGGCCCGGGGAGATTTCAACGCGCAGTTGCCGGTGATACACTCGCATGACGAGATGCGCGAACTGGCCGATTCTTTCGGATTCATGCAGAGCGAATTGACCTCATATATCGCCAACCTGCAGGATACCACCTCGGCCAAGGAGAAGATAGAGAGTGAGTTGCGCATCGCCCGCGACATACAGATGGGCATGATCCCTAAGATCTTCCCGCCCTTCCCCGCCCGTCGCGAGATAGACCTCTACGCCACCCTGCGCCCCGCCAAGGAGGTCGGTGGCGACCTGTACGATTTCTTTATGGACGGCGACAAGCTCTGCTTCGCCATAGGCGACGTGTCGGGTAAAGGTGTGCCCGCATCGCTCTTCATGGCCGTTACGCGCAGCCTTTTCCGCGCCGTGGCCACGGGCGAATCGTCGCCCGGCGAGATCGTGCGTTCGCTCACCGCCTCGATCTCGGATAATAACGACTCCAATATGTTCGTCACGCTGTTCGTGGGTATACTCGACCTGACCTCGGGACATATGCGCTTCTGCAACGCGGGGCATAATCCCCCGGTGCTGATGACCCCCGACGGGACAACCCGCTATGCCGAGGTCAAAGCCAACATTCCCGTAGGGGTGATGGAAGGATTCCCATTCGTCGAGGAGGAGGCGACCCTTGCGGACGGCACGTGCCTGATGCTCTATACGGACGGAGTGACCGAAGCCGAGAATTTCGGCAAGGAACTCTATGGGGAAGAGCGGCTGTTGAAACTGCTCACCGCCCATGCCCAGGATTCGCCCCGCAAACAGATAGATTTGACCGTCAATGATATCGAGGAGCACGTGAACGGCAATATCCCCTCGGACGATATAACCATGCTTGCGCTACGTTTCGACCGCACCCACTCGGGCAGCCGCCACACGCTGACCATTGACAACCGCATGGAGGAGATGGCGCGCGTGGAGCAGTTCATCGAGCAGCTGGGCGATTTGCTGAGCCTCTCGCCCGCGCTGGTCATGAACCTTAACCTGGTGCTCGAAGAGGCCATTTCGAACATCATCCTCTACGGTTACAAGCCCGAGGAGCGGAAGCAGATCGAAGTGTCGGCGCAGAAGGACGGCGGCACGCTGGTGCTCACCCTGACCGACAGCGGCCAGAAATTCGACCCCACGCAGAAAGAGGACCCGGATATCACCCTCTCGGCGGAAGAGCGCCAGATAGGCGGGCTGGGCGTGTTCCTGGTCAAGAAGATAATGAACGAGGTCGAATATCAGAGGGTCAACGGCAAGAACGTTTTCACAATGAAAAAAACTATTACAAACCAATAAAATCGTATTGCTATGGAAATCAACATCACAGGAAACAACATCGTGGTCTCGGGCCGCATAGACACCGTAAGTTCGCCCGAATTCGAAAAGGCCATCGCCCCCGTAATCGACGGGGATATGCTGGGCGTGGTAGTGGATTGCGCCGATCTGAGCTACGTCAGCAGCTCGGGCCTGCGCCTGTTCCTCTCGCTGCAGAAGGCCGCCAATGCCAAAGGCGGCAGCCTGGTGCTTAAGAGCATGAAACCCGAGATCAAGGAGATCTTCGATATGACAGGTTTCACCGCCCTTTTCAAATTCGAATAAGAGGGCTGCGCCCATCCCCCCTGCGGGGAAGTTGCAGCGCTGATACATGTAAAAACGCCGCCCTTTCCGGGGCGGCGTTTTTAGTGTTGAGGTATAGGCTACTGCATCAATCCGCGCGCCTTGAGCAGCGGTTCCATCGAGGGCTCGTGCCCGCGGAAGTTCTTGTAAAGGGTCATGCCGTCGGCAGAGCCGCCTTTGGAGAGCAACTCATCGCGCAGACGCTTGGCCAGGTCGGGGTTGAAGATATCGCCCGACTCGACGAATGCCGCGAAGGTGTCCTTGTCGAGCACCTCGGACCAGATGTAGCTGTAATAGCCGGCAGAGTAGCCGCCGTCGAAAATGTGGCTGAAATAGGGGTAGCGGTAGCGGGGCTCGATCTGGGGAATGAGGCCGCGTTTTTCATTGAGCGCCTGTTTTTCGAAAGCATTCACGTCTATCTCGCCGGTTTCGGTGCGCGAGTGGATATCCATATCCGAATATGAGGCGGCGATCTTCTCGGTGTTGATGAACCCCTGGTTGAACAGGCTGCTGTTCTGTATCTTGGTTATAAGGTAGTCGGGGATAACGGCGCCCGAGGAGTAGTGCGTGGCGTAGGTGCGGAGCACGGCGGGTTCGAACGCCCAGTTTTCGAGCAGTTGCGAGGGCAGCTCCACGAAATCGCGCTCCACGTCGTGCAGACCCCTGTAAGGCACGTCGATGAAAAGGTGGTGCAGGGCGTGCCCGAATTCGTGGAAGAAGGTCGAGGTTTCGTCCAGGTCCAGCAGCGCGGGCTGTGAGCCTACGGGGCGGGTGAAGTTGCAGACGATATAGGTGATGGGGGAAACCTTCACACTGTCCTTGTAGGACTGGATGCGGAATTCGTCGAACCATGCCCCGCCGCGTTTCTCGCCCGCCCTGGGATGGAAGTCCAGGTAGAGGATACCCAGGTGCGAGAGGTCGCGGTCGAGCACTTCCCATGCCGTGGCCTCGGGGTGGTAGGTGGGTATGTTTACGGGGCGGAAAGTAATGCCGTACAGGCGGTTGGAGAGATTGAAGATACCCGCGCGCACGTTGTCAAGCGAGAAGTAGGGGCGCAGCATCTCCTCGTTGAGGTCGTATTTGTTCTGGCGCACCTTCTCGGCGTAGTACCACCAGTCCCACGAGCGGAATTCGTCCTGGATGCCGTCTGCGCGCAGCAGGGCGGTCATCTCGTCGAGCTCTGCCTTGGCGCAATTCAGCGCGGGGGTCCACAGCTGGTCTAGCAGGTTGTAAACGTTGGCAGGGGTTTTGGCCATCTGCTCGTCGAGCACGAACGCGGCGAAGGTGTCGTAACCCAGCAATTTGGCCTTCTGTTCGCGCAGCGAGATCAACTCGTTGATAACCTCTTTGTTGTCGTTGCCGTCGCCATAGTTGCAACGGTTCAGATAGCCCTCGTAGAGTTGCTGGCGCAGGTCGCGGCGCGTGGAGTAGGTGATAAAGGGCAGCAGGGTGGGCTTGTCGAGCGTGAATGCCCATTTGCCGGCGTGTCCTTTGGCCTCGGCCTTCTCGGCGGCGGCGGTTTTGAGGTTTTCGGGCAGCCCCTCCAGGTCGGCCTCGTCGAGCAGCATTAGGAAATCACCGTTGGCCGCAAGCAGGTTGGCCCCGAACTTGAAGGTCTGCGAGGCCAGGCGCTCGTTGATGCCCTTTAGCAGCTCTTTGTCTTTGGGCGAAAGCAGCGCCCCGGCGCGCACGAACTTATCGTAGACTTTCTCGGTAAGCCGTATTTTCATCTCATCGCCGAGCGAGGCGCGCGACTCGTAGACCGTCTTGATACGGGCGAAAAGCCGCTCGTCGAGCAGTATGCCGTCGTTGTGTGCGGAGAGTTTTGGGGTCATATCCTCTTCGATGGCTTGCATCTCGGGGCCGTTGACGGCTTGGGCAACCAGGGAGAAGGTGCGCCATACGCGGTCGAGCATTTCGCCGCTGTTGTCAAAAGCCAGTACGCTGTTATCGAACGTGGCGGGCTCTTTTATCCCGGCTATCGAGTCGATCTCGGCGGTGTGGCGCGCCATGGCCTCCACTAAGGCGGGAGTGTAATCCGCAGGGGTGATCTTATCGAAGGGAGGTACGCCGAAAGGGGTGTCCCACTCGGTCATAAAGGGGTTGTCGCCTTTGATCTTGTTTTGGTTACAGGCGTTCATCGTCAGCAGGATAGCCGGCAATGCCAGCGCGATAAGCAGTTTTCTCATTGTGTTTGGTTTTTTTCATTGTGTCAAAGGTATGAAAAAAAATCCCGCCCTGCCAATGCGGCGGGCGGGATTTTTTTTATTGCAGGGAGGGGTTACTCCTCTTCTTCGCCCCTGTTGGAGTTGAAGGGTTTCAGGGTGCCGCGTTTCGATGAGCGGATGAATTCCACCACCGCGTCGCGCTCTTCGCTCTGCGGGATCTTCTCCATAACTATGTCACAGGCCTTGTTGTAGGCGTAACCGCTCTGGAACAGGATGCGGAACATCTCCTGGATGTCGCCGATCTGCTCCGAGGTGAATCCCCTGCGGCGCAGTCCGATGAAGTTGGCGCCCACGTATGAGAGGGGTTGGTGCGCCGCCTTGACGTAAGGGGGCACGTCCTTGCCCACCAGCGAACCGCCGCTTATCATGGCGTGCGCCCCGATGCGCGTGAATTGGTGCACGGCCGAACCGCCGCCCACGATAGCCCAGTCGCCGACCTCGACCTCGCCGGCCAGCAGCACGGCGTTGACGATAACGCAGTGGCTGCCCACCACGCAGTCGTGCCCCACGTGGGCACAGGCCATTATCAGCGTGTGGCTGCCCACCTTGGTGGTGCCTTTGGCCGCCGTGCCTCGGTTTACGGTGGCGCACTCGCGCACGGTGGTGTAGTCGCCTATTTCGCAGGTCGAGTATTCGCCTTTGAATTTCAGGTCCTGGGGCTCGCCGCCGATAACCGCGCCGGAATGTATCCTGCAGCCCTTGCCCAGGCGCGAACCCGGCATGATACAGGCGTGGGGGCCGATCCAGCACTCGTCGCCCAGGGTGACGTCTGCGCCGACGTAAGCGAAAGGTTCTACGGTCACATTCTCTCCCAACCGTGCGTCGGGGTGGATATAAGCCAATGGGTTGATATTCGCCATATCGTTATGTTTTATGCTTTCGTTTTGGCTACCTGGGCCATGAGTATGGCCTCGGTGGCGAGTTGTCCGGCCACGTAGGCTTTGGCCTCCATGAGCACGATGCCGCGGCGGATGGGCTCCATCAGGCGCAGCTCGAACTGCAGGGTGTCGCCCGGCACTACTTTGCGTTTGAACTTCACCCCGTCGATCTTCATGAAGTATGTAGAGTAATTCTCGGGGTCGGGTATGTTGTGCAGCGCCAGGATGCCTCCGCACTGCGCCATGGCCTCGACGATCAGCACACCGGGCATTACCGGCTCTTCGGGGAAGTGGCCCACGAAGAAGGGCTCGTTCATCGTCACGTTCTTGATGCCGGCCACGTTGTCGTTGTCGATGTAGATCACCTTGTCCACCAGCAGGAAAGGCGGGCGGTGGGGCAGCAGTCCCTTGATCTGGTTTATGTCGTAGACCGGCGTTGCCGCGGCGTCGTAGCAGTAGCGGGGTTTGGCCGCGTCGCGCTTCATGGACTTCTTGAGCTCCTTTACGATCTGCGTGTTGGAGAGGTGGCCGGGACGGGTGGCGATCACGCGGCCCTTGATGCGGCAGCCCAGCAGCGCCAGATCGCCCAGCATGTCGAGCAACTTGTGGCGCGCCGCTTCGTTCACGAAACGAAGTTCGAGGTTGTTCAGGTAACCGCGCTCATTGACCGAGATATCCTGCTTATTGAATATCTTTTTGAGGTGTTCGAGCTCCTCGGCGCTGGTGGGGCGCTCGGCGATCACGATGGCGTTGTCCAGATCGCCGCCCTTGATGAGGTTGGCGGCCAGCAGCGGTTCGAGCTCGTGCAGGAAGGCGAAGGTGCGGCAGGGGGCGATCTGCGTGGTGAAGTCGTCCGCCGGGCCGAAAGTGGCGTACTGGCAGCCCAGCACGCGCGAGTTGTAGTCGATGTGCACCGACACGCTGTACTGGTTGTCGGGCAGTATGGTTATCTCCACGCCGTTTTCGGGGAGGGTGAAAGTCACCCTTTCGCTGGGCTCGTAGTATACGCGGTCGGCATCCTGCTCTTCGAGTCCCGTTTCGTTTATCGCGCGGGCGTACTCCTTTGCCGAGCCGTCCATGATGGGCACCTCGGGCGCGTCGATCTCCACCACGGCGTTGTCCACGCCCAGGGTCCACAGCGAGGCCATGATATGTTCTATGGTCGATATGCGCACGTTGCCTTTCTGGATCGTCGTGCCGCGCGAGGTGTCGGTCACGTAGTCGCCCAGCGCCTCGATGACGGGCTGGCCCTCGAGGTCGACGCGCTTGAAAACGATGCCTGTGTTTTCCGCCGCCGGAACCACGCGCATGGTGACGTTCAGCCCGGTGTGAAGGCCTTTGCCGGTGAAAGTTACAGGCGCTTTGAGTGTCTTCTGTTTGTAATCCACGGGTGTATAATTTTTAATTTGACCACAAAGGTATAATATTTTACCGAAGAAATAGTAATTTTGCCTCCCTACTGCACCATTTCATGACAGCGCGCCCCGACATACCCCTGCGTAAGCCCGTTACGCCCGCGATCGCACCTCCGAAGTCCGATCCCGGGGAGTGGGCCTGGGACCACCGCGCGGGATTGTGCGTCACGGTGATAGTCTACCTGCTTGCCGCCATCGCTTTTATGTCCGTCAAGGTTTTTATGGGGGCGCGCAACCAGCCCGAAGTGATCTATATCGACGTTATGGACGAGCGTGAGCTGGTGCAGATGCAACAGCAGCAGGAACAGCTACGCCAACTGGCCGGCGAACAGCTTACGGGCGTCAAGAACCTCGTTTCCAACACCGGGGCGCAGGACAGGGGCGCGGGAGGCTCCTCGGGCAACTCGCCCGACGAGAGGGGACTGAACTCCGCCCTGCGCGACGCCAAGGGGACCGACGCCCAGGAGATCTATGACCAGGCCGCCGCCGCCCTCGAAGGCTCGGCTGCCAACCGGCGCGCCTACGAGGAGGGGCTGCGCCGCGCCGCGGCCATAGGCACGCAAAACGCGTCCGGCTCGGGAAAAGCCGCCGGGGCGGGAGGCGACGTGAAGGTGCAGGGCAACGTAACCGTGTCGTTTACCCTCATAAAACCCCTGCGCACATCGGTTTACCTGTTCGTTCCCGCCTACCAATGCGAAGGGGGCGGCGAGATCGCGGTGGCGGTGACGGTAAACCGCAGCGGCGAGGTGACGGCGGCGACCCCTTCGGAGTGGTCGGCCTCGGTCGACGAATGCATGACCAGGGCGGCGGTCGGCGCCGCGCTCAATTCCCGGTTCAACGCGGATCCTTCCGCCCCGGAGAAACAGAAAGGCACGATAACCTATATATTCGTCCCGCAGTAAAAAAAACATGTGCGCAGCCGGAAAAGCTGCGCACATGTTTTTTGCTGCCGTGACGTTTATTCCCCGTCGATCTTGCTGAGCGCGAACGCGTAGGCACCCAGAGAAATAGCCCGGCTCGCACCTAATTCCGAGGTTATGATGCCGATGCGCTTCTCGGGGTCGTAGCTCACGGTCTTGTCCGTGCCGTAGACCTTTATCTCGCGCTGCTGGCCCTTTGCGAACTCTTTGAATTCAGCCTCGTCGTCCAGGTTGTAGACCTTCATCTGCACCTTGTCGAGGGGTTCGCCTGCGAGGGTTTTGATCTGCGAGCGCATCTCTTTCAGAAGCGCGGGGTAGATATACTGCTTCGCGCCGGTCGGGCCGCCGCCTATTACGATCAGTCCGTCTATTATGGTCACCGCGGTGGCCATCGCGTCGCCGGCTATCTCGCCCATTTCGGCGTATGCGGCCAGGGCGGCCTGTTTATCGCCCTCGCGTTTGCCTTCGATCACCTCGGATATCTGCTTGGGGTCGAGGCCGTGGTCGGGGTTGCCGATCTTTTCGCCGTAGACGCGCTTGATAGCGCGGATGCTCACGCTCTCCTCGACCATCACACCGGGGTACTTCTTATTGTTAAGGCAAAAGGTTTCGGTGCACGAATTGTCGCCGATGTGCAGTTTGTTGTCGGTCACCACGCCGATGCCGAAGCCCGTGCCGAAGGTGTAACCCAGCATGTTTTTGTACTGCTTGGCACTTCCCGCCTCGCTCAGGCGGCGGTTGACCTCGGGCAGCGCCCCGGCTATCGCCTCGCCGTATGCGAACAGGTCGGCGTCGTTGTTGATGTAGACCGGAAGAGAGAAATACTCGCTCAGCGAGGGGCCCAGGGCCACCCCGTCGCGGAAAGAGGGGAAGTTGGGCAGGTAGCCCCCGATGATCCCCGCGGGGTAGTCGGCGGGGCCGGGGAACGCGAAGCTGATGGCGACGGGTTTCACGGCGAGTTGGTCGATCACCATTTGGAACCCTTTGCGCAGCTGGGCCATGCAGTTGTCCAGGTTGTCGGCCATAGAGGGCATGGTGATGGGCTCCACCACGTTCTGGTTGCCGCGGATCGCCCCGAAGACGAAGTTGGTGCCCCCTGCGTCGAGGGTTACCACCGTGCGAGAGTCGTTAGCGTAATTCATTTAGGTTATGTTTTGTCGTTGGTTTTTCTTGGTGTAGAACCACAAAGATAATCCAATCTCTTAAATGGTATGCTATTTGCGTTGGATAAAAACAAAACCTATATAACAAAATTATGGAAGCGATCTACACAGCCGAGGTAACTTCGGTGGGAGGGCGTGGCGGACATGTCCGCTCGTCTGACGGAATTCTGGATTTCGACGTGCGCCCGCCCATGGCCATGGGAGGACCGGACGATAAGCACACCAACCCCGAGCAGCTTTTCGCCGCGGGTTACGCCGCCTGTTTCGGCAGCGCGCTGGCCCATGTGGCCCTGCTGCGCAAACTCAGGCTCACGTCGAGCGTCACGGCGAGGGTGAGCATAGGCAAAAACGGCAACGGAGGGTTTATGCTCTCCGTGGAAATGAACGTCGAGATAGAAGGCGTGGACCAGAAAACCGCCGAAGAACTCACCGCCCAGGCCCACCAGGTCTGCCCTTATTCTAACGCTACGAGGGGAAACGTCGAGGTGACGCTACACGCCAAAGCGGTGTAGCTTCGTTGGGCCGCCCAAAGGCTGCTCCGGTTTGATGCTCGGGCGATGCGCAACATCTGGCGCACATTATGCTCAGCTTCGTCATCTCATGTCGCGATGCCGGCGATCCGGTTGTCGGAGGGTGCGCTTTTTGGATATTTCATCGAAAAGCCATACCTTCACGGCAATAAAACGAGCCGTTTATGTATTCCATCCTGACCCGATGTCCATTGTTTCGCGGACTCAACCCCGAGCAGATCCAACAAGCCCTTGGTTCGTCCGATAATTTCGCAACGACCTCCTACCGGCGCGGCGAGGTGATCGCCCGGCGCGACACGGCCTATTCGGGGCTGATGATACTGCTCACGGGCACCGTCACAGGCGAGGTGACCTATCCCGACGGGCGCACGCTGAATATCGACGTGGTGGAGGCCCCGCAGCTTATCGCCCCGGCCTTCCTTTTCGGCGGGTATAACCGCTTGCCGGTCGATGTGGTCGCCCAGGGCGACGATGTGCAGATACTGACCCTGCACCGCGGCTTCGTGTTCGAGCTGATGCAGGAGAACGTGGTGGTGCTGTCGAATTTCATCGACATCATTTCGAACCGCGCCGGGGCGTGGAGCAAGAAGGTCTACCTGCTCTCTTTCCGCTCCCTGGAGGCCAAGCTGGCGTCATTCCTGCTCGATAACTCGTCCGAGGGGCAGAACACGGTGCTGATGCCCGATTTCGCCGAGGTGGCCGACTATTTCGCAGCCACGCGCTCCTCGCTCGAAGCCGTGATCGGAACGCTCGAAAAGAAGCGTGTGATCTCCGTAGAGGGCGAATTTATCGAAATACTCAACCGCAAGGCGCTTAAAGAGATACTCGAATGATATTTTTATACGACCTGGGCATTCTGCTCTTTGGTTTTATCATGCGCGTCGCCTCGCGCTTCAACCGTAAGGCCGCCCAGCGCCGCGAAGGGCTCAAGGGCGTTTTCACCCGGATGAAACAGTCGATAGACACTTCCGGGCCGCTGGTGTGGGTGCACGCCGCGTCGCTCGGCGAATTCGAGCAGGGACGGCCACTGATCGAGGCCATACGCGAGGCACATCCCGAATATAAGATACTGCTGACCTTCTTTTCGCCCTCGGGCTATGAGATTCGCAAGGGTTATGCCGGGGCGGACTACGTATATTATCTGCCTATCGACACGCCGCGCAACGCCCGCCGTTTCGTGGCCATCGCGCGTCCCCGGATCGCGGTGTTCATAAAATATGAATTCTGGCTCAATTACCTGCGGCAGTTGCGCCGCTCGGGTTGCCGCACGTTCCTCATTTCGGCGATCTTCCGCGAAGACCAGATATTTTTCAAGTCGTGGGGGGGCATATTCCGCCGCGGGCTGAGGATGTTCGAATGGATGTTCGTGCAGAATGGGGCCTCGAAAGCGCTTCTGGAGAAGATCGGCATAACGTCGATAACCACCACCGGCGACACCCGCTTCGACCGCGTGGCCGCCGTAGCCGCCGCCGCGCGCAATATACCGCCCGTCGAGCAATTCGCCGCCGGGAGCAGGGTGATGGTCGCCGGGAGCACATGGCCGCCCGACGAGCACATAATAATGGAGATGGTGAGGCTGCACCCCGACATGAAATTCGTGATCGCACCCCACGAGATAAGCCCTGAGCGCATCGAGTCGCTCGTGGCGCGCTGTCCGCAGCCTGTGATCCGCTACACCGAGTGCGACGGTAAGGTCGATCCATCGCAATTCGGCGTTATGGTCGTCGACGTGATCGGCATACTTTCGTCAGTCTACCGCTACGGCAACTACGCCTACATCGGCGGAGGCTTCGGGGTGGGGATACACAACACGCTCGAAGCTGCGGCATTCGGCATTCCGGTCGCCTTCGGGCCCAACGACCACCGTTTCCGCGAGGCGTGCGAACTGATCGCTTCGGGGGCGGGACTGAGCATCGAAACGCCCGAGGAACTGCACGAATGGATCGCTCAGATGGAGGCCGATCCGACCGTTTACGAAAACCGCTGCCAGATGGCGCGGGAGTACATCGCCCAAAACATAGGCGCGACACACAAGATCCTCGAGCACGTCTTTTAGGGCTGTGCGGATTACACGCCATATTTCACACGAAAAGCCCTTTTTCAATCCTCACAGCCGCCAAGGCTGCTGCGGTTGAAAAAGGGTTTTTCGTGCAAAATCTGACGCACACTGCGCGCAGCGAAATGCGGGGCGGTGGCCACTCTCTTCCCTGGCGCGCTCCCGGGTGTTGTCGGTTTCATTTTCAGGCGGCATCCACTAAACGTTTTCAAGGATACCCTGATAACCAGGTTAATATAGTATTTCTCTTTCTCCCCGTTTTATGCGGTCGAGGTCTTCGCGCAGTTTGTCCTTGTCGGGCAATTCCGATAATTTCCCTTCGATCAGCTTCCAGCCTTTCTCCTTCAACTCGGGTGAGGCGAAATCTTCGAGGTATTCGGCCAGCGTCAAAAGGGCGTTGGGCGTGCAGAACCGCTTTATAAATCCCTTTTTGGAAAATGCCATGAAGTGTTCGCCGGTGCGTCCCACGCGGTAGCACGCGGTGCAGAAAGAGGGGATCATGCCCGCCTCGATCAATTCCGCCGACGCCTCGGCCAGGGTGCGGTGGTCGCCCTGCTCAAACTGTTCACGGTCGAGCTGCTGTCCGCCCTGGTTTTCGGCGTAACCCCCGATGTGGAGTTTCGTGCCGGCGTCGATCTGCGAGATGCCGTAATTTATCAGCCGGTCACGCAGCTCGGGCTGTTCGCGGGCGGTGAGTATCAGGCCCGTGTAGGGCACCGCGAGGCGCAGAATGGCCACCGCGCGTTCGAAATCCCCGTCCGAAATGGGGTTTACCACACCCGGCTCGATGCCCGAGGCGCGTTGGGCGCGAGGAAAGGATATGGTGTGGGGGCCCGTGCCGAAGCACTCCTCCAGATGGATGGTGTGGCGCACCAGGCCCATCACCTCGTACCGCCAGTCGCCCAGCCCGAAGAGCACCCCGAGCCCCACGTCTTCGATGCCCGCCTCCATTGCGCGGTCCATCGCCGTCAGGCGCCACACGTAGTCGGACTTTCGCCCCGAGGGGTGCACGCGTGAGTATATTTCGGGGTCGTAGGTCTCCTGGAATATCTGGTAGGTGCCTATTCCAGCCTCCTTAATTGTCCGAAAACCCTCGATGTCGAACGGTGCAGCGTTGATATTCACTCGGTTGATGCGTCCGCCCTGTTCGCCGCGCGTGGCGTAGACCTCCCGCACGGTCGAGGCGATGTATGGCGCGTCGTAGCGCGGATGCTCGCCGTAGACCAGTATCAGGCGCTTCTGCCCGGTTGCCTCCAACGCCAAAACCTCATCGCGCAACTCCTCGCCCGAGAGGGTGCGCCGCACGGCCTGGGCGTTGCCCGCGCGGAAACCGCAGTAACGGCAGTTGTTCGTGCAGAGGTTACCTATATATAAGGGTGCGAAAAGCACTATGCGCTCACCGTAGACCGCCCGTTTGAGTTGCTGCGCTCCCTGCATGATGATCCCGACCGATTCGGGGTCGGTCGCACCGAGCAGCACCGCGGTCTGGTCGAGCGACAGGCGGTTCAGGGCCAGCGCATGGTCGACCACCCGGCGCACCTGCCCGGGGGTCGCCCCGGCGTTGCGGCGCAATGCCTCGCGCAGCTCGGCGGGGTCTATGAATGGAGTGAATTTTGTGTCCAAAACGGGGGTGTTAATTATGAGTTATGAGTTATGAGTTAAACATGGCTTCTATTCGAAGTAGGCCATCGGCTTACTCCAATTCATAATTCATAACTCATAATTCATAATTTTAAAACTCATTTTTTAAGGTGCATCTTTCTCGGGTGCACCATATTCTCGGGCCGCAACACGTCGTCGAGCTCCTCGCGGCTCATCAACTTGTGCTCCAGCACCAGGTCGTAGATGCCTTTGCCGGTTTTGAGTGCCTCTTTGGCCAGCATGGTCGATGTTTCGTAACCCAGGTAGGGGTTCAGGGCCGTGACCAGCCCGATGCTGTTGTAAACCATCGCGCGGCACACCTCGACGTTGGCGGTGATGCCGTCGATGCAGCGGATGCGCAGGGTGCGCATGGCGTTTATCAGCATCTCGATGCTCTCGAACAGGCAATGGCCGATCACGGGCTCGAAGACGTTCAGTTCGAGCTGCCCGGCTTCGGATGCCATAGTGATGGTCAGATCGTTGCCCACCACGCGGAAGGCCACCTGGTTGACCACCTCGGGGATCACGGGGTTGACCTTGCCGGGCATGATCGACGATCCGGGCTGCATCGGGGGCAGGTTGATCTCGTTAAGGCCGGTGCGCGGGCCCGAGGAGAGCAGACGCAGGTCGTTGCATATCTTCGAGAGCTTGACGGCCAGGCGTTTCTGCGCCGACGAGTTCATGATAAAGGCGCCGGTGTCCGAGGTGGCCTCGATAAGGTTGGTGGCGGCCACGATGGGCATGCCGGTTATCTCGCACAGGTATTTTACGCACAGGGGGGTGTAGTCGGGGTCCGAGTTGATACCCGTGCCGATGGCCGTGGCGCCCATGTTGACCTCAAGGAATAGTTTCATGTTGACCTCAAGGCGTTGTATCTCCTCGCGCAGCGTGGCGGCGTAGGCCTCGAATTCCTGGCCGAGTGTCATCGGCACGGCGTCCTGAAGCTGGGTGCGCCCCATTTTTATGACGTCCGAGAACTCCTCGCCCTTGCGTGTGAACGATGCGATCAATTCTTTGAGCTCCGCCGACAGTTTCTCGATGCTGCGCATCAGCGCGATCTTTATGGCGGTGGGGTAGGCGTCGTTGGTCGATTGCGAGAGGTTGACGTGGTTGTTGGGGTGGCAGTATTTATATTCCCCCTTTTTGTGCCCCATCAGTTCGAGGGCGCGGTTGGCGATCACCTCGTTGGCATTCATATTGGTCGAGGTGCCGGCGCCGCCCTGGATCGTGTCGACCACGAAATGGCCGTGCAGACTGCCTTTTTTGATCTCCTCGCACGCTTTGACGATAGCGTCGCATATCTCGGGTTCGAGCAGCCCCAGGTCGCGGTTGGCCAGCGCCGCGGCTTGCTTGACGTCGGCCAGCGCGTCGACCACTTCGGGGAAGAAGTAGAGTTTGGTGCGGCTGATGTTGAAGTTTTCGATGCCGCGCATGGTCTGCACGCCGAAGTAATACTCCACGGGGATATTCATATCGCCCAACAGGTCGTGCTCTGCGCGGGTTTCGCCAGAGAGATGGCTCAAGGTTATATCCTTGACGTTCATAAGTATGAGGTTTTAGTTTGCGGTTGCCGTGTTGCGTTTTATGCCCATGCGTGGGCAGCGCTTGAACTCGATGCTGCGGTCGAAGTGGTAGCGGTAGGTGGTGTGCATCTTGTGGCGCGAGGCGCAGACGTAATTTTCGCACATGCGCATCATAACGGGGTTGAAATCGCCGATCCACGCCAGCTCAAGGGTCTTGTAGGGCAGCTTCACGCCTCTGGCGAGGGTCTTCTCGAAGCTGTGCATGATGCCGCTCTCGATGCCCTTGCCGTGGAAATCGGGGTCTACGGCGAAGATGATCGCGAAGATGCGGTCGGCCTTGCCGCGCCGCAGGTCGCACACCAGGCGCAGTTTATTGATAAGGTTGAGCTTGCCCCCGAACTTGCCGATCACGCGGTTGATGTCGGGCACCATTATGAAGAAGCCGATAGGCTCGTCGTTGAAGTACGCGAAGTAGATCAGCCGCTCGTCGATGATCGGTTTCATGGTGCGCATCAGTTTCTGCGCGTGTTCGCGGTCGATGGGTTTCACGCCCGTGAACAGGGCCCACGCCTTGTTGTAGATGCGGCGGAAATCGTCGGCCACCTGCGTGAGGTTGCCCTTTTTGATATGCTCGAAGCGGTAGCCGGGAGTTTCCGTAAGGCGTTTTACGCGGTCGTAGACGGCGGGGTTGAACACCCCCTGCTTCATGTCGCGGTAGTATGAGAATTGGTTGAAGTAGTTCTGGAACCCGTAGTTCTCGAACAACTCCTTATAATATGCCGGGTTGTAGTTGTTGGCGTAGAGGGGTTGCAGCTCGTACCCCTCCACCAGCAGCCCCCACCACTGGTCGCGGTCGCCGAAGTTGACCGGGCCCACCATGGACTGCATTCCGCGTGCGGCGAGCCAGTCGCGCGAGGCGTCGAAGAGCAGGTTGGCAAGCTCCTGGTCGTTGATCGCCTCGAAGAACCCGCACCCGCCCGTAGGCAACTCGTCGTATGCGCCGACCTGCTCGTTGTTGAAAAAGGCGGCTATGCGTCCCACGACCTGGCCCTTTGCGTCGCGCGCTATCCAGCGGATGGCCTGCCCGCCGCTCAGAAGGGCGTTGCGCGAGGGGTCGAAGCGCGATTCTATGTCGCCGTCCAGGGGGCAGACCCAGTGGCGGTTGCCTTTGTATAAACGTTTGGGGAGGTTATGGAATTCCTTGATCTGGTGCTTGTCGGTTACTTCCTCTAATCTGTACTGCGGCATAAGTGTCGAATTAATCATACAAAGTTAAGAATGTTTTGTTAAAAAACCATGTTTAAAATTCTTCATCTGCCGCACTCACTGTTCTATAAATAAATAAAAATATTTATTTAGTCTAAAAACAGGCAACGGCGCACATCCACCCGAAAAAATGTATAATTTTGGACCCATAACTCTAAAATCATAATATCGATATGAACGTCAATAACCTGATGGCCGAGCTTGAGCGCAAGCATCCCGGCGAAAGCGAATTCCTGCAAGCGGTGCGCGAAGTGCTCACCACGATCGAGAGCGTGTATAACGCCAACCCGGCTTTCGAAGCCAACAAGATCGCCGAGCGCATCGTCGAGCCCGACCGTATATTCACCTTCAAAGTGTCGTGGATAGACGACAAGGGCGAGGTGCAGGTCAATATCGGCTACCGCGTGCAGTTCAACAATGCCATCGGTCCCTACAAAGGCGGCCTTCGTTTCCACCCCAGCGTTACGCTCTCGACCCTCAAGTTCCTGGGCTTCGAGCAGACGTTCAAGAACGCCCTCACGACGCTGCCCATGGGTGGCGCGAAGGGTGGCTCGGACTTCAACCCCAAGGGTAAGTCCGACCGTGAGGTGATGCGTTTCTGCCAGGCCTTCATGACCGAGCTGTGGCGCCATATAGGCCCCGAAACCGACGTGCCGGCCGGTGATATAGGCGTAGGTGCGCGCGAGGTGGGCTACCTTTACGGCATGTACCGCAAACTGGCCCTGGAAAACACCGGCGTGCTGACCGGCAAGGGCCTCTCCTACGGCGGTTCGCTGATCCGTCCCGAGGCTACGGGCTTCGGCGCGGTCTATTTCGTGCGCCAGATGCTCGAAACGGCAGGTGACAAACTGGCCGGCAAGACCGTGGCCGTATCCGGCTTCGGCAACGTGGCCTGGGGTGCGACCATGAAGGCTACCGAACTGGGCGCCAAGGTGGTTACGATCTCTGGCCCCGACGGCTATATCCACGACCCCAACGGCATGAACGACGAGAAGATCGCATATATGCTCGAACTGCGCGCCTCGAACAACGACGTGGTGGCTCCCTACGCCGAGAAATTCGCAGGATCGACCTTCCATGCCGGCAAAAAGCCCTGGGAGGTCAAGGTAGACATCGCCATGCCCTGCGCCATCCAGAACGAGCTCAATGGCGACGACGCTAAGAAGCTGATCGCCAACGGAGTGCAGTTGGTGGCCGAGGTTTCGAACATGGGTTGCACCCCCGAAGCCATCGACGCGCTGATCCACAATAAGATACCTTACGGGCCGGGCAAGGCCGTCAACGCCGGCGGCGTGGCTACCTCGGGCCTGGAGATGACCCAGAACTCGATGAAACTCTCCTGGAGCGCCGAGGAGGTCGACGAGAAACTCAAGGGCATCATGTCCTCGATCCACGACGCATGCGTAGAGTACGGCACCGAAGGCAAATACGTCAACTACATGAAGGGCGCCAACATCGCCGGATTCATGAAGGTCGCCAAATCTATGGTCGAGCAGGGCGTTATCTAACCTCCGACTGTCAAAACGAATGCGCCCCCGGAGTGATCCGGGGGCGCATTTTATTTAGAAACTGCACCTTTGTGAATGACCGGCGATGGATAATTATCTGTCCATCCAGGTTTTAAAGTCAGACATTCTTTCCCTGCTTACTATAATGTCTTCTTTTTCATGCCGGTTAACCAGGATGATTTTTATCCTGTTGGATGAGTATGTGGAATTCCCAACTTTTTCTGCACAAAAAGTTAAGCACTTTTTGCATTGATTTTCCAGAACTCGTCTATCGTCATATTTCGAAGCGTTGAGTGTCGTCTGGTTTTGTTATACCAGATTTCTATATACTCGAATATTTCCAACTCCATTTGCTCAGCAGAGAGCGTCGTATTTCCATATACCATCTCGCACTTTAGCTTACGGAAGAAACTCTCGGCGACCGCATTATCCCAGCAGTTTCCCTTGCGGGACATACTTTGCACGATCCGTCCCTTGATCTCGGTGCGGAACTCTTCGGAGGCATACTGCACTCCGCGATCCTAGTGGAAGATCATTCCTGAAGACACTTTTCTGTTTTTCACCGCCATCTGATAAGCCCTCACGGCGGTATCCTTTGCCGTGAGGTTATCGCTCAGGCTCCATCCGACCACTTTACGGTCGTACAGGTCGATGACTGAGGTCAGGTATAGGAAGTGCTCCCTGGTGTGGATATACGTTATATCCGACACCCATACCTCCGCCGTAAACTGCCTGTCCAGATGGTTCGGACAGATACGGAGCGAGTGAGGCTTATAAGAGTAACTGCCCTTGTACTTACAGCACAATTTACTGCGTAAACCCATCCGCTTCATATACTTGGCGACTGTATTGCCCGATACCGCATAGCCAGAGGCTTTTATCTCGGCGGCGATACGGGGCGCTCCATAACGCCCTTTAGCCGCCGCGTAGAGCTCCTGAATACGGTGTTCCAGATACTCGCGCTTCTGTTCGCGTTTACTGGGAATACCTGCCCTATAGTCATAATACGAACGGAGGCTGATCCTAAGTGCGCGTGCCATCATCCCAACAGGATAACGGCCCCTGTTGATGTCAATGAATGAATACATTACCTGTCTATCTTGGAGAAGACGGCGATCGCTTTTTTTAGTATCTCAAGCTCCATCTTGGTATTACGCAACTCTTTCTCAAGATCCTTGACCTGACGGCCCTCATCGCTCAGACGCTCGACTCCGTGACCCTGAAAACTCGATTCGCCATGCTCGGCGTACTCCGCCCGCCACTTATAAAGACGCTAACCATGTGATCCCCAGCTCCGCTGCCAACGCCTTAACGCTCTCGCGTTCGTAACTCATCTTGACCGCTCGCTCCTTGAACGTGCGATCATAATTCCTTTTTGTACCCATTTTTCAAAGTTAGGCGAGCGAGAAGATGTAATAAGGCGATAGAGGGCGTACAGCACGGAATACAAACAAAAAAGGAAGCCCAGAAGGCTTCCTAATTCCTGAGCTGTTGACGAGGATTGAACTCGTGACCTCTTCCTTACCAAGGAAGTGCTCCCAAGGCCCCCAAAGGCTTCGCCTTTCGGGGCGTACCACTGAGCTACAACAGCCTGGGCCTGTTTTTGGGATTTGACCAATGTTCTTTTTACTGCGGGGGTAAACATAAGGGTAAACAAATGTCGATTGATTTTATTCTTCTGCGGTTAATATTAAGTTGATTTATTTGTTTAACAATCAGTAGCATTAGGTTGAAAATCGCCACGCAAAAAAAATCGCGCACAAATTTTCAGCCCCCTTGCACTTTTAAGATTTTATGCTGTCTTAATTTCTAAATGAAAAAATAAACCTCGCCCATTTCTGAGCGAGGTCGATAGTTCGATTTATCGTGACATAATTTTAGGAATATTCATTTTGATACCCATTGTAAAATCCTGTTACTCATCTTCGTCAGAAACACCAAATAGCCTCTTGATGCTCTCCCATAATAATCTAAATGGGCTTTTATGAATAACATCTATCAGTTCAACCTCAAATAACAACACTGAATTAGGGGGAGTATCATCCATATTCTGACCATGCGCTAAATCGGGATGAATTATAAGCCTCATTTTCCCTCCTTTACCTATAAGCCTGATGCCCTCTGCCCACCCCTCAATAAACCGATTGACTTGCATTGTATCGCTATTGCACTCGTATATAGCAGTCCCATTTTTAAGATTAGCCTTGTAAGCAGCCACAATATCATCCGAATTGCGTTTCACCCTAATATTCCTATCTCCTAACTCTATTATTTCGTATAACAGGCCGCTTTCTGTTGTTTTGATTTTGGGGTCATTTTGGCGAATACTATCAATGTAATGCTCGGACTCCCTTAAATTATCCTTAATACACTTAGCACAAGCCCCTAGACCCCATTCAGTATAGAAATCACGTGCTTCTGTTCGGGTCATATATGAACGATAATTTAAGACATCGTTAATTGCGGTGGTTACCATAGGAATATTCAATGTTTTAAATCCCAATTTAGCCATATAATCATTCACTTTGACCATATGAATTCCCGCATAAACACCTACTGAATACGAGTCTTGATCGGAGTGTACCCCCATACGATTATTGTTATTTAGCACATCGTTCATTCCTTGAGTAACAACAGACATATTCAATGCACCTTTAAGGCGCGTCCCATCTTCATTGTGACTAATATCAACCCCTACAGCATATGAAATAGAATCATGGAGAGTAATTAGCTGATAACTTCTTTCCCTTGTATAGTCCTTCTCGTCTAATTCTTCGGCATATTCAGTAGTATATAAACTGCTATTCCACTCAAAAACACCTTTTGCGCCTAGCTCATGTCTCGCTTTTGCAAAGGCATTTCTAAAAGATATCTTGGGCTTCTGAGCATTAGCGGTGTATAGCCCGACAAACAATACAGTAGTCAGTAAGGATATGTATTTCATCGTTCTTTGTGACGTGATTTTAAAACTTCTACTTTCTATACCCCTGTGAAAATTGTGTCACAGCAAATATACCCCGACCGAGTTGGTCGGGATATTCTATTCGCATATAACACCATGTTTATCAATAAAAAATCGTCTGTCTCCTTTGCGGACTTGACTTCGTCCATTAGAGAAAAACCATACCTCATCATAGGTAGGCGAAATTACCTCCGCGCCTGTTTTATCGACATAGCCATATAATTTACCGACTTTGATACCTGCCAGCCCATCATAAAAAGGGAAAACATAGTCGTATTTGCAGTCAATGATTACATTGTTCTGTGTGTCAAGTCGTCCCCATTTGCCTTTCTTTTGTACTTGAATTAAACCATCAGTAGAAAAATGTAATGTATCATAAACAGTAGGGATAACTTCTTCTCCTTGTTTATTTATACACCCCCATTTACCTGACAATTTCACTTTTGACAATCCATCACAAAACTTCCAAACAACATCGTATTTAGTTTCTATAATCTCCTGTCCGTTTTTATCAAGGAAGCCCCAGAATACTCCTTTCTTTGTCGTTTCTTTCTTTTGGGATTCATTTACTTTTTCCTCAAATACAGTTACTTCTATTGCTTGTAGTCCCTCTGTCTGCTCCCATAGGGTTTCTGTTATCTTAATTATTTTTACACCTGCTTGCTCTGCCATAATATTACTGTTTTCCTCATTGATATACCCCTGTGAAAATTGTGTCACCCAAATAAACGCTAATAGCAAATTACTCGTTTATTGAATTCCTCGACGACAGCGACCATATCTTCGGGTAAATATTCATACGCTCGTTTGATAAGATTATCAGGAACGCCATAATAAGCCCCTGCTATGCCGCCTGCCATACAAGCAATTGTATCAGAATCGCCACCAATAGACACAGCAAGCCGTATTGCATCTTCAAAGTCATTACTTGCCAGAAAAACTGCTATTGCTTGCGGTACTGTTATCTGGCAAGTTTCATTAAAGCTATTTGTTTCGCGCACCTTATTAATATCCAAGAAAACTCTATATCCGAACAATCTCTGGATGTGCTCCCCTATAGTAGTTTTATCAAGTTTCTGACGAGCCAGATATATAGCTAATGCGATTGCCCTTGCGCCATGAATGCCCTCTTTGTGATTATGGCTGACCTGTGCCGATAAGGTAGCGTATTTAAGCACGCCATGCGCAGTCGGGAAGTAGTAACCAACAGGAGATACCCGCATGCCACTTCCATTACCATAACTATTATACGGTCTGGGGTCGTAATCTATCCATCCCGTAAACTTTGCGCCATACCCCCTGAACTTGCGATATTTCCTACACCATGATTGCAAGATATCGGTGTAAGAATGCTGTATATTGAATTTGTCATCGTGCATTCTTACGATCCAGTCTGCGGTGGCTATCGTGCAAACAGTATCATCAGTAAAATCGTTCTCGGTCGAGAATAATTCAAAATCTGTGTCCAGATAATTCTTGAACTCAAAACGAGAGCCTACGATATCTCCTATAATTGCCCCTATCATTGAGTACGACGTAATTATTGATGTTTCTCCATTTTTATACCCGTTTAAAATTATGTCACTCCGATTTAAGTGCATCTGCAATCTGTGTAAACACAGGCATTGCAAGCCCTGCACCGTAATAGGTATGGAATCTGCTATTGCCGTAATATGTCTTTATTCCTACAAAGACAGAGTATCTCGGATTATCGGCAGGAAAAGAGCCAACAGCGCAAGCATAATACTGCCGTCCACCTTGTTCATCCACATATTCGCCGTTATCATAGCTTAACTGCGTTGTGGAGCAATAGCCTCGTGCATTCTGCTTTTTAAATAGCCCATCCAAGTTTTCAGATAAAACGGCATTAACTTCTGACAATATTTCATCAGAGCAGATAGCTTTACCTTGTTCTGGCTTTCTCGTTACGAGTGTAGGCGAGATATATTTGCCATTATTGGCTATGGCATTATACAGCGCAATAACGTGCATTGGAGTAACCTTAACGCCATATCCATAAGCTACCTTAACGAGATTAGGTTGAGTTGGAAACTCAGCCCGTTTCACGCTGTCGATATCTGGAAACAGGATTTGAACGCAATTCATATAACGGTCGGGATCAGCATTGAAAGTGCTGTAAACAGCCTTAGCGATTCCTATATTCATTGAATAACATAATGCATCCCTCAAGGATATTTCGCCCTCGGAATGATCGTCAGCGACCATTACTCCATTAATCATAGCCTTGCCATTCTCGCAATCGACCGTCATATCGGGCGAAACGCCATTTTCAAGTAAGGCTATATAAGAGGCAATCTTGAAAGTCGAGCCAGGTTCATACAGCCAATCCGTAGCATAATTCATTCGTGAGGCGATTACTGTGCTATCGGCTTGGCAGTCGAGGTTTACCAATGCTTTTACCTCGCCTGTGGCAACTTCCGTGATGATAACCGTTCCGTAATCGGCATCTTGCATTATTAATTGACCTTTGAGGCTATTAGCGGCAATGTCTTGCAGTTGGTTGTCTATGGTGGATTGAGCTTGCGGAGTCGTGCAAGCATATAAGCAGAATATAGTAATGGCGGGTATGGTTAAGATGCGTTTCATTTATGTTTTTGTCAATAGGTTACGATATGGTTTAAAATGGATTACCACCCAATAATAGCGTCATTTCCATTTCTTCTATTTTTGCGATTACCTCTTCGCGAGATATTGCTCCACAATCCAATCTCTCCCGAATCATTCTTATTGTACCACCGCGAGTACTCCAACGTCCAACAGTTGTGAGGAGTTTAACTCCAAAACCCTCCTGTGCGTTCTTTCGTTTTTGTGCAATGGTCACAAGACGGTCAAATTCTTCGGCAAGTTCGCGGTTAGATAGTCTCAATAATTGTTCTTTTGTCATAGTTATAGCTTTTTATGCAACGGAAATTCCCATATTAAGAGCATACTTTGAAATATCCAAAGAGGTTATGTTGGCATTGCTTAATATAGCCGAGATTAACTCAAACTCTTTTTGTGTGATAATAGTTCGCTTAGGCAAACCTATCGCACATAAAGATATGAGGAACAGACGCATTAAGTCATTCTTGTATTTCGCAGGAATATTTGCGAGATAAGATTTCTTTTGCTCTATCGGTGCATTAATCATTAATGAAAGTATCATATTGGCATCCTCATCTAACATCTGACTTCCCACAAATAGCATTTCATTGCCTGTACATTTTGAGAGAGCCCCTACAAAATAAGCCAATGTTGCCTGTTGTTGTACGGTTAAATCTCTGAATGGGTCAAACATTTCTCTCAAAGAGAGGTCGAAAAAATCTGGTTCTCGATCAACTTTCATTGTGGTTAGGTTTTAGTGGGTTATGTTAACATTGCTTAATATGGCCCAGAGTCAACATGTTGCGTTTTGGCTTGTAGTTCAGAATACTCCAATTCATCTATTAAATACTTAACCTTTTTGTTGTGAATACCCGCTAAAGCGGACTTATATTGCTCATTAAGAGTAGCGCATTGCAAAGCCCATGTGCTTTGATTTAACTGCTTTAATTGCTGTTCTAATTTTTGTTGGAGTGAGTATGTAGCTGTATACAACTTATCTATTTGGTCATAGTTTAAAGGGGTAATAAGTCTATGAGGCATGGCATTTATAATGCTATCAAGATGAGCGTTAATATCATTTATATATGAAATGATCAAATCTTCTGTATTATTCATGATTTCGTAGTGCAGCCCCCCAGTCCCTAAGTGGCGGTAATAGCAAAAAGAAAGCGTGGGACTGTAGACTTATTCTGGGTAACAGGCTCTGGTAAGCCCAATAACAAAACAAGCAACAGCCCACGCCCTTTATACTGTGAAAGTATAAGAAACGTGAGAGAGGCGCTCTATTCCTGTTATTGATGAATTTACCAGATTCGTTACCCAGGAATGTCTAAACACTTTCTGTTCAAGTGCGCCGCTACTTATTCAGTAGCATTGCAAAGATATGGAAATATCTTCTTAAACAAATGTGCGCGCTTCTCTTTTTTTGGCTGTTGCTCAGGACAAAAATAGCCTTTATCTTTCTGAAAAAAGCTATTTTAGGTTTTGTTTGTTATTTCCAACTTGGGAAATATGTCTTGGTTTCAGAATTGGAGTGACACAATTTAGGTATTTCCCATTTTATATACCCCCTTAGAAATTATGTCACTCGTAGTTATTCGTCCGAATTGCATATCTCTCGTATTACCTCATCATCCACGAGCAACTGCCCTGCTGTGGCTCTGCCCCACCATGAGCACCCCAGAGCCTCGACTATGGCCTCGTCTTTTAGGCGCAGGCGACGGGCGAAATTAGGGGTAACAAGCCACCATTGCAGGATGTCCTGCGTCAATCGAGCCAGATACTTGTCTGGGATTGCTCCACGGTTAAATAGTTCTTCGACCACATAGGTCTGCTGGTGCAGAATGTTCTGCCGCACGATGTCTTTGATGTCGTTCATATTAGTAAGATTTAAAGGTTATTAAACGAAAAAACCATCCCCGCAGGAATGGCTTTTAGTTTTTAAATTGCAGGCATTGATTTAGATGCCTCGATGATTTTTAATTGTCTTAATCTTGATTTCTAATTCAAAAACTGTGTATTAGTAATAACTGTGTAAGGTCAATAAAAATCCCCCGCTCGATATGGGCGGGGGTAGCTTTCATAGAGTGGGTACTTGTCTGATTAATATACGGTTATCCTTTACTGACTGGGACTAATGGAGTGCAGATCATCCTATTTACAACTGTATTTCTCGCTCTTGTTTTGTCTTTAAAATTACGGCAAGTATTTTTAAATAGTACATTATAATCATCTGAGCCATCCTCGTATTGCCTATAAAACAACCTGACAGATACGCAATTATCATGCTCAAGTAGAGTGTTTAACAGCGCCCTGTCAGAGCTCCCACACGAATGTCCCATAATACAGACCTGATAATGACCATCCTGTATAAAGTTAATTAATTCACTGTAATTATTTGTGAAATTATAATGGTATTGCTTAAAATTATCGGTAAAGCAACTATTACTTTCGTTTTCTAATCTTGCGTAATCGCTATCCATTTCATCGCCATATCCAAAAACTATTGGATTTTGTGCATTGTTGAGTTCTCCGTGTATATTTATCACCTCGAAATTCAGCTTTCCATCGATATATAGTTCTTTTGCTGTGTTAGTATAATTGAAATTTAAAATTAACGTCCTTTGGGGTGGTACACCATTTTCGATTATTTCGTTTAGAGCAATCTCATTTAGCTGTTCTTGTTCTATTTCTGCGAAAGAAAGTTTACTTCTATTGCGCATAAATACTCCATAATCAATAGCCCTTTGCTTTACATATTCCATGAAAGCATCTTGTGCGCTATGGACAATTTCGTTATGTTTTATTGGACTTCTGAATGCATCATTTACAGACTCAAGAATCTCAGGTTTCTTTTTATCATTAACCTGAATTAAGTATTCTACAAGAAGTCTTTTAACCGCATTAAACTCGTCGTTTAATATTTTAACCTTTTCGTTTCGTTTTTTTGAGTCGTTTTCTGAAAGTAGCTCCACTAAGGCATCATAATACTCTCTTTCTATATCGACCCAGTTTTCAATAGCTTTTTCAGAAATTCGCTTTAAAAATGAATTGCAAATGTTTAGTTCAAAAGAAACACTCCCGCCTGAACAATGCCCATGTGGGTCGCTCTTTGTCTTTCGGCATAGTTCCCGTCGCTTAGCATTATAATCTGCAATAGTTGCTTGTAATTCAGAGAGAGTCTTAATCTCTGAAGCATGATCTCTTAACTCTGACAATGATATCTTACTATCGCATTCCCCTTGTCTGTTAATTTTAAAATATGCATAGACATTGTCATCTTGCCTATACTCATATGATTCTAAATATTGTTTCCCTTCCGAAAATATTTTAACGGCAAATTCACTCCAGAAATGATTTATGAAGTCCTCATATCCTGTATCTAACTTATGAGCTTTGTCAAAGCCGTTTCCAATAAGTATAATCCTATTCATATATAAGAAAAAAGGCGTGATTATTAGTTTTTCCCAAATTTAGCGAAAAACTCCGACCTATATTCAAGTCGGAGTGTAATATAAGGCTAAAAAGGATATTGATTTTTCACTTTTACATATTTATTCGTTTTTACTGTGTTGTATTGTGCCCCCATTCTGAGAGCGGCGACGAAATACGCCATAGCAATCTTTTTCGGCAACCGCTTACACCGCTTATTAAGTTCAGCTTTTAATAAGTCCACCGTGTTATATTTGGTTTGGATTACACTCATCGCGTCTTTGTCCCACTTGGGCGAGGTTACGCCTTTCGATTCGCAGAAGTCGCATATTGCCTTATAAATTGGATTATTGACCTTGTTATTGACTGCCGTGTGGCTCAGGCAATCTTCTGTTATCTCATACCCGCCTGGGATAGTTTTTAGTAAACCGAGTGCCTCACATTCATTTAAAAGCATGGTTGTAGTTGTTCGGCCTATACCGATTTCCTCGGCGATCTTAGTTTTGGATCATAGGACGGCGTTTGAATTATTAAGGCATACAGATCGC